>CABVRZ010000001.1:0-73534 GCA_902500775.1 uncultured Nitrospira sp.
GCCGAGAGGACCGCCGCCTGATTCCATTTACACACCTATTGACAGGATCTCTTCACAATCAGTACACAGTACTATTTTTTCGACGTGGCCCCGTACGGATGTCATAGCCATACCTGTAGCGGGTGAGTAGCGGTGTCCGGGCTGCACTCGAAGATGACAATTGAGATAGATGCATATGGCTCGGCTCCCTCTATACAGACAGTGCATCAGACCACGGGGCTCGGAGCGACGCGAGTGCGACGACACCCCACCGGCTGGCGAGCGCCATTCTCCACTACCCAGGAATCACAGTTATCCCACCTTGCCCCCTCCAACGACAAGTCCGAGAAGACAGAGTACCGCAACCACAAGAAAGCCGACCACACATCCTATGGTGATAGTTGCTCCAAACTGCATTTCCTTTGTCGTAGGAAACCAGTCAACAAGCACATCACAAGACTTTTTGCCGGCACCCCATGAACCGGCTGTTTCATGACCACACACAGCTATTCCATTCAAGCGGTCTACCAACGTCAGATCTTCAGCTGGACGTTACCCTCTCCAATTTTATAGGGGCTGACGTGGCTAAGCAACTCCAGAAGGGACACTCCAGAAGGGACTACGCTTAACACATGCTCTTCCCCAGAAAGAGTCGGCTGCCCGTCCGAATCCAGCAGCGCAGGCTGTAACATTTCGTCGCGGGCACTACGGTATGAGCTTCCGCAGAGTTAGTCACGCTCATCGGCTTCGATCTCACCTGAAAGAGCAACACCCTCTTGCTTACTGGTGACTAATTGACGGAGCCTCTGAAAAAAGACCACCACTGTCCGTCCTTGCACCGTGGCTGTGGCGGGGTGCGCAACGGACGGCGCGGATGGGGTGCAGCTGAGAAAGTGCCTGTCTTTTGGATATGAACGCGAGGCGGGAAGGTGTATACCGTAATCATCCCGGACGCCAAAGCCCAGACCTTGATTTCCATCATTCAAGAGAAAATGACCCCGGATCGCAGCGTCTCCACCGATAGCTTTCAGATGTACGACGTGTTGGATGTCTCGGAGTTTCATCACACGCGTGTCAGTCACAGCAAAACCTTCGGGTGGAAACGCGGGCACCACATCAATGGTATTGAGAACTTTTGGAACCAAGCGAAGCGGCACTTGCGACGCGTCAACGGCATCCCGAAAAGTAGTTTTTCCTGGTTCTTGAACGAATGCGAGTGACGGGTCACTGGTTCCGGTCATAACGCCTTGTTGAACCAACTGAAATCTTGATATCAATCCAAGGTCACCAATAGCTACATCAGTCCCATTTCATATCGTCGTCGGGGACGCCTGCATAGCAGACAATATCGCACTGTCTAATGACCGAGACGGCGGAAGTCCGGTTACCTCGAGGATCTCCAGCTCGTTCAGCGTTTCGCGAGAAAGCAGCGCATCGGCGAGTGCCTCGAGTTGTTTCCGGTGCGCCATAAGTAGTTCCTTGGCCTGCTCATGGCTGTCATGAATGATCTTCAGCACCTCGGCATCGATGGCGTTAGCCGTGTTCTCACTGAACGGTTTCGCCCCCATGAATCCAGGTGATCCATTCAAATACGGGTTGTCCTTCGGGGCCAGTTGAACCAAACCAAGCCTGTCGCTCATGCCCCATCGCGTGACCATCCGCCGCGCCAAATCGGTCGCCTGCTCGATATCATTCTCAGCTCCCGTGGTTTTGATTCCATACACAACTTCCTCCGCTGCCCGTCCACCCAACATGCCGATGATCCGTGCGCGAAGATACGGTTCGGGATAGTTATAGCGATCGCTCTCAGGTCGCTGATAGGTGACGCCAAGGGCCTGTCCACGTGGAACGATCGTGACCCGGTTCACCGGATCAGCGCCTGGGACGACGAGGCCCAATATGGCGTGCCCACCCTCATGATAGGCGATTCGTTCGCGATCCGCCTGGTTGAGAAGGATCGGACGCTCGGGGCCGAGCACGATTTTCTCCAGCGCATCGAGAAAGTCTTTCTGATAGACCTCGTTTTGACTGCGCCGAGCAGCCAACAGGGCCGCCTCGTTCACGAGGTTTCTGATATCAGCTCCGGAGAACCCGGGTGTCACAGCCGCAAGATCACCGAGAATTGCACCGTTGGCGAGCGGCACGTTCCTGGTGTGGACTTTTAGGATTGCCTCGCGTCCCGCTTTATCCGGAAGATTAACCACAATCCGACGATCAAAACGACCAGGACGTAACAACGCTTTATCCAACACGTCCGGCTGGTTCGTCGCCGCTAGGACGATGATGCCCTCTCGGCTCGAGAATCCGTCCATCTCGGTGAGGATTTGGTTCAGAGTCTGCTCCTGCTCGCTCGAGCCACCGATTGCCATCTGTCCCCGAGCACGACCAATGGCATCGAGCTCATCAATGAAAATAATCGCCGGGGCATGTTCACGCGCTTCCTTGAACAGATCCCGCACGCGGGCCGCCCCTACCCCGACGATCATTTCGACGAACTCTGCTGCACTCATGGAAAAAAATGGCACCCCAGCTTCTCCAGCCACTGCTCTGGCAAGGAGCGTCTTCCCGGTGCCAGGAGCACCAATCAGCAGCACACCTTTCGGGGCGGTTCCGCCCAGTCGGGTGTACTTACTCGTATCCTTAAGGAAATCCACGATTTCAATTAACTCGTTCTCAGCTTCGTCGATGCCTGCCACATCGTCGAATCTGACCTTCGTCTGTTTTTCTTGATCGTACCGACGTGCCTTGCTCTTTCCGATACCCATCAGACCCCCGCCCATCAATCCCCCGCCCTGTTGTGCCGCTCGTCGAAAGAGCCAAATATAGAAACCTATAAAGAGGAGGCCTGGCCCGAAACTGAAAAGCACTGTAAGGAACGGACTGGCTTGTTCCTGAATCGGCTTGGCGCTGATTTCTACACCGTTCTTAATCAAGAATGCCTCCAGCCCCTGATCTACAAATGCAGGCAGAATGGTCGTGAAGTGTGTGGTCATGGTAGGGACACCAGTGGTTGGAGGTCTCTGCTGATTCCCTTTGCCCTGCCCGGAGTCTAATGGCTCCACACCCTTGCCCTCAATTGGCGGATAGGCCACCGGGGCAATGAAGCGACCGCTAATGGTTTCGCCTTCGCCATAAATCGCGCCGACGTTGCCGCTTCCTACTTGTTTCTTAAAGAATGTATAGGGCACAGTAGTCAGCTCCTCATGTGCGGGCAGAAAGAGCCTGACAATGAAGTAATTGATGAATAAGAGCCCTAAGAACCATACCCATGTATGACGCGGAGGCATGGTGGCTGGCTGAGTCCTGCCTGTGGCTCTTGGTTCACCTGGTTGATCAGCGAGGCGCTTATTCTGTTCAACGTATCGTCGATCAGCCATCAGTAATCCTGACATGGAGGTCGGCTCCTTCAGCATAATATTTGTGCTCCCGGTAAGCGTGACGTACTAGCAACCTGTTTCTTCGCCAACGTCGAAAACGCTTTCTCTCTGCGCGTTGGACAACTACTTGATCCTTTGCCCTTCAGGAATTCATCACTCAGGGTAAGACCCATGTTCCATACATGATCAGGTGAGTACTACTCATCACGATTCGACTACACCACACCAACAGGAACGGTTATCGCCCAGTAGGCCACCCGCCGGACAGGTTTTCTGTACCATTCATAATAGGTGGAGACCCAGCAGTATTTCCTGGAGGTGCTACAATGTTGCCGGCAGTGTTAGGATAATACGGAGGATGAGCCCGAGGAATGGTGCTGCCAGCCTCACCAGTATGCTGGGATAAGGAGTTCTTCGTTTCCTTCGGAACACAACTCACAGACACGAGGATCAGGGCGACGACAGAGATCGCAAACAATCCGTGACCTCTCGGACTCATACGTCCTCCTTCGTTCAGATCTTCCCGACCAGATCAAGACCCGGTTTCAGTGTCTTTTCTTCAGCCTGCAGCTCGCTGGACAAACTTCGACGCCGCCCTGTTCGCTTACGAACGACGCCGCTTGCAGCTCGCAGAGCAACTCTTCCATATTGCGACCAATGGCGTGGTTAGGCACTTCACAGACACACTGTTTGCGGTCGGGATCGAAGACAACGGTGCCGCGTAGGGCCACTCCCTCTTGCGACAGGCGCACATCAAGTTGCTGAGCCACGTCTCCACCGGGATCAGCCGCCAACGGGAACGGCAAGTCCTTGACGGCAGGAGACATGTCTCGCCAGGCTTTATGAATGTGGGCGGAATTCGCACGGATCCCGAGCACTTCCGCGTTCAGTTTCTGAAACTCTGGATAGAGTATTCCCATCTTTGTAATTCCGTTGGACATATGAATGTGAAGTCGCCAGGCTAAAACATCATACTCAGCGACTTCACAGAGTAACTCTTCAATTCACTCTGCCTAATGTCATCTTGATGAAAGATTTGACAGATTCCTTCCGGAATTTCTTGTCCGATCATTGGCATGCATGACTCCTTCACGGTTCATAGTGCTGGGTGGCCTGATTATTCTTTTCACATCGTTTCCAACAACCCCGTGTTGTTGGTGCTCATTTGGTGTTTCACCCCATCATGAGGCCCAGATCTTGCCCTTACTTCGTGTGGTCTGTCAGGTCGGCATTCATGCTCATTCATCTCTGCCATCAGATATGTAGCTCGGGACTTTGGCAGTGTCTTACCCTATTCAAGCAGTTCTTGTGTATGTCGTGCAGCTAGCAACAACCCTAGGACAAGACCTGCCTTCATATCCGCGTCTTATATAAATGCATTGCCCGTGCCTTCTCAGAAGACGGAACCCTTGAGACTCCGAAGAGCGGCCATGGTCGAACCGTGGATCTTTCACAGGCCCTCACGGCGGTACTCGCTCGCCATCTCATGACCCTGAAACAAGATCGGCTGAAATACGGCTGGACGGATCAGACGCCCTGGCTGTTTGTGACGAAAAGCGGGACTCCATTGGATCCTGCCAATGTGCGTCGCGCGATGACCAGCGTGCTGAAGCAAGCCAAGCTTCCGCTCCACTTCACACCCCATTGTCTCAGGTACACCTACGCCTCGGTTTTGCTTTCCGAGGGTATCCCAGCCCCTTACGTTCATGAGCAATTGGGACACGCGATGATTGAATTAACGGTGAGCACCTGTGGGAGATGGTTGAAGAAAAAAGCACCTGGAGCATTGGATCGCCTCAACGCGATACCGGCTCACTCGGAGAAGGCGGTAGCTCGTGGTAGCAGAAGGGGCTTCTGCACAGAATCCCCAGATCGGAGGAGTTCTGCAACTGCCATGAAATTTCATGGAAGAGTATGGAGCCGGCGACCCGGATTGAACGGGCGACCTGCGGTTTACGAAACCGCTGCTCTACCAACTGAGCTACGCCGGCACCTTGGTGAGATGGGAGGATGACTTGATAGGATATAACTCAGGCATGATAACGACCACCGGCATGACTGTCAATTACAGTCTGCCGCGCCAACATAGTCCATCATGGCCCAACCTGGATAAGGTTTTGAGGAGAAATGGAGTCCCTTGCTGAAGACTCCGGCGCCGTCGGGATTGAGGAGGGTTTTGGATTATTTCCCCTAGCCACAGGATAGATCCGAGCCATTCCTCCACGACCGACTTGTGGCAAGCAGAGAGGCTCTTGTTTCGTTCTCAATTGTTCACGCGTGACACCAATGACCTGACTACGCGCATACATACAGAGTTCCCCTGCTGTGACGGTATTATCTCGATTCAGATCGGCTACGCCCTGCAGGCCCTTCAAGAGATAGTAGGTAAACAAGCCATGCTTGCCTTGGCCGTACGCCTGGGCTTCCTGCAACTTCCTGTTGCCCACCATCCACATCTCCACATCCTTCCTTGTCTCACTGAACCCCGACTCCCAATCCGGTGGGGGAATAACGGCAAGATCAGCACCGGGAACTGGGTCCAACGAGACATCGAAGAAGAGCACCACCCGATGAATCGGAAGTCGTTGGATAGCTTCCTGCATCCGGCGGACTGGATAAAGTCCACTTGGCCCTGATGGCGCTCCATCATGCGCCATCAGAGACACCGCCCCCGTCCCACCATCGACGATGGCACGCCCAGAAAAAAACACATAGAGATCGGTGGCCGCATCCGCCCGTTTGCGTAACCATCCTTCAAACGTCTCTTCCAATTCCCCCAGCGAGGCTTGGCGATCAAGCAGTACTCGCATCCGCTCGCGTGGCACGTTCCCAATCGTGTGAAAGTATTCCGCCATCACTGCCGCATCGTGGCTGGCATGGTTAACCACCGGCACCTGCTCATCACGAAAGCGTCCGATACCGATCGAAATGATCACGGCCTTCGGCTCCTTAAACGCCGAAAGTGTGCTCGGCAGCTGATCAACAGCGGGACCCCTCTCACCATCGGTCTGCTTTGGCTTTGCCCTGAACGCAAAGTTCTTGGGAGGCGACACAAGACCCATCGGGCTCGCGGACCGGAGACTCAGCGAAAGTTCTCCGTAAATGGTGGCATCGGTTGCTGTAACCTGTTTCGTGAGCCTAGTGCGCCTGATTTCTCCAGGCTGGAGCGTCCCTACAGCTATCTCCCCCGGAAATACCGAGGCCAATTCGTCCTTTCCCTCAACCACGAGGACAACGTCCTTAGCCTCCACAGCCCCTTCATTCTTGATCTCGGCTTCGACCGTAATGGACTCGTCAGGATCCAAGAACTGGTCTCGGCTTTCATCTCGAATAATCGCTCGAAAACTCAGTTGGGCGAGCTGTACAGCTTCAGGAGGAGTCGCCTGGCCCAGCTGACCCATTTCTGATGCCGTGGGGGGAGAAGGAATCGCTGCGTCACCGGCAGTTAAAGCTCTCGTTTCAGGTTTGGACTGGCTAGTAATTGGTTTCCACGTGTCTTTCGTCGCAGCATACTCTTGTATCTGGGACGAGAGCGCCATCTGCTTTGTCAGACTATCGGCTACCGAATCGATCGCTTCCTGCAGAATGCCGTCCAGTCCCTCAACGACACAAGAATGCTCGGCAATCGTCACCGTCCCTCGTCCAACCCCTTCCAATTTCTTACTGAAGAGCACAGTTCCATCGCGGGCCAAAAAAACCATTTCCATTCCGACTGTCGCCGTGGCTGGGTAGCTCCCATAGCCTTGGGGTGGAATGGCAAGTTGAACTCGTCGACTGCCAACACCGACTTCGACTGCCCCATCGGAAGCAAGTGGCTCCTCCACCTGTCCCTGCGTGATCACATGGTTGAACGCGCCGTTCAATTTTTTGGGGATGGAAGTAACCAGTACATCCGCAAATGCCACCGTCTTCCTAGCACCACAGGGGGTATCATAAGACACTTCGGCAGCCGTCACGCTTGGCGAAAACCAGACGACCGGTGACAGAGGAATCACTTGTGGGTTACTGGGTGCTGGTGCCTGGGTGAATAGGGAGCAGCCAGCCACGATCAGGATGCTCACCACAACACCACAGCAACGGACGAGACCGCAACTCGCCTTCAACCAATGGTTTTGAGGGAACCGGAGATTCTTCACAGAGTGGTTATACCGAATTCGCCGTGGTGTCACAACCGGTTAAGGCCCGTTGACAGCCAATTTCCACTGGGCTAAGGTCGCAGCATGTCTGCTCCAGCAGCGTCCTCATCAGCGGCGTCTTCTGCCGTTCCTTGGTCTGCGCTTGCCAGATTGATCCGCTTACCGAACCAGACTGGCACGTATCTGTTGCTCTTACCCACCATGTGGGCATTGGTCCTCGCAGCGCAAGGGATTCCACCCATGAAGGTGCTGGTGATTTTTATCGGAGGCGCGTTCGTGATGCGAAGCGCCGGCGTCATTATGAATGACTTAGCCGATCAGGCCTTTGATCGGCAGGTCACCCGCACCAAGACTCGGCCCTTGGCATCCGGAGAGTTATCTCGCCGTCAAGCATATACCTTGCTTGGTCTATTATTAGTAGTAGCAGCTGGCCTACTACTCGCTCTCCCCCCACTGGTTGCCTGGCTCTCCCCTGTGGCCGTTGGTTTAGCGGCGCTCTATCCTTTTTCCAAACGATGGATCCACATCCCTCAGGCTATGCTTGGAATTGCCTTTGGCTGGGGAACGATCATGGCGTGGGCCGCTGTACGAGAGCACCTGGACCTCTCTGCATGGCTCCTCTTTGCCGCAACCGCTGCATGGGCCATAGGCTATGACACAATCTATGCCGTGCAGGACGTAGAGGATGACCGGAGAGTCGGAGTCAAATCAGCTGCACTCTACCTTGGCTTAAATCTCCACCGAGGTGTGGGGTTCTCTCTCGCGACCATGCTGGTTTTTTTGTCCACCGCGGGCTGGCTCAACCAGCTGCACTGGTCGTTCTATTGTATGCTGCTGGGCGTGGGACTGTTTTTCATGAATCAGGTGAAACACCTGCAACAACCGGTCTCTCCTCCCCAGGCCTTCGCTATGTTCCGCGCCCATGTCTGGGCTGGCGTCGCGATTCTTCTTGGATTGTTGGCAGGCGTTACAGTCTAACAGAAGACTGTACGCATCATGTAGAGCAACCTAAGCGGATGATCGACTCGAACGTGAGCCCGTTTCCCTTCTTCGGCTCATGATCGGTAGGGCACCTCAGTCGTGTTGCTCAGGCTGAGTGTCAATCTATTACGGTTTCTCGACTGGTTTCACAACGACAGGTTCCGCTTTGGGAGCTTTGAGCGTGGACACATACAGTGTCACCGCCTTTGCATCTGCGTCGTTGAGACCCAATGCTGGCATACGCGTATGGGAATCCATGGCCTGCGGGTTCTTCAACCAACGATAGATCCAGGTTGCGTTAAGGCGAAACCCTGCCCGATCTAAAGTCGGCCCAATCTTGCCACCCTCTCCCTCAAGGCTGTGGCACCCATTGCACCCGTACTTGTTCTCATACAGTCTCTTCCCGCGATCGACGGCCTTGGCAAGATCTGCAGGCTTGGTGGTCAGATCGGGGCGAGGAATACTGACGCCTTTCCCTGGTCTGGTCGAAAAATTATTCAGTGCAACTTGGGCCACATCCAACTCTTTTTTGGCTTGTCCCATGGCAGCCTGTTCGGCTGCGTAGGCAGATTCATCGACGTCGACATCTTTCTTTAACTGTTCACTCTTCCGCTCCGCCTCATCGCTGGCTTTCTTCTCTGCCGCCTCATAGGCCTGCTTGGCTTGGTCAAACTTCGCCTGAACGGCCTTCAACCCCTCTTCAAGTGCTGTCTTTCGGCCAGCGACATTAAACTCCATCTTCATCCCATGCAATGTGCGGACATGCCCGACGATTGCCCAAACTTCATCCTCGGAGAGCGTGTACTTAAATGTTGGCATCGTTGGGACGGCAAAATCATCATCACCGATTGGATCTCCGCCTTCTTCGCTGGTATCCAACATATCCCGTGAGATCGTTGCAAAAAGTTCCTCGTCCTTGAAGGTGCTCATCTCTCCCTTGTTGGAGAGATCCTTTGGCTTCGGATCTGGCATGGACGACCAATTGAAGCCTTCGTTTTGCTTGCCGCTTTCACCATGGCAATCGCTGCAGTAGTGGGTATACAGATCGTGCCCTCGCTTCTCTTGCTCGTTCGCGCACCCCCCGGCGAGCAAAGCCGCGCCCCCGATCATTCCTACCGCTAATCCAATGACACTCAGCCGTGCCGCCTTCATGCTCACTGCCCTTTCTTGAGTTTTCTAATCAGGACAAACTGAAACCCCAAGGCCAATGCGGCAGCGATTGCCGCATACATGTAGCCGGAATAGTCCGGCGGGGCATCGGCGCGAAAATACCACCAAGATGAGACGGCCTTTTGCGACCCCTTCTCCACCAGATCTCCCGCTCCATCTTTTCGACCATCCCACACGGCAAACGCGATGCTAATGAATTGCCCCGGTGTAATTTGAACATCGTCTTCAACATGCCCATTCGACAGGTCTCGGGCAAACACGACTTTCCACGTCCCATTCGAATAGACGCCCTTCGCTTTCACGTCCTGGTGTTCTTGCGGCTTCAATGTTCCGAAGCCTTTCGCACTCATATCAACGGCCTTACCGGCCTTATTCTTCCAGAACCAAATATTCACCGGCCCACCTTCAACCTGTAGCATCGGTTGGCCGTGCGCAAAGTGCGCTTTCTTATCGCCCACCATAAACTCGAGCGCGGCAGCATCGTCCGGATCTTGGGTCGGGTCACTATATTCAACAAGCACCGCAACTTGTTTCCCATCATGGAGGGCACGCACGATGACGTCCTTTACGGTCGCTTCCTGGATACGATTCTGCCAATGTACTTGTGGCGACATTGGAAACGTAGCAGGTGGCGCACTACTCCAGGCTGCTGCAGTTGGATCGTCTATGGGGACTCCCCCGGTCATCAGCGTGGCTCGAACTGAGACACTCTCTTGAGCAAAGCTGAGGGTTGCCCCCCCAACTATCATGGCCATGAGCACGCCTATCCCACCACACAGAACCCGCCCTCTCATCTGATTCGCCGGTTTCATGCTGCCCTCATTCTCCCTACACATCTATATCCATCCACGCCAGGTTGTTCCCGTTATTCCCAGGTTCGTGGGGACTGATGGGCTCCGTCGTACTCCCCCATGATAATCTTCCAAATCCATTCATCGGGTAACTCAACTTCCCAGCGAGGCATCGCAGACTTCCATGGCGCACCTTCGATCGGGAGCCCGACACCACCTTTTTTAATTCGCCAGAACAGATAGCTCTCTTGCAACATGGCAATCGTCGTGGGATCGGCGAAGTTGGCCGGTGCCGGGATAAATCCCCTTGCAGCGGGTCCCTTCCCATCGAAGTTTCCACCATGACAGGGTGAGCAATAGGCCGCATAAAACCCCTTCCCCTGCATGATATTTTCAGGAGTCTTGGGGACAGGGTTTGACAGACCGGTATATTCTCCCGGCGGTGCCGGATGAATCGTTCGGCTTTCGGTCGGAGGAAGATCGCTCACGGCAGTACTCCCATACGTCTGCCACCCTACCAGAATCGGAAATAGAATCAACACGCCATAGCGAAGGGCTTGTAGACCTCTAATATTCTCTCCGGTGAGAAACCGTTGGATGGGTCCCCAAAACGCATCTTTTGATTCTCCGCTCAATGTTTCAAAGATGACGATGCCAGAGGCCGTCAACAAGAGATAGAGGAATATCAAGCTGGAGGGAAGGGGTGCAGAGCCAGGTATGTTCGGCAATACAAACTTCAAAAACACATACATGGCTACCATGAGAATGATTGGTTTCCCTAACGCCCCCATACATTCCTCCTAGTTGGTGTGTGCGTTGGCCGCAAGTGCTGCTGACGCTGCTTTTACGGGCACAGCCGGCGTCTTACCCGGAATTTCGAGCTCAGATATATTGACGGAAATCGGCTCGCCGCTCATTTGCTGCAAAAACGCGATGATCGCCAAGATTTCATTCTTCGAGAGCCCGATTGGGTCCTTATTGATAGCAGGCATGGTTGCTGGATACTCCTTCGGTGCCCCACCATGTCGGTAGTCCTGGTAAACAAACGCCTGTGGATCCGTCAGACTTTCATAGAGAAAATCCTTACTCAACTTGGCGCCAATCCCCTTCAAATCAGGACAACGGGCTGACTCGCTTGGCCCAATTGAATGACACAGCGCACATTGGCCTTTGCTAAAGAACACCGTTTGTCCAATAGCAGCAATGTCTGTTGGTGTCTTAATGCTGGTGAGATCTATTTTTTCTTCAGCGGGAGGGAGAGAAGCCAGCTGAGGCACCGCCAATGACATGAGCGAGAACAACCCCAGCACGATGAAGACAAATCCCGTGACCCGAACAAACACCGCCTTGATGAACAGGAGGATCAGAATCCCGACTCCTACGATCGACAGTGCAATCAGCTGTAGTTGCGCGACTTCGCTCATATGCCCTCTAATTTAAAGTACTGAGTGCGTCGTGCTGAGTCGTACGGTTCTCACTCAACACTGACAACGTAGAACTCAAAACTCCTTCTCTCTACCTAATCCTTGTGGCCGATCATCTGGAGCCCCTCCAGCCATCGCCGGAATGCCGTGCGGAAGTTCTCCCTTTCCTGCTCCGGCAGCCGTTTTGTATTTGTCACCCATGGTTGCAACCCAGAAGATAAACGCCACGAGAATACAAAAGAAAAATGTACAGAAGGCCATAATCAAGGACGCGCTTCCGAGTGCCGGTGAATAGGCATAAGGTGACGTGTCACGCATAACTCCGTACACATGCCAATGGACCCGTGACGATGACCGTGCATACCCCATCAACGTCATGAGCAGAATGACCATGACGGCGTTGAGCACCAGCGCATACCCAGCGCGAGGGGGCATACTGCCCCACACCATCTCCGTCGTCGTCTTCGAACTTTTGAGCAACAGCGCCGTTAATGGCGTGATCGTCAGAATCACAAAGCCGACGATGGCCACCTGGGACGTTGAGAAATAATTGATACGGACGATGGCCGGAACGAAGTAGCCCCAGATCCCAAGAACAATGACCGTAATGCTTGCCAGAACCAAGATCGCGCCCATCACCGCCTTCCCAAGCTTCGCCCACCCTGCGGTATCTTGTTTTCCTGCACGCCAATACATGACGAAGCTCATGAAGGTAATCAGAATCATGAGGTTGGAGACAGTCATCTTGGCCGACATCACGCCCAGAACCCCGAGCAGAGGATGGTGCGCCCCCCCCATTTTTTGAGCTTCCTCGATACTCGCGACGAGTGAGTGCGGCGTCATCCAGACGGCGAGACAGAGCAGCAAACTGACGAGCATCATCAGCATTGCCCGCCGGTACTTAGCCTCCGACCCCGGAATGCGATGGGTAATTCCCAGCCAGAAGTAGTAATTCGAACCAAGAAAGAGCACCCCGATCAACATGGCTTGGATGATAAAGAGCCAGGAGAGGAATCCGCCCATCAGCGTGATACCCATCTGCTGGTTATACTGGTAGATTTCACGCATCAGCCAGTACCCGGCAAACGGCAGCGCCAGGAGCCCAAACACTCCGATAAAGTTCCCGACATACCCCATCCAATCGTAATGCTCTCGATCCTCCGGGCTCTTCACGGAAAGATAGCGAACACCCGCATAGGCCCCGCAGATATAACCACCTAATACGACGTTGGCGATTAACCGGTGAATATTGATCGGCCACCAGGTTGGATTCCACGTTGCGGCCCAGGCACGCTCAAATGCCGTCCCATCAGCAATGACGACCGGACTCGACTGAAACGTAGCCCAGGCATTCGGCACGATCATGATGAATAGGGCGAAGAAGTTCAGCAGGAACCCAAGGAACACGTGCAAGGTTTTCTTCTTGCCGTATTGCATCGCATCCCACCCGTACCAATAGAGATACAGGGTTGCGGTTTCAAGGAGAAAGAGCAGGCAGTACAGAAGGAACGATGGGAAAAACACGTCCGTCAGGTAATTCATGAGCTTGGGATAGAATGCGACCAGGAGGAATAGAAGAATTCCCCCGAACAGCGCGGTTGTCGCATAGGCTGACGTCAACAGCTTGGTAAACTCCTTGGCCAATTTATCGTAACGCTTTTCCCCGCCTCTCCATGCAATGACTTCACAGAGCCATGCAAAAATAGGAACACCCAAGACGAATCCCGCCAGCAAGAGGTGGAGCTGCGCCACGATCCAGACAAGGTTCCGACTACCGATGTACGGAATGTCCCGATATTCAGTCGGTCCCGCTGTAGTTCCCTCAGCTGCGAGGCCAAGTGAAGGAAGGAGGAACCAGCCTACCGTCAACAAGAGACCAACAAGCCATCGCCCTTGACCACCGATGGCCCGGAGAGCCCGTTGAATCGTTTCGACCTCCTGTATGGCACTCACCACATCACCTCGCAAGTTACGGTTTCGAATTGGCTGGTGAACCAGAGGGGGCTGCCCCTGCTGTCTTCCCCTTGCCCTTATCCTTTGGGCCCTTGGCATCAGACTTCTGTTTTTCCATTGCCTCAACTTGGGCAGTCAACGCGGCCAGCCGTTTGGTGTTCTGGTTCAATGCGTCGGCTGGTTTGTACTGTGGCTCCGCTTGAACCTCCGGCTTCTGGCAACACTCATGGGGATGGGGAGTCGTCACAGGAAGCAGCGTCCAGAAGACCAATGAGAGAACCACACCAGCTCCGGTCAAGACGGCCAACAACAGCCCTTGGTCATTCGGCACACGCATCAGATCCCAACGCGTGACGAGCCCTTGATAGTTTTCCGGAGCCGGACGCGAGTTTTCAGCCATTCGCCGAATGACTTGCCCTAGGACGGAGACGCCGATTACCGACAGCACCATGAGCACGCCAACCGAAATTGATCCCCACACCGTCAGCTCGAGACCAATTCGCTCGGCAACCGGTAATCCGGTATTAAAGATGTGCCGCAAGGCTTCCATATCAGCCAGTGAATGCGAGGCGCTGATGGCGGTGTCCGTGACTTTACTGACAATCCCCCAAAGAATTGGCATGATCACGATGCCAATGAGCGCAGTCCTCCACCAGATCGCAAACCCAAGCCCATCGTGAGGCGGCTCTTTCTTGAGACGCTCCAGAAAGAACGTTCGGCCTACGAGACCTAGCGCCCAGATATCCACGGGAATCGAGGCTCCAAAAATGAGCGGGAGACCTATTCCCTCACCAAAATGCGTGTCGTAAATCGCCATGATCACCGGTGCTGAGAAGACCGTCACCGGGCTGGCGAGCAGCATCAGGAACGCAAGCCCAAACCTTCCCTCGAAATGGACTAGTCCCATCGTCATGGCCATTACTGCAAACACAGCCTTGATGGGTATCCCAGTCCAACAGGCTGACCAGAGAATGCCAAACCCTATCTTCGTCGGAGACATTGAATCGCGTTCGTCAGCCATGGGCGTCAGTTCGTATGAATTGTTGCTAGTCCAGGAACTCTCGATTAATAACGGCCGCAACGGTAAAGAGGGCAATGACGACCATGATTGCAATCCAGATGATGAGCGCAATCGGCCGCTTGAAAATATTCCGCTCAGGGTCCTTATCGAAAAACGGCAAGGCAACCATTAACCCCATAAATATAACGGGTAGCGCAACGGCACCGATAAATTGCCCAAACTGGCCAGCGAAGAGCTTCAGTCGCAGTAGCTGAAAATAGAAGAGAAAATACCATTCAGGCTCAGGATGGTACTCCCCAGGATCTGGAGTAGCCTTGTCAAGCAACACAACCGGCTCCCAGAGCGCCAAGGCACAGATGCCGACAAAGACAAACGCCATCCCGACGATGTCTTTCCAGATTTGACGGGGGAAAAAATAGTCGGTTTTCGCTTTGATCTCTTCCGTCGTACCGCTGAACGGTCCTGCTGGTGCAGCCACACGAAACAGGAAGATGTGCAGCCCTGCCAATGCCATCAATGCTGCCGGCAGGATCATCACATGGAGAACAAAAAAACGGCTCAACGTCATTTGCCCAGGGCTTGCACCGCCCTTCAAAAATCTCGCGATAAAATCACCGATGATCGGAGTCTTATCCAGAATTTCGACGCCTACGAGCGTCGCCCAGAACGCACGTTGGTCCCAAGGAAGGAGGTAACCGGTAAAGCCGAATGTAATGACGATTCCAAAGAGGGCGAGTCCGACCAGCCAGAGAAGCTCCCGTGGCTTTTTGTATGCCCCCCACAGAAAGACTTGGGACATATGTGCAAACACGCAGACCACCATCGCACTAGAACCCCAGAAATGGTAGCTGAGCAAGAACCAGCCGTAATCCACGTCATGGATAATGTACTGCGTACTATCGTAGGCATGGTCTGCGGTCGGCACATAGTAGAACATGAGCAGAGTGCCGGTAACCGCTTGCATCGCGAAGATGAACAGCAAGATCGAGCCGAATACATACGCCCAGCGAGAGCCTCCAGGAATCGGCTCATTGAGCATCTTCGCCTGCATTTCCTTGAGCCCAAGCCGCTCATCAAGGAAGGCAAGAACCTTTTCCGTGGTACTTGGCTGATGATCAGGGATCGCCGCAGGAGATGAGTGCTTCATATCCATTATGCTAAGAGCTCACACAATCCTAATTTGAGACTTGGTACCGGCCTTGAATTCCATATCAATGATCTCAACCTCACCGGATGCTGAAACTTTCAGGGGCAAGGCGTCCAAACCCCGAGGAGCCGGTCCATCGAGGACTTTCCCTCCCGCATCATAGATACTCAAATGACAAGGGCAGAGAAAGACTTGCCCGAGCGTCTTATGCTGGCGCCACTTGAAGCCACAGCCAAGATGGGGGCACTTACCGGAGAATGCAATATAGGGAACATCCTTTTTATTTGTCCAGATCGCTTTCCCTTTGGCATCGTGAAACTCGACATCCTTCCCGTCATACACCTTCTCTAGCAGATCGGGCGTCGTTTTAAGGATCCAGACGTTCTTTTCGACCTCATACTCGGGCATGTACACTTCCTTGACCGTCTTCTTGTATTTAAACTGGGTCCCAACATCCTCCTGCTTGATCTTGCTAATGTTCCCGACTTTCAGCCAGGCATTGTCAAAATCCGCATACATCGGTTTCATCAAAAACCGGAGAATGGGGTAGGCGAAAGGAAGACCGATTAAAAACCCGATAACATGGGTAAAATTCATGAAGAATGCACGACGCTTGACGCTCTTCTCCAGATCAGGCAGAGGAACTAAAACCTCGCCAGGCGTGACATGAATATTGTCTTCCAAGTGGGAAATCTCTACTTCGTGCGTCGTGACGTAGTCTTCGCGCTTGAAGGGAGGCAACGCCAAAATATCAGAAGAAGGAGCCCGGAGTTGAACCACGTCTTCCGTGACGTCCAATACCTGCCCCATCGTGACCTGCCGCTCCCCACTACCGTTCATGGAGACAACGATATGGCTGATTTCATGGGAAAGGGGATCGAGCACCACCCGGGTGACTTCCCCAATGTCGTGATCCGTACACCGGACCTTAGATTTCAGTTTAGGTTGCAGCATTACTTTTTCTTGATGGGCTTGGGAGTATTGACTGCAGTGTTCTTGAAGGACCCTAACCATGTCGCGAGCGCGAGAAGCTCTTTCGGATCCATGAGGTCCTTGAACTTGTCGGGCATAATACCCTTTTGAAATTCCTTGTCATAACCTTCGGCCATCATACTCTTTGGGTCGGCAATTTTTTGTTGAATCTCTTCGACAGTCAACAAGGTGCCGATGTTATCTAACTCGGGACCTCGCTTCTTGCCTCCCTCCCCTCTCAGCTTATGGCAGTTGTAGCACTCCTGTAATTGCCACTGCTCTTCACCAACTTTCATGATGTCACCGGAAGCTCCACCACCACCTGCAGCAGCAGGTTTTTCTCCGGCGGTCGGAGCCTGTGTCGTTGCCACGGCTTGCCCCCCACCGATCCCCTTGAGGCGATCTTCCAGCGCTTTCACTTGTTGATCAAGAGCCTTGGCGCGAGCAATCAACTCTTCGGTCTTCCCTTGTGCCGACTGCTTGCGCTCCTTCTCGAGGAGTTTGCCGATCTTGGCCTTTTCATCATCAGGTTCAAACTGCGGCAGGAACGATGCTCCGGCAACACATACGGTGATTAAAAAGACCCAGAAGACTGTCACGACAAGGAAGGACTTCCCGCCGCTCATGGTGTTCAACGTCTGTGCGTCAAGGAGCGCAAACATCATGGCCCCGATGAGCGAGACAATGAAGAACAGGAGCTGGAAGCTAAACGGAACTTCCTGCGAATTGGCAATGGCGACCAGCCCGCCACCTATCACAAACCCGACCGCTAGTTTTTTGAATAAATTCCACATGTGATTTCTCGCTGCCTCGCTAGACACTCCACAGTGTGATTACTTGACCGGAACTGGAATCGGGCTCCCTTCAGGCTCCTTGACCTTCGCCACGGACGGCCGAATAGCAATAAGTGCCGCCACCGTCACAACGGCGAGGAAAAATACCGTGATCGCGGTAATCCATCCAGCGGAGTAGGAGAGCGTAGGAGTAAATGACTCCGCACTGAGATCCGACACTAGGCTGTAGGTATGGAAGTACTTCTTTAAGAGCGAGCGCACCGCCCCCATCAACCCCATGATCCAGGTGGACGTGAACGCTAGGAAGATCAGCACAAATTGGGCTGCAAAATCGATTTTCCCCCAGAGAATCGTTCCCTGCTTAATCGCACGGTTGTACAGGACAAAGTTGACGATCGTAACAAAGACCAGCGTGAAGATGGCCGAAAGCTTTGCCGGCATCGACGACAAGTAATCCCACCCTTCCGGCAACTTCATCTCATCAGGCATATCAGTCCCAGTTGCCACAAAACCAGCGGGCGTGAGCCAAACCGCATCACTGATAAGCATGATGATAAACCCGATCTTAATCACCGTTCTCGCAGAAACCGTCACCGGGACAAACCGACCAAGAAGGAACGGAGAGAGCGTCAATGGGAGGAGGAACGCTAAGGACATCGGATCCGGAATCCACCAGCTATTCATGACCCACATCGTAACAGGGAGCAAGACGATCAAGACGATGGGAGCCAAGACAGTAATCCGAACGTTATCAGCCCCCTCAATACGCTTCACGCTCAGCCAGCTATAATAGTTGATCCCCAAAAAGAGCAGCCCGATCATTATCCCTTGCATCTCAAAGAACATCGAGAGTTGATCGGCCATCATGTAGGGACAGAACGAGAAATCGTAATCGCACATCTCATAGGCCAGCAACAGCCCAGTGAACGGCTGCAACAGCGAGCCTCCAACCGCGATCCAGATGGCGACGAACCCCATCCAATCGTAATAGGCGCGCTCTTCCTTGGTCTTGGCTGCCATATACAGGTAGGCGGCGATCATGCCGGCGATAAAGCCCCCGAACGCGACATTGCCATCGATTCGATGCAGGCTCAGAGGGAACCAACTTTGGTTCGCAATCTTGTCCCACAAGGTTGCCGTGGCAAGAAAGTCTTGCGGTGAAATACCTTCGGCCTTCGGCGGTGTGTTCATAAACGACGTGGGCCCGTTGATCACGAATAGAATCAGCAAACACACCAGGTTCAAAAGCACACCCAATGCAATGTGTCGCCCCTTCTTCTCCCCTTTCCAAATATCCCACGTATAGAGGTAGGCATACATGAGGATTGTCTCGGTGATAAACAACGCGGGATATAGAATAGCGAAGACAACGTAGAATTGATTGATAAACGATGTCGTGAACTGCGGATAGGCGGCCAGAAGAACGAAGATAAACAATCCACCAGTGACCGCCGTCATGCTGAAGAGAATGACCGTCACCTTGGTCACTTCTTTTGCGAGACGATCGTAGCGAGGATCCTGTTTCCGATAACCCAACCATTCGGAAATTACGACGAAGATTGGAGCGCCGAGAATGAACGCGGCAAACAAGATATGGAGTTGCGCCACGATCCATACGGCCGTTCGATTTCCGGTGTAGGGGAAATCCACAACTGACGTTCCAGCTTCCTGCGCGAACACGTCGGGAACACCTAGTATGCTCAGCAACGCTAGCAGAGTGAGAGTCAGGAGACTGCTCGAATGTGTTTTCACGGTGCCTCGATGCCCCCTATTCCTAGAGAGAAGATTCCAATAGTGAGGAGCCTATGACTCACGACCACCTCTGCCATGAGCAAGCTACCATCGTCCTAACCACTCCGAGAAACCCAGCAGACCTCAATGTACCTCGACAAACCTGGCTACCAAGAAGCCATCGAGAGCTAGTCCACAATTACTCCCCACCGATCATCGAAGAAAAGACGGCGCGAGTATCTCAGATTTGTCGACCATAACCGAATAAGTGAATCCCTGAGCCCCTCGCAAAAAAACGCCTGAGCCCTTAGCTCACACGATCTGCGATGTGAAGATGGATTATTTTGCGCCAGCCTCTACCCACTGATTCTTTTCCACGCTCCAAACTTTTCCCGGCAAGCCAAAATTCCGCTCGAACAGAACAAGTTTCCATCGGTCATCATCCGAGAGCTTGCTCTTCCATCCCTTCATCTTTGTATTGGGTACACCTTCAGAGATCCGCCAGAACCACACGGCATCTGAATAGAGCTTCATTCGCTCGGGATTTCGAAAGTCTGTAGCCCCCGCCTTGACCGGCTTTCCATCTTTTCCATGGCAACTGGCACAATTGACATCTGGGTTCGTCTCACCAAGAAAAAGCTTTCGCCCCTCTTCCAACTTCTGCGCATCCCCCCACCAACCCGATGGCATGTGCTTTTCCACATATTCGACCGGGGCTGGAGGTGGAGGAACGATTGGTCCCTCACCATCCCCACCGCCACTGCACGCGACTAGCAGCCCAAGACTCAGTACAGCCGGGGCATAAACAGCTTGGAACCTCATGAATCAGTGATGCCCCCTTTTCTTATCTTGAGGCCTTCCCTTGCCTTTTGCCTTTTCACCACTAGATCGAAGGAGCCTCATCCCAATTACGCCACCGGCAACCACAAGAGCCGAACCGCCTCCCCACCAGATCCAAGATGAGGTGTTACCGCCACCACAGTTATTCCCAAAATCAACCCGAACCTTCCGTTCACTCTCGAGATCCTTGGAGTCAAACTCAATTTTTAGATTCTTCTGCTCCCCCCTCGCTTCAATGAGCAGTGGGTCACCAAGATTGTCGTTGTGAAGATGGAACATGGCTTTATAGTAGCCATCTCCATCGGTCCTCACGACCTGGCCATAGGAGATCTTGGTATCTTTGACGAGGACATCAGTGTTCGACACACCTACTCCGCCTTCTCCACAGACATACCCTTCGACCATGAAGCGATGATCCGCCTCGTGCGTCGCAAAGGTTATGGGTGGGAAGCCAGCGCTCACGACAATGCAGCACGCAACTACGAGTGGCCATCCCGGCGATCTCTTGGCAAACTTCACACTCAATTGCGAACTCTTTGCTCCTTGAAAATGACACGCCACTGGAGCCAGAGCGCGCTGCATCGGGGCACGGGTTTCTAGCACAGCAACTGGTCTTTGTCAATGAACAGACAGGCTCTTTGGGAGAGCCGAGCATGGCAGGAACTATCGTTCGTTAGGATCTAGAATACACGTATAGAAGGTGACGTTGGCAGGGATAGATACTCTGTTGGCGTCGCTCATTCGTCCTGACAGACCTCTACCAAAGAGATGACGGACAGGGCCTGTCCTGGAGAGCGCTACGTGACATTCATCAACATGTCGAGAGCATCGACAGGCGTTCTAACCAGCGACTAGAGGTAACCCCGCGTACGTGCGTCCGCCTCGACGCGAGCGGCTTCTGCGCGGCGCTCGGATTCTTTTTTCGACGCCCAAGCCTCCCACGACTTACCGTTTGCCGTATCTTCGCCGGTAAAGGCGATCGAGATGATCGATGCGTAGGGGATAGTGCGAGGGGAGGGATTGTCCTCGGGAAAAAAATCGATGGAGAGATGCTCTCCGCTGGCGTGGCGGTTAAAGAGAAACCCGACGATGCGCTCACCAGATGCCAGCTCAAGTGTTACATCGCCACGGTAATCGAAGGCCATCTCAATGGCCTCCGCCTTTTCTTGTTCCGTGGCCGGCGTAAACATACGGCCTTCCAATGAACCGGATGGACTGGATGAATGGCTCTTGGTATCAGTCATGACAAGGCCCCGTCAAGCGTGCGTAAAGACTCGTGCCATGGTTCGACGAATGACGTGTGACGCAATTATCGCGAGGTGGGCATTAAGGTTAACTTCGCCGTGCGCGCAAAGCCTGACACAGTGCCGAACGTATCACTTACCGCCGAAGCCTCATATCCACAATGGACCATGCATTCGGCGCATTTCTCGTTGGCGCTTGTGCCGTAGTCCTGCCAGGCCGTCGTCTCCATCAACTCGAGGAAACTCTTCGCATACCCTTCCTGCAAGAGGTAACAGGGCTTCTGCCAGCCGAACACATTGTACGTGGGATTCCCCCAGGGCGTGCACTGATACTCTTTCTTCCCCATCAGAAAATCCAGGAAGAGCGGCGACTGATTGAACTTCCACGACCCCTTCGGCTGACCGAGAATCTTCGAGAACAGCTCCTTTGTCTTGGCCTTCTTCAGGAAATGTTGTTGATCCGGCGCTTTGTGATAACTATAGCCCGGCGAAATCATCATGCCTTCCACGCCGAGCGACATCATCTCATCAAAGAACTGGCGCACCCGATCCGGATTGGCATCGTCGAACAGCGTGGTGTTCGTCGTCACGCGATGGCCCAGCTTCAGCGCTTCCTTGATCGCCTTGACCGCCACGTCGTAGACCCCGTCTCGGCAGACTGCGAGATCGTGCTCCTTCTTCAATCCATCCATATGTACACTGAACGTCAGATACTTCGACGGTGTGAACTCTTTGAGTTTGCGTTCCATCAAGATCGCATTCGTGCAGACATAGAGATAGCGCTTCTGCGCCACCAAGCCCTCGACGATCCGTCCGATTTCGGGATGGATCATCGGCTCCCCTCCTGGGATCGCGACGATCGGCGCACCACATTCCTCAGCCGCGGCCCAGCACTGTTCCGGGGTCAATCGTTTATCGAGCACATGGTCGGGATATTGGATTTTCCCGCAGCCGGCACAAGCCAGATTGCAGCGAAACAGCGGTTCCAGCATCAACACCAAGGGATATCGCTTGATCCCCTTCAGCTTATTCGAAAGGACATAACTCGCCACGGTATACATCTGGGAAATCGGAACAGCCATTCCGCTCTCCTTTACCTAACCGATTGTGCTTTTAAGAGCCCTATCTATATCTGAACAGCTACATCGTATAGCTGTACTTGGAGGCACAAGAATGTTCGGGATTGTAACATCTCATCTATAGGTCGTCAATTTTCTTATCGACCATACTACACTACGCGAGAAGTCACCCAATGATTACTTCCCGACTCATTTCCACCGGCCCGACCTCAGCACGTATTTGCTCGTTGAAGCCTCCTCTCTTGTCAGAGGCTTTCCCAGACACTATAGATGAGAACGATGTCCTTGGTGAACCCAATGTCGGCAACAGGATTTTCCCCCTGCCTCGGATAGGCATCACATGAAAGCGCATGAGTAAGAGAATCCATCTTGCGGGTACAAACGCTCAACCTGATTCACTGGCAAAACCGAAGAGCGTCCCAGTTTTTTGTTTGTGCGAGCAGCAACGACCAACAAGAAGGCACCCACAGTCAACGGATCAAAGGGAAGAGAATAGGTGGTAATCCGAAGAACTCTTGAAGAGTGTATTCCATGACTATATGGATGAAGAATGCAGTTCGATGAGCTGGACGACGGAAGCGAGAGATTGGAGGCGCCGAGCGGGTTCGAACCGCTGCATCGCAGTTTTGCAGACTGCTCCCTTACCACTTGGGTACGGCGCCCCGGGGATCGGCATTATAATCTCTTCGTTTTCTAGAACTCAAGACAAGAACCGCACAAGAACATCAGGTCTCATTTGCAACACGAGGGGATCTTGGGAGCAGAGGCTCTGATTGTAAGTTAGACCCAGACCGTCGGCACATCGTACTGAGAAGCAATCCACACAAGATGAGCATGGCGATGCCGAGGTGATGATAACTTTTCAAGGCCTCCCACCTGGCCGACCCAACGACCTCATAATTCAGCACCATCGTTAGCACGACATAGGCGCCTAGCATTGCGTATCCTGTACGGCTCAACGTACCCTGTACTTGCAAGGCCGCTGCAACGACAATACTCGCGGCCGGAATCATCCAGACCAGATGTTGATCCCATGTGATCGGCGAAAAGAAGAGGGCTAACATCAGCGTGCCGGCACAATCGCGTGCCCATGACGGATCACCCGGCCCTTGAAACGGCCCCCTGCTGGACCAGGCAAACAGGCTGAGCAGACTGAGCCCAGCAACCCCAACGATCGCATTGGCAACGGGTGACGGCAGGTCTAGTACCGGCTTGTATGCATTGTCTATTTGTCGAAGCCGATGCTCTGGTGGGTAGGTGACCAAATAACGTAGTAGGGTATGCCGGAGCGAGAGATTGGCTTTCTGCAGTTCATTTTCTTGCCGGCCCTCAGCCTGTCGGTCAAGCACAGACAACACGGCATTCCTGGTCCACTCCGTGTGATGATCCCACCAACTTATAGGGCCCATGTACAAGATGGGCAACAGTACCCACAGAACGGTTGCGAGTACCGTGTACGAGGCCACCCGCCATTGCCGTTTCCATAGAAATAGCAGCACGAAGAGCGCAGGAGTGATTTTGAGCACAATGCCCAGACCGACTAACGCTGCCCCTAGCTGTTCTCGCCCAATCCATATCGCATAGACCCCTGCTGAGATAATCCCCAACAATATAAGATGTGGGCCGCCGTCATCGAGATCGTTCAAGATAAATTGCAGCGTCAGTGCTCCCGCACCCACGCCAACCAAGAGCCGCCTCCATCCACCTTGGTCAGATATCCCGCACAGCATGCGATGGAACATCACGACTGTCATGACGAGGCACCCGATCGCGACGGCATAACGCAGCGCCAGACTTGGGTTTCTGTCAAGAATCAGCAACGGAGCAAAGTAGATCCCAGTGGTGGGCAAATACATGTAGCAGTAGTCATTGGCATAGAGATAGTCACCGGTGAGAAAACGCCTTCCAATTTCGCGATGAATGTCAATGTCTCGGAAATGGTATGACCGGCCAAAGGAAATGATGTACCCATGCACCATGGCGGCAATCATCAACCCAAGCTTCGCCAACCTTGTAACAATGGAAGACTTGGCGACCTCGCTGGCCCACTGAATGATCGATGATGATTCCATGGAGGAGGGACAGTTACATGACGAGCGTACGCCCGTCAATCGTTTCTTTACCGAGAGCACCTTGCAGATAGTTCAGTGAGAATACGCTTGAAGAATCCAGCTATCTGTGGGGCAAGACCGGGATTGCCTTCCCAAGCGTTGAGGGGTGATCTGACTGAGGAACGAGAGGTTCCCAATTGTTGGAGGAAACAGGAACAACCTGCTCGCCATTTTGCTCCGCCTCTTTTTCCTTCGCGAGCTGCTCCACTTCTGCAATAAGCGTGTCCATTAATTCTTCCATCGGGACCTTCCGAACGAGCTTCCCTTTCTTAAACAGTATGCCTTTCCCCTCGCCACCGGCGATCCCAATATCAGCTTCCTTCCCTTCTCCGATTCCATTCACCACACAGCCAAGCACAGAAACATTCAAGGGTGTTGTGATGTGGCCGAGTTTTTTCTCAAGCTCATTCGCCATCCGGACGACGTCGATTTCGACACGCCCGCAAGTGGGGCAGGCAATGACATTGATCCCTCGATGGCGCAGTTCCAGCGATTTCAAGATTTCAAACCCAACCTTCACTTCTTCAACTGGATCGGCAGCCAGCGACACCCGCAACGTATCGCCAATGCCATGAGCCAGCAGATACCCAAGCCCCATGGCCGACTTTACCGCGCCGGTCAATGCCGTACCTGCCTCGGTGATGCCGATATGGAGTGGATAGTCCGATTGATGGGCGAACAGCCAATAGGCATCGATGGCATGGTGCACATCGGAGGCTTTCAGGGACACCTTTATATTGGTAAAGCCCACGTCTTCAAGCGCATGCACCGCATTCAGTGCTGACTCGGAGAGCGCTTCCGGTGAAGGCCAACCGTATTTCTCCAGCAACGGCCGTTCGAGTGATCCACCGTTGACGCCAACCCGGATCGGAATACCACGATTGTTGACGGCCTTGATGACTTCTTCCACCTTCCACCAGGCGCCGATGTTGCCGGGATTAATCCTGACACAGTCGACGACAGCGGCAGCTTTCAAGGCCAGGCGATAATCGAAATGGATATCTGCGATCAGCGGCACTGTCATGGCCGCTTTGATCTTCGGCAAGGCCGCAGCGGCTTCGTCGTCGGGAACTGCGACGCGGATGAGTTCACAGCCGGCAGTCTCGAGCTGGCGGATCTGCTCAACGGTCTTGTCTACATCCCGCGTGTCGGTCGAGCACATCGACTGTACAGACACGGGGGCGTCCCCACCGATCTTTACCGAGCCAACTTGAATCTGCCGTGTCTTACGCCTTGAAATATGCATCCAGTTACTCGCCTTACCCCTTACCCTTCACGGCTCATTAGCTTCCCTGTTCATCCCCATGAGGAAGATGATGGCCAAGCGATGCACCAGCCAACTGAGACTGTGCCGAGGAACCCTTCCCCATCAACTCTTTCACACCCTGATAGATTCCTTCAGTCGTCAACCCATACCGTTCCCGAAGGAGATCTTGCGGCCCTTGCTCAATATACCAATCGGGAAGGCCCATGACTTTTGTCTTCACATTCGTCACACCGGCTTCAGAAAGGGTTTCGAGGACCCCGGAACCGAACCCACCGATCTTCGAGCCTTCCTCAACCGTGATCACATACCGAACCCGTTTCGCCACATCCACGATGAGGTCTTCATCCAACGGTTTGGCGAAGCGACCATTGACCACGGCCGTTGAAATGCCTTCTTCGCCCAGCCGTTTGGCAGCCTCAACAGCTGGCCAGACTGAGACTCCGATCGCAATAATAGCTACATCCGTTCCCTCTTGTATGAGTTCACCCTTTCCGATCGGCAAGGCCTGTGGAGCTGGATCCATCTTCACTCCAAGACTCACCCCGCGCGGATAGCGTACAGAAATCGGGCCATTAAACTCCGTGCACGTTTTAATCATGTGCTGCAATTCATTTTCATCTTTCGGTGCCATCACGACCATATTGGGCACATGTCGCAGAAAGGCATAGTCGAACGCGCCATGATGGGTCGTCCCGTCCTCAGCCACAAGCCCACCGCGGTCGATGCAGAATGTCACTGGGAGATTCTGCGTCGCGACATCATGGACAACTTGATCGTACGCGCGCTGAAGGAACGTGGCATACATCGCAACAACCGGCTTCAGACCTTGGGCTGCAAGTCCTGCCGCGAATGTGACGGCATGCTGTTCTGCAATACCAACGTCATACAGTCGGTCTGGAAACTCCTTTTCAAAGGCGGTGAGTCCCGTCCCTTCGCACATCGCCGCAGTAATCGCCACAATGCGTTTGTCCTCACGAGCAATCTTCACAAGCGCATCGATTGCGATGGCCGTATAGGAAGGACGTGCGGCCTTCTTCGCAGGGGCACCGGTCTCCCGAACAAACGGGGGACAAGCATGGAACCACACCGGATTCTTCATCGCCGGTTCATACCCGAGTCCCTTCTTGGTAATGATATGGAGAAGGACCGGCCCTTTCATCTTCAGCACGTTCTCGAGTGTTGGAAGGAGATGCTCGAAGTTGTGCCCGTCGATGGGACCACTGTATTGAAACCCAAGCTCCTCAAACAGCAATCCAGGAAGAATCACACCTTTGGCCAGCTCCTCCGCACGGCGGGCGAGTTTTTGCATATCGCCTCCGATGTGAGGGATCTTGCCCAACAGCTGCCCCGTCTCCTCACGCATCTTCCCGTAAAATTCACCGGTGATCGTTCGGCTCAAGTAGGCAGAAATTGCCCCGACATTTTTCGAGATCGACATCTGATTGTCGTTTAAGATCACGAGGAAATCTTTCCCGAGTCCTCCGGCATGATGTAATCCTTCGAGCGTCATGCCAGCCGTCATCGCTCCATCACCAACGACACACACGACTTTATGTTTCTGCTTCAGTTGCTCCCGCGCTTCGACCATACCAAAGGCAGCTGACACCCCTGTCCCAGCATGCCCGGCATTGAATGTATCGTGTTCGCTTTCTTCCCGTTTGCAGAACCCGCTTAGCCCTCCATACTGACGAAGCGTATGAAACTGCTCGCGACGACCGGTCAGCAGTTTGTGCGTATAGGACTGATTGCTGGTATCCCACACAATCTTGTCGGTCGGTGTATCCAGAAGATACTGCAGCGCCACCGTGAGCTCGACCACCCCCAGATTTGAGGCCAGGTGTCCGCCCACATTGGAGACCGCGCCGATAATCTGTTCACGAATCTCTTGGCACAATGCCGGAAACCGGTCTGGAGATACTCGCTTCAGATCAGCCGGACTATGGATCTTCTTCAAGATGGACATGGAGGGTCTCCTTCGTTTATCTACCATCGACGCTCATCGCCTTTGGCAGGAATACGCTGCCTCTTCTATAAATTCAAGGAGCGATTTTTGGCTGAAGTGTCACACAAGAACTACATGAAGTCAAGTACTTACGAAAGTCGAACTGGCCTCTGAAACCTCTGAGGAGGTTCGCGGTCGGAACCCCGACGGAGTCGCCTATTTTTCTCCCAGTGGAGAACGAGCAAGAGATTGGAAAAATAATTTCCTTCGTACGCATCTTGTTCAAGTGCCCAGAAGGCTCCATCAAGGTACAGAGATGGATTTGTCTATCCCCCCGCCAGGAACTTTTGGATCAGGTGTCATGGGAGCAAGAAAGAGCTTTTCATCGGATTGCTAATAGGGAAAATCGAGGCCGGCAAAAATGGCTCCCCCTTCTTTACTAAAACCATAGTCGATTCGCCCCACGACGTTCGGACGAATAATTCCCCGAAACCCGATGCCCGGTGTAATCCGATAGTCTTTGAAGCTCACATTCTTGAACGAGTTAAACACTTGTCCGGTATCAAGAAACGGCGCAAGCTCAAAATCTGCCATAACTCCGGCGAGACGAGCTCGCAGGATATGAATTCGCTCTTCGACACTAAACGCGATCATCTGTTTGTCGATGTATCGATCCACGCCAAACCCACGCAATGAGTTTTGTCCACCGAGCGAGCTCTGCTCAAAAAAAGGCACATCCGTCCCGATCGTTGCTTGTAGTTCTCCGTGAATGACCAGAATAGCCCGTTTGGACTCACTGGCAAACATCTTCTTCACATCAATCCCGTACCGCGAATACAGTGGGTGCTCGCTGTTTTTAAAGTTATAGTTCAGCTCGGCATAAGCTGTGACCGCCGTCCCGTCTGTTGGAGTGACAAGGTTATTGCGCGTATCGTAATGGAAGCTGATCCGCTGGCCGAGGATGGTTGCACCATCGACACCCGGAGCATTGGGGAAATTCGCACCTGAAAAAGGAAGGTCTGTCGCCCCTTCCTGGATCGATTGCATATGGCGGAGTCGCTGACTCACTGCAACCTGCGTGACTTCATTGGCATAGACACCAAATTTCCAGTTCAACCTCGTTTCGGCTGCCGTATAGTTCGTCTCGTCATCCCTCTTCGTTGTCGGCCCAATCCCAAAGAAGCGCACCGTGGCATTTTTGAAATGCATCGCGCTGAAGCCAATGCTATATCGGCCATTACTAAAACCTGGATCGACATAGCTTAAGAGAAACTTTCTCTCGATCCGCTCAGTCCATGAAGCGATTCCCCGCAGTTCCTTTCCACCCGGTTCATACCGAAACAAATTGACGGTGCCGCGCGTCCCAACGATCGAGTTGTAGACCACCATCGGGGCAACGAGATACTTCAGATCCCCATCCGGCCCGGTAAAGAGAGCAGGCGCAATCAGTCCGATATCGCTGCCGTCGTTTTTGCTGCTGCTGATGGCAGGGATTGGGAATAGTTTCACCTCTGCCCGTGCCACAGAGAGAGGCACAAGACCAAAGGTCACGATCAATACGAAAACAAGGCTACCCACCAGCCTGCGCATACCCGTGGTCATCACTTCAGAACCGGCGTTATGGTACCTTGAGCTTGTCGGACTTTTTGCGGAGCTGATTGACGAGATCTTCGTAGGAAGAGGCACGAAGAATTTTCGAAAACTGTCCGCGGTAGTTATTGACGAGACTAATATTGTCCACGACGACGTCATAGACCCGCCATTCGTCGGATCTATTGATCAGTCGGTAGTCCAAAGGAATTTCGGTTTTTCCGGAGAGGACCTTCGTCCGAACTTCAGCATACTCTTTCTCGATGCGCTCATTCAGATATTCTACGCCTTCACCGGAATAGGTCTCGATCTTATCCGCATACGAATTCGTCAACAACGTTTGAAACAGATCGACAAACTCGTGTTTCTGTTGGTCCGTCAGCTGATTCCATGGGGCGCCAAGAGCCCGCCGAGACATCTCCGTATAGTCAAATCGAGCCGCCACTACGGTTTCAAGCATGTGTCGACGCGCGTCGGATTTCGCCGGCTGTTTGAGTTCTTTATCTCGTACGATACGGAGCACTTCATCGATGGTCGCCTTCATGGCTGTCGTGGCTGCCCCCGCCTCACTCGGGACGGGTATCGCCACGAATGCCATCGCCATCAGTACACATGCAATGGCCGGCCAACGGAATGTGCCCGCACTGCTCCTCCCCCTCGTCATCGCCATTTCTCCACCTTTCCCCTTGATTCGATGGCTCATTCCCTGTACACGGATCGACACGACCGATTTTCGTTAATTGACCTTCCCGTGCACATATTGGCTAACCAATTCCTCCAAATCGAGCCCGGACTCCGTATCTCGAATGATATCACCCGGCTTCAACGGATCGCCCCCTCCACCCGGTGAGAGCGCCAAATACTTTTCACCGATGATCCCTCTCGTCTTGATCGATGCAATGGTATCGGAATAGAGCTTCGTCCCATTGTGGAGCCCAAGCCGTACAAGCGCCCGATCCTCCTTCAGACTGATGCCCTTGACTCGGCCCACTTCAACGCCAGCAATTTCTACAGCTGCTCCAGATTTCAATCCGGTCGCGGAGTTGAACAGCGCATCGACTTCGTAGACATCTCCGCCGATCAGTTCCAATTTCCCAAGCTTGATGGAGAGATACCCCAATGAGATGACCCCTATCAATACAAATACACCGACGATCATCTCTAGTTTGGTTTTCTCCATCACAGCACTCCTTTAGCTGAGGAAGCCATCGGCAGCGTCCCTCCTACCGAAATAAACTCCTTGATCTCAGGATCAGTGGTTCGTTGGAACTCAGCCGGCTCAGCCATGGCCGCAATCTTCCCGCGCTTCAAGATCGCCACGTAATCCGAAATCCCGAAAATTTCGGGAATTTCATGACTCACCATCACGGCAGTAAACCCAAACTTCCGTTGCATACTCGTAATCAAATCATGAATCGACTTGGCCATGAGCGGATCAAGCCCTGTGGTTGGCTCATCGAACAGCATGATCTCCGGCTGCATCACTAACGCACGTGCCAGTCCGGCACGTTTTCGCATTCCTCCGCTCAATTCCGCAGGAAATTTATGCCCCATCCCGGCCAAACCGACTTGATCGAGTTTTTCCTCAACCCGGGTGGTCACGTCCGCTCCCTTCAGTCGAAGCTTTTCCCGGAGAGGGAAGGCGACATTTTCAAAGACCGTCAGGGAATCAAACAGTGCTGCCCCCTGGAATAGCATCGCAAACCGCTTCCGCACCTCGTTCAGGGCATGCCCACGAAGCCTCGAAATCTCGACATTGTCGACCCACACCTCTCCCGAATCTGGCTGAAGCAAGCCAATCATGTGTTTCAGCAGGACACTCTTACCTTCCCCACTGCGTCCGATGATCGTCGTAAGCTTCCCCTGCGGAACCACGAGGTCGACCCCTCTCAATACCGGCTGCCCCCCCAATGTCTTGGTCACCCCGACAAGCTTCAACATATCGCTACAGGTTAAAGAGCAGGGCGGTCAAAAAATAGTCCCATACAAGAATAAGAACCGACGACAACACGACCGCCTCGGTCGTGGCATTACCCAGGCCTTCGGCACTCATTTTGGTAAAGAAGCCCTTATAGCAACAAACCCAGCTGATAATCAGCCCGAAACTGATGGATTTGAGGATGCCGCCGTATACGTCTTTCCACTCAACGGCGGACTCGATGGAGTTCCAATACGTACCGGAATTCACCCCGAGCAGCTCGACGCCCACCACGTGACCGCCATAAATTCCCACGACATCAAAGATGGCGACCAGGAGTGGCACACCGATCAGGCCCGCGATCAATTTCGGCGCGATCAAGTATTGGAGTGGATTGACGGCCATCGTATCGAGGGCATCGATCTGCTCTGTAATCCGCATGATTCCGATCTCTGCCGTCATGGCTGACCCTGCCCTTGCCGTCACCATCAGCGCCGCTAACACAGGCCCAAGCTCACGAATCATGCTAACCGCCACGGCTGCTCCGAGCAACCCTTCTGATCCGAACTTCCGCAACGTATGATATCCCTGCAATGCCAGCACCATCCCTGTGAAGGTCGCGGTCAGGACGACGACAAATGTTGACTTATACCCGATAAAATGGAGTTGCTTCACGGCCTGAAAGGCGCGAAACGGAGGGCGTGCCAACCAGCCAAAGGCCGACAGCACGAAGATCAGCATGCGACCCATTTCGGCCACGTAAAAAAGAGCCCATCGGCCTAGTGCTTCAAGAAAGTTCATGGTCACACGGATGATGAGGCACTCTTCTGTCTGAGATGAGCCATTGCCGCGACATATTGCCGAAAAAATACCGTCAACGCGTCTGCCGCAATCATACTCTGCCGACGCAGCCGACCGAGCCCCAAGAGAGACGACGGAGCAGCCAGAATACTCCCGATCCCTTTGAGCCACCCAGTGGGCCTGAGAAAGAGATTGAAGTCAAGTGGAAGATCTTCATCGAGGAGATCCGAAACCGTTCGAATAATGATAAAGGGAGTATGGGCTCGATTCGCTTCTGCCGCCAAGGCTGAGCTCTCCATATCAAGGCCTATCGCTTCTGTCTTTTCTGCAAATGCCCGTTTTCCCTGAGCCCTACCGATCACCTGATTAGTTGAGACAAACCGTCCCATGTGGCTCGGTAACACCATAGCCTGGATACACTCGACAATACGATCCCGTTCTTCGCCTGGCACATCGATTGCCGGCAAGGGCTCTGCACCCCCGCTATCGCTATACACCACCTCCTGACCGACTAAGAGCATGCCGATGTCTCCTGCGACTAGAGCACAAGCAAATCCTGTTGAGATCATGAGAGAGAAAGTCTGGTGCTCAAGCAGCCGGGCCGCACAGTCCCGTGCTCGCTCCGGCCCAACACCGGTCTGAACGAGCCAATATTCCCGCTCTCCGACCGCATGCACAAGCGCATGAATCCCGGCGACATGTCGCTCGACGACCGGATCGAAGGCAGGCCTGATCGCCCTCAGCTCCCACGGTGTAGCGGCAAAGATGGCGATGCGCGTACTCGATTGTTCGTTCACACTAGGTGGAGGAAGAAGACCAGCGGGGGTCAATGCTTGGCCCGAGATAGATCAGGCCCTTTGAGGTGATGGCGAAGTTCGTCAGCTCGCGTTTTCCCACGAGAGCGCAGGTTGCGATACATGGCCAACGCCCACAGGGGGAAGTACTGGCAATACCAGTGGTACCGAAGGTAAAAGACACGAGGGAATCCCGTGCCAGTATGGACGATTTCCTGCCATGAGCCATCCTTCCTCTGCTGCCGAATGAGGAACTGGACGCCTCGGGCCACGCTGAAGGAATCGACGGCTCCAGCCGACATCAGACCCATAAGTGCCCATGCAGTTTGGGATGGCGTACTTTCCCCTTTTCCATGGTGATCACGATCGTCACGATACGAGAGACAGGACTCACCCCATCCACCGTCAGGATTCTGTTTTGATTCCAGCCAAGAAACCGCCCGACGAATATAGGGAGCCGAAAGGTCTTCGCCAATGGCACGCAGCCCAGCCAACACGGACCATGTCCCATAGATGTAGTTGACACCCCACCTTCCATACCAACTCCCGTCCTCCTCCTGCTCTTTCTTCAAGAACGCCATCGCCGGTCCAGCGGAGGGGTGAGACTGGTCATATCCTAAGGCACCGAGCATTTCCAAGCATCGTCCAGCCAGATCAGCCGTACTGGGATCCAACAAGGCCTTGTGATCGGCAAACGGAATGTAGTTGAAGACGACTCGGTTATTGTCTTTGTCATATGCGCCCCAACCACCGTCGGAACCCTGCATGGCTAAGACCCATTGCATGCCGCGACTCATCGACTCGTCCAAGTTACTTTCTTGACCCTGAATTTTCAATTTCGAGAGTGCCATGATAACAACGGCGGAATCATCAACATCCGGGTACAGCTCATTTTCAAACTGAAAATACCAACCACCCGGCTGTGCGTTCGGCGAGGAGATGATCCAATCCCCCACGGTCTTGGTTTGGCGAGACATCATGTAGCAACCTGCCTTCTGCAGTGCTGGGTGATCCTGTGGCACACCGGCCTCAATTAACGCATTCGTCAACAACGCCGTATCCCAGATAGGAGAAAAGCACGGTTGCAAATGCACGGTCGACACAGACTCGCCGTCCATCATCACTGAATCGTAGACTTCCAGCTCTTCGATCTCACGCAAGGCCTTGAGGACAAGTGGGTCATCGGCTTTGTAGCCCAAACACTCGAGTGCCATGATGGAATTCGCCATGGCCGGATAGATTGCACCGAGCCCCCCAGATCCTTTGATATGATCCATCATCCAGGACGCTGCTTTGTGCAGGGCCTTCTCTCGTAATGCCCGCATCGGCATTCGGTCATACAACTTCAACATGACATCCAAGGCAACAAAGAAATTGTGTGGTGTAAACCACGCCTGATCCTTGTTGAACGGAGGATACTTCCAGTATCGCACCGTCTCACGCGGGATTGGGTACAGCTCGTCGATCCCCTGGTCTTTTGGAATCCGACAGACCGGCCGATGTGCAAAGATAATCAGTAGGGGAATCAAGACCGCCCGTGACCAATAGGAAATGGCGTAGATACTGAAATAGAACCTCTTGGGAAGCAACATGATCTCCACAGGCATGTGGGGAACGCCTTCCCAATCGTACTGCTCGAATAACGCGAGTGTGATTTTCGTGAAGACGTTGGCCTGGAGGACCCCACCCATGGCCAAAATCCGTTCCTTCGCCCGAACCATGAACGGTTCATCTGCTGACACCCCGCTCAACTTCAGAGCAAAATAGGCCTTCACTGAGGCGCTGATCTCCGATGGTCCCCCATAATAAATTGGCCATCCACCATCAGGAAGCTGCATCGAACGAAGGTATCGAACCGCCATGAGCTCTCGTTCGGGATCCACCCGATCGAGGAATCGGCGAAGCATCAAATATTCGGACGTTAACGTGGTATCTGCTTCCAGCTCTGCAACCCAGTATCCATCCGCATGCTGGCGAGTGAAAAACCACGATTGGCTCCGCCTGATCGCATCATCAACCGAATCCGGCTGACCGACCGCATGACCAATAGGACGACGGACGGTGGACGCCTCTAACGAGGAAAGCACAACCGGCTTCTCCGACACCAACCGAAGCGATGTCACAGGAGTGAATTCGGTCGCAGGATTAAGTCGCCCCGGTGTCCCAGGGAGCAGACTATCAGAGAGGCGGTTAAAAAGCGCCTTGATGAGGTTCATGAATGGTTAGGACTCAAAACAATAAAGCTCGGCAGGAAAGAAACCGTCATCTAGAATAGGTCTCCGCGTAGGTGATCAAAAAAACCTACACAAGCACTGCTGCGTTATAACAGACGCCTAAAATCGAGTCAAGCATGGGTCTACTGAAGTGCCTGATGTAACTACTAGATTCGGATGCTATAGGCAGTGCAACCACGGTGATCCTGGATAGAGAGAATCCCACCATGTAAAAACCATGGGCAAAGTATTGATTCGCAAACCCTGAGCCTCCCCCTGGCCCTCCCTGCAGCTGTAGATCCGTGTCAACATTCTTTGATGCCTGATGCCCTGTCACAAGATAACTGTGCCCAACACGGGACAATCAACAGAATTCCGAAAAAACTCACACAGATCTCGGCAGATTCTGATGGGATCGGTGGGGGGTAGCACGCACCGTGCGTCTCCATGGAATTTGGTTGATTTGGGATAGAACAAGAAACCCACGAAGAACATTTCCTGAAGACCACGACATCACACCAACGTAAGAAAGACAGATCACCAGACCAAGGCAACACTCAGGAGAATGACGCCCCATATGACAACGGATACCTTCAGCCCGTTGATAACCCCGATTGCAGGCGCCAAGGGATGATGCCCCAGCGTCTCTCGCCTCTCCGCATCTTCTCGGCAAATACATTCCCCATCCAGCTTCTCACGAGAGGGGCACAGCGTCTCCAGGATCACTCGAGCACGAGCGAGATCGTCAACCGATTGCGGATAGGGGTGTCTCACTGATCCTTGTACAGGTCTCATGATGACCTCCGTGTGATCAATACTATCCTCCCTGTTGCTTCATCTCCAGAATACCCCAACCTCTTCTTTCTCCCATACGAAAACCATCTTTCCAGCTGGATGATCAGTAGGCCACCCTACTTGCTCACGCCATGAATCGCCTCCCCTTTTCACCCTCCAGAATTCATAGGCACTTCAACTACCACCAAGAAGTTGCTGCGACGGGCGTCCCTTGCCACATACAAACAACTAGGCCATCATTGCGGGCACTGTGAAGTCCGATCTGAGTGCTGTCTGATTCTTTCTGCGAGAAGGCAGATGAACCACATCACATTCCCACTCTGGTTACTGAGCATCTTCATGCTGACACTCACGTCCTGCACTCTACTCAAGACAACCGCCTCAACCATGAAGATCGGCTATCGAGTTGCCAAGGGCACCGTCAAGGGAACGATATGGGTTGTGCGAGGAACGTATGAATTGACCAAGGGGGCGACCGTGCTCGCCTATCACATCGGGAGGTTTACATTTGAGGTCGTCCGTGCTCCGCTGGAGTCTCCGTTGACGAACGATGACATCCAGACAATCGATGGGCTCCCGGTCAAAGAGGCGATTCGACTGGGACGTGTGAAATTGGCTCCCTATACCGTCAACGGCCGTCATTATGTGCCAATGACCGTTGCTCGTGCCCAGACCTACGAAGAAACGGGCTTGGCCTCCTGGTATGGAGAAGAAACCAGACGACAACCAGGAGGCGTCATGACAGCGAACGGTGAACGGTTCAACCCCAAGGGATTCACGGCAGCCCATAAGTATTTACCTCTCCCAACTCATGTGCAGGTAACGAACCTCGAGAACGGACGATCGATCATTGTACGAGTGAATGACCGTGGTCCCTTCCCAAGTCAGCACAATCCTGACTCTGGGAAGCGGATCATTGATTTAAGTTGGGGAGCAGCCGAACAACTCGGGTTTGTCGAACAAGGGACAGTCCGAGTCCACGTCGAGACGATTCAGCTGCAAGAAGGATAACCAGTGGCCAGATAACCGCCCACTGAGTAGCTCGCCAAGAAGGCGTGGCTTCAATATCTTGCGTAAGAGGGCAAGAGCACCGCGCCGTTCTCACGGCGCATACCGTTTAGGCCGGCTGGAGCTCGCCGAGCCTGACGGACACCAACTTCGAGACACCCGGTTCTTCCATCGTGACACCGAAGAGCGAATCGGCGATGCTCATCGTGCGTTTATTGTGTGTGATGACGAGAAATTGGGCATTCTGCGCTAAGTCTTTCAAGACCGCCGTGAAACGCCCGATATTTTCCTCATCCAGCGGCGCGTCAATTTCGTCCAACAGGCAGAACGGCGTCGGCCTGATGAGAAAGCTTGCGAACAAGAGCGCCATCGCAGTGAGAGTTTTTTCTCCACCCGACAACATAGTAATGCTTTTCAACCGCTTGCCGGGAGGCTGAGCTACAATCTCAATGCCGGGCTCTTGATTGCCGGACGGTTCTCCGTTTTCCACGGGCGGTTCCTCAACCAACTGCAATTCTGCCCGCCCTCCAGGGAAAAATTGCCCAAAGACCTCGGTGAACTTCTGCTGCAACTCGTCATAGGTCGCGGCAAACATTTCCTTCGTGGTCCGGTTAATCCGCTGGATGATCTCCTTCAGCGAGGCAATCGAATTCGACAGGTCTTGCTCTTGCGCCGACAGAAAGGTGTGGCGTTCTTCCAATTCCTGATGCTCACTGATCGCAGCCAGATTGATGGGCCCCATGCGATCCAGACGATCACGGAGTTTCTGCAACTGTTCTTTCAGCTCGGCGTCTGATCGCCCCTCCGTCGCCTGTGGTAGGGCAACCTCCGCTTCGCCCATACCTTCATTGGATTGTGGCGGAGCATCAACCAATGCGAGTGGATCAAGCTGATAGGTGCCAGCCAAGGTACCCTCCACCGTCCCCAAGTGCAGACGCACCTCGGCACGACGAACCTCCACGGTCATTCGAGCCTCTCGAACGACCGACATTCCTCGCCGTACCTCCTCCAAGCCAGCTTCAAACGTTTGACTCGTTGTCATGTGCTGCGCCTGTCGCTCCTGAGCCGCGACCAACTCTCCTTTGACTCGCCCAGCGGTCACACCGAGATCTTGACACAGTGTCTCCTGCCGAACCTGCTCTTCTCGGCTCTGCTCAATCAAACCCTTCAAGCTGTTCAGGTGTTCACCCAAAGCTCGGCGCCGCTCTTCGGCCTCCTGTATCTGCTGCGTAACGCGAGCCCGATTCAGCTGTTCATGCTCCCGCTTCGCACGTAATCCTTCTACCGTGAGCTTGGCCTGAGTGACATGTTCCTGGTGCGTTCTCATGCTCTGATCAAGCAGACCCAGGCGTTCCCCGACTCTCGCAACCAAGGCATCTTGCCCATTTTTCTCTGCGACCCACTGCCCCAATTGAGCCTGCACTGATTGCGACTCTTCCTCCATTCGCCCCCGCTCGCTGAAGCCTTCTTGAATCTCTGCATCCACGGCTTGCAAGCGATGATCGAGATCGCTCAGCACATGCTGGAGTTTCTCCTCATCTTTGCGCAACGAGAGATTCTGCATTTCGGCTTCGCGTAAGGCATCGCCGAGCTGGCGCTCCTGCTGGGTAAGCATCTGAATTTGTGCAAACACCATATCCCGTTGTTGCTTACTTTGATCAAGTTCCGTCACGAACGACTGTCGTTTGGCATCGAGATCGATGACCTCTCGACGACGTTCAAGCAGACCCGGGGTGCTTTGCACCTGACCACCCGTCACGATACCCGAGGCATCTACCATTTCCCCATCCAGCGTGACGAGAATGGGCCCGTGAGGAGCACCCCATTCATATCGCTCCCACAGCTGCAACGCCTGGTCCAAGGATCGGATGATCACCACGCGATCGAACAGGGCATCGCGAGCCGCCGTTCGAGCGGCATCGGTTTGGATCAGATCCACCGCTCGCCCAACCACACCGGGGTCTGTAGAGATCGTCGGCCACCAGGACGGTGTCGAGCTTCCGTCCCATCGAGGACGTTGCGGGATAAAGCTGCCTCGCCCGAGCGCCTCCTGCTGGAGAAACCGAACCAGCCGTTGACCGACCGACGGTTCATCCACAAACCATCCTCGCACACGCTCCCCCAATACCGCCTCAACCGCACGTTCCATCCCTGACGGAATGACCAGCCATTCAGCAACCGCATCGCGCACACCTTCGCAAGACTTCAGGGCCGGACCTTGTTGCACGCCCTGCCGGCCATAGCCCATTTCTTCACGCACCACACTTTGGAGCGCCTCAAGACGTGAATCGACTCCCGCCAGTTCCTCTGAACGGCGCAAAATCACTTGATCCAACGATTGCATGCTCCCCACGGCCTGGGCGGCCTCTTCTTGCACCACCCGCAGTTCCACGCGCAGTTCCGACACCCGCCGATCGGCCTCTCCATACTCTTTCCGTAACGACTCATGCCGATCAATCGCCGTGGCACGCTGGCCGCCAAGTTCTTCTCGCTCCGCCGTCAACCGTGCATCGCGCCCCACGAGATCTTCCATCCGTCTCGCCAATTGCGAGATGGCCTGTTCGGTATTGGCAACGAGCACAGCGAGCTGCAATACATCCTTGCGCCCTCGCTCCTCCTCCGAGACGGCCGCGGCCCGCTGACTGACTAATCGCATCAGCTCCTGATCTAATGCCTCGAGCGCCTGAGCCCGAAGCATCATCTCCTCTTCAACGGACCGTAAGGAGGTCTCGATCGTCTGCAGCGTCTCGGAGACCTGCCCCTGTGAACGAACTAACTCCTCGAGTTCAGCCGATTCCTGCACCTGTTGCTGATCAAATAACTGTCCTCGGCTCCGTTCAACCTCCGCCGCGGTCAGCGCCTGGGCCTGTTGCTGTTCGACACCTCCTAATTCTTCGCGAATCTTGGCAATGGTGTCCGACATGGCAATTGTATCGAGCCGGGCCTGTTCGAGTTCGGTCGTGAGTCGAGCCTGTTCAGCCGCCTTTTCTGATTCTTGCTGGTCGAGATTCAATACTTCACTCTCAACCTCCTGCAACGCGTGTCGCAAGATCCGGAACTCCTTGGTCAGGAGCGCCACTTCAATCTCACGCACTTCCCCTTGCAGCGTCTGATAGGTTCGGGCCTGGCGCGCTTGTCGCTCAAGAGAATTCAACTGCTTCTTCACCTCGGCCACGATATCTCTGACACGGAGAAGATTTTGTTGGGTCGCCTCCAGCTTGCGCAATGCTTCGGCCTTTTGTTTTTTATAGCGGACGATCCCGGCCGTCTCCTCGATCAACTCACGTCGATCTTGGGGAGACGCGTTCAAGATCTGGTCGATCTGCCCCTGGGCAATCACCGTATGGCCTTTGCTCCCCGCGCGCGTATCGAGCAGTAAGCTACGAATGTCCTTGAGCCGACAGTGGATTTTATTGAGGAGATACTCGCTTTCGCCATTACGGTACAAGCGACGGGTAATCATCATCTCCTGCATTTCGGTCAATTCGCTGGGAAGGCTCGAGTTTCCATCGAGCTTCATCATCGTGGGATCTAGCCCTCCAATCACCAGAGACACCTCAGCCATACCCAGGGGCTTTCGGAGTTCAGTCCCATTGAATATGACATCTTCCATCTTTTCACTTCGGAGTGTCTTGGTACTCTGCTCACCCAACACCCATAGGATGGAGTCCACGACGTTGCTTTTTCCACTGCCATTCGGACCGACGATTGCGGTCACTCCCTCGGGAAATTCGATCTTGGCCTCAGCAAACGATTTGAAGCCCGTCATCGTCATGGTCTTTAAATGCATCAGCTCACCTTATGGTTATGGGCGATACCCGCACTCCACACACGCGCGCTTGGGAAGGAAAAACCCCGGGACCTTGTACCATAGAGATTTCAGGAAATCAAAATCAAAACACTGTGGGTAGGGGATGGAAATTAAACCCCCTACAATTTATAGATTTGATTAGGAACAGAGACTAAAAAGGAGATCACCACCAACAACCCGTACCCTCCCACACCTGCGATAAGGAGGAATCGGGCCTCGATCGGCTTGCTTGCTTACGACGCTACCTGGGAACGCCGGCCATCGGCTTCTTCGAGGACTCAATCTGGACGAGCTCCTTTGGCAGAAGGAACTCGACATCTTCCTCGATGACGGTCAACTCTTCCACGTCAAATGGCTCCGACGCTCGTAAAAACGCTACTACTTCCGTGACCAAAATCTCCGGCGCCGAGGCACCAGCAGCAATGCCGACGGCTTTGGCTCCTTCGAGCCAGACGGGATCGATATCGGCAGCTGAGTCGATGAGGTAGGACGGAATGCCGCACTGCTCTCCAAGTTCCCGCAGGCGGTTGGAATTGGAGCTGTTTGGCGAACCGATGACCAGAATGACATCCACCAGGCGCGATAACTCCTTGACGGCATTCTGCCGGTTCTGCGTGGCGTAACAGATATCTTCTTGATGAGGCCCCTTAATGTTCGGGAACCGCTTATGCAGCGCACCTACAATGTCCCGACACTCATCGACACTCAACGTGGTTTGCGTGACATACGAGAGGTTGACGGTGTTATCCACCGTCAGCTTTTCGACGTCTTCGACCGACGACACCAGATGAAACTTGTCGGGAACCTGGCCTAGTGTCCCGATCACTTCCGGGTGACCAGCATGACCAATGAGAATCAGCTCATACCCCTGGGTGTAGTCACGGTTCACTTCATTATGCACTTTGATCACGAGCGGGCAAGTCGCATCAATGACATGCAACCGTCGCTGATTCGCTTCTTCCCACACCGATTTTGCCACACCATGGGCACTAAAAATCACGACCGAGCCTTCAGGCACCTCGTTCAACTCTTCCACGAACACTGCGCCCTTGCGCCGGAGCGAATTCACGACATGGCGGCTGTGGACGATCTCATGCCGAACATAAATGGGCGCGCCGTATTTCTTGAGCGACAGATCCACGATATCGATCGCCCGATCGACACCGGCGCAAAACCCACGAGGATTAGCGAGATATATCTTCATGGTCGTCGTAGCTCCTTCGTTCAGGCTCTACAAGACAGGCTTCGACTCTGACAGCATTGACCGCTCACGATACGTCAGATCACTAGGGTCCGTCAACAGAATAGCCAAGCAGCATACATATACCGTCTGCAACTCCGTACTCGCCCGCTTGACTCACACCCCCCTACTCCGTAGGCTCAGTCCTGAGTGGGACTTCTTCTCATTGAGCGATCCGAAACTGTTGTCTCTTCGGTTCTGGAATTGTAAAGGAGGCATCTCACATGGCTCAGCGACCTTTTCAAACTGGGGCAGTCGTCAATCTGAGTGCTGGAGAAAGCGTCAAGGATGTCGTCGTGTGTACCGTTCCTGCCAGAAAGCGATTCGATATCAAATTTCTCGGCATCAATGGGTTTGGACATCCGAACCAGCCCCTCTTCTACGCCGTCCACGTCACAACAAAATCGGCACTCGGCATCTATCCCATTGCACCGACCGGCATTTCTGAAATAGCCGAACCCGAGTTTCCGATGCGGTATTTTGGGAGCCAGGACGTCGCACTCTACGCGGATCCAAAATCCCAGTTAATCTTTTCCGTCGCCCGAAAAGGCACGACAGGAAACATACGAGTGTTCATCAGTCTCTGCGGAATGCTCATTGATCTCTGACAGGATACTCAAAAAGTCCGCCAGCGGTGTGCTCGCGTGATTCCAAATGCGTGAAACGCATCTTTTGAAAGGTCGGCTATTTGCAATGCGGTATGCGCGAGCGGCCTTGCTCGATGAAAGTCGCGTCTTGGCGCAATGGGGAGCAGGTGAGAAACCACCTCCTTTTTGAGCATCCTCATGTTCTTGTGCCATGAGCCTCGCACGGAACATTCCAGCGACAAGGATTGGTAATGACTAGATTTCTCCGTAACCTCATCGAGGATGGAGCCAGCAACGAATCGCTGAAAGCATTCTCAACCCTGGCACCGACCACTCGAACTAGGGCGCCCAGGAGACCGCACGACATTCATTGCGCATGTAAAGGTGAACCGTACGCATTCGTTATCAGAAGAAGGGCAGCTCGTTGGGAGGAGGGATGAGGACACACACTATTATCGTTTTGATGTCGATTCGTCGACGGCAGTTCGTGCGCGCAATTTTTTGACCAGTTCCTCGTAGGAGCTTTCACGGATAATCTTCTGAAACTGGCTCCGATAGTTACTGACCAAACTGACACTGTCGATGATGATGTCGTAGGCGGACCAGCGACCATCCTTCAGAGATAGACGGTAATCCATCGGGATCGTCGTTTTTTCAGACCGAAACTCCGTCCTCACTTCGGCATACAGACCATCTATCCGTTCCGTCAAGTAACTCACTTCTTGTTTTCGTCCGGTATAATCCTCGATTCGTCCTGCATATTTGTCGGAGAGAAAGCTCTTGTACACCTCAACGAACTCGTTCTTCTGAACCTCAGTGAGCGGCTTCCAATAACTGCCGAGCACGCGCTTCGACATTTCCGCATAGTCAAACCGGCTGGCAGCGATCTCTTCCAATAGACGTCGCCGCTGCTCACGCTTGTTTGGATCTTTCAGCGCAGGATCGTCCAGAATACGGAGGATCTTGGTGACAGTCTCTCGCACCGCCTCCAACGGGGTCTCTGTGCCTGACAGAGAAACGGCACCCGCAATCGACACGAGAAGGAAGAGGGTAACTGACACAGTCCACCAGAGCCGTGCAATGCCCACCCTCTTGACCAGGCTTAACATAGGCCGTACCTCTTTGCGCCTTGTCAATCCAAGACAACCGTCACCTTTCAATCTACATGATACAAAGCCATCTTGTCATTCTCAACCAAGACCTGTGGCGCCTTCATACAAACCGACTTGATATCGTGAATCGTCTTGGAGACAGACGACTGGGGCGATTCGCCAACCCTTCCTCATTACATACTTTTACAACGGTAACGGATGAATGAAGAGCTTTATATATCTTGATAGATACTTACTCGATATACAGTAGCATTGCCCTTCCGCAAACACAATTCAAGTGGATACCGGTGGTTTCTAAGAACGGTGTAACCCATCGCCTGCGCGATGGGTTAGAGACAACGAGGGGTCCTTTTCCAGGATGCAGCCAGTCACTTGACTCTCTGTCCCCTCCCCCGTACGCTGACTGCCATCATGGGAACCGCCACCGGCAAAAAGATCCTCATCATCGAGGACGAACAGGATATTGTGCAACTCGTCCAGCACTATTTACAGAAGGAAGGCTTTCGATCCGTCACGGCCACGAGCGGCATTGAGGCCGTGAAGAAGGTCAAGGAGGAGAAACCTGATCTGATCATCTTGGATTTGATGTTGCCCGAACTAGATGGACTCGAAGTCTGTAAGCGAGTCCGCTCCAACCCTGATACCGCACTGCTGCCGATCATCATGCTCACCGCCAAGGCTGAAGAATCGGACACCATTGTCGGACTGGAGTTGGGCGCCGATGACTACGTGACCAAGCCGTTCAGTCCTAAAGCGCTCATCGCCCGCGTGAAAGCCTTACTGCGGAGGCTTGACCGTGCCCCCTCAAGCGGTGCAGAGCTCTATCAGTACGGTGCCCTGACTATGACTCCTGCTCGTCACGAAGTCACACTAGAACAACAAGAAATACCTTTGACAGCCAAGGAATTTGGCCTTTTGGAGCACCTGCTTCGCCATCGCGGCCGTGTCCTAACCCGCGAGGTATTGCTCAACGCGGTCTGGGGGTATGATTACTATGGTACGACCAGAACAGTGGACGTGCATATCCGCCGGCTGAAACAGAAGCTGCCACTGCTAGAAGACGCCATCGTGGCCGTGAAGTCGCTTGGATATAAACTCAAAGATTCCGACTGATTCGCATGTCATGGTCGATTCGATGGAAGGTCGCAATAGGCACACTCGTAGCGGTGGCTTGTGGTCTGCTGATCGCCGGCTGGATGACGGTCCGATCTCTTGAACAACAGTCCCTCACTCAATTCAGCGAGACCCTTGAGGCGAAGGCCAAACTCGTCGAGTACGCATTTCAGTCCCTCGTTCAGTCGTCCACGCTCCCGGTCACTCCTTCACGCCTGCAGGACACCACGCGTGATCTCGGTAGTCGATCCTCTGCACGCATCACCCTGATCGCGTCGGATGGTACCGTCCGGGCCGACAGTGCCGTCCGTGATACCGACCTCCCAGCCCTGGACAATCACACCTCACGTCCCGAAGTGACCCAAGCATTCGCGACCGGCCAGGGACAAGATGTTCGCCCCAGCCACACAACCGGCGAACGGACGATGTATCACGCGAGACTGCTGAAAGTGCCACATGACACCGCCCCCTGGGTGGTGCGCGTGGCCCTTCCGCTCGCCCATGTGGACCGTGCGAGCGACGAATTCAAGCACCAGCTTTTTCTTGCCCTCGGGATCGCCTTTCTCCTCGCCGTGATGCTGAGTTTTTGGCTGGCTCACAGCATTACCAAGCCCCTCTCCGAAATCGCCTCCGTCGCTCAGGCTCTGAGTTCGGGCAATCCGGCCATACGCATCAAGACGACCGCACAGGACGAAGTGGGGCTCCTGGCGTCGACCCTGAATCAGATGGCGGATCAACTCCATACCAAAATCGAAGAGCTCTCGGAAGACCGCGCACAGCTCTTGGCCGTGCTGACCTCAATGGTTGAGGGCGTCATGGTGTTAGATGCTCGCAGCCATGTGCTACAGATCAATCCTGCACTCGAGCGGATGTTCGGCATTGCACGGGTGGAAGCCCGCGGGCGCCCCTGCGCCGAGCTGTTTCGTCATCAACAGCTCAATACCCTCGTGTCGACGATTCTTGATACTCGCATACCGCGTGAGGATGAAATCCTGCTCCCGCTCAGTGGGCGTCATCTCCACATCGAAGCCACCCCCGCAGGAGGCGAACGGGAAAACGAAGCCTGTATCGTGCTGGTGTTTCACGACGTGACGGACTTACGACGGCTGGAAAAGATTCGGAAAGACTTTGTCGCGAATGTGTCACACGAGCTACGAACCCCGCTGACATCGATCAAAGGATATGTCGAAGCGCTTCTGGACGGCGGCAAAGACGACCCCGCTGTCGCTGGACGATTCTTGGACATCATCCTGAAACAGAGTGACCGGCTCAATCTGATTATTGAAGATCTCCTCGAACTCTCCAAGATTGAATCGGGTCAGATCTCGCTCAAGGAGGAACCGCTCGACTTGCGAACGTTGGTGGACCGGACCCTGTCCACGATTACCCCGATTGCCAACCGAAAAGGCCATCGGCTCGTGACCACGCTTGATCCTTCATTACCCCTGATTGCAGGGGATGACGACCGTCTTGTGCAAATCTTAACGAACCTGCTCGATAACGCGATCAAGTATACTCTCGCGGGCGGGACCATCACGATCAGTGCCACCGCAGCGCCCTCGGCCAACAGGGACGAGCCGTCTCCCAACGCGATCGACCTGATCGTCGCCGACACAGGCATCGGCATCCCCGAACGAGATCGTCCTCGTATCTTTGAGCGGTTCTACCGCGTGGATAAGGCTCGTTCGCGAGATCTGGGTGGAACCGGGTTGGGGCTCGCCATCGTCAAGCACCTCGTTGAGGGACATGGCGGCCAGGTATGGGTCGAAGCCAATCACCCTCAAGGCAGTCGTTTCGTTGTTCGACTCCCGATCAAGGGTGGAAAGCGATTTCCCGCTCAGTGGAACCAAGACAACACGGTATAGGCACCGGCTCCTAGCAGCGCAGCTCCAGGAAGGGTGAAGATCCAGGCTGAGAGGATCTTACTCGTGACCCCCCACCGAACAGCAGAGAGACGTTTGGTCGAACCGACTCCTAGGATGGACGAGGTGATCGTATGGGTCGTACTCACCGGAAGACCAAACTGAGCCGTAAACAGCAAGACCGTCGCCGCTCCCGTCTCAGCGGCAAATCCATGCACCGGTTCGAGTTTGACCATTTTCATACCCAAGGTACGGATAATGCGCCACCCACCGACGGTTGTTCCCAACCCCATCGCCAAGGCACAGGACACAATCACCCAGGTCGGCACTTCGGTCGATGTCAGTTGGCCCGAAGCCACGAGAGCCAGCGTGATGACGCCCATCACCTTTTGCGCGTCATTCGCCCCGTGACTGAACGCCATGAAGCTCGCCGAGACAAGCTGAAGCCGACTGAACAGTTTTGTCGCCACACCTCGATGAACACGGAAAAACGACCAGCTCACCAGCACCATGATAAGAAATCCCATCCCAAACCCCAACAGTGGGGACAGGATCATGGCTTCAAGAATCTTATTCAGCCCTTTGAATTGCACGACTGCCCAACCTCCATGGGCAACTGCCGCACCCACGAGGCCACCGATTAATGCGTGAGAAGAACTCGTCGGAAGCCCAAGAATCAACGTGAACAGATTCCAGCAGATGGCACCCGCCATTGCACCAGCCACGACGACGTTTGTAATCGCGTCTGGAAACACAATTCCACCGCCGATCATTTTCGCAACGGCGGTCGAAAAGAAGGCACCGGCAACGTTGAGTGCCCCGGCCAGCAATACCGCTGTCAGCGGTCTCAGGACGCGCGTGGAGACAACCGTCGCCACGGCGTTCGCACAATCGTGCCATCCGTTCGAGAAATCGAACAGCAGGGCCAACACCACAGTCGCCAACAATAATCCGCTTAATTCAGGCATGGGCAATCTCGTTCTTGTTCAGAAAAACAGAGTGGGGTCACTGACCTGCGAGGGAGAGTCCTCGAATTGTACGCCCTGAGAATATCGTCTGATTAGAAGCACCTACGCCTGCTTGAGGACGATACATTCGATCACGTTGGCGACGTCCTCACAGCGATCGGTTCCCTCTTCAAAGGTCTCGTAGATCTCCTTCCACTTGATGACGGCGATCGGGTTCGTTTCTTTTTCGAAGAGCGCGGAAATCGCGTCACGGGAGACCCGATCGGCTTCATTCTCGAGACTGTTCACCTCGACGCTGTACTGCTTCACTTCTTCATGCGACATGCTGATCCGATCCACGCCGCGCCCTACCGCGACGGACGCCCGATGAAGGATATCCGCCAACCGAATCGAACAGGGCGTCGGCCGTTCGATCTTATAGATGGCAAATCGATCTGCCACCGCCTCAATCGCATCAAGGATGTCGTCCAACGCACTGGCGAGATCATGGATATCTTCCCGATCAATCGGCGTGATGAAGGTTTGATTGAGGCGCAGGGCAATGTCATGGGTGATGCCATCCCCGATGTGCTCTACCTCTTTAATGCGTGCAATTTTCTCCTTGATATTCGTGTAGTCTTCCATCAGGCCCTTAAGCAACCGACTACCTTCAATCACATTGTGGGCCGCCTTTTTAAACAGTTCAAAAAAGGCTTCCTCTTTGGGAAGTATGCTGAAGATCATGATCCGCTGTACTCCTGAATCAGGCGCTCACTCCAAGGGGAGAGCAGGTACTGGTCTGCCCCTCTTGATCATTGTCGTTACCACCGCACAAGACTCGTGGCCCAAGTTAGCCCTCCACCAAAGCTCCCCAGGAGTACCAACTCTCCCGGTGCAATATGTCCATTTCGGACAGCATCATCCAACGCGATCGGAAGCGAAGCTGAAGACGTATTGCCATACCGCTCAATCACTGATGCGACCCTGGACCGCTCAATCCCTAATCGATTGGCGATCTGATCCAAGATGCGTCCGTTCGCCTGGTGCAATACCATCTGCCTCAGATCCTCCGCACCTACACCGAACTCCTTCAAGATATCGTGTACGGCCTGTTCAACTCGCCGGATCGCAACTCGAAACAGCGACGAGCCTCGCATCCGCAACATATGCTCTCGCTTCTTGACGGTATCTGCCGATGCCGGGCTCCGTGACCCTCCACTCGGGATTCGAATGAGTCCGTGAGACGCCCCATCCGCATACAGTCTGATTCCAAGGATCCCTCGCCACTCCGGGGTGGAATCAGGCTCTCCTCGAAGGACGGCGGCCCCGGCTCCATCTCCGAATAACAGCGCGGTCGCAGGATCCTGACCGTCGAGCGTACGAGACTTCACCTCAGCCGCCACAACCAGACAGGTCTTCACCTGGCCGCTTTGAATCATGGCCTGTGCCATAGAAAGCCCGTACAAAAATCCCGAGCAGGAGGCGGACACATCAAAGGCCCCCACCTGCTTGCAACCCAAGCCTCGTTGCACCAAGCAGGCCGTCGACGGGAACGCCATGTCCGGGGAAGTCGTAGACAAGACTATCGCATCAATGGCCGAGGCCTCACAGCCCGCAGCCTCCAGCGCCCGGCGCCCCGCCACTATCGCCAGGTCGGATGTAGCCTCCTGGTCCCCCGCCCAATGACGAGAGCGAATCCCGGTCAACCGTCGGATGTTGGTCGGGGATACCCCGACAGTCTGAGCAAGCTCTTCGTTCGACACAACTCGAGATGGAAGGTAGCTCCCCGTTCCAATCACTCGTGTTCGAATCATGGCCCTACCCATTTACTTCTTCAATCACCTACGATACACCTTGCCAGAACCCAGATGCGGAGCGGGATTATAGGGACGGTTAGGCAGGGAGGTCAACAAAACCGCGCCCCCGATTGCTTTTTCTCTGTATCCTTGTTATCTCTGATGATGCCGACGCCGCCTATGCACACAGATTTCCCCACTCACTTCAGGCCATCCGGTCTCTGCTTGGCGACCTGGCTGGGCCTCCACTGCCTGCTGCTGGCCTCCTGCGCCGGCGATCTTTCCGTTCATGACGTCCGGAGTGGAATCAAGAAAGCTCTGAGTGGGACAGACGAGCAAATCTTTCTCGGAGATACGGTCGATAACCACTACCACCCCAATGTGATCATGAAGCGTGGCGAAGCCTACTTCGAGAAGGAAGAGTATTCGGAAGCACTCGTTGAATATAAGCACTTCCTGGAACTTCATCGGAATCACGTTCTCGCCCCCTATGCTGCCTTCAGGATTGGCGAGATTCATTTCAAGATGGCGAAGACGATCGATCGCGACCCTGAACCAATGCAAAAGGCGATCACCGCTTTTGAGCAGATGCAGAGGGAATTTCCCGGAAGTCGCTATGACACGCAAGCACAGCAAAAACTCGACGAATGTCACGATTGGCTGGCACAGATGCATCTCTTTGTGGGACAGTTCTACTACCGGAGAGGCTCGTACCTGGCGGCCGCACACCGATTCGATCAGGTACTCAATGCCTATCCCGACAAACCTGTCGCCTCAGACGCCTTGTACTTTCTCGCCAAGTCGTACCACGAGATGGGAGCGGACGATTGGGCAAGAGATCAACTCATGGTCTTGGTGGAAAAACACCCAGATAGCAAATTCGCCAGCGATGGGAAGGATCTACTCGCTAAAATCAGTTCGGCTCAGCCAACAACACTGTTGGCACAGCAAGCGGACTCAGCGTTGCTCTCGGATGCTGGTTCGGGCATCGCACGAAACAGCCAATCCAGTTTCTCCGCTCAACCCTCTGCCGGTTCTGTTCCACCATCTTTGACGCGTACACTTGATGCCCCACCATCACTCGATCCCCTTAAGGGCCCTGCAGCCAATTCACTGCGATCCGGATTCACCGCTTGTCGACTTGGCGCCTGGTGCTAACCCGAAAGGACCGAGTCCCGAGCATTGAGTAGAGGGACGACTACTTGATGAAGACAGGGGGGGTGATCGAATCAGGTTTGCAGATAACCTCGTTCACTGTCCCAGATACCAACCGATTCCGTATCGCTCCAAGAAGCTGGTGATGATTGTCAACGAATTGGCGTAGATCATCACCCCCACGACGATCAGCAGCACCCCACTCACGGTTGAGACACCCCACAAATAGGCCCGTACCTCTTTGAAGTAGGCTAAAAACCGATCGACGCCCAATGCCGTCAGAAACAACGGCAGCCCCAAGCCCAACGAGTAAAAGGTCAACAACACGACCCCACTGAACAATGAATCGGTCGTGCTCGCATAGAGCAGAATCGATCCCAGAACCGGTCCCACGCAGGGCGTCCATCCGGCCGCAAATGCCACACCGATCAAGAACGACCCCAAGTACCCAGCCGGTCGATTACGAAACTGATACCGATGCTCCATCTTGAGGAACGTGAGGTTGAGAATCCCGAGCAAGTACAGCCCAAACAGAATGATCACCACACCGCCAATGCGGCGGATGAGATCTTGATGACTAATCAACACCTGTCCTAAAAAACTCGCCGAGGCGCCAAAGGCAATGAACACCGATGAAAACCCGCCGATAAAGAGCAAAGAATTGACAATGATTGCCTTCTTGAATTTTTCACGTTCGGAGGCATCGGTGAGTTGTTCCACTGAGAGTCCGGTGATGTAGGAAATGTAGCTCGGCACCAGCGGGAGAACACATGGGGACACGAACGACAGGAGTCCCGCGGAAAAGGCTGCAATCAGTGAAATCTGTGGAATTGACTGCGTCATCGCATACCCACATTATTTATGACGGTTTGTGCCCCATCGCCCACCTCAGGGTCCTGAGCATCGCCGAGGAACGAAACCGACTTGAGGCTCCGCATGCCCGTCTCACCTGGCGTCAAGGGATTGAGGAATACACGAAACAGCATCTCAAGGTCGCGAGGAACGAGCTTGCCCACCTGGTCGCAGAAAACTTGCGGCCAGGCTAGCCGCAGCGGCGTGTCGGTAGTTGCAGTAGGCGTGTTCATAAATACATGTGTGGGTTAGGACTTCATCAGCGCATGAATCAAGGAACGAGCCTCTGGCGAGTCCCAATCGCGCGCGCCAAATATTTTTTGCCGTACGACCCCTTGGCGATCGACCATGAAGGTGATCGGGATCGTCCGTGCGCCATAGGCCAGTCCAACCCGATACTCCGAGTCATGAAGAATCGGGAAGGTAAAGCCCATCTGCTTCTGGAACGGGCGTGTCACGGCTACTCCCTGGGGATCCGTCGACACGGCTAAAATCTCGAACTGTCCTCTCGGTAATGTGCGATAGAGTTGTTCCATCGCCGGCATCTCGACTCGACAAGGTCCGCACCACGTGGCCCAGAAATTCAGCAGCACAACTTTCCCTTTGAGCTGCGATAAGCTGATGACGTTTCCCTCGAGGTCTCGCAACATGAAATTCGGGGCTTCATCGCCGACGTGGACGACTCCGCGTTCAGCATCCGCCCGCTTGACCACTTGCGGTGGTTGCGCATCGACCACCGACGCCATGACTAACCCACCAATCGCGAGAGCCGTGGAGAGAAGCACGCTCGTTCGACGAGACTTCATATCTATGCCCAGCACTTCATTTCGAGGGTTTCACCTTTGCAAGGGTTAGAGGCTACGCAACAATCACGCATCTATCGACATCCGCCATGTTATGTTACAAGTCCCTAAAATCCTGAGTCAAGCAAACGAGGCATGCCAGTTTTTCCTACGAAAGAGTGATACGAAATGATGGACAAAGCCAACCAATTTCCTCTAAAATATAACTTGTTTGTGCGTGGCTTGTCTCAGCAGTATTTTCTCACATTGACACAATCCTCAGACAGACCAGCGCGGGATTTCTACAACCTCAACCCACGAGGGGCATATGCGAGACAATTTTCTCTTTACCTCTGAGTCGGTGACTGAAGGGCATCCCGATAAAATCGCCGACCAAATCTCAGACGGCATCTTAGATGCCATTATCGCACAGGATAAATATTCTCGTGTCGCCTGCGAGACGATCCTCACCACCGGGATCGCCCTGGTAGCGGGCGAAATCTCGACCAAGGCCTATGTTGAAATCCCGGACATTATCCGGGAAGTCATCAAAGAGGTCGGGTATTGCGATGCGTCGTGGGGGTTCGACTATCATACCTGCTCGGTTCTCACCGCCATTCACCAACAATCCGGCGATATTTCCATGGGAGTAGACTCCGGCGGAGCCGGCGATCAGGGCTTGATGTTCGGCTATGCCACCAATGAAACGAATGAGCTCATGCCGATGCCCATCGTCTTGGCTCACCGGTTGACCAAGCGTCTCGCCGAAGTGCGCAAAAAGAACATTCTCAAGTGGGTAAGACCAGACGGCAAATCTCAGGTCACCGTCGAATATAAGAAGGGCAAACCCGTTCGGATCGATACAATCGTCGTCTCCACACAACACAGCCCCGATGTGACCAATAAGCAAATCGAACGGGATATCATGGAAAAGGTGATCAAGCCGGTCATGCCGAAGGGCCTGTATGACCCGACCGGTGTGAAGCATCACATCAACCCGACTGGTCGATTCGTGGTCGGCGGCCCCATGGGCGACACCGGTCTCACCGGGCGTAAGATCATCGTGGACACCTATGGCGGCCATGGCAGCCATGGCGGTGGAGCCTTCTCCGGAAAAGATCCAACAAAGGTCGATCGATCTGCTTCCTACATGGCACGCTATATCGCAAAGAACCTGGTCGCTGCTGGATTGGCCGAAAAATGTGAGGTGCAGTTGGCCTATGCCATCGGCGTCGCCGATCCCGTTTCCGTGCTGGTCGATACCAAAGGCACGGAAAAGGTATCCGTTGATCAGCTCGACAAACTCGTGCGCAAACACTTCCCCATGACGCCACGTGGCATCATTGATCATCTCAAGCTTCGCCGGCCAATTTTCAAAAAGACGGCGGCCTATGGGCACTTCGGCCGCAACGAGCCTGAGTTTACCTGGGAGAAAACCGACAAGGCCAAGGCCCTGAGCAAGGACGCCAGACTATAAGCTTCGTGAGCCTTATCACGTCAACGCAAGGGGGACGGGTTGGTTGCCCGTCCCCCTTGTTATGACGGCAATTCACGTCCCACCCAATCACGACCGACAACTTTCAGAAGGAGGATCTCCGTGGATTACGATGTGAGAGATATCAAGCTGGCAGATCAAGGCAAATTGAAGATCGAATGGGCCGAAGCCACGATGCCCGTCTTACGGCTGATTCGTAAGCGGTTCAAGAAACAGCAGCCATTAAAGGGCGTTCGTGTGACCGCCTGCTTACACGTCACGACTGAAACGGCGAACCTTGCCATCACGTTGAAGGCTGGTGGGGCTGATGTCCGCCTCTGTGCCTCAAATCCATTGAGCACACAAGATGACGTGGCGGCAGCCTTGGTTCAACATGAAGGCATCCCGACCTTTGCCATCAAGGGCGAAGACAATCCCACGTACTATCGCCACATTGAGTCGGCCATCGCCCATCGCCCACACGTCACCATGGACGACGGTGCCGATGTGGTCTCACACCTCCACTCCAAACGAAAAGAACTCTTGAAGAACGTCATTGGTGGAACAGAAGAAACTACCACCGGTGTCATTCGCTTGCGGAGCATGGCGGAGAAGAAAGTGCTCAAATTTCCTGTGATCTCCGTCAACGATGCCGATACCAAACACATGTTCGACAATCGGTACGGCACAGGCCAATCCACCATGGACGGCATCATCCGAGCGACAAACCGTTTGGTCTGCGGCTCCGTCGTGGTGGTGGTCGGCTATGGCTGGTGCGGACGCGGCATCGCGATGCGTGCCAAGGGCATGGGGGCCGATGTCATTGTGACTGAAATTGATCCGTTGAAAGGCCTGGAGGCCGTCATGGACGGCTTCCGCGTGATGCCGATGGAACTAGCTGCCCCGGTCGGCGATTTCTTCGTCACCGTCACCGGCAACATCCATGTGATCCGAGGCGAACATTTCGCCGCCATGAAGGATGGAGCCATCGTCTGCAACAGCGGGCACTTCAACGTCGAACTCGATATCCCGGCTCTCGAAAAAATGGCCGGTAAACGGCGAGTGGTTCGCACCGGCGTCGAAGAGTTCACACTCAAGAAAAACGGGCACCGCGTCAGCTTGCTCGGCGAGGGCCGACTCGTGAACCTGGCCACTGCTGAAGGCCATCCTTCCAGCGTGATGGATATGAGTTTCGCCAACCAAGCGCTTGGTGCAGAATATCTCGTCAAGAATTACAAACAGCTCGAAAAGAAAGTCTATCCGGTCCCCGAAGTGATCGATAAGGAAATTGCCCGACTCAAACTGGCTGGCATGGGAGTCGCCATCGATACACTGACAACGGAGCAGAAGAAGTATCTAGCCTCTTGGGAAATGGGCACGTAGCAGGATGCTGAAAATGCCCCCCAGCGTTGTTCTCCGTCGCCCGTCTCCCTGCAACGTACCGCAAGGGTACGCTTCGGTCGCCGAACTCCCTGCGGCCTAGCCGGGATGCCATTTTGAGCATCCTGATTCGGGCGATGCTCGCGGGGTCAAGAGCGCGCGCAGAGGAGAGTACCCGAGCCGCGCAGCAGTAGAGAGGAAAAAGAAAGGGCCGCCTGAAGAAGGCGGCCTTTTTATTTGTGAGTGAGCTTGCACATTCTCTCCCGCTGGGACCCTTTGGAGCTTGCTTGACAAGCCGATTGCAATCTCATGAAGGAGTGGTAGAGTGAGGGCAAAGAGGGCTCTATGAACTCCCACACCTTCCAGCCATTATCTCTCGCAGATTTTGGAATCTCTCCTGAGCGGGGGTTCCTCCCGTCGGATCCTTGCGAAACTCTTCCCGACTGTCCCACGCTGAATCATTTAAGTCTAGAGCTGCCCAAGTTATTGAGTGCGCGTCAGGTCCATCGATTTATTGATGATCAATCGTCATTGCTCCCATCCATTCCATCGCGTTGGGCTGAGGATGAGTACCGAACTGCAATGCGGATCCTTTCATTTGCCGGTCACGCCTACGTGTGGGAAACGCCGGGCCAACCAGTCCTTACGCTCCCCTCACAACTTGCACGGCCCTGGTATGAGATAGGCCAAAAGCTCGGCCGTCCTCCGGTCCTGTCCTATGCCTCTTATGCGCTGGACAACTGGCGCCGCCTTGATAAAACAAAACCGGTTCAGCTCGACAACATTGTGCTGCTGCAAAATTTCCTCGGTGGGCTGGATGAAGAATGGTTCGTCGTGGTGCATCTGCAGATCGAGCATCAAGCGGGACCAGGCCTAGCTGGACTGGTACGGGCGATCAACGGAGCCGTGAAAAGAAACGGCGACGAGGTGCTCGTGGGTTTACGAACGCTGGCGTCGGCTCAAACCACCATGCGAAATACGCTTCTCCGTATGAAAGAGCGGTGCGATCCCTATATCTATTACACCCGCGTAAGGCCCTACATTCACGCCTGGAAGAACAACCCGTCGCTCCCCGATGGCCTTATCTATGATGGTGTCGAAGCCTACGCTGAAAGGCCACAACAGTTTCGTGGCGAGACCGGTGCGCAAAGTTCAATCGTGCCGTGCCTGGACGCGGGACTAGGCATTGATCATGCGCCCGATCCACTGACGGTGTATCTGCAAGAAATGCGAGAATATATGCCACCCCGCCACCGAGCTTTTCTTCAGGCTCTGGAGAGTCAGACTGACGATAAGAGTCGCGCCCTCCTATCCGGCTATGTTCGTGATCACAGGGGGAGTCATCCCGAACTCTGGTCCGCCTACTGTGCTTGCGTCGACCTGTTGGCCCAGTTCCGAGAAATCCACATCGGCTACGCCGACAGTTACATCAACCGCCAGCACCAGACCAGTTCGACCAACTCAACGGCAGTAGGCACCGGCGGTACACCCTTCATGACGTATCTGCAGAAGCACCTGGACGAAACGAAGCAGGCTATCACGGCATAGCCTACAGATTACTGAGACCCCACACTTCTCTTCCCGCGACATACCAATTACTCAAGCACTGCGCATGCGGATAAATCCCCATCCCAGAACACTTGTAGGCGGCCTATGGGACTCAGTGCATACATTGATGTATGATCAGTACTCCTAAGCCTTGGTCTGGGATGGACAACCGCTTACTAGCTCCTGCAGCGTCACTGCACGATGTAGCCATGAAGCATCTCCAACTTATTAAAAAGTATTCGTCGAGTCACGCTAATCCTATCTGCACTTTCTCAGCTGTCTTACCGTGAAATTGGCTCAATTAACCAGCACAGCAAAAAACATCTTCATCAGCCATATTAATGAAGAGGCTTCGCTGGCAATTGGCCTAAAACAGAACATAGAGAAATCGTTTGGGGACCGATGCACTGTATTTGTAAGCAGCCACCCCAAGGATCTTCCAGCTGGCACAAGATGGCTCGAAGAGATAAACCAGGCGTTGGAGAGCGCAAGCCTACTGATTATCCTGTGTAGCCCACACTCACTTGGTCGCCCATGGATCAACTTTGAGGCCGGGTGTTGCTGGAACCGAAACATACCTATCGTGCCGGTTTGCCACTCCGGCCAGCGACGGAACGAGCTTCCACCGCCACTCTCAACCTTCCAGTCGCTAGAGTTGCAAGATGACAAGTTTTCAGAGCTTCTAATTCAAGCAATAGTTGCTCATCTTACTATTAGGCCTATTTCTGGATTGGACCTCCATGGAATCAATTATGAATTGCTGCAAACTGTTCCGACAGACAATGGCGACACTATTAGGCGACAATCACTCCGCTTGAAAGTAAGGGACGGGAGTCTTGAACTTGCTCGCGTTCTCGAACAGCAGGACAGAATGAAGCGGGCTAACCACATGGTCAAGCATATGCTGCCATCGCCTCTAAAGATCGAATTTGAAAATGACCATTCTGTCGAGTGGATTCCACGGCCTCACCCGGCTTTACCTGCTCAACATGTTCGCCATAAGGTCTATGGAGTCGTGATCTATAATTCAGCTGGCCATGATATAGACAACGTGACTGTTGAGCTGGAACGCGTTGAAGATCTAACGGACCAGCATTCGGCAGATAAACAACCACCTCCGTATATCGGCCACAAGTTGATTTTTCAGAGGAACGGGAAGAATACAATGAAATTCTCCCCAGACTTGCGAGATCGCGTCAGGCTGATTTCCCATGGTACTGGCATCATGATGCGTCACTCATTTCAAATTGAAGGCAACGACAATTATTCCATCGATGCGGAGCATCAACATCGAATCTTCCTCAAGGTCACTGGTGATGGCGTGAAGCCATCCAAAGCCTCTTTCATCGTGCAGCTGGGCAGACAGGGAATATTCCACATGACGAGAGAGAACAAGACCCCTTCACCGCAGACCTGAAGAATGTGGAGAGACGAAGACCCAGAGGTCCAGACTAAATTCCGCAAGACATGCAACGTGCAGTTCCAGCGAGATGCCGCAGGTCCCACTCAGGACTTCACTGAACGGGAGTTGTTCAGTTCGTAACAGAAATCGGAGAGGTGCAATGCAATGGTGAGCCGTTCTTCCGGGCTCTGACGCCTCGCCCGCTCAATCTTCTCGTCAGCAAGCCGCTGACTCAGCTTGCTTGGTCGCCGTCCAGTTGCTTGAGAAGCAGCCGGTTGCTGAGGCTTCATACTACACAAGTATACATGCGTCCTCAGAAACCTGAAAGAATGAAGAGGCAACTGCTACAGTCTCCCGATCAGGACACTCTAAGGGCCGATGTTTGGCCGTGGTTCAGAATCCTCTCCCATGCCATCAACCAGATTAAATATCCAAGTGTAGTTCGGTCCTGAATGCTAGCGGGAGGTCGGTGGCACAGCAATGATCCGTAGCGGCCCGCCTGTACCGCCGGCAATTTTCATAGGCAGCGCGATGACGTCGAAACCGCGATCCGGAAGATCATTCAGATTGGCAAGATTCTCGAACACCGACACGTTGTGAGAAAGAAGTGCAACATGGGTTTCGAATTTCGTCGACTGGCCATAGTCGATCGAGGCGGTATCAATCCCCACTGCCTTCACGTGCCGTTCACGCACCAGCCATGCAGCCGCCTCCGGATGCAGTCCAGGAAAATGTAATGCCCGCGCTCCCTCCTGCCCTCTCAGTTCCGTACCCAGATAGTCCTTCCGACTCGGCCAGAACTTGGCGTAGCCTGTATTCAACAATACGATCGAGTCGTTCGGAATCCGGCCATGCTCAATCTCCCAGCGTGTAATGTCTGAGATAGCCACAAGGTAATCTCGATTATGAGCACATTGCACAGCAACATTGATTTGCACACCCGTCCCCACCAATTTCTCCAGAGGAATCTGATCCACCGTCTGCTTCCCTTTTGAAAAGTGGATCGGTGCATCGATGTGGGTGCCTCCATGCTCAGGCAACTCCATACGATTTGACGCGTAGTAGTACTCACCAGCTGTATGCTCTGCATGCTGAACGATGAGCTTAAACTCGTTTTCCGTCGGCCAGACGATCGTATCCGCCCCGAATGAATGCGTCAGATCGACAATCCTCGATTGTTCCCAGGTGAACTGACCATGCTGAGGACTAGCGACACATCCAATGCCTGAGATGAAGCACAGCGCTGCGATTACCATACTCGCCAGGTGCGTGAGTCTTCTCAACATCAGACTCTTCCTTCTCTCTCCGTCACAAGTCTCAGATGGAACGGGTGCGCGACGAGGCTCGCGACATGGCAGGAATTGCTACATCTGTTGGAAACTGTGTCGGATGTGACGGCATTGCGACGGACGTCGCAGCCTTAGCGGAGCATCCGATGAAAAGAAAAGAGATCGTGGGCTGCTTGGCGCTCTAGCATTGTGGCGCAACCGAGCTACGCGCACCGTTCGCCAGACGAGACTTCCCGCTTACTTTCCAAATGCTTTTTTCAGCAGCGGCTCGATCTCTCCCTTGGCAGCCATTGGATCCAAGATATCGGTATCCCCATAAAAGCTGCCATCGATGAACACCTTCGGGAGCGTCGGCCAGTTGGTCATCTTCGTCAGCGCTTCGCGTTTTGCCGGCTGCGACAGGACATCAATGAGTTCGTACGGGTACCCATACTTGTCAAAAAACTGCATGGTCTCTCTGGTAAACCCGCACATCGGCATGGCTTTGGTTCCCTTGCCGTAAATCAAAATTTTATGAGCCTTCACTTCCTTCTGAATTTCTTCGTCTATCTGGTCGGCCATCATCTCCTCCTACGCTTCGTCGTTCGTTCGTGCCGTCAGTTCCAAGGCGTGGATCCGCCCATCCTTCATCGGCGCATCTAACGCTTGATAGATCATGCGATGCCGATCCAGGAGGTTCTTCCCCTGAAACCCATCCGAAACAATCACCACTTTGAGGTGGTTCATCGTTCCCGTACGATCTGTCACCGTCACCACCGCATCGGGCAAGGACCTGCGAATATAGTCGGTCAGCACATCTGGGGTAATCACTGGCCTCCACTCCTCTGTTTTCACTACCCTAGCCCAAATCAACGGCGAAAGGCAACGTGCCCTTCGCCTGGTGGTTTTCAACATGTTGGTGGTGCATATCAGCCAACTGTCTGCAGGGCCTCGTTATCCCAAACACTGAAAGCATTGAAAAGATGCGCCTTCGTAATTCTCACAGTTCGGCACCGACCTTGCGACATCTCAGATGTATAGACGGAAACCAATCGCCGCTGTTCACCAAGGAGGTTGTCATGAGCGAATTTAAGTCTGGATTCTTCGTTGGAGGTGAGAGCTGCAATGGGCGAGTACTGGTTGTCGATGACGAGCCCGACATTCGTAAGGTCGTCCGTATGACGCTCCAAAAAGGCGGGTATGATGTCCTCGAAGCAGAAAACGGAGAAAAGGCCATTGAGGTGATCAACTCCGGCGAAAATCGGCTGCTCCTCGATGTCATCATCTGCGACATCCGGATGCCCAAAGTCAACGGGATCGAAGCGATTGCCTACTTCCGTCAGAACTATCCTCGCGTCCCACTGATTGTTCTGACTGGATTTCCGGACACCGACATGGCCACCTCATTACTCCGTCAGGGCGTGGTGGACTATTTGGTGAAGCCAGTCGAGGGTGAGAAGCTGAAGGCCTCCGTTGCACGAGCCATGGAGCAACGTGAACTGGCCCATCTCTGATCAGCCGAGTCACAGCTGGAGAATCACATATGGCGATCTTTTCACCGACCATTTCCCACCGACGAACCGAGCCTCAAGCGGCTACGCCGCCTCCGATGAGAGTCGCCATCATCGGAGCGGGCCGCGGAGGAACGGCCCTCCTTGATGTGCTTCATCAAATCGGCACAATTGAAGTCGTCGGGGTCATCGACAAAAATCCAACGGCACCAGGACTCAGGCGAGCCCAAGAACTCAACGTGGCCGTCTATGACCAGGTACCGGACCTGATCAAGGACCAACACCCTAGCCTTGTGATGGATGTGACTGGTGATCCCGCAATGGAGTCATCTCTCCAGGAACAGGTGCCTCCCGGAACCGGCATCGTTAATGGGCAGACATCTCGGTTACTGTGGCTACTGGTGCAACACGAAACCACGTTGCAGACGGAGTTGCTTCATGCGGAGAAACTTGCAGGAATCGGCTCGTTTGCCGCCGGCATCGCCCACGACATCAATAATCCTCTTCAGCTCATTCTAGGCTTGGCCGAGAATCTCACCGACGAAACAGACCTGGAGGCCGTCCACGCTCAAGCCGAAGATATTATTGACGCCGTGAAGCGAACGACGGCGATTTGTCGGGACCTGACGTCCTACTCTCGCCGTACATCCCTTCGACCAGATGGACTCATCAGTGTAAACGGTAAGCTCGATGAGGCTCTGAAGATTGCCCGCTACGCCGTCGCCCTCCAAGACATCGAGATTCGCAAAGACTACCAACCGGACGTGGTCGCAAAGGGAAACCCTGATCAGCTCCTCCACGTGTTCGTCAACCTCATTACCAATGCGGTTCAAGCCATGGAACACCAAGGGATCTTGACTCTGGAAACCGCTACGGTAGACGGAGGAACGCAGGTCCGTGTGTCGGACACCGGCAGCGGAATTGCGCCGGAATTGCTGAACCGTATTTTTGACCCGTTCTTCACCACCAAACCGCCGGGTAAGGGAACCGGTTTGGGTCTCTACAACATCAAAAATGTCATCCACCATATGCATGGGAGCATCAGCGTGGAAAGTCAGGTGGGGCGTGGGTCAACATTCACGCTTACATTCCCAGGAGAAACCGGCCAGGCCGAGGGGGAAGCATCATGAGGGAAACCTCGGCCCCTCCATCAACCAGAGCCAGATGGGGGCTCAAGACGAAGATTATCTTATCGATGCTGCTGGTTGGTCTGTTCCCACTCGTTGTTGGCCTGGGCATGGCCTTCTGGCAGGGGTCTCAAGAGATTCGGGATGTCAGCGGGGAAAGCTTCAAAGCCTTAGCCACCGAAGCAGCCCGTAAACTTGACCTGCTTGTGGTTGAAGAGATCGCACACACTGCCCGAATCGCGAACGATCCCATCATCATCCGTGAGTTGGAGCGCCGGCGTGATGCTCCAAACCAAGCCAAAACAAGCACGGACGTGGAGCGGCGATGGATGAACCGAGAGAACGCTGCCATCAAGTCCATCACAGACAACCAGCTCAGTGCACTGATCCATGAATACTTTTCTGGAGCCCACAGCGCACCGGGACAGTTGCTTCCTCAAGTGGTTCGCTCTTCGACAAAGATGCTGTTCCTGACCGACGCCCAAGGCGCGCTGGTCGCGACCATGACCGACCAGCCGGTGTTTCGTCATTACGACGCCCGATGGTGGCGAGGCGCCTTCAATAAAGGCGTCGGCAAGCTCTACATCGAGGATATCCATTTTGACGAGAAAGTGAACGCCTATGTGTTCACCATCTCCCTTCCGATCATGGATAGTCTCCGACATGGCGCCGTCGGGGTGCTCCACCACGTGATCAATGCCAAAGGATTCTTCTCCCCTTCCACCCATGCCATTCGATTCGGGAAAACCGGCCACGTCATGTTGATCGATACCAATGGCATCGTCATCAGTTGTCCTATTCTGCCGACCGGCGTTCCGCTGTCCGACCCGAGTTTGCTTCCACTCATCACACCGAACCATCCCGGATGGGTCCAAGCCTCGAGCGACGGCCACGGAGGCCTTGAGACTTCCGTCATCGGCTTTGCCCCACTCCCTGAAACCAGCCGAGCGACCGGTGGCTCACTCGACCAAGGCTCTTGGCACACGTTTGTCTGGCAGTCATCTGACGAGCTCTTCGCGCCAATTCAACATCTGTTCAGTTGGGTGCTGATATTCGGCGTGGTCGCCATCATGCTCCTAGCCTCACTCGGCTATCTCGCCGCAGGCCGCATCGTTACACCAGTCCGACAACTCCAACAAGCGGCGCAGGCCATTGGGCGTGGTGGACTGGAGATGCCGATCCAGATCAGTACCGGTGATGAATTGGAAGACCTAGCCGGGGAATTCAATCGGATGAATGCGCAGTTGAAAGCTGCATTTGCGGGCCTCAATGATCAGGTGAGACTAAAAACTCAAGAAGTCCAGGTCCTCCAGCAATCAACGGATCAAATCTTGGACGCGGTTCCTACGCCTATCCTCTTGATCGACACCCATGAGGTTGTGCGCTACATCAATCAGGCCGCTCGACAATCGTTCAAGGTGCAAGAACCATTGACGGACTCATCGTTGTTCTCAATTCTTTCCCTCGACCCAGCAACGCAACAACAGCTTCGGACAGCGTTTCACACGAATGGAACTCAATCAACCACACCAACCGATCGTGGGCCTGAAGCGGTACCGAGGGATCCCTTATTGCCCAATCACGAGGACACATCGGCCAACCTTCGCTCTGAGCTTCAATTCGGGTCACGCATCTATCAGTACCAATGGTTTCGATTACCGGCGAGACCTGGAGAAGAAGATACTATTGGGCTGGTGCTGCGAGACACCACGGATGACAGTCAATTACAAGACCAACTCGTCCAGGCAGAAAAGACTGGAAGTCTTGGGGTGCTCACCGCTGGCATCGGCCATGAACTCAATAACCCCTTGTTCGGAATTATCGGATTAGGCGAAGTCATCCAAGATGAACGAGACCTGGAGGCAATTAAGAACTACGCCAAAGATATCGTGGCTCATGGTCGTCGCATGGCGACGATCATTCGAGATTTTACCGGTGTGACAAACCGTGAAGTGTTCGATAAGGCCGTGCCAGTGTATTTGGAGCAGATATTAGACCAAGTGTTGACCACGGCGGAGACTGCCACTGAAATGAAAGATATCGTAATCCAGAAGGCCTATGCAGGTAATACACCGGTCCTGGTGTTCCCAGAGCAGCTCAGGCAGGCGTTGGTGAATCTCGTGACCAATGCAGCCCAAGCCATGAGGGGTACCGGCACACTCACATTGACGACTGCGGTGTCCGAACAGACGGTGACCACGACGATTGCGGATTCCGGTCCCGGCATCTCCAAACAGCATCTGTCAAAGGTATTTGACCCGTTCTTTACCACGAAGGGGCAGGGTGAAGGATCGGGCCTCGGGCTCACCGTGGCAAGGCGCATCATCCGAAAGTTTGGAGGCGACATCCGTATTGAGAGCGATGAAGGACATGGCACCGTCTGTTCCGTCACCCTGCCGCTCAGTTCGGCACCATCACCTCAAGGAGGCCCATGGACTACTTCCGCTTCACAGTCAGAGCCGCAGCCGTCGCATTCCTCGTAGGGACACCCTGGGGAATCGACCCTCTCCTCTCAGCCAAGGAGCGGTCAGCGACCGTCGGCAGCATTTCACCAGAGAAAGTCGCAGACTACGTCCATGCCATCTTAGAAGCCGACCGTTCGTTCTACACGACGCACGTCGTCAACCGAATGCAAGAACAAGGCATTGTTGCCGCAACAGAACAGTGGGAAGGAGGTAAGGGCCTTCCCTTGCCGGCTCAGTTTCTCCAATATTCCGGTCAACTGGTTGCCGAAGCCGGATACGGCCTCCGGTACAAGCTCATCGGCTTCTCCCCGATCTATCAGCGCAATGCACCGGCCACGGACTTTGAACGAAAAGCGCTGGAACTCCTCCGACGGCAGCCCGAACGGCCAGTCACCGGAGTGGTCTCTAGCGGCAAGAAACAGTACTTCCAAGCCATCTATGCAGACCGTGCGGTGTCACCCGCGTGCGTCACCTGCCACAACAGTCATCCACTCAGTCCTAAGCAGGATTTCAAGCTGAACGACGTGATGGGCGGAATCGCCATTACGATTCCGCTGGAGTAAGATGTGGCCTTCTTGGTCAGACGGTATTCCTCACCTGCCGAACCGGAACACCAGACACAATTGAATGTCCGCATATGACGAAAAAGTTATGATGGTGATGGCGGGCTCGCGGACGCACCCACAGGCTTGAGGTAGTATTCCTCTCGATAAATCTGGACAGCCGTCATCAACAGGCTGATCATGATGGGTCCGATGAAGATACCCAGGATGCCATACAGCGCTAATCCACCCAACACACTCAGCACGAGCGGCAACACCGGAATCTGGACATCTTGGCCGATTAACCAAGGCCGAAGCAATTGATCGACCATCGATACGACACCGATGCCCCAGACCAGCATGACAAGGGCTTTCCCAGTCGCCCCCATCCAAAACAGATACAGAGCCACTGGCCCCCAGACCAACCCGGTGCCACAGAATGGGATCGGTGCCAGCACGATAGTTAAGGCCGTGAGTCCGATCGGAAACGGCACATCGAGTGCCAGGTAGGCCGCTCCTGCCAGGATGCCCTGAACGATAGCCGTTACCAGCATCCCCTTGACGACCGCGCGAATCGTTTGGTCTAACCGAGCCAAAATTTTTGACTTATGCGATTCGTCCATCGGAATCAGGTCGTAGAGCACGGAGAGCCATTGCCGACCATCTTTGAAGAGAAAGAACAGAATCAGCAGCATCATGAAGAAATTGGTCACAAGCGCGAAGGTGTTCTTGAGCAATCCTCCCATCCCGCCCATTAGAAATTGGCTGAGCTCTTTCACGCCGGTCATCACGGACTGCTCTAACGAAATCGCAGGGCCTCCGGTACCCGACATGGCAGACTTCAACCACTCGCCGATGAACGGAATAGACGCGACCTGCTCCGGCAACCGCTGCAATCCACCAGCAGAGATCCACGACCGAATGGCCTCTTCAGCTCCGCTCGCTTCCCGAACCAGCATGACCCCCATCGATACCAATGGCACGACCACAATACCCAAGGCACCAACGGTCAGCAGTGCAGCAGATAACGCGTCCTTTCCGACAAATAGTTGCGTCAGCCTCTGATGGAGCGGAAACGCCCAGTGGGCCAACAGGCCGGCCCACAAGGCGGAAAAGACAAATGGCTTGAACATCAACCCGATCTGATAGAGCAGGAGAACCAGAAGAGAAAAGAACACCACGGAAAAAATCTGCTGTCGAGTCATAGTACACGTCGAGCTCTCGTGAAGAGGCCCCGAGTAAATAGCAGATCTGAACGCATCTGTCACGAGCGGAACGAGCAGGCTGATATGGGCTGGACTACGAGATGCAATGAGGAGAGGGAGGAGAACGAGCGGCGTGCTAGAGGTCGACCTCTCTTCCGATTAAGGCCACTGGTTTGTTGCGATGCGCATTCATGTCACGAACGTTGCTGGGCAACCGCTGGGCTTCTTCAGGCCAGCCTGTGACACCCATATCACTCACCCCCTGAAACTTAGCGCCTTCTTCCATCAGGAACGTCGGGCAATGCACTTCACCGATAAGAATGGCGGTTTTCAGAAGCTGCACCTTCCCCGTTGCGGTCACCGTCGCTTTGATCCGTCCACTACTAATGAGGGAATCGGCATGGATCGAGCCTTTGACCACGCCGTCTTCACCGACAATCACTTCCCCCTTTGTGTGCACGTCCCCTTCCAAGCGCCCATCGATACGCACAGTGCCATCGACCCTGATTTCGCCCCTCAGCTCAACACCCTTCGCCAACAGGGTGATATTGCCGTCGTCTCCATATCCGGTCTTCTTCATGGGGCGTCCTCCGTACAGGCCAATCGTCCAGACAAGAGTACCTGAGGACGGTGGATACACCTAACGGTTTGTGGAATTCAGCGGGTCCCTTCCACGCCCAATTAGGGGGACACCCCAAACGTCTCTTTCAGCTGTTCCAGGAACCCGCCCCCATGGACTTCGCAGTAATCGGTTGGCTCCGTCCCCACGATGAAGAATTCCGTCTGCTGTTCAGGACATTGTGCCGTCGCAAGCTGGCCAGTCCGCGGATCAATCCGACGCTGAACAAGGCCGGGAGGCACGTCAAAGTCAGGATGTTGCCGCGGAATCAGTCGCACCGCCAATTCGCTCCAAATCGGAAGGGCGGCCTGCGCACCGGTGAGTTTAATCGGACGTTCATCGTCAAACCCCACCCAGACCCCGATGGCAAGATCGGAGGTGTAGCCGATGAACCAGGCATCCCGATACCCATCCGTCGTTCCAGTCTTACCCGCAATCGGCCCCTGCACGCCCATGGCTCTGGCCTTGGCGGCAGTCCCATGATCCACCACGCCTTTCAACAACGAAGTGACCAGAAAGGCGCCCTGGGAGCTGGCAGCCTGACGCCGATCAACTGTCGGGCTCCAGATCGTCTCCCCACTGCCCCGTACGAGGTTCGAGAGGGCCACTGGATGGACGACGACGCCTCCATTCGCAAGCCCGGTATAAGCCGCCGTAATCTGGAGCAGAGACACCGCGGAGCTTCCCAAGGCTACCGACAGATTGTCCGCTAACGGCGTCGCAATGCCGAACGCCTGGAGCAAACTCGTGAGCGCTCCTATTCCAGTCCGGTGAGCGGTCCGAACCGCAGGAACGTTGAGTGATTGCTCGAGCGCCGTTCGAACAGAAACCGGTCCTCGGTATTGTCGATCGTAGTTCTGTGGTGACCAAGTCCCTGTGCCGGATTCCAACGTCAGCGGTTCATCCGCCACTAAGGTCGCAGCCGTCAGGCCGGTTTCCCCTTGATCGCGTGCCGCTTCAAAGCCAGCCAGATAGACAAACGGCTTGAACAGAGACCCGGCGGATCGACGGGCCTGCACCGCGCGATTAAATTGGCTTGTTCGATAGTCCCGCCCGCCAACCATCGCTAGAACATGGCCGTGCTTTACGTCCAGCACGACGATGGCTCCTTGAAGCGGTGAGTCCCCGTCAGTCAGCACGGGGTACGTCTTTTCGAGCTTGGCCAGCCCGTGTTGCAAGGCCTGTGCAGCTTGTTGCTGCGCCCGAGGATCAAGTGTGGAGTAGACTCGGGCGCCCTCGGGAATCTCTTCCCGGATGCCCTCTTCGATTTCTCGGAGGAGATGATCGACGAAATACGGCGCATCCGTGAGTACATCCTGAGCTAACACGACCTTCACCGGTCGATTCAGGGAACGCTTCAAGACGTCCTCCGTCAACAGTCCTTCGTCCCGGAGTCGGCGAAGCACCACATTTCTCCGCTTCGTGGCATTCTCAATGTTCTTGACCGGTGAATAAACGTTCGGCCCTTTGATCAACCCCACGATCAAGGCCATCTCTTCGATCGACAATTTTTCCACGGTCTTTCCAAAATATCGATGCGCCGCCTCACCGACGCCATAAATGGAGACCGGCCCAGCCTGACCGAGGTAAATCTCATTAACATAACTTTCAAGGATCTCCTCTTTGCCATACTTGAACTCAAGCGCCACCGCCGCCACGAATTCGCGAATCTTTCGCCCGATCGTGCGTTGTGGAGAATAATAGAGGTTCTTGGCAAGCTGCTGAGTCAGTGTGCTGCCACCCTGGATAACAGCACCATGCATAAGATTAGTCCAGAGTGCCCGGCCGATCGAGATTGGATCTACTCCGAGATGGGAGAAAAATCGACGGTCTTCGATCGCCAGGAGAGTCTGAATCAGCGTGGGTGGGACACGGTTCAGAGGAATCCATTCTCGAACCTGTTTGGTTCCCCCACGCATACCGCTGATCAGCGTCGGTTCAAGCGATACCAGTGCGGTCGGCTGCCCATCGGACGCCGATAGGACCTCGGTGACAATCCCATCCGCCAACGTCAGTCTGATGATTCGAGCCGGCAGCCGGCTTTCCTCTTGGGCATGAAGAAAGATATCGACAGACTCATTGGTTGCCACATAGTCACCCGCCACCCTCGGACGGCCATTGACTCGCCGGTATTCCAAGCGATGCAGGCGGTCGAACAAACCCGCGTCTTGCGGATGCAGGCCGGGCGTCAGGAAAAATGGTGCTCCGTAGATTAAGAGCGGAGGATGTTCGTCACTCTTCGGCAGTGTCAAACTACTGGAGAGAAACGCGCCATAGCCCCCTAACAGAGCCAGCAATCCTCCTAACAGAACCAGGATGACAAGAGCACACCGCTTAGCCAAATGATAGAACCGCGATCGGGCAGGAGATGACATGCCATCAGCTTACCCTGCATGCGCTGAGAAGTGGAATAGGTGTCGCACCAAAAAGTGCGTCGCCTTGTCAAAAGAGCTGCTGACAGCCATCTGACAGGGACCGCAAGGCTAGATACGTGAGAGACGATGAACCGCCGTCGATAGGCATCCAAGCCGATATAGGTTGTCCGTGATCGTCAGACACCAAAACCCGCCAAGGCTGCTCCATCGACAGCCCCGTTCATGTCGGGACCTCAATCGGATTGAGCGGCAGTTCCAGCACAAAGGTAGCCCCCTGTCCAGGCCCCTCACTTTTGGCCTGAAGTGTTCCTCCGAGATTCTTAGCAGCCAGTGCCGCACTATGGAGTCCGATGCCATGCCCATCGGATCTGCTGGTAAATCGCTGAGTGAAGAGGCGAGATAGATGCCCACTCACGATCCCCATGCCGGTATCGATAATCTCAAACCGGACAAAGCCGGGGCGATCGGGGGCTGCGCCAACGTGCAGCGTTAGGCGGTGGGGCTTATCTGGTATGGCTTCCATCGCATTCTTGGCGTTGCTGACCAAGTTCACCAGAATCTGCAAAACCTGATGCCGATCACAGAGTCCTTCGAGATCCCCGTCATACTGCTCCACAATCTCGCAGCCGCCTTGTTCGAGCGTCGGACGGTAGATGGCGAGGGCTTGTTCAATCAGATCTTGAAAGCGGACAGGTTCCCACAACGCTCGCTCCGATCTGGCCAAGTGGATTTGCCGATCGACAACCTGGCGAATATGATTCACATTACGGCTCAACCCCATGAGCTCTGTTTCCACGAGGCCCTGATTTTGCCTCACCGATTCGGCCAGCATTGTCAGATACGACGGAAGCTGCTTCCCTTGCGCATCCTCAGACAAGTAGTGCATAAGCTCATGCCGATGCTGTTGCAGCAGTGATGCAATCAAAGCCATATCATCGGTCGGGACTCGTTTCAGCGCGCGCAGGGCTACATCGACGGAAATATTGATGCTATTGAGGATATTCCCCACGTTGTGCAACACGGTCGACGCGACATCCGCCATCCCGACCGACCGCGATCGTTCAAGCAACTTGCGATTCAACTCCTCTCGTTCGGCCTGAATCCGCTTCCGCTCTTCGACCTCCTGCACGAGTCGATCGTTGACCTGTTCCAACTGTTCATTTTGAGAGACCACTTGGGACTGTGATTGCTCAAGCTTGGCAATGGCATTCTGCAGCTGCGCCTTGGCATGGTCCACGTCAGTCACGTCATGAAAGGAGACGAGAATGCCCCGCACCGTATCGCCTTCCTCGAAAATTGGCATACTCGTCACCGACAGCGTATGGAGTGCATCCCCCGGCACACGAACCCCGAGCCGAACCCCCTGCTGGAGTGTTTTGAACTCGATGGCTCGTTCCCATGGATACACCGGCACAGTGGACGGTGGACCTTCAGGATCCGGCTCCCAGTGAAACCGAGAGAGAGGACGACCCAAGAGGGCCGCTAACGATTGATGGGTCAATCGACAGAATGCCTCATTGACCAAGACGATGGAACCAGACCGATCCACCAACACCACACTATCGGTAAGACTATCAAGGGCGCCTTTCACTCGTGGAGGAATCACCTCCGATGGATCCAAATGACGGAGTGTCCACTTCATGAGTGCAAGAGCACCGATGAACATCAGCACGGCCACCACAGCCACAAAGCGAGGCCATGGACCGCTCAGCCACGTCTCCTCAAGGGACCGATGGACCGGTTTGAAAGAGATCTGCAACGTCGCCCAGGGTGAGGAGGCCCTGTGGATGGGAACCTGTATGTGCGTCACGGTGGATTGCCGCACTGGCGGTTCAACCCAATACCGGTCGTGCTCGCCGACGACCACGAGCCGTTCGCCGCCTAGAATCTGAATGGCCATGGACTGAATATCCGATTCATGCGCCACTAACGCCTTCATGGCACTCTCCAGCGCCGACTGTTGGCTGGAAGCGGCGAGAATCGCATACTCGATGGCCAGTGATTCAGACAGAGTCTTCCGGGCGGCAAAGATGTGTGTCCGCTCGCTGGAGTCCAGATCAACGAGTGCCGCTCCAATCACCAAGGCACCGATCATGATCCCGACCAGGCAGAGACTAATCACCAGAATAGGCGCGAACCGATTCATACTCGTCTTCCCATTGCCCGATTAGCAGACTGCGAAAAACCATTCTCATCAAACAGCCATGCAGTATTTCAGCAGCTGGTCAGGCCGTCCGCTTGAGGGGAGGCTCGTCGTCCAGGACGCGTTTCAGGCCGCTGAATTCCTCCGCTTCTTCCTGCTGTGCTCGTGTGGCTTCGTCCCGCTGGCGCGCTCGTTCATTGCGTGTGAGTTTCACCACGGGGAGCGGGTCAAAATGCCGCCAGGCCGGCATGGTCGCCATGAAGCTGGCCACGATGGCGCCGCTCCGGAGCGCCCAGGCCACAAAGCCGACGGACAAGGTGGTCCCGGTTACCGCCGTGATCCGTGCGATAAGTTCATGGCGTTCCTGCGACACACTCACCGCCTGTTCGAGCGAGACCGTCATCTCATCGAGCTTGGTCATCAGCAGATCACTCACTGATGGTTTAGTCTCCTGAGGATCTGGCTCCAGAGTGGGAGTCGGCTCCACGGGCAGCACGGAGAAGAGCGGGCGTCCCTGCTCATCGTTGAGGAGAAACAGCGGAGACTCCTCCTTCCGGTCCTCGATCGGCTTTCGTGGCTCCTCGATGGGCTTCACGGCCGACCGATCCGTGGATGGCACCAGCGTGAAGGGGCTTTGACTATTCGGCCGGACCTCCACGGAAGGCCCCAAAGACCCAGAGGGTACTGGTGAGGGGACGGGTCCATTATTAACCGGAGTGATGGGATTGGCTGGTGGAGTAGTCCCAGACCCAGGAGTTGGCCCCCCGTCCGGAGACGGCGGGATAGGCGACACCAAGACCGGCGGAATGGTCGGAGGTGGTGGAGGCGCACTTTCGACCACATCGGTGACCGTGACTTGAATCGTCTGCGTGGTGCTGGCTCCTTGACTGTCAAGGACTTGCACCTGCACGACATATACATTGTCGCCGTTCGCATCAGTCGCCACTTCGAAATCAGGGGGTGCGGTAAAGCTCAAGGCCCCCGTGACCATGTTGATGGTGAATCGTGCCTGATCCGCCCCGCCACTGAGACTGTAGGTGAGGGCCTGGGCCGGCAGATCCACGTCGGCCCCCGTCACGATCGTGACCGCACTGACATTCTCTGCCACATTGAGGGCTGCGGTGGCGCCCCCGCCATCGCTCATAATCATGGGCGTATCATTGACTGGAGTAATCATGAGCGTTACCGTCGTGGCCCCCACTGTCCCGCCCGCCCCATCGTCTACCGTAAAGGTGAAACCGTCACTCGTGGTCTCTGACCCATCGTGAATGTAGACGAGCCGATTCGCTGCAATGTCAGCTTGCGTAAAGGTAGTGGTAGTGATCCCTGGTGCGGTGGTCAGTTCCAACCGTCCATAGGCAGGCCCGACCCCAATTGTGTACGTCAGCTGTGCGGCACTCGTATCGACATCGGTTACGGCCAGTTCACTGGCATCAATCGCATCGGTCCCGCCTTCGGCCACGGTGCTACCAGTATTGGTTATCAGGATTGGCGCATCGTTCACCGCCGTCACCGTCACGTTGATCACTTGCGTCGCCGTGTTGCCCGCATCGTCGGTGATCGTCACGGTGAAGCTGTCCGTGCCGTGGTAATCCGCCGTCGGCGTATAGCTCCACAGCCCGGTCGCCGGATCGATGCTCGCCGTCCCGTTCGTGGCGGAGGTGCTCACCGTAAACACCGTGCCGTCGCTTAAGCCCTCCACATCCGTCGCCGTCAGGGTCCCCGTCACCGTCGTGTCTTCGTTGCCCGTCCCGCTCGTGCCCCCCATCACCACCGTCGGATCGTTCACCGCACTCACCGTCACCGTCACCGTCGCCGTCTCGGGCACGCCGCCACTGGTGATGGTGTAGGTAAAGCTGTCGCTCCCATTGAAGTTCGCGTTCGGCGTATAGGTCACCGTCCCGTTCGCTAAGAAGGTCACGCTCCCGTTCGCCCCCTGCGTCACGCTCGTCAGCACCGGCGTCCCCTCAAAACTATCCGCCGTGGCCCCGTTCGTCCCTGTCAGCACGTTCGCACTGATCGCCGTATCCTCCGCCGTCGTCAAACTGTCGTTGGTGATGTCCCCCACCGCCGTCACCGTCACGCTGATCACTTGCGTCGCCGTGTTGCCCGCATCGTCGGTGATCGTCACGGTGAAGCT
>CABVRZ010000001.1:73634-91081 GCA_902500775.1 uncultured Nitrospira sp.
CGCTCGTGCCCCCCATCACCACCGTCGGATCGTTCACCGCACTCACCGTCACCGTTGTGTCGTAGTTCGCGCTGGTGCCGCCGTCCCCATCGGTCAGCACATAGCGGACGGTCCGCGCCCCGGTGGTCGGCACATTCGTATCGGTGTTCTCGTACGTGATGTTCTTCACGAGGGCGGTCAACGCCGTCGGCGTCGCACCGGCGGTGAGCGTGATGACCAAGCTCGTGCCGCTGCTCCCACCGGTGAATGTCCCGATGGTCACGCCGCCGTAGGTCACCGTGCTCCCACTCACGCCAATCTGCCCCGCGCCGGTTCCTTGGTTCCGAATACTGAGCATATCCTCCGCACTATCGCCGCCGGATGGAATCGAGACCGTTAGCGTACCGGTGTCGAGGTTGGTGGAATCCACATCGACCACCAGCGCGTCGCCGCTCTGCTCAATCACCACTGGTCCGTCGCCTTCGCTGTAACTCATACTATCGCCGCTCAGGTTTGTGATTGTCGGGGCGTCGTTGACTCCGGTGACATCGAAGGTGAGAGTATTGGGTGCAACATCGTAGGCGTTGTTGCCGTCTCGCACGGAGAAGGTGAGACTGGCATAACCAGTCCCATTCGCATCCGCCGACGGGCTAAAGACCAAGTTGCCCGCTGTGATATCGACCACAGTAATCAGTTGCCCCGCAGTGACTGTCGCACCGGAGAGAGTCAGGCTACCGGCACTCGGAAGCGTATCAATCCGCACCGCACTGAGGCTGTCCCCCGCATCCACGTCGCTAAAACCAAAGTTCGCCGTGGTGAGCGTATGCGACGTGTCCTCATTGATGGTGACGGTGGCATCGGAACCGGTCGGGACTTCATTGACATTTGTCAAATTAATCGTAAAGACCTGGTCTCGAGTCAGGCCACCGGCATCGGTGGTGCGTACAGTGATATTATGGCTCGTGGCACTCTCGTAGTTGAGTAAGCTGCCATCAGCAACCGTAATCTGGCCCGTGCTGCTGTTGATGGCGAAGCGACCCCCCGCCGTATCCGCGAGGCTGTAGGTGTGAGTATCACCGGTATCGGGATCGGTCGTGCTTGCAGTCCCCACCACGGTACCATTCGTGGCATTCTCCGCTACGGTGCTCCCGCTCAGACTGATGTTCGTCGGAATCTCGTTGACGCTGGTCAAATTGATCGTGAAGGTCTCGTCATAGGTCAGTCCTCCCGCATCCGTCACCCGCACGGTGACGTTGTGGCTGGTGGTACTCTCGTAGTTCAGTAGGCCGCCATCGGCCACGGTCAACTGGCCGGTGCTGCTATTGATGGCAAACCGCCCGCCCGCCGTATCGGTCAGACTGTAGGTCTTGGTATCCCCTGCATCCGGGTCCGTTCCCGTGACCGTCCCCACCACGGTCCCATTCGCCGCATTCTCTGCCACGGTGTTTGCTGACAGGCTCAGGTCCGTCGGCGCGTCGTTGGCTGGCGTCACATCAATCGTCATCGTCGCCGGCGATCCGATTCCACCGGGAGACGTGGTCAACATCACGTTGTCGAAGTTCACCGCATTCGAATACCCGCTTGTTTCAACCATCCGGATCTCGAGCGGTTGTCCATGCACAGCAGAGAAGCTGCTACCATCGATCTGAAGACTGGCCCGCACGAACGATCCCTGCACCGGTGTAATTGAAGTCTGGTCGGCATACCCCAGCCTCGTGCCGCCCGCCCACAGTTCGACTCGGAATTCCGGTGACAACCAAGCGGAGTTCCATCCGACATCGACGGAGAGGTTGTACGTCTCGCTGGACGAGAAGGCGGTTGTCAGGGTCTGGCGCATTTCACCGCCCGTCGTGAGATTAAAAAGTTGATCGTGATCGCCTGCATAATAGGCAGATGTTAAATTCGAGGTGTAGACCATCCCGGTGGTGGTCCAACCGGTTGCGCCGGTATTACCGGTGCCTTCGGCGTAGGTAATGCCCAGTTCGGCATCAGGATTGGTGATTGGAATGGTTTGAACTGATCGAAACGTAAATTGCGCATAGTCCTGACGAAGGTCGCCCACTCCAGCGGTTGCATAACCATCATACCCGGTCTCTTGCGCATCAGGAGTAAAGCGCAACCAACCCGTATCGATCGTGGCCTTTGTGATCGTTTGATTGATCGTCACTGGCTCCCATGAAACCCCGTTGGACACCTCTAAGCGACCGTCAGCCGGCACGGTGACGATCTGTATCGCGGTAGATCCTGTGATGGCGCTGTCTACATCAGTGACAGAAAAATTTGACCAAATGAACGTGTGGGTCGTGTCCTCAGCAATGGTGATATTCCCTCCCGTTGAGAGAGGCGCCTCGTCCACATTCGTCACATTGATCGTGAAGATCTCGTCGTAGGTAAGCCCGCCACTGTCTGTCACCCGCACCGTCACGCTATGGCTCGTGGCGGTCTCGTAGTCCAGCAAGCTACTGTTCGCCACGGTGATCGCGCCGGTGCTGCTGTTGATGATGAAGCGTCCCCCCGCACTGTCGGTGAAGCTGTAGGTCTTGGTGTCGCCCATATCGGGATCAGCACTACTGATCGTCCCCACCACCGTTCCGTTCGCCGCGTTTTCCGTCACGGTATTCGCCGACAGACTCAGATCGGTCGGCACATCGTTGACGGCTGAGACCGTCACATCGATGGTATCGGTCGCAGAGCTGAACGCCGTCGTCCCTCCATTACTCGCGGTGGTAACCTTCGTGCCTGCCGTCCCGCTCGTCTGATCCCAGGCCCGCAGGGTCAAGGCCGCCGTGCTCGTCCCGTTGTAGTTCGCCCCCGGCGCAAAGTACAGCCGCGTGCTGGCGTTGTCCGACAGCAACAGCGCCGAGGTATTACTGACCGTGCCCACCGCCGTCCACGTCACCCCGCCATTGGTGCTGTAGTACCACGTCCCGTTCGTCTCGTTCGTCCCGGTGATCGCCATCCCCTTCACGGCGCTCGCGTCCACGTCGGTGATCCCACCGGTGAAAACGCTGAGCAAGCTGCCCACTGCGCCGCTGGGCGCTCCCGCATCCTCCGTCACGGTCAGGGTCAACGCCGTATCCGCCAACACCGGTGCATCGTTGACCGCGGTCACGGTGACATCGATGGTATCGGTTGCACTCGAGAACGCCGTCGTCCCCCCATTACTCACCGTGCTCACTCTCATCTCCACCGTCCCGCTCGTCTGGTCCCATGCCCGCACTGTCAAGATCGCCGGACTGAACCCGCTATAGTCCGGGTTTGGGGCAAAATATAGCCGCGTACTGGCATTGTCCGCCAGTAGCAAAGCCGACGTATCGCTCACCGTCCCTACCTCCGTCCAGGTCGTACCCCCATTGATCGTGTAGTACCAGCTCCCATTCAACTTGGAGTATCCGGTAATCGCTAACCCCTTCACCGCCCCACCGTCCACATCCGTGATGCCCCCCGTAAAGGCACTCAGCAGACTCCCCACCGCCCCAATCGGCAGCCCATCCTCCGTCACGGTCTGCGTCAACGCCGTATCCGCTAGCACCGGTGCATCGTTGACCGCACTCACCGTCACATCCACCGTATCCGTCGCACTGGAGAACGCCGTCGTCCCTCCATTACTCGCGGTGGTAACCTTCGTGTCCGCCGTGCCACTCGTTTGATCCCAGGCCCGGAGGGTCAAGGCCCCGGTGCTCGTCCCGTTGTAGTTGGCCGCCGGTGCAAAATACAGCCGCGTGCTGGCGTTGTCCGCCAGGAGCAAGGCCGAGGTGTTGCTCACGGTCCCCACCGCCGTCCACGTTACCCCGCCATTGGTGCTGTAGTACCACGTCCCGTTCGTCTCGTTCGTCCCGGTAATCGCAATCCCCTTCACGGCACTCGCGTCCACATCGGTGATCCCACCGGTGAAAGCGCTGAGCAAGCTGCCTACTGCGCCGCTGGGCGCTCCCGCATCCTCCGCCACGGCCAAGGTCAACGCCGTATCTGCTAGCACCGGCGCATCATTCGTAGGAGTAATCGTCACGGTGTGACTAGCCGCAAACGTTATGTAGGCCGGACTGTTGAGCCCACCGCCACCCGCAGGCACATAGTCACCGAGATAGACGCCGGTGGTCCCGTTGTACATTCGGATGGCATCGGCGTTCTGATCTGAGACATACAGCCGTCCGTCTGGGCCGAAGGTTAGCCCGGCGGCATAGGACAATCCGCCAGCCCCGGGAGCCACGAAGCTGTCGATGAAGGCGCCTGTACTACCGTTGAGGCGCACGATGCGGTTCCCGTCGGCCGCATAAAGATTTCCATCCGGCCCGAACGTGAAGTCTTCCAGATTCGCCCCCGACCAACTGCCGGAAAAACCGGCGTCGTGGATGCCCGTCTCGGCATCGAATCGCATAATGCTGTTGTTGGCACGGCTCACGACATACAACATGCCGTCGGGACCGAAGTTCAAACCCAGCGGCACACCGAAGCCGCTCGTGCCAGCCGCCACCGCGACGCCCAGGAATGCCCCCGTCGAGCCGTCGTAGCGCAGCACCTGATTCCCATGGTAGCTGGCGACGTAGAGATGCCCGTCCGGCCCGAACGCCATTCCCGCCGACCCGTTCAGTCCGCCCGACCCGGGTCCCACGAAGGTCCGGACCAACACCCCGGCGGTCGTGTACTCAAGTACGCTATCGCTCTGCTCCGAGGAAATGTACAAATTGCCATTTGGCCCTTGGATTACTTCGATATGGTCGTCGAGTCCGTCTCCAAGGGGTGCCATGGTGCCGACGAAGGCTCCCGACTGACTCTCATAGATGTGGACCGCATCCGTCCCCGCCCAAGTGGGAACATAGAGTCGATTGTTAAACCAGGTCCCATCGGCATCCGTAGCGGCCACCGTAATATTCAGGGTCATCCCCACTAGCTCGTTCGCATAGGTATGCGTCACAGAGGAAGGGTTGCCCGCCACGGTCTGGATTATTCCATCACCCCAGGTGATGGTCCAGGAAGTGATCGTCACGCCATCCACATCGGTCGCGCCGAGGTTCAGCGTGTAGACTTGCCCCTCCGCTACTGCTCCGGTGCCTGATACGCTAAGCACCGGCGCATCGTTGACCGCCGTCACCGTCACATCGATGGTATCGGTCGTACTGGAGAAGGCCGTCGTCCCTCCATTGCTCGCCGTGCTGACCTTCGTCCCCGCCGTGCCGCTCGTCTGATCCCACGCCCGCAGGGTCAAGGCCGCCGTGCTCGTGCCGTTGTAGTTCGCCCCCGGCGCAAAGTACAGCCGCGTGCTGGCATTGTCCGCCAGCAACAACGCCGAGGTATTACTGACCGTGCCCACCGCCGTCCACGTCACCCCACCATTGGTGCTGTAGTACCACGTCCCGTTCGTCTCGTTCGTCCCCGTGATCGCCATCCCCTTCACGGCGCTCGCGTCCACGTCGGTGATGCCACCCGTGAAGCTGCTGACCAGCGACCCCACCGTACCCACGGGTACTCCCGCGTCTTCGGCGACGGTCAGGGTCAACACCGTATCCGCCAGCACCGGCGCATCGTTGACTGGATTAATGGTGGTGCTAAACGACACGAGACTAGAACTAATGGGAGAGCTGCCACCAGGGCTTGACGCATCGAAGGTGACTTTAGTCGCGCCGCTGGTGAATCCACCCGAGTAAGTATTGTCCAGTCCGCGGAACGACAGAATGTCAGGGGATCCGTTGTAGTTTGCTGCCGGCAGGAAACGGAGGCTGGTGCTAGCACTGAGGGCCAACGAGTTCGGGTAGGCGATGGCGCCGACATCATGCCAACTGGTGCCGCTGTCGGTCGAGTATTGCCAGATTCCCTGTGCAGCGTTCAGAGGATTATTCGTGATCAGCACCCCCGCAAGCGACGCACCGGCATCGGAATCGCTGAAGGTGCCTCCGATCATGCTGCTGATGGTTTGGCCGGGTGGATTGACGGTGTCTTCTGCAATCGCCGGAATAGAGCCCCCCCCAACCGTGGGACTATCGTTGACCGCATTGACCGTGACGGCTACCGTATCGGTGTCGGTGAGGGTCAAATCATTTGCCAAGGAAGCGATTTCTGACGCGGACAGCGCTCGGTTGTAAATACCCACGTTGTCGATCAATGCGTTCGTGTAAAACCCGTTCACGGGATGATAACCGATGTACGTGTCGGTGGCGCCGGTCCAATAGACTGAGTTGTTGATGGTGGCAGTGGCCACCTGCGTGCCGTCGATATACAGAGCATGGGTATTCGTGCTGTCGCTGTAGCTGTACATAATGTGGTGCCAGCCGGTCCCCGCAATATATTGATTCGAGCTCAGGTCGATCCACGAACCGGCCCCGACTTGCACACTCCCCTTCACACCCAGACCACTTCCATCATCCAATGCAATATGAACACGATTGCTCAGCGAGATAAATTCTTTGCGCCCGGTGCCGGCAGCGAGATTCACCCACCCGCCGATCGTAATCTCGGTTGGATTGGAAAATGTGCCGGTGATCTGCACATAGTCATTCACCCCGTCGAGACTGAGCACTTGGCCTCGTGTTCCATCCGTCACAATGGACGCGCCGTTAGTCAACGTCCCGTTCTGCGCCGTGCCGGGAGCCACGTCATTGGCATTGCCTTCGAAGGTATAGCGGGCTTGGAGATTGGCATCGATATCGAGCGACACAAGGGTGTTGTCACGCGTCGCAATCGTGAGTGCCGCGCCGCCGTTGAAGTTGGCTGTCGGAGAATAGATCAGGCCGTTGAGCGCAGCATTAATATTCGTGACCGTACCGCGGAGCGTCATGGTGCTGTCGGCGGTGCCGTCGCCGGATGTGAAGGTGAGGCCGGTCGTGCCGGACAGCGTTGCTGTGCCGTTGGTCACAGACAGGGTGATCTCGAAGCTTGCGCCGCTGGAGTCGGGATCGGTGACGGAAATCTGATTGCCGTTACCGGAGGAAAACACCAGATTCGTGTCTTCGTTGGTACTCTGCGCCCCCGGTACGGTATTGAGCGGCGCATCGTTGACGGCCGTGATACTCACCGTCATGCTACCCGTAGCAGTGAGGGCTCCACCCGTGCCCTGGCTGCCGCTGTTCCCGTCGTTGAACGTCCAGCCAATCTGCACTGAACTCGGAGGGGCATCGCTGCTGTTGCTATAGGCAATCTGCTGCATCGCCGAATTGACGAGGGTATTGGTCGCGTTGCTGTTAAAGGTCAGGGTCAGGGTGCCGCCGGTATTGATGTAGGTCCCGATCGTCACGCCGCTCACCACAATGTTTCCACCAGAGAGGCTCAAGGTCCCGGTCGCTCCGAAAACGTCTTCGCCGTTCGCCCCGCCATTGCGCGCCAGCGTCAGCGTGGCGAGGTTGAAATTATTCGCTGCGGAGAGCTCGGCGTCGAAGATCTCCACGTTGGCATCGAGGACGACTGGGGACCCGCCCTCTACAAACGTCGGATTGGCATTCAAGGTCTGGACGGGCGTATCAAAGCCCGCATCAAGCCGGCCGTCAGAGGTGTAGCTTACCAGTGCGAAGTCTTGCGTTCCGCCGACGTCGGTGTACCCAGCCACCACCAGCTGGCCGTCGGACTGCAGCGTGAGCGAGGACGCATTCTCAACCCCCCCGATATCGGTCAGCACTATCCCGTCACTGCTGAAGCTTGTATCCAGAACACCCGATGTGGTGTAGCGAAGCACTGCGAAATCGGTGTTGGTACCGTTTGAGACAGTTCCAGCAACAGCTAGCTTCCCGTCCGCTTGCACTTCGAGATCGAACACCACGTTATTGCCCGTGCCAACGGCGGTGGTCACCTTACCCGATGTGCCAAAGCTAGTATCCAGCGTACCGTCGCTGTTGTACCGTGCGAGGGCAAAAGCCATATTGGCCCCCTGCATCGAATCACCCGCAATCACGATCTTGCCGTCAGCCTGGATCACGACACCGTACGCCGTCTCGTCGCCACTCCCAAACGCCGTGGTCACCTTGCCACCGGTGCCAAAGCCGGTATCGAGCGAACCATCGCTGTTGTACCGGACCAACGCCATGTCGTAGTTGCTGCCATTCCAGCTCGACCCGACTAGCACGATCTTGCCGTCCGTCTGGATAGCCGCATCACGGCCGTACTCGGTAGCGGTGCCGATTGCCGTGGTGACAATGCCGTCGCCCCCGCCGAACGTCGTATCGAGTGAGCCGTCGCTGTTGTAACGAACCAACGCCATGTCGTTGTTGGAGCCGGCAGCGGGATAGCCGTACCCGGCGAGGACCAGCTTGCCATCAGCCTGAGCCAGCACCTTGAGCGCCACTTCACTATTTGACCCAATCGCTGTTGTGACAATCCCGTCACCGCCACCGAAGTTTGTATCGAGCGACCCATCCGCGTTGTAGCGCGCGATCGCAAAATCGTAGTTACTCCCGTTATGGGCATAGCCACCAACAAGCACTTTGCCATCGACCTGGAGGGCGACGCTGCGCCCACGATCGTCACCCGTGCCGATTGCAGTGCTGACCTTACCTCCAATTCCGAAGCTAGTGTCGAGCGTGCCATCAGCGTTGTAGCGCACCAGGGCGAAATCGTTGTTAGAGCCATTTGAGGCATAGCCAACGGCGATGATTTTTCCGTCAGGCTGGACCACGCTGCCAAAGGCATAGTCGTGACCACTCCCGACTGGCGTGACCACGCTGCCGTCGCCGACGGCAAAGGTCGGCGCGTCGTTGAACGCACTCACCGTGACAGCCACCGTGTCCGTGGCACTGGAGAAGGCGGTCGTGCCCCCATTACTCGCGGTGGAGACTTTGGTTCCTACCGTCCCGCTGGTCTGATCCCAGGCACGTAACGTCAAGGCCCCCGTGCTCGTGCCGCTGTAGTTTGCACTTGGCGCAAAATAGAGCCTCGTATTGGCATTGTCTGCGAGCAGCAGCGCTGAGGTGTTGCTCACCGCGCCCACTGCTGTCCACGTCGTCCCCCCGTTCGTCGTGTAGTACCACGTCCCGTTCGTCTCGTTCGTCCCGGTGATCGCAATCCCCTTCACGGCGCTCGCGTCCACGTCGGTGATCCCACCGGTGAAAGCGCTGAGCAAGCTGCCTACTGCGCCGCTGGGCGCTCCCGCATCCTCCGCCACGGTCAGGGTCAACACCGTATCCGCCAGCACCGGTGCATCGTTGACGGCGGTAATAAGCGTAGTGAAGGAAACGAGACTGCTGCTGATGGGCGAACTGCCACCGGGGCTGGAGGCATCAGAGGTCACTTTCGTTGCGCCGTTGGTGAATCCACCTGAGTAGGTATTGTCCAACCCACGGAACGACAAGATGTCCGGCGACCCGTTATAGTTGGCTGCCGGCAAGAATCGTAGGCTGGTGCCGGCGCTCAGCGCCAAGGCGTTCGGGTAGGCAATGGCGCCCACGTCATGCCAACTCGTGCCGCTGTCGGTCGAGTATTGCCAGATTCCCTGTGCAGCGTTCAGAGGATTATTCGTGATCAGCACCCCCGCAGGCGACGCACCGGCATCGGGATCGCTGAAGGTGCCGCCGATCATCGAACTGATGGTCGCTCCTGGTGGATTGGTCGTATCTTCATTGATCGCCGGTACAGAGCCCCCTCCTATCGTGGGACTATCGTTGACTGCGTTGACCGTGACGGCCACCGTGTCGGTATCGGTCAGACTCAGGTCTCCGGCCAGCGTCGCCACCTCAGCGGCGCTCAGCGCCCGGTTATAGACTCGGGCATCGTCAATGGTCCCGTTAAAATCGAATGTCGTGTTTCCATTCCCGTGCTTCCCGATGAAGCTATTGGGGTTCAACGTATAGTTAATGGATGCGGTGATCGTCGCGGTGCCGATCGCCGTGCCATCCAGATACACCGTGCCCAGATTTCCACTGTCGCTGAAGCTGAATGCGACGTGACGCCAACCCGTGCCGGCTATGACCGCGCTGGTCCTGACTTCTTGCCAGCCGCTTCCGTCATAGACAAATCCGACAAGGTATTGGGACGCATCATCGACTCGAAAGCTGACGCTGTCACCGAGCGAGATCACTGAAGCTCCGTTCGTGTCAGGAGCTGTCAAATTGACCCACGCGGCCAGGGTAATATCCGTCGGGTTACCGAAGAGGCCGGTGATCTGCACATAGTCATCCACTCCGTCGAGACTGAGCACTTGGCCTCGTGTTCCATCCGTCACAATGGACGCGCCGTTGGTCAACGTCCCGTTCTGTGCGGTGTCGGGGGCCACGTCGTTGGCATTGCCTTCGAAGGTATAGCGGGCTTGAAGGTTGGCATCGATGTCGAGCGAGACAAGGGTGTTGTCACGCGTGGAAATCGTCAGCGTCGCACCGCCGTTGAAGTCGGCTGTTGGGGAATAGCTCAGGCCGTTGAGCGCGGTATTGATATTCGTGACCGTACCACGGAGCGTCATGGTGCTGTCGGCGGTACCGTCGCCGGATACGAAGGTCAAGCCCGTCGTGCCGGCGAGCGTCAAGGTCCCATTCGTCACGGACACGGTGACTTCGAAATTCGCCCCGCTGGAGTCGGGATCGGCAATCGAGATCTGGTTTCCATTCGCCGATGAGAACACCTTACTGGTGTCTTCATTGGTGCTTTGCGCACTTGGGACTGAATTGACAGGCGCATCGTTAACCGTCGTGATGCTCACTGTTGTGCTACCCGTGGCTGTGAGGGCCCCGCCCGTGCCCTGGCTGCCGCTGTTTCCGTCGTTGAAGGTCCAGTTGATCTGCACGGAGATCGGTGGGGCATCGCTTGAATTGCTGTAAGCGATCTGCTGCATCGCCGAATTGACCAGCGTGTTCGTGGCGTTGCTGTTGAACGTCATCGCCAGCGTGCCGCCACTGTTGGTATAGGTCCCGATCGTGGTGCCTCCAACAATCACGTTGCCGCCGCTCAGGCTCAACGTCCCGCTGCCGGAAAACACGTCTTGGCTGTTCGCACCACCGTTTCTCGTCAGCGTCAACGTTGCCCCGTTGAAATTGTTCGCCGCCGTGAGTTCCGTATCGGTAATCGTAACCGAGCTGTCCAAGACGACGGCGCTGCCGCCTTCGGTGAAGGTCGGCGTCCCATTGAGGCTGCTGAACGATGGTCCATCGTTGGCTGCGGTAACGGTCACAGCCACGCTATCAGTGTCGGTTAGGTTCAGATCAGCGGCTAAGGTCGCAACTTCACTCGCAGAGAGGGCGCGGCTGTAGACGCGCGCGTCGTCGACTTTGCCGTTGAAGTCGAATGCAGTATTGCCATTGCCATGCTTGCCGATAAAACTGTTGATGCCCTGTGTGTAGGAAATAGACGCACTGGCTGTGGCCGTGGCCACCGCCGTGCCATCAATGTAGAGTGTGTTCGTATTATTCGTGTCGTCAAAGATGTAGGCGATATGGTGCCATCCGGTACCGGCAATGAATTGTCCCGTGGTGAGTTTGACCCAGGTGGAGCCGTTGTAGTACACGCCTGACACCCCATTCCCTAAACTAGGCTCGTCAACCGTAAGCAGCACGCTGTCGCCCAACGAGATCACGTGGGAGCCGAGGCTGTCCGCGGCCGTCAGGTTCACCCAAGCCGTCAGCGTCACGTTGACCGGATCACCGAATCTCCCAGCAATCTGTACGTAATCATCAACCCCATCGAGACTGAGCACTTGCCCGCGTGTCCCATCCGTCACATAGGTGGCGTTCCCCCCCAGGGTGCCGTTCTGTGCGGTGCCGGGGGCCACGTCGTTGGCATTGCCTTCGAAGGTATAGCGGGCTTGAAGGTTGGCATCGATGTCGAGCGAGACAAGGGTGTTGTCACGCGTGGAAATCGTCAGCGTCGCACCGCCGTTGAAGTCGGCTGTTGGGGAATAGCTCAGGCCGTTGAGCGCGGTATTGATATTCGTGACCGTACCACGGAGCGTCATGGTGCTGTCGGCGGTACCGTCGCCGGATACGAAGGTCAAGCCCGTCGTGCCGGCGAGCGTCAAGGTCCCATTCGTCACGGACACGGTGACTTCGAAATTCGCCCCGCTGGAGTCGGGATCGGCAATCGAGATCTGGTTTCCATTCGCCGATGAGAACACCTTACTGGTGTCTTCATTGGTGCTTTGCGCACTTGGGACTGAATTGACAGGCGCATCGTTCGTATTCGTGACGGTCACCGCGATGGATTGGGAATCCGCCCCGCTCACACCATCAGTCACCGTAACCATGACGTCGTACACGTTGTTGCCACCACTATCCGTGGGCGACTCGTAGTTAGGAGCCGTGATGAACGAGAGGGCTCCGGTGCTGCTGTTGATCGTGAACTTGGAGGCATCGGCGCCGCCGCTGATGGAGTAGGTGAGCGTTGCACCGGCATCAGCATCGGTCGCCGTCACCGTAGTCACAGCGGTTGAATTCTCGGCGACACTGATAGACGCCGTGACACCGCCTCCGTTGCTGATGATGGTGGGCGCGGCATTGCCTCCAGCTGCGTCGTAGCGCTGCATGAAAAAGCCTGTCGTGTCTCCGGTTCCCTCCCCCGACCACGTCACCACCACTTTCCCGTTTTGGTAGGCGACGCCGGAAAAGTCTTGATTGTTGCTTGTGGTTGTGTTTACTCGGCTTTCTGTGGTGAGCGCCGTGCCCGTGTTATCGTACTGCCTGGTGTAGATCCCCAAGCCAGAACCATCCTGGGTAATGCTTGACCACGAGACGACGAAGTTGCCACCGGCGTCCATCGCAACGTTGGCGAGATCCTGGGCATACGTAGCATTACTCGTGACCGAGGTCACACTACCCTGCGCCACGCCGGAACTGTTAAACCGTTGCGCTTGAATATCGAGGTCACTCCCGCTGGTGCGATCCCATGTCACGACGAAGTTGCCGCTGTCGTTCATCGCCACGGCGGCATGCTGATCGGTGTTACTGGCGACGGAATTGACCAGGAATTCTCCGCCTTGCGCCACACCGGACGAATTGTATCGTTGTCCATAGATGTTGTACGTGTTGCTCCCGGCTGACCGCTCGCTCTCCCACACGACGACGAAGTTTCCAGCAGAGTCCATCGCGACATCCGCTTGATCATGATCCTGGGCGGTCGTGGTATTGACAACGAAATTTGACCCAATCTTGGTTCCGGTTGAGTTGTAGCGCTGGGCATACACGTCATCGACATAGGTGCCACTCGAGCCATGGTTGCTGTCCCACACGATCAGGAAGTTGCCATTGGCATCCATCGCCACCTTGGCCTGCTCCTGATGGTAGGTTGTGGTCTCATTCACAAGAAATTCGCTCCCCATCGCGCTCCCCGAGGAGTTGTAGAGCCGCGCATAGATGTCATAATCGCCGGTCCCCTGATCCCGTTCCCAGGTGACAACAAAGGCGCCGCTGGCATTCATGGCGACACTGGCTAATCGTTCAGTCGCTGTATTCGACGCGATCACAAATTCGCCACCTTGAGCCGTACCCGCGCTGTTGTATCGCTGCCCATTGATATTGCCGGCGCTCTCCCAGACCGTCACATAGTTCCCGCTGGCATCCATCGCCACGCTGTCGGCGGTGAAGTTTGTGATCAAGGAATTGGTCGTTTGAGTGCCGGTAGTTGTGGTGTTGATGCGGGTTTCGCTACCGCTCGCGGTGAGGCTTAAGAGATTGAGCCAATTCACTTGCGTGTCATAGCTGATCGCGATCTGGGTTTCGATGCCGCCGGTCTGCACTTCGAAATCCCAGTCGCCTCCGAGCATGACGTTCCCGGTGAGGTCGCTGCTGGCTTGCACGTCGGCGCCGGTGAGGGCCGCGAGTTGGTTCACTGCCGCCTGGCCTGTATCGCCTTCTGCGAAATCGCAGCCGTAGACGAGTATATCCGCCTGCTCCGACAGCGCCAGTTTGATCGCTGCCAGTTCATCGGCATATTGGCTCGACATCGTGCTGAGGGTCAGCGTCCCTGTACCGAGTTGAAGCTCACCTGCTCCACCATGTGAAATGATGTGGACGGCGTCGATGCCGGTGCGGCCGGACATGGCGTTCGCCATTTGCTCGATGCCGTCTTGGCTGCCAGCCAGCATGACAACTTCGATGGTCGGGTCCATGCCGCTCAAAAGTTCTTGATAGTCGGGGACCGTGGGATCGACGAAGACAATCTCGTGGCGCGACTCGGTTGGCAGGTAGGTCGTAATCGCTTGAAGCAGCTCCTGGCTGTCGGTGACCACTGGCGTCTCGCCGCTGCTGCTGCCTGAGACTGACGCTTCAGCTTGCTCTTGCGCAACCTGCTCCTGATTCACCTCAGCCGCCGTCGCGCCCGCCGCGGCATCGAACATGAGACGGGACTCAAGAGAGAGCAGGCTCCCTTTCGAGCGAGCAGAACCTAGCCCTTTTGAAGTCGATGTTGGCTTACTCGGCTTCTTCTTATTTTCTTGAGGCATGGTCGGCTTTTTCCACCAAAACATGGCGCAGCTCGCCCCTTCCACAGACAGAGGATCAGCTCTTCATCGGCGACTTGCACCGGAGGCTGAATAGTTCAGTGCCCGAGCGCAGGCTTGGCACCAACCGTGCTCCTGATGACCAGCATGAACGGATACGAACCCGCATCAACCCACACCACATCAGGACAGTCCGCTGCACAACGTACGCCTGAGGACTAGCCCAAAGCTGATCACGAGAATGGGGAAGTATCAATTCTTAAGCGGCTCTGTCTCTGCGGATTGGTCCGTTCACTCGAGGAAAGAGATTCACCACGCATGTAGGTCAAGTAAACCCTCGAACTGGCTGCTGCTCATATCCAGCGGCAATCCAGCCGGCACCCACGCTCACTGCATCTACGTCTGCCTACTGCTTGCGACGCGGAGTGCCGCCAGGCCAGCTCGTTTTCCATAAAGGCCCAGCCAACAAGGCACCACGGTGGAGGGCCCACGCAATGAACGCAACGGACAACGTCGTGCCGGCCAGAGCCACAATCCGAGTGCTCAACGGATGCCGCTCTTCAGACTCCCCAGCGAGATGCTCCAACGAGACGGCCATCTCGTCGAGTGTGGCCGGCGGGAGCTCGCTCATGGGTCGCGAGACTTCTGACGGTCCAAGATCCTGCACCGGATCCGGCCCGCCCTGCCGAACTGTAAAAAGAGGCTGGTCCTTGGCTAGATCCATCGGTTTTCCACGCTCGCCTGGAAAGCGAGCATCAGATTGTGCTGTTCGTGAATCCAATGGGAGCTGCACAATGGGTGTGGAGTCCAATTCCACTGGGGTTGTGCTTGAGCCTTGTGGTGCTAGGGACTGCGGAAGCACGTCAGGTGATGGCTCGGCCGAGCTCGATGGAGTTGAAGAAACCAGCGTTGGACCAGCCGGACTTGACGCGGTCGGCGACAGCAAAATCGGCGGAATGCTCAAAGTTGCTAAGTTGGGTGGTAGCGGCTCGGCTATGTCCGTTACCGTCACCTGAATCGTTTGTGTGGTGCTCGCCCCCTGGCTGTCAATGACTTGCACCTCCACGACATAGACATTATCGCCGTTCGCATCGGTGGCTACCTCAAAATTAGGAGGTGCGACAAAGCTTAGTGCACCGGTGGTCATATTGATCGTGAACAATGCCTGATCCACTCCACCACTGATGTGGTACGTTAGCGTCTGGGCCGCTAGATCCACGTCAGCGCCGGTCACAATCGTGACGGCACTGACATGTTCTGCAACAGTGACGATGGCCATCGATGCCCCGCCGTCACTTGTAATGACGGGCGCATCGTTCACGGGAATGATCGTCAGAGTCATCGTCGTGGTGCCTAGTGTCCCACCGGCCCCATCACCGACTGTAAATGTGAAACTATCGCTGGTGGTTTCCGACCCATCGTGCACATAGACCAGCCGATTGGCAAGGATATCGGCCTGAGTGAAACTACTCGTCGAAATGCCCGGAGCGGTGATGAATTCAAGTCGTCCATGCGCGGGACCTATTCCGATAGAATAGGTCAGTTGTGCCTCCGCGTGGTCAGCGTCCGTCACGGCCAACTCGCTCACGTCGATCGTGTCAGTTCCACCTTCGGCCACCGTGCTGCCACTATTGGTCACGAGAAGAGGCGCATCGTTCACATTAAGGACAGGAGCCGTGGGCACACTCGTCACGCTCTCGCTGGTTCCCTGCCCATCGGTGTAGCTCACGGCAACACTGATCTGCGTCCCGACATCGGCATCGCCCAGCGTATACGTGCTGCCCGTCGCGCCTCCAATTGCCACGCCGTTTCTGAGCCATTGATAGCGGAACGTCCCCAGCCCATCGGCATCGCCAAGCCCACTGGTATCCGCCGTCAGGGTCTGATCTTCCGTCACCGTCCCGGTGATCAGCGGCACGCCCGTCGGCGCATCGTTCACATTGAGGACAGGAGCCGTGGGCACACTCGTCACGCTCTCGCTGGTTCCCTGCCCATCGGTGTAGCTCACGGCAACACTGATCTGCGTCCCGACATCGGCATCGCCCAGCGTATACGTGCTGCCCGTCGCGCCTCCAATTGCCACGCCGTTTCTGAGCCATTGATAGCGGAACGTCCCCAGCCCATCGGCATCGCCAAGCCCACTGGTATCCGCCGTCAGGGTCTGATCTTCCGTCACCGTCCCGGTGATCAGCGGCACGCCCGTCGGGGCATCGTTCACGGCTGTGACCGTCACATCCACGGTATCCGTGGCACTGGAGAAGGCCGTGGTGCCCCCGTTCGTCGCCGTGCTCACCTTCGTCCCCGCCGTGCCACTGGTCTGATCCCACGCCCGGACGGTGAGCGCTGCGAGACTCGCCCCGTTGTAGTTCGCCCTCGGCGCAAAATACAGCCGCGTGCTGACATTGTCCGCCAACAGCAAGGCCGACGTGTTGCTCACCGTTCCTACCGCCGTCCACGTCGTGCCCCCGTTTCTGGTGTAGTACCACGTCCCGTTCGTTGCGTTACTCCCCGTAATCGCGAGGCCCTTCGAGGTCCCAGTATCCACATCACTGATCCCACCGGTGAACGCGCTGATCGGAGCGCCCACCACCCCACTAGGCCCCCCGGCATCCTCGGCCACCGTCAGCGTCAACGCCGTATCCGCCAGCACGGGCGCATCATTGACGGCACTCACGGTCACGGTCGCGTTGTAGTTCGGACTCGTGCCGCCATCCCCATCGGTCAGCACAAACCGGACCGTGCGCGCCCCCGTGGTCGGCGCATGCGTGTCGGTGTTCTGATAGGTGATGTTCCGAACCAGTGCCGTTACCGCCGTGGAGGTCGCACTGGCATTCAACGTGATGACGAGGTTGCTGCCGCTGCTGCCCCCGGTGAAGGTCCCGATGGTCACGCCTTGATAGGTGACGTTCGCCCCGCTCACTCCGATCTGGCCCGCCCCCGTCCCCTGGTTGCGGATCGCCAGCACATCTTCGGCGCTGTCACTCCCCGCCGTGAAACTTACGGTCAACGTCCCGGTATCGAAGTTCGTCGAGTCAACGTCGGCGACCACGGCATTGCCACTTTCGATCACCACCGCCTCCGCCCCCTCGCTGTAGGCCCGACTGTCCCCACTCAAGCTCGTGATCGTCGG
>CABVRZ010000001.1:91181-332272 GCA_902500775.1 uncultured Nitrospira sp.
CCTCCGCCCCCTCGCTGTAGGCCCGACTGTCCCCACTCAAGCTCGTGATCGTCGGGGCATCGTTCACGGCTGTGACCGTCACATCCACGGTATCCGTGGCACTGGAGAAGGCCGTGGTGCCCCCGTTCGTCGCCGTGCTCACCTTCGTCCCCGCCGTGCCACTGGTCTGATCCCACGCCCGGACGGTGAGCGCTGCGAGACTCGCCCCGTTGTAGTTCGCCCTCGGCGCAAAATACAGCCGCGTGCTGACATTGTCCGCCAACAGCAAGGCCGACGTGTTGCTCACCGTTCCTACCGCCGTCCACGTCGTGCCCCCGTTTCTGGTGTAGTACCACGTCCCGTTCGTTGCGTTACTCCCCGTAATCGCGAGGCCCTTCGAGGTCCCAGTATCCACATCACTGATCCCACCGGTGAACGCGCTGATCGGAGCGCCCACCACCCCACTAGGCCCCCCGGCATCCTCGGCCACCGTCAGCGTCAACGCCGTATCCGCCAGCACGGGCGCATCATTGACGGCACTCACGGTCACGGTCGCGTTGTAGTTCGGACTCGTGCCGCCATCCCCATCGGTCAGCACAAACCGGACCGTGCGCGCCCCCGTGGTCGGCGCATGCGTGTCGGTGTTCTGATAGGTGATGTTCCGAACCAGTGCCGTTACCGCCGTGGAGGTCGCACTGGCATTCAACGTGATGACGAGGTTGCTGCCGCTGCTGCCCCCGGTGAAGGTCCCGATGGTCACGCCTTGATAGGTGACGTTCGCCCCGCTCACTCCGATCTGGCCCGCCCCCGTCCCCTGGTTGCGGATCGCCAGCACATCTTCGGCGCTGTCACTCCCCGCCGTGAAACTTACGGTCAACGTCCCGGTATCGAAGTTCGTCGAGTCAACGTCGGCGACCACGGCATTGCCACTTTCGATCACCACCGCCTCCGCCCCCTCGCTGTAGGCCCGACTGTCCCCACTCAAGCTCGTGATCGTCGGAGGCGTTTCGCCCGCCAACAGCCCAACCCAATCAACCTGCGTGTCGTTGCTAACGACGATCTGCGTTTCGATGGTCCCGGTCTGGAGTTCAAGGTCCCAATCGCCTCCAAGTCCGGCATATCCCGTATCGTCGACACTCGCTGCCACATCAGCACCGGTCAGTTGGCTCAGCAACGTGGCCGCATCCTGACCGGCTTGGCCTTCGGCAAAATCGCAGCCATAGACCAGGATGTCAGCCTGCTCTGACAACGCCTGCTTGATATTCGCAAGTTCATCCGCATACCGACCAGTCATGGATGCTTGCGTTAGCGTGCCGGTACCGAGTGAGAGTTGGCCTTCGGCTCCATGGCTGATGATGTGGATGGCATCGATCCCGGTTCGCCCCGTAAGCGATGCGGCAATCCGCTCCATCCCGTCCTGTCCACCGTCGAGCATCACGATCTGGACATTGGACCCCATCCCAGCGATGAGGGCTTGATAATCCGGCACGGTAGGATCCACGAAGGCGATTTCGGTGGGCGTCTCGCCGGGTGAATAGCTGGCAATCGCTTGTAGTAGCCCTTGGCTTTCAACAGACGCCTGGCTTACCGATACCAACGTGCGGTCGCTCGATACCGCTGCTTCAGCCTGCTCTTGTGCGACTTGTTCTTGATTGACTTCCACTTCCGTCGTAGCAGCGGCTGCATCAAACATGAGACGGGATTCGAGGGAGAGGAGCGATGCCTTGATTCGGGACGTTCCTGACGGTTTTTGAACCGGCTTCGGCTTGCTCTTCTGCGGTGGAGCGATGCGTCTTTTTGGTCCGAACATGGCTCGGATCTCGTGGTTTTAACAGAGCGTTGTCAGGGCTTCATCGGCTCATGCGGTTCAGTGCTGTAGATCTCCTTATTACTGTGCAGGATTAGTGTGCAGGTTTTGGTCCAAAGCAGCCCGCAGCAATGGGCATGAACCCACTACAATGGATTTCAACAGAACAGCAATCGAGCCTGAGGCTCATCTGACCGCACGAAATGTGTCTCAACGACAAAAAACGGCTCTAGCAGTCTGCTGAAAAACTCAATATGTGTGCTTCGACAAGCTCAGCACGAACGGAACACCTCAATAGTTTTAATGGCTTCCCCGTTCATCCTGCGGCCCTTGCAGGATGAACGAAGGGTTTATCAGCAGGCTGCTAGAACTGGACAAGGACCATCAAGATATCTACGCCAGCAACCGATACGACAGGTAGAGTTCCCCGATCACTTCTGAAAGGAACACGACGCCATGAATTCTGCTTGGGAACAGTCCACACACTCACCACTCCTTTCTGTGACCTGTCAGGTTCAGTTCCCAACGATTTTGAAGATTAGCCGAGAGCTGCCCACTTTCTTTCAGGAACAGATTCGAAAGGATTATCCGCTGTTTCAACCGACCCAGGATCGCCGAGGTTACCGCCTGGGCAGTCAGGACAGCGATCATGAAATCCTCTTGCTCCCGGACTCGCTGGCGGTCAGGACCAGCCGCTACACCGGATGGCCACCCTTCCAGACTCAGATTTCAGAAGTCGTCCATGCCTTACAGGTCTGTTATGAGCCGGCCTTCTGCGCTCGAACCAGCCTGCGTTTTCAAAGTCTCTTGCGCCCGACTCTCTATGGTTTTACGAAGATTCAGTGGGCGGCACTCATCAACGCCAAGATACTCGGTCCGTTTGGGCTTCCAGGCCACAAAGGGCAACTGCAAGGCAGCCGCCATGACGTGGTTGTCGCCCTGCCGAAGAGTTCAGACCGATTTCGCTTCATTCATGGATTCGTCCAGTACCGTGAAGCGAAGCAGGCTCATCAGCCGGGAGTCCCAGCCTACCTGCTCGACCAGGACTACTTCACGACGCAGCAATTAGCATGGTCAGATCTCTTCTCTACGTTGGATCGATTTGAACAGGAAGCGAGACAGTTCTTCCGACTCTGCGTGACGGATCAGTTTCATCAAGCGATGGCCGGCAAAGCTGCGTAGCAGGATGTTGAAAAACGACTCTAACGGCATTCCCTCATCGCTCAGACGCTCACCGTACAGCCTAGAGTACAACTCGTCTCTTCACACGCTGCGGCCTTGTCTGAGGAGCGGCGCGTCTTGGCGCGCCGGGAATAGTACCGGTTAATAGCAAATGGGCCGCGTGAAGTGTATCACGTGAAACGGGCAACACCACGTACTCCAACAGGATGTTCAAATGACCCTTCCGGTACGACCACCGCGCGCGGAAGGACAGAGGCATACGCGGTTGGTACGTTGGGGCCTTGAGCGTCGTGAGAATGCCCCAGGATGCTTTTCCCAACCTCCTGTCAGAATCCGCTCTCTCTGATCAGAGTAGCTGCCACCTGATCCCACGCGCGCCGAGCCACACTTGATGGTTGCCCCTCGATCTGAACATGACCGGGAAGGATTTGATCGGGAGCGTTCAAGGCGTCGTCCGGACTCAGTCGGACACGATAGACCGAGACCTCAGGCTTGAGCCGCCCCTTCTCATCCTTTCTCACCGGAACATCGCCACCATAGACTGATGCCAGATAGGGCACCGTAAACTCGTGCTCATCCACCTCGGCAATCTCTGTGACATGCGCCCCAACCGATGGCCTGGTAAGATCGAGCGGGATAAATCGCGCCGCCTGCCCGACTTCAACATAGGTGAGTTCATTGACGGGAATGAAGCTTTCAATCTCCGACCGGCCGTTATTCACCAGATACGCAACGGGAACTTTCTGATCAATCCAGCGTCCAGCGGTAAGTGAATCCTCTCGATCCCGGACAACCCCGGCGATGGGTGCCTTTAAAGTTAAATTGTCTCGTTTCGCCTCAAGCCCCGTTAGCTCGGCGAGTCCTGCCCGGAGTGATTCCGCAATGACCTGTCGCTGGTCACGATCCTGTCCGTAGCCGGCCAACCGGCCAAGGCGGTAGTCCCACATGGTCACTTTGGTTTCCGCCAGCCGCACTTCCTTGTCCAACGAGGGATTGTCCAGTACGACGAGCGCATCCCCTGCCTTGACGACCTGCCCATCGCGTACGAATACCTCCTGGATACGGCCGGCGGTCGGTGCAAAGATCGTCGCATAGGACGAAGCTTGCAGGACAGCTGGAATCGAGATGCTTGTGTGTAATGGAATCAAGGTCATTGCACACACCGCCAGCAGACATGCTGTGCTAAACCGCGCCCGTGGTGACGCCGCATACAGGGTTCGGTTGTTCCACCAGGCGGTCAGCTCCCGATAAATCGGCATGGCGATAAACCAGACAATCTCGACCAAGAAAAGAACAATTCCCAGGGCTTTGAAGAAATAGTGATAGACCATCACCGCGATGCCGGTGAACAAGATCAGGCGATAGAGCCAGATCGCCCACGCATAGACCACCATGGTGTGTTGCACCCGCGCAGATACGATTTCTGGAGCTGCACCATGACGACCGAATAACAGATTTCGCAATCGCCACTGTCCGAAGGCAAATGCCCGATCTTGAAGATTCGGCAGGCCCAATCCATCCGCCAACACGTAGTAGCCGTCGAACCGCATCAGCGGATTCAGATTGACGACCAAACTCATCGCGAGACTGGTCGTGGCCACGATGAAGGCAATGCTCCGCAACGTCCCTTCCGGCAGGAACCCCCACACGAAGAGCGCCAGCGCCGCGAGTCCAAGTTCGGCGATGACTCCCCCCGCAGCGATCAGGAGTCGCTTCCGTTTGGATGTCAGGCGGTAGGAATCGGTCACGTCCGAATACATGACCGGCATCATCACCATAAACGCCACGCCCATAGTCGGCACTCGACACCCAAACCTGGTCGCCGTATAGGCATGACCTAACTCGTGCACGACCTTCACGGCACCAAGCGACAGGCTGTAGAGAATGGCTCCGCGCCAATTAAAAAAGTAGAGGAACGTCGAGACGAACGTGTCCCATTGTCGTCCGACCAGAATCAGCCCGATGAGCCCGAGCGTGCCGAACGTCCACCCTGAGACGGCAGTGTACAGCGGCTCCACGAACGGGAGTGTGCGCTTCAGAAACATATGGGGATGGAACAGTGGAATCTTGATGAACAGATAGTGGTGAACCAGCCACATCACCCAATTATGTTCACCGGCTTGAGCCTGGCTCTGATAGTCCGTGTGTTTCCCGCTGGCTGATTGCTCCGTGAGATTATTCGTGTAGAGGAACTTGACCAGATCTTCGACATCCGCCATGGACGTCTGGCAGGTCGTCTCCTGCGTCATCGCCGCATGGAGCTTTTCAATGGTTCCAGCATTCCACCGCTGGATCATCTGATAGACCGGCCATTCGATCTGGAAATAGCGATTGCGAACCGGATCAACGATGGTCCAGGTGGGGACCCCGTCAGGCGTAGGTGTTCCGCGGTTGAATTGCAGATTGGGCCGTAGGGTCGGCAGTTTCCGTTCTTGCGGCTTAGCACCTGGAGAGCCGGGAGTGACCATCGTTCACCAGCCCACCCATTGTCGAAGGGCGGTTAACGGACGGCGCAGCAACAAATAGGCCAGTGGTCCTTGCTCCCCGTACACCTTGGCCGTGCCTTGCCATCCAATCCGAATACGCGGATCTGGCGTGGTGAGCTGAGCCGTGACGCGGTAGGCTAAGACATCACCTGGCAAGACCTCGGCATGGTAGCTGGCATGGACCACGGTCGCAGGGAACGACTCCAGGGCAAGTGCGTTGAGAAAGACAAGCGCCTCGGCTCCCTCTTTGAGCACAATGGCATCGGCCACCGGCAGATCAATGCGCAATTCGATCTGTTTGGGATTGGCGAGCTCCATAATCCGTTCCCCCACGGTCACTGGCCGACCGATCCAATCAGACTTGTCCGAATAGAGCAACAGACCGGCTTGTGAGGCAGTAACGGTGACCTGGCTCAGCATTTCCTTCGCGTATTGCAGCTCGGTTTGGCGAAGATCGACCTCGGCCTCTTTTAACGGCACCTCGGCTTTTCGCTGTGGGTCGCCAAACCCCGCTTGAATCGACTGACTTTGTTCTGCTCGAGCTACGGTTAATTGCTTTTCGGCGATGAGAAATTGATTGCGTAAATTCGTGTCTTCGTACTGAAACAACGCCGTCCCGGCTTGCACCATTTGGTTGGGATGCACGAGCATGTCCGCGATTACCCCATCGATCGGCGCACTCACGACGACTGGGTCTTTGGCCATCACTTTGACCGGCGCCACAGCCGAAATCCTGATCGGAAAACACAGTGCGCCGACGATGGCAAGCGGAATCATCCACCAGCTCGGCTTTTTGATCTTCTTCGACCAGCGCTGCTCCTTTTTCGAGAGCGCCTTCCACGCGTATGCATAGCTCCCGGCCAGCCGATGGACGATCGCCATGTCGTTTTCCTGCCAGGAGAAATCCCGCTCAAACCACCAGGCGCCGAGCACCGTTTCGTCCGGATGCTGCAATGGACACCAAAACACATGGCCCTTCACAAACTCCCGCCAGCCACCCCGAAGCGGCTCTGGTAACAGCTCTTCTGTAACCACTATCGGCTGTCTCTTGCTCTCTTCCGTCTGGAAGAGCGCCTGCACCGCCTGTTCAAGCCAAACAATCATCGGTGCATGCCGATCGACCACGGCCACACTGGAGGCATTGAGTACGTGACAGTTCTCCTTGTCCCCGTCTGATGGACTCAGGAGCAAGGCCTGATCGTAAGGAATCAATCGTCGCGTTTCATTCACGGACAGGAACTGCAACTCTTGGACGGTTTTCGCCGCGCGAATCTGGCCCTCCAGATGCGTGAGCGCCGCCAGATGGATCAACGTCGGGATTTGTTGTGCGGTCGGTTCAGCGGTCGTCGCCATTGTCAGAGCTACTCCACAAATTGTGCGGACCCGCTCATTCCGCTCAGGACGTTTTTGGGAAGTGTGTCGAACACGCCGGTTACTTTCACTGTCTGACTTGCGGCATCGACCGCCGCACCGATTTCCTTGACCTTCGCCGAATAGCCCTTACCCGTCTCATCCACGATGAATGTGAAGCGTGCTTGTCGCTTAAGCCACGTCAACGCCATGGACGGCAAGACCAGTTCAATCTCCAAACTCGTATCATCCAACACACTCAGCAGTTTATCGTTTGGAAATACGTTTTCATGCTCATGCACCATCACGTCGACGATACGTCCACCAAATGGAGCAGCCAGGTGACACCCGCGCACATTGATTTCCGCGATTCGCCTTGCAGCCCCAGCTTTTTGGGCATCCGCCTCCGAAACCTCCAGATCCAACGTACTGACCGCATTGAGTTTGGCGAGCTCCTTATTGTTTTGGAACGTCTTGCTCTTGCCTTCGTGCTCCGCGGCCGCCGCCGCCAATTCGGCCTGGTACTTGTCACATTCCAGTTGGACGAGCGTCGCTCCTTTGACGAATCGCTGTCCTTCCTTGTATGGAACCTGATTGACGCGCCCCTGGATCTGGGCATAAAGCACCGCCTGTGAGACGGCTTTCACAATTCCGCGAGCGACACCTGGTTCCTTGGCCCCCTGCTGAATTAATCGATCTCCCTTCGACCATCCCGTTGCAGGAACCCCCATTGCCGTTGCCGTTAGGAGCAGGGCTGCTACTGTACTACTGTGCCACCGGTGTCGCATGAGGCTCCGCACTCCTTTCTGTTCCCGACATGGTGAACCCAGTAGATTCCCAGTATCGCCTGATTGATTGTGCCAGTTGCGTTACACTCTGTTCAGCCATACTGACGGGAACGGCTTCTTCTCCCACGGAGGCCATCAAGGTGGCATAGGCCGTTTCCAAGCCTGCACGTGCCGTATCCAAACGCACATCGGCTGCAACATCGTTGGCCCGTTCCCGAATCAAGGTGAGATCGTTCGTCCGTTGAGTCAGCCACAAATTCCTCGTCTGCTCCACAATTGCAGTCTGTGTCTGTTGATAGTTTCTTGCATCCTGGTATTCTTGCTTCGCCAGCACAAACTGCGTGGCGCCGACATGCACCTCCGTCAGAATAGACAGGCTGAGCGCCATACTTTGGACATCCAACATATGCCCATTTGCGTCGATTGCTTTGAGCTTGGCCGGAGTCCGAAACACCGACAGCAAGTTCCAACTGGCCTGGGCGGCATAGCTAAGCCAATTTTGATACAACAGAAAACTGTTACCGTTGTAGTAGCCGCCTAATGAGAGTTTCAGACTCGGAAACAGTTCCAGAAACACGGCCTTGGCTTCCTTGGCGTTAATGCGCTTTTTATAGTCGATGGTGCGTAACTCCGGCCTGAGCAGGAGTGCTTGCTCTTCCATCTTCTGAACATCCAAATTGACCACGGGAATCTCGGTTTCTCTGGATGGCACGACGAGATCGAACGACGATCCTGGCGGCAACCCCATCATGGAGGCCAGCTGCGCTTTCGCGGTACTGAGCTCACGAAATAGTCGCCGCACCTCACGCTGAATATTGAGTAAATCTCGCTGGTAGTTGAGCGGCGTCAACGGAGCCTGAAGTTTCTGGCCGACGATCCGTTTCGTGCTCTCCAACGCCTTGCTCACCGAGTCATCCAAGAACTGAATTCGCGGAAGCACCCGCTCTGCACTTACTGCCCGCCAATAGGCCCCTCTCACATCCTGGATTAACCGTACCGCCAGACGTCGCTTTTCTTCCTCGGCCACCATCACGTTGTCGGCCGCCTGTAGCGCACGCACAAACGACAGACCAAAATCGAGCACATCCCAACTCAACGCGAGATTGCCGGACGTGACGTTTTTTTCAGAGGAGGTGAACGGTTCAACCGCCGGGCGGCCTGTGAGAATAGATTGTCCAACTCCACCAGCGAAATTATTCCGTCCATCGAACCCGGCATTAGCCGCGACGTGAGGAAGCAGTGAATAGTGCGCCACATTCAATTGCTGATGCGCGAGTTGAACTTGAATCGTTTTGACCTTTGCCTCCAGGTTGTACTTGACGGCCCGTGCCATCGCCTCATATAAATCGATCGGCCCGGAAAGCGGTTCTTCAACTGCGGAGATCGCAAGAAAATCTTTCACGGCCCGAGACTGGATCTCCCCAGTATCCAGTGGATGCGGCTTAATGAGACATCCACTCATCATGAGCAGTGTCGTCACCCCTAGGATGGCCCATGGGGTTGTAGGCTTTCCTCGACGCTGCATGCCTAATAACAGGTAGATCGCTGGCACAGTCCCCCCTCATCAATATGAGAGCGCTTTGCAGTAACGATATCGGCTCGGCCAATACGGAACTTGATCAAACTGAGGGAAATGGACTTAAACCATAAGGAGATAAGGAGAAACAGCTAAGAATAGAACAAAATTGAACATGAACGGCTCTTATCTGTCATACAACAGGACATCCCCATCAGCCTCCGCCCCTACCATATTTAGGAGTACAAGATTCGCCAATCTCCTGCACATTGAACATGGCGCTGCCTCACCTGCACCTCCCTTCTTCCAGGGTACTTCCTTGGTGTCTACCTGTTCCTCTCCTGCTTGGCTACCCTTCTTCTAACAGACACCAGCCACGCAACCCTTTCACCGGGAGGATGACCATGAGCTGTTCACGTTGTCAGGGGCTAATGGTAAGGGAACATTTCTTGGATTTTGACGGCACCATTGGACATATGTGGGCGAGCGGCCACCGTTGTATGAATTGCGGGAACGTTCATGATCCGGTCATCGAGCAACACCGCCGGACGAGACCAGAGCCAGTGCTCACCATCCCAAGCGGTGACAAGGACTACAGTGAAGACGAGTTCGAAACAGACCTGCCTTCCGTCATGAGGCAAGCAGCATGACAGCGACGTACTACAGCATCTCGGCCTCGAGGTATTCGCTCATCTGTCTAGTTGCGGGGAGGGCAGCATGGCTTCCATCTTGATCGTCGATGATGACGATTCACTCAGAGTGCTCTTACGCCGCATACTCGAGGACGATGGACATCAGATTCGAGAGGCTGCAAACGGTCACGTTGGGCTCACGCTCTATCGCGAGAAACCCACCGACCTTGTCATCACCGATATCTTGATGCCGGAACGGGACGGGATGGAAGTCACCCTGGCTTTGACTCGGGAATTCCTAGACGCCAGAGTCATTGCCATGACCGGGGCAACTGGTGACCAGAGTTTTTTGAATATTGCGAAACTCTTTGGCGCCAGGCGGGTGATTCAGAAGCCTTTTTCGCCACCGGAACTCCTTCGCGCAGTGCGATTCACGCTGAGTCATTAACGTGACCAACATAGCCCTCAGGCGAATAGGTGAGGAAGCCACCCAGCTATGAGTCGGCGTTCGCTTTCCCCTCCTGTCTTGTGGATCGAGATGCCAATGGCGGTAGGAGTGACCCTGCGACCATCCCGATGCCCGCCACCAGGAACCCAACCAGTTGCGGAGGCCATACATCGGTCGGTTGACTCACCAGTTCCAATAGCAGCCAACTCACAAGCCCGGCTATGATGGCACATCCAGCTCCTTGCGCTGTGGCTCGCTTCCAATAAAGCCCCGCAAAGAGTGGGATAAACGCCGCCACCAAGGTCACTTTGTACGTACTGACAACAAGCTTGTAGATGGTCGCATCGGACCAGAGTGCAACGACCAACACGAGTGAGGCAAATGCTACCAAGACTATGCGCATCAGGCGCAGAAACTCCGAGTCATTCACGTGTTGAAACAATGGTCTAAGCACATTCTCACTGAGCGCCACCGACGGCGCCAACAATGTCGCACTGGAACAGCTCATCACGGCTGACAGCAGCGCCCCGAAAAAGATCACCTGCGCAGCCACCGGCGTATGCTGCAAGATTAACGTCGGCAACACTAGCTGGGAATCCTGCTCCAGCAGGGCTCCAAACTTGTCAGGATCCACCAACGTGGCCGAATAGGCGAGAAACATCGGAACAAAGCAGAATGCGAAATAGAGTCCGGCCCCCAATAGCGCCCCCCGCACGGCTGTCTGCTCGTTCTTCGCCGAGGTGATCCGCTGGAACACATCCTGCTGTGGGATCGATCCAAGCATCATGGTTATCCAAGCACCCAGAAAAGGAATCCACTCTACGAGCGTCGGCGGCGGAAACAGGTCGAGCTTACCGGCCTCCGCTGCGTGGGTGATCACCGCAGGCACACCGCCAGCCAGATCACCAACAATGGTGGCAATATAGAGAAGCCCTCCCATGATCACTGAGATTTGTACGAAATCGAGAATGGCAACTGAAAACATCCCTCCAAACGTCGTATAGGTGAGCACAATCATCGCGCCAATCATGATCCCAACCGGTTGGCTGACTCCACCATCTGTCACCACATTCAGGACCAGCCCCAGCACCTTGAATTGGGCCGCCACCCAACCTACGTATGAGGCGACGATGCAGAGCGTGCAGAGGACTTCGACCGTACGGTTGTACCGGTAACGATAGTAGTCTCCCACCGTCAGTAGATTGAGGCGATACAAGCGAGGAGCGAAAAACAGCCCGGCCAGCATCAAGCACATGCTGGATCCAAATGGATCAGCCACGACGCCACGAAGACCCTCTTTGACGAATGTGGCAGAGATGCCCAGCACCGCTTCCGCACCGAACCACGTCGCAAACACGGTGGCGATAACCACCGGCAGGGGTAGACTCCGCCCGGCTACGGCAAAGTCCTTGGAATTCTGCACGCGTGTCGCGGCGAATAGCCCAATGCCGATAGAAAGGAGGAGGTAGAGCGTGACGAACCAGAAGACCACGCGCGCAGAATACGTCTATCTCGGTTTGCAATCAATCGATAATCAAGAAACCTGCCTGCATTGAGGGGGACCGCTCAAGCATCTCGGCTGATACAGGAGCGCCAACCAGTCCGTCTCCTTCCCAAAAAACTCAGAGGTAGGAGTCGGCACAGGCCCGTTAATCTCGATCACCGTAGCCGGCCGATCTTGAGAAGTGGGATTCCGCACGAGGTTCCACTGACTGGTCACTGCAACCTTCGATCCGTCACGACGCACATGGATAAGCTGCCCTATCCACCGCCCCTTCGCGTAAAGCTCCTCCTGTATCACCTTAAGCGGAACAGGGAACAGTGTCTTGAGCAGTTGATGGGAAGTGGTCCCCAATGCATCCTGAGGCTCCCAGCCGTACAGTGTCTTAGCCTCAGGGCTCCAGTATCGGATAGTACCATCTAGATTTCTGACCATAAGCGCTTTAGTAACGACGGTGCTGTTGCTGGATGATATATCCGCCGCTTGAGAAGGAATTGCTGCATGCGCGCTTGCCAAAATGCCATGTGTCAATTCCGCTACGAGCGTGGATCCTGGAACAGTTAAATGAAGTCGATCCCCAAAGTACACCACCCCGTCCTTCACCACTCCACATTGAGATCGCGCACAGAACAACTGGGAGATATCGACAAACTCAAACCCAAATTTATCAGACTCTTCAGAGAGCGCAGCATTCACCGTATCCAAGCTCTCGGTCCCCAGCTCAACAGTCTTTGGAAGCTCCCTCGTGAACGTCTCGAGCTTATAAAGATAGCGGTGCGTATCGGCTGAGAGCCGGGCTACCTGGGAATAGATAACGACTCGATGGCCCTTTAATTTCTCAAACAATGCATCGAGTTGAACTCGAAATTCTTCGTCGCCGATTTGTTCATATAGCCGCAACCAGTTGGATGATACAATAATTGCATCCATTTTATTGTTAGGGACATAGCTATCCACAAACCAGTCGTAGAAGTCAGCACACCGCCCCTCCGTCACACGCACGGCCCAACAAGACCCACCGGTTAGCTGTACGATGTGACCCTCGCCAAGCACCCGCACAAGCCCTGGATATAAGTGAGCAGCGAGGCTATCGCCATACAACACCAATCTCTTAGGGGATCGAGACGCATCGTCATTGGCCTGAGCGGATGCCTTCGATACCATGTCACAGTGGTTCTGCAAGAGTGTGGTATAGGGCTGGTCCACTTCAAAAAAACACGTGTAGATTCGCCATTGTGCTTCCATCTCTGTCGCAAGCTTGGTTTTCCCTTCCACGGTAACCAGTCGCAAACCGACGGTGGAGACCATGAGCACCGCCGCAGAAGCCAACGACACTCTCCACAGTAATTGTTTAGAGATGAGCGTCCCTCGACGAAACGGCATTTCAACATACCGCCAGGTCACATAGGCGAGGCCGAACGCAAGAACCACAAGGGCTGCGATAACCACTTCATCAGGCTCAGCCAGGCTTCGATGGCGGGCAAACGCCAATAACGGCTGATGCCATAAGTAGGCACTGTAGCTGACCAGCCCAACCCCAACGAGCACTTTACTCATCAACAACCGCCCAACGAACGTGTCCGGTAGCGCAAACACGATTATCAAACCAGCGCCTACTGTTGGTATCAACGCATACACACCAGGGAACGGGGTCTCTTTACTAAAAGTCAGTACTCCGATAGCGATCAATCCGAACCCAATGACACTGAACACTTGCTTGAGAGCCAGAGGAATCCGGTCATGCTCGTTCGTTTCCAGGTAGAACGCGATGAGGGAACCCACCGCCAGTTCCCATGCACGAGTTGGTAATAAAAAAAACGCCGCTATCGGTTTCGTGCTGGTCAGATACACAGCCACCGCGAAGCTGAGGAGCGCCACAACTGCCACAAGTCTTACAATCCGCTTTCGCCCCATGCGCCAGGCCAACATCAAAACGAGCGGAAATAGCACGTAAAACTGCTCCTCTACCCCTAAACTCCACGTATGCAGCAGCGGCTTCAACTCTGTGCCTGCATCGAAGTAATTACTGTGCTGCCAAAAGAAGATGTTCGACGCAAACACCACGACCGCTATCGCACTATTCGCAAACTCTATCGCGTCGCTCGGCATAAGCCACAGCCAGGCAAAGGGCAGACACACCGCCATGACCACGTACAACGCGGGCAGGATACGCCGCGCACGTCGTTCATAAAACTTCAGCAGTGAAAACTGACCGGTCTCAAGTTCCTTGAGGATAATCGTGGTAATCAAGTACCCGCTAATGACAAAGAACACATCCACGCCAATAAAGCCCCCACTGAACAGTTGGACACCGGCGTGGAATAATATGACGGGAATGATGGCGATGGCTCGCAAACCATCTATTTCAGGACGATACCGCATATCAATAATGCAACTATCTAATTGAAGCGACCAAAAACGGGGCCTTCATTTATCGAGACAGCATTAACCTTTAGGAAGATCTAATTCGTTCTGCTTTTCTATTATCCCCCACTCAAACACGGAGATTCAACCAGTCTCCATTCACAGTTGTGATACCAGCAGACTCAACCTCACTGATTACTGATCTTTTACACTTCAGACCAAACTCGCGATCATCACATGACACCTCGATCTAGCAGATTATTGACAAACTCTCTCCCCAACTAAAAGCTGGTGTGATCGGCAGGGTTCTCATCAGAAGGACCTCACCGATGATGCGCACTGCTGATCCGTAGGTAGCCCTGTTCTACCACCTCAATGTGGGGCAGTTTGTCACTGCCGATCACCCGATGCGGAAGATCCAACCGTTGATCAACATCACGCGCATTCGGCAACTCTCCCCGTCTCTCTATTCGGACACGGGTTGTCCCTCGATTCCGCCGACGCAAGTGTTCCTGGCGCTTGTGGTGGATCTCTGTTGGGCATTACCTCGGAGCGGGCCGTGGTGTGTGAGTTGACCGGGAATCTGGTGCTGCGGTGACTTGTCGGATTGAATCTGGACCAGCAGCCATGGGATCACTCCACGTTCTGGCAGAACCGGAAGCGGAGGTTTTTATGGAGAGCGGCATCCTCAAGCGGCTCCTTGATGAAACAGTGGCCCACACGATGACGCAGACGCTGGTCTCGCCACGTACAACGCTCAATGGGACTCTGGTGCCGGCCAATGCCTCCCCTCAGAGCTTCGTGCCCCGGGCAGTCTTCTTGAACCCTGAGGAATACAAGAGCTGGCTTCGATCGTTGGAAGCGGGGCCGGATTCGGACCAGGCCTCGGGTACTCCCACGGTCCCGCCTCAACCACGAATCCCGCTGCCAAGCTGGTGAACAAGGGAACTGGCACGACAGCGATGGTGGGCAACACCGTCAATGGCCTGATCGCGAATCCTCACCGGCTCTTACTGGGAATCAATGTCGAGATGTTCCGAGGCCCGGTTTCTGAGACAGACGAGGGACACGCGTTACTCGAGGCCTTCCCTCAGAAACACCCGGTGAGGATTCAGACGGTCGGAGCCAATAAGGGCTACTTTGCGAAATACTTCCTGACGGCACTCGTGAGGTTAAAATTCCCGCGAGTCCTGGATGACCATTTTAAGATATTCTACTATTCCGAGCACGAGGATGTCCCACGGATACGGGGTCACCCATACCAACCGGTACTGAGTCTGGAAGACCATATACGCCTGTCAATGGAGTTTCATCGATCGCTATCATCGCACCAGGGAAGTAGCAGACGGATCTCTACGCCCCACAGTAGGGAACTCGCGCACCATTTAGAGATCACGGGAGGTAGGATCAGAAACAATCTAGCAGTGTGTTGACAAACCCCGTGACGACCTCGGAAAGGGCGTCGTGTCTGAGATCACGGATGACATTGGCGCGCCCCACAGGCTGTTCAGAAAGGCTGTCCAGCAAGGCCGCAGTGAGCGAAGAGGCGAATCGTACTCTCTGCCGTACGGTGAGCCTCTGAGCGAGGCGAGAACGCCGCTGGCGGCCTTTGTCAACAGCCTGCTAGTGATGTGCAAGAAATGTTGGTTCGTGCGTTCTGACTTGAGACCTTATCCGGCGGACCTTCGTTGGCTTGGGTAAGAATGCCCAGTATCGAGATGCCCCTAGTAAGAGGCGACAACCAACCAAAAAGAGGTTGCCGCGCGACTCGACGGGCAGGCGCTTTGTCCACCGCACCTCATAGAGGTTCAGGGCATATTCCCATCGAGTCTGAGGTACATGGAGTTCGAGTAGTTGTCGATTGCGAGGCTGACTACCCATGAGTACAAGAATCCCATGCTCACTACGATCAAGACTGTACACCTCCCCCTGTTCGATCACCATCCGCTCACCCTCGATCGATTCACAGAGACCATAAGCACAGACATTGGACTCATGAACTCGAACCTCTTGCCGGCGATCGAGAAACGAGCCGTCCGATTCCTCGTTCGTAGCACCCGACGTCACAACCATGGCATTCAGATCCTTCATTTGGTCACCTCTCGATTCAAGAACACGTCACTCGGAACATCACTTGAGAGCATTCCTCAATACGGGCATCAGCACCTACCACGATGAATGTTGAGCAAGTGTCATACCTGTGCAGCGCTTATGGAGTTCCTGCAGCGATCCAACTGGAGAATCATTGGGACTCCTTTGTTTCCGTTGGAGGGGTCAGTATTGAAAAACGAAGGAAAATGGATTCACCCTTCGGGTGGACTACTTTCAGATCTAGTTGATTCTGCTAAACAATTTCACGTGAATCAAAAATCATACAAGGGTGTGGGAACGGCTAGACCGAGAAGATCTCATTCGCATTACATTGAGGGCTAAAGGGGCTGACGAAACCGTATGATCCCACATTTACACTTCCTCAATACAGGCAAGCGGCATGGAAATGAGCCTGTCTTGTCACGCACATCGCGTTTGTCGCAGGATAGCGAGAGAACCCCTCATAAATCATGTGAGCTACGCATGCTTGATGCATTCACCATCATTGAGCATCGTCAGCCTTGTCCCAATTACTCGCTGGGGTAACAATGGACCAAACGGGATCGTCATGTCAGCTTTTCCACACGAACGCCAAGCAGACGGATCAGTTTGCGATGCGGATTCTCACGGCGATCGAGGAACGGCATGAGCAGCTTCAAACCCTCCCGACGCAGCGTAGCCATATCCCCGACTGGCTCCGCCATCGTGTGGGCACGTGACGTCGTTTTGAAATCGGCGAATCGGACAGTCAGCACGACTGTCCTGAATGACTGAAACCCCTCCTGCTGTAACCGATCCATCACGCCCTGACCGAGAAGATTGAGTTGACTGAGCAATTGCTGACTATCGAGCGTATCGACCTCAAAGGTGTGCTGCTCACTGATCGACTTGATCTCAGCATCTTCCTCGAGTGGAGCGAGATCTCGTCCCCGAATCTTTTCATAGAGATCCACGCCTCGTTTTCCAAGCAAGGCGTCAAGTTGAGCCACCGTCAGCGATTTCATCTCTCGAATAAACCGAAATCCATGTTGCGAAAGCAGGACTTCCGTCTTGGGGCCAATGCCAGGAATGGTGCGCAGCGGAAGCGGGGCAAGAAACGACTCGGCTTCCTCTTCGCAGACGACCGTCAGTCCATCCGGTTTAGCCATACCGGACGAAATCTTCGCGATCAGTTTGTTGGGCCCAATGCCGACCGAGGCAGTGAGCCCGGTTTGTGTCTGGATCGCCGTCTTCACTTCTCGACACAATAGTTCTGCTGCCTGGTAGGACTCCGTAAAGCTCAGATCGCCATAGGCTTCATCGATGCTGGCCGGCTCCACAAGGGGGATGAACCGTCTGACGAGATGCATGATTTCACCAGAGACACGCGCGTACTTTGGCATATCGACTGAGACAAAGATCACCGCCGGCTTCCCAGCCCGACGTGCGGCCTCTGACAACCGCCACGCCACAGAAATCGGTGTTGCGGAATGAATCCCGTACTCGCGCGCCAAATAATTCGACGTAGACACCACCCCACGCCCTCTGCCGCCCAATGGGTCAGCCCCTACGACAAGCGGCCCCCCCCGAAAGGCTGGGGTATCCCGCTGCTCGATGGCTGCGAAGAACGCATCCATATCTAAATGAGCGATTATCCGAAGCATCTGGTTTTCCCACACACTCCCCGGTTCATCTTAGGCACCACGTAGCCCTCGGAGAGATAGTCACCCAACTAGCGTCGTCCTGCTGTTTTCCCCGTAGATTTTTGTGATGGGCATGACGTACAATTCCCACCCAGTGACCTGCTGAAAGCACAAGGAAAAGCCTCTGAGACCGGCGGCTGCCTAACCGCTAATGAAAGGTACTTCCTATGGCCATTTACTGGTTTAACCTCGTCGGATTTGCGATGCTGTTCGGTGCGCTCTTCTTCAATGAGGTCGTGTACCTGAACGTGTGGTACGATTTCAATCTTTCGACCGTATTCCCAGCGATTGTCTACATGGCTATTGCGATCTGGCTTTCTTTACGGGAAAAATCGAGCCAGCAGGAGGCCTGACGAGCTTCGGCCACTCATGATCGTAAGGAGCCAAAGTTCTGGGGCGCAGTTCAACATCGTCAGCGGCCGTTTGCTATGATTAGGTAACAGGGGTTCAAGGGCAGAATACATACCATCACTGAAAGGAGACAACCCATGGGCATGAGTTTCATCAATTGGATTGGGTTTGTGATGTTGGTCCTGGGACTTTTCCTAAACGAACTATTCCTTGGGATGAACGCTTGGTATGAGCTCAATATGGGGGCCATCACCATTGGTATCGTCTATCTGGTGGTTGGAGCCTCATTGTCTCTCTGGCCAAATGCCAGCGACACAACCGCCTGATCAATATCTGATTCAGAATCTTGCTTACGAATCCATAGGACATGGGGAGGGCTTGATCTCTCCCCCCTCTCATTTTGTGAACCGTGCTCGTCTCCTGGGAATCGGACAACCCCTAGTCATATCCATTCGCTGCTTCACGTCCCCCTTCTCGCGGGAAGACGCACCAAATACCCGTGTCTATCCACCTGCAGCAAATCTTGCCCTCGGACACCGGCACATTAAGTCGGACCTTGAAGGCGCAGCCACAGGCTACCACCAGTCGAGGCCACCGCACATCAAGAGTTGATCTCCCTAGACGAATCCACTACCATCGCAGTGAACGTGAGCCAGATGAAAGATTCGGTGCAACCCGAGTAGGGAACGTACGACCGTGCCGGTAGAGTCCCATGGCTTCCCGGGCACGAGCACTAATCATCACGATCCCACTCTCAAACCAGAGGAGGCGAATCATGGCAGACAAACAGTACAAGCAACTCGGCTGTCTAGACGTACAACCATCCGGAGGCTGCGGGTTCCAAGTACGCGCTGAAACGGAAGCGGAGCTGATGCAGCTCGTCGCCACTCACGCAAAGCAATGCCATAAGTTGGAGTCAATCCCTCCGGAAATGGCAGCGAAGGTTCAGGCAGCCGTGCAAACTGTGACCGTCAAGGTCTAGTACGCACCTCTCACAAGTGAGAGACCTCCCCCGTCAGTGTGGTGGGAGGTCTCCTCATGCTCAACATGCCTCTTGGAGAAAGGACCGCATATGGGATGGAACGGACGATTTGTTTTCATAGCGCTACTCCTACTGAGCACAAGCGGCTGTAGTTATCTCTTTTACCCTCACGCCAAGGAGTTTACCGCAAAGGCGAAGGGTGCGACCGGCGTCGAAACACTGATCAACCTGACGAGTATGGCTGAAGCGACCGCCCAAAAGGCAAAAGGCGGCAAAGGGGTCGATCAGGTGTTCGACGATCTCCATAATCAGTTCCATGCCATCGACAACAACATCTGCTCCGTCGAGAAATCGTTGAGAGAGCAGCCATCCTATGCCCTGACAGTCACCCACAACAAAGAACTCGGAACGATCTTCAAACGGCTCTGGAAGTTCAAGGATGATCAACCGCAACGGGATCAACATCTAGACCTGTTTGTGTCTGAGCTCCAGGAAATGCGCCAGACCTTGCAAACATTGAGGTGATTCATGGCTTCGCCATCACCACAACAAGTCATTGAGAGTCAACGGCAGGATTGGAACCGCGTCGCCGGCGGCTGGGAGAAGTGGGATCGGTTCTTTGACGAACAGATGGCATACTTGAATCACCGGCTGGTCGCCGATGCCCGAGTACGAGCAGGTATGAACGTGCTCGATCTCGGATCCGGTACTGGCTACCCAGCCCTGCTCGCCGCACAGACGGTCGGATCAACCGGCAGTGTCACAGGAATCGATCTGGCTGAGCAGATGCTCGAAGCCGCGAGGCGAAAAGCTGCTTCGCTGAAACTATCGAATACCACATTCCAAACGAGTGATGTCACGACGTTGCCGTATGAGGCTGCTTCGTTCGATGCAGTGACAACCCGCTTCTGCCTGATGTTCTTGCCGGAGATTCCCAAGGCAGTTGCCGAGATCGCCCGCCTCCTTAAACCGAACACCTGGCTCGCGGCTGCAGTCTGGTCTGCGCCGGACAAAAACCCGTATCTCAGAATTCCCATGGACGTCATCAAGCAATTTATCGATCTGCCGCCCCCCGATCCAACAGCGCCGGGAATTTTCCGGCTCGCGAAACCAGGCGAGCTAGCCGGCATGCTGCAACAAGCAGGATTCATTGACCTCGCCGAACAAGAATTTCTGGGTGATGTGCGATTCGTCGAAGCGGCTGAGTACTTCTCTAGCCTCATGGATATTGCCGCACCGATTCAAAATCTATGGACCAAGCTCAGCTCGACGCAACAGGCAGAAGCGAGGCAACGGATCATTGCAACGGCTGGGCAATACCAGAAAGGGTCAGTCATCGCCTTGCCCATCGCAGTGCGAATGGTTGCGGGACGCAAACCCGGATAAGGCATGCCGGCAAAACATACGGGCTTCAAAGATTTCGTGCTGGATCAGCTAGCCGATATCCGGAGCATAACCGTACGTGCCATGTTCGGCGGGTACGGACTTTATCGCGAGGCCACCTTCTTCGGCATCATTCACAAAGACCGCCTGTATTTCAAAGTCACCGAGACTACGCTGTCTCGCTACAAAGAACAGGGCATGAAACCATTTCGCCCAAACGCCAAGCAGACACTCAAATCCTTCTACGAAGTCCCGATTGATGTCCTCGAAGACGCGGAAGCCTTGGCCCAGTGGGCAACAGAAGCAGCTGAGAGATGATCAGCCATGTCCCATATTCTCTGGACCATCGGTCATTCGACAAGACCGATTGACAAGTTTGTCGCACTACTGAACGCGCACCACATTCAGCAGCTTGTCGATATCCGAACTATTCCCCGCTCACGATACAACCCACAATTCAACACCGAGGCGTTGGCACATAGCCTAGCTGACGCAACCATCAGCTATCAGCATGTAGCGAGTCTCGGTGGATTACGAAAGCCCAAGAAAGATTCGATCAACACCGGCTGGCGCAATGACAGTTTTCGCGGCTACGCCGATTACATGCAGACAGGCGAATTTTGGAGAGCGTTAGAGGCGCTCCTGGCTGACAGCCGAGAGCAGAGGACTGCCATCATGTGCGCAGAAGCAGTCCCTTGGCGGTGCCATCGATCCTTGATCGCAGACGCGTTCGTGACGAGAGGTTACGAGGTTCAGCATGTTATGTCCGAGACGAAAGCTGACCTGCATCAACTTACGTCTTTCGCTAGAGTGAAGAATGGCTTATTGCATTACCCGGAACCAACAGGCGGTCCCAGCTTGTACCGATAACCCGCTTGAGCGTTCAATTACTTGGGATGAGGAATGATCGACAAGAGAATGTACCTGCCTCCGTCGATCTGAAAATAAAATCGATAGTCGTCATCCACCCGCGCCTGCCAGATATCGTTCGCCTCATCGTATTTCTTCGCCCGTAGCGATGGGTGTCGAAGATTGGAAAGGAGAAAGGTGAACTGCTTATCAAACCTGGTTTGACGATCTTCAGAAAGTTTCTGATACTGCTTGCGAAAACGGAGCGTGAAGGACGCTGTCATGCCGGCCGGCGTCGGAGGGCACGGATCGTTGCCTGAGCAGTGGGAAATGGGCCTTTGACCCGGCCACGCTTGACTTCGCCGAGCGCCAATGCCAACTCGCGGTCAATTAAACGTTTTGGAACCAAGGTGATCGTTCTTCCTTGAACCTTTGCTTCAAAGAGATCACCTACCTCAACCCCTGCTTTTGCACGAACTTGTGGCGGAAGTGTCAGCTGGTAGTGCGATTTGACTTTGACAACAGCCATCAAACGCCCCCTTACAGAGCTAGCCACGCGACTCACCGGTGTAGGTTCACTATAGGACCGCATCCTTCAGGCTGTCAATGACGAGGGTTGATCTTGACATCATGGCCATAATTCGACATGTGGTTCCAGAGAGGACTGCCGGCAAAAACCCCGAACGTCAGTCTGATAGATTCAGCACCACCAGCCGAGATGTTGAAGTAGTAGACTTCGGCTTACATCGCTCTAATCAATGAAACCGAGCAAACCTGGACACAGGTATTGGCTTAAGAGAAGATAGGCACAATCTAAAACGGCATGGCAGTAGGCTCTCATCGTATCCGTAAAACAACAAACATCTGATGAATATTCGTGAAGTTGCTGGGCTTATTCTCTTAGTCATTTCTCTCATTCTATTTCCGTTTGGATACTGGATCCACCGCGCATAGTACCTTGTGGCACTCGTGCTGGCTTGTATTGGTGCATTCATGTTCTTTACCCGCCGTATCAGTGGAAAAATTCCGCCAAGGCTTCCCGACACGGATCACCTCAACTCCCCTTTAATCCCGAGCCATCTCCGCGGCTTTCCCGGTGGACGGATCAGAGAGCACCACAAAACTGATTCAGAGACTGACATCGATGGCGACGGAGAATGATCCTGCTCACACACTCTTAAATTTTGTGAGCTTGGCGAACAGGATGGCTGAGAATGGAATGACCAACCCCAGCAGAAGCTGCACGATCAGCAGCTCGCCGAGTTGGCTGTAATCCGCAGGGGTTTGAATCGTACCAGTGGCTTGGTCTTTGACTCCTCGTGTGATGACGAAGATCTCATTGAGGTACTTAGTCCCGAGCTGGCCGAGCGAGAGTGCCAGGTTCGTGAATGAGGCCATGACCGCGAAGAACGTGGCCTTGAGATTCGCCGGAGCCGAGTTGGCGATCCAGGCCAGCATGGGAATCATGGAAATCTGCACCAACGGGGATTCCAATGCTGTATCGATCAGCGCGATAAATCTCGCATCAACAATTCCACCGGTGAGACTGGCCGTCCATTCGTGCAATCCGTAATACATCCCCGTAATCGGCAAGGCAAGGATCGTCCCCACGATCGTCAAAAACCCGACCACGTAGGCAATCGAACGCTCGGCCATAAATCGACGGAAGACAAACATACCGAGGAGCGCCACGATGCCGCCGATGAGTGACAGCACCGAGAGAAACTGTTGATCGAATTTGAGATCGTCGATCATCCACCATGTGGCGCCAGGGCCCGACCCCGGAATCGCGCGTAACGAAAAAACCACTGCGGCGGTACCGACCAATGTGAGCCGTTTATCCGGCTCCAGCTCCCGCATGAGCCGCGACATCAAAAACAGAACAATGGTCATAGAGCCGGCAAAGACGATCTCCTCCCGGTACGGGAAACCGCCGAGCCCCACGGTCAACGTGAACAGCACGAAGGTCAGGCTGCCACCAAGAATCCACCAGTTGGGCTTCGTTGGTTCACCTTCCACATCTCGCACATTGACCATCTGCTCTACCTGCTCGACTGAAAACCCTTGTTGAACAAGGTTCTGCTTCTGGCTTCGCTGTAACCACCAAGCTACCCCCACACCAATCACCGAAACGAAAGGAATGACCATCGCCATCAGGTAGATTCGCTTGTAGAGCAGAATGAGGTCAGCTTGCGGCATCCCCTCGGTTCCGCTGAAGGCATACACATTCACCAACGCGACCGCGATCCCGCCGCCGACGATGGCGACACGGCCGAGCGTCTGCATCGTCGTGTGCATCAACTTGCGTGTCTGGTCGTCGAACACTCGTCCCTGCTCGTCGACACGGGGAACGGCCTCGACCGTCATGGCATCGGCCACAGCATCCTGTACGACATACCCGATGGGAGCCAGCAACACGCTGATCACGTACCACACCTCCGCCGACAGGATAGCGGTCATCGCCTCACGATTACCTATCAACAAGGCCATAATGCCAAGACTCACTGTCAGGAGCCCTGCACCAAGCCCAACCAGCCAGCTCTTCCATCGCCACAAAAGGTCGACGGTATGGCCAATCGGCATCTTCAGGGCCCAGGGAATCCCAGCCCAGAATCCCAGCGCCGCGAGGAATGAAGCGGATAAGCCAAGATAATCTTTGACGAAAAACGTGCCAACGATCCCGGTGAGACCGGAAATCCCGTAGGCGACGTAGACCATCAGCGGCGGGAGATACGACAGCCGCATGTCACGACCAAGGGAAAGAATGTTGCGATCGATCCAATGCGCGACTGACATATACCCCGTTAGGAAGCGATACCACGCCGTTGACGACGTTCGAGAAGAGACCGCACCGCTGAGTGCATCTCCTCCACGGACAGATGCACCCGATCACCATGTCCGGCCAGCACCCATTCAAAACGATAATCCAGGAGCTTGCCGATGGAATCCAGTAAGGCGGCTTTGTTCCAGATCAAGCGCGTAGGGGCTTCAAGTGCTTTCGTATGAGGATTCCACCACAGATGATCGCCGGCAAACAAAAACGTCTCTCGATAGAGCAATGCCATGCTGCCCGCGGTATGACCCGGCACAGGAATAATCCGGAAGTCTGATCCAACGCTGCTCGTCTCTTCTCCATCGATGAGCTGTTCCGCGGTTGGAGCCACGCCCGCATCCGCCCGATGAATGATCCGTTTAGCACCGAAATGCGCCGCATACTTCTCGGAATCGGCCACATCGTCTTCATGCGTGAGAAAGATATAGGTAATCCCGCCTCTTTGCTCAAAGGCCTCAACGAGATGTTTGATATATCGAGGAGAGTCGATCAGCCAATTCCCACCCGGATGCTCGATCAAAAAACAGTTGGCCCCGAACGACTTCTCAGAATTGAAACCGCAATAGCTCACTCCTCCTTCGACCAGCAACGGGAAGCTGGCCATCGCGGTTTGCAGCAAGACCGTATTATTCTGTTCAGTCCCGATAGCCCCAACAGGGCAGGCCAGCAACGCCTGATGCGCCTGATGAATCTCCGATCCACTCACTGGCTGATGGCTGACCGCCGAATATCGGCCGATTTCCTCAAAGTTGGCTGGTGCCAGCTGGCGACAAGTATCGCAGTTAATGCAAGTGGCATCGACATAGAAATTCCCAGACACGTTAGAATCGAGACGTTTGTTTCGATCAGCCATTACGAGACCTGCTTTGCCCGATCGGCCGCTCTCCAGAGATACCACGCTGCTACTGTACGATAGGGCTTCCACCGTTCGCCATACCGTAACACCTGTTTCGGCGTCGGCATCGAGCGACGCCCATAGGCGAGGCGGAATCCGTTCCGCACACCAAAGTCATCAACCGGCAACACATCTGGTCGCCCTAACTGAAAAATCAGCAACATCTCGACCGTCCAACGTCCAATCCCGCGCACCTCAATCAATCGATCGATAATCTCGTCATCCCCAAGCTTCTGAATGACTCGACTCGTCGGTACCGTGCCATCAAGGGTCTTCGCTGCAAGATCACGCAACGCCACAATCTTCGACCTTGAGAAACCGGCAGCTCTGATCGAGCGTGTATTCACGGCAAGGAGATCATCGGGGTGAGGAAACCTCCGGCCAGGGAAAAGCCTCATGAATCGCGTGAGGATGCTCTCCGCTGCCTTGCCATGCAGCTGCTGATGGGCGATCGCTCGGGCCAGTGATTCAAATGGGGAACGGCGGGCGTTCGGTCTCAACGTGCAGGGGCCAATATCCTCGATCAACCTTCTCATGACCGGGTCGACCATCGCCAGATGGGCCACGGCAGGATCGCTACCCGACAACGGCATCTGCCTCAATTTCCACGAGCATATCCGGATCGATCAGCCGCTTCACTTCGACCATAGTCGTCGCTGGTCTGATGGCGCCAAACACTTCTCCATGCGCCCGTCCGACGTCTTGCCATTGATCGATATTCGCCATATAGATCCTGGTTCGAACCACGTCGGATAACGACGCACCGGCCTGCTGAAGAGCCGCTTCGATCGTCTTCAAGGTCTGAATAGTCTGCGCGTAGGGATCTCCTTTGCCGACCAGGCCCGATGGGGTCATCGCCGTGGATCCAGACACAGAGATGTAGGCACCTACCCGAACCGCTCGCGAATAACCGATCTTTCCCTCCCACTGACCACCGCTTGAGATATTGTGTCTCGCCATGACACCTCCGATTAACAGGATGTTCAAACAAGAGGTCAGCAAGGCCACAGCGAGTGAAGAGGTGAGACGTACTCTGCTCTGTACGTTGAGCCCCTGAACGACGCTGGCGGCCTGTTTCAACATCCTGTTACATGACGATACCACCACCAGCCTGTATCGTCTGTCCGGTCAGCCATTGTGCTTCTTCACTGACGATGAACGCGACCACATCAGCGATATCTTTCGGATGACCAAGTCGCTTCAGGGGCGTCAATTGGAGGCCGATCTGTCGGTACTCCTCGGTCATCATGCCGGTCTCCGTAAAACCAGGAGACACCGTATTCACCGTCACCCCTTTCGAAGCCAATTCCTGCGCAAGTCCTCTGCTAAATTGCTCTAGCGCCGCCTTACTCCCGAGATACGCCGTCGCCCCGGGAAAGCTCAGATGCGTTCCGCAAGTAGAAATGTTCACGATACGCCCACCGTCTTTGAGTACCCGCGCCGCTTCCTGCATCGCAAAGTACGGTCCCTTCGCATTTAAGGCGATCACGCTCTCGAAATCCTCTTCAGTTGTTTGCTCAAGAGATTTCGGCATAAACTTACCCGCATTGTTGACCAAAATATCCAGCCGGTTGAATTGCTTCAGGGTATCGACCACCAGACGCCGTGCATCTGAGACCTGTCCCATGTCGGCTTGGGTCGCGAGAGCTTTTCCGCCCTTGGCCTGAATCAGCGTGACCACTTCCTTCGCCCTGTCCTCGCCCCGATTGTAATTCACGACAACAATAGCACCCTCGTCCGCCAATCGCTCCGCAACGGCACGACCTATTCCACTGGAGGCTCCGGTGACGATCGCAACTTTTCCGCTCAATGATTTCATTGATACGACTCCTCCTTCAGAGACAGTATGGTACTGTATTCAGTAGGGCATTCCCCACTGACCTGAAAACGTCCATTCGCCGATAGGACGGCGACTCCTCGGTTGGAGTTCCCGCTCGCGCAGTTGGTCAGGGAGGATATCCGGGCTACCAGGATAGCCGATCGCAATCATGGCAACCGGTTCATAGCCGGAAGGAATCTGGAGCTCCGCTCGGGCTTTTTCCACATCAAATCCTGCCATCTGACGGGCCATCAACCCATGGACCGCCGCTTGCAGCACCAAATTCTGCGTCGCCAAGCCCGTATCATGAAAAGCATGCCGATTGGGCTTCCCATTCATCGCAAAATACATACTGGCGACCGAAAGGATCAAGACCGGAGCACGGAAGGCCCATCGGCGGTTGCTTTCCATCAAACAATCGACGAGCCGCGTCCAGGCTGCTTCCTGGTCCTTCGTGGCCACCACAAACCGCCATGGCTGCTCGTTATTCGATGAAGGCGCCCATCGGGCCGCTTCGAACACAACGCGCAAGAGCTCGGTCTCGACCGCTCGCTCATCGAAGGCACGAGGGCTCCACCGACGGGCCAGTAACTCATGAATGGGGGGGTGAATGTGCCCCTGCTGATCCACCTTATGACCTTTTGTTCTCCTCGACTGACAGATTCTCCGGATTCCACCCGCCACCGAGCGCCTTATAGAGCTGCACTGTCGACGCCAATAGTAACCGACGTGTACTCGTCAAGGCTAGCTCCGATTCGAAGAGATTTCGACGCGCGACCAACACATCCAGATAATTCGCCAGCCCCCCCTTATAACGCAGTTCAGCTAACTTGAGCGCCGACTGTAATGCGGCAACCTGTTGTTGTTGCGCCTCACCCTGCACACGGGCCGTACGCACGGCGACGAGCGCGTCTTCAACTTCTCGAAAAGCCGTCAAGACCGTTTGCTGATATTGCGCCAGTGCTTGCTTGCTTTGCGCCTCAACGGCTTCCTGTTGAAAGCCCAACACTTGCGCGTTCAACAGAGGCGCGGCAAGACCAGCACCGAACACGCCAAAGGTCGAGGGATCATTGAAGATCAAGGATAATTCTGGATGAGCCAAGCCGGCTAGTCCGGTCAACGTAATTCTCGGGAACCGCTCCGCCTTGGCCGCACCGATGCGAGCCGTGGCTGCCGCTAACTGTTGCTCAGCAACCAAGATGTCAGGCCGCCGCTGCAACAACTCAGATGGGAGACCAGCAGGAATTGTGGGAGGCATAATTTGTTCATCCAATGAACGACCGCGTGCAATGCTAAGAGGCTTTCGTCCCAGCAAGACGCTCAAGTGATTCTCCGCCTGGATCATCTGCCGCTCAAGCTCCGCCGTACGGGCTGCGGCATTCGCGCGCTCCGCTTCAAACTGATCGGCATCCAGTTTCGAGGTCATCCCTTGGCGTAGCCTGGCTTGGGCGATCCGCACCGACTCTTCCCACGATTGCAGCGTCCGCTTTGCGATGTCGAACTGCAGGTCGAACTGGCGCAAGTTGAAATACGCCTCGGCGACGGCACTGACCAGCTGAATCGTCACCGCTCGGCGGTTTTCTTCTTTGGACACCAGATCAGCACGCGCCGCTTCATTCATGCGCCGGACTCGGCCCCACAGATCAACCTCCCAGGCCAGATTGCCCAGTAAGTAATAGTTAAAGGGACTCGCAAAGCCGGGGATCAAGAACTCGGCCTTGCGACCAGCCGGCGCACTACCCGCAATCGTGATGCCCGGCACATAGTCCATCTTCGCAATCAGAGCTCTTGCACGAAATTCTTCGACCGTGGCGACCGCGCGCTGGAGATCCTTATTCTCAACGAGCGCGACGCGAATAAGCTGCTGGAGCTGCTCATCATGAAGAAGGTCCCACCAGGGCAAATTCGCCAACGACGGGACATCCGACGGGCCGTCGGCCATGCGGAAGCGATCGTCGACATCGGCCTGCGACCGTTTATAGTCCGGGCCAACGGCACAAGAAACAAGAGCAAAGGCAAGTCCGACAGCTAAGAGTGTACGCACGCTGGCACTACTCCTCTGAAGAATGTGGAGATAACGACGGAGGATTCGCATCGACCTCCGGCTTGACATGAGGCTTAGAAAGTTTCCGCAACAAGACAAAAAACAGCGGCACGAAAAAGATCGCCAAAAACGTGGCGGCAAACATGCCGCCCATCACACCGGTCCCGATCGATTGACGACTCACCGCCCCAGCCCCGCTCGCCACGACTAACGGAACCATGCCGAAGATGAACGCCAAGGACGTCATGATGATCGGACGGAACCGTAATCGCGCCGCCTCGATCGCCGCCTCGACCAACGAACGCCCCGCTTCGTACCGAGTATTGGCGAATTCGACGATCAGAATCGCATTTTTCGCCGCCAACCCGATCAGCGTCACAAGCCCGATTTGGAAATACATGTCATTCTCGAAGCCCCGCAACCAGACGGCCGTCAGCGCCCCGAATACGGCGAAGGGGACCGCCAGAATCACGGCAAACGGCACCACCCAACTCTCGAATTGTGCCGCCAACACCAGAAAAACCATCAACAATCCGATCACGAATACCTGACTGGATTGCCCGCCGACCCGGCGCTCCTGGAAGGAAATGTTGCTCCAATCGATCGCATAGCCTTGAGGAACGAGCACTTCATCCGCCGCCCGTTCCAAGGCTTCAAGTGCCTGTCCCGAACTATAGCCAGGAGCCGCAGCACCCAACACCAGCGCCGTATTATACCCGTTAAAGTGGTTCACGGGATCCGGCCCGCTCTGATATTCCGGCGTCACCACCGTGTCGAGCGGCACCATGTTCACGTCGCGTCCGCTTTGCGCACGCACATAGACTTTTGAAAGATCCTGCGGGGTCGATCGATACTCGGCATCGGCTTCAGTCTGCACGTGATACACCCGACCGAATTTCACGAAATCGTTGATGTAATAATTCCCGAAGTAGGCTTGGAGCGTATCAAAGATATCCGAAATCGGAATACCCAAGGCCTTTGCCCGCTCCCGATTGACGTCGGCATAGAGCCTGGGCGAGGACACTCGAAAATTCGTCCCGGCACGCCCGATCGCCGGCTCTTTCTGCGCCCGTTCGACGAACTGTTGCGTCACCATGGCGAACTTCTTGAAATCCCCGCTGCTCGGGTCCTGAATCTGTGCGGAAAACCCTCCCACCGCGCCGACCCCACGAATCGACGGCGGATTAAATGCGAGGAGCAACGCCTCTGGAATTTTCGCAAACTCTCCGTACGCTGCCCCGATGAGCGACTTGGCGTCAGACTGTGGCCCTTTCCGTTCATCCCACAACACCAATGGAACAAACATCGTCGCGGAGTTTGACCCTCGGGTACCGAACACGAAATTCTGCCCGGTTAACGCATCCGTGGAGTGAACCGCCGGAAACCCCTCAAAAAATCCCTCGATCCGCTCAAGCACTGAAATGGTCCGCTGAACCGACGCCCCGTCCGGCAATTGCGCGACCACGATAAAATAGCCTTGATCTTCTTCCGGCAAGAAACTCTTCGGCAGCTTCTGGAAGAGTCCGACGCACGCAATGAGTAACAGCCCGAACACCACCATCACACGAATCGGACGAGTCATGAGTCCGGTGATGGCGCTCACATACCCGTGCTGCGTTCGGCCGAACAGACGATCGAAAAGATCCCAGAACTTACCCCGTTTCCCATGCTGGGGCGTGAGCACGACACCACAGAGCGCAGGGCTCAGGGTCAAAGCCACAAATCCGGACACGGTGACTGAAATCGCGATCGTCGCGGCAAATTGCTTGTAGAGCGCCCCGGTGATCCCGCCGATAAACCCGACCGGAGCAAAGACCGAGACCAAAACCAACACGATCGCAATGATCGGTTCCGTCACTTCATTCATGGCCCGCTTGGCCGCGATCTTCGCGGAAACCCGCCCCTCACGCATGTGGCGTTCGACGTTCTCCACGACTACGATGGCATCGTCCACCACGATCCCGATCGCCAACACCATCCCGAAAAGGGTGATCGTATTGATGGAGAACCCAAGCGCATAGAGTCCGACAAAGGTTCCGATCAATGACACCGGGACAGCCACCGTGGGAATAATGGTGGCGCGCCAGGTCTGCAAAAAGAGATACACGACGAGCACCACCAGTACCATCGCTTCCGCCAGCGTCTTGACGACTTCTTTGATCGAAATTTCGATGAACTTCGTGGTGTCATACGGAGTGTCATACGACACGCTTTGAGGAAAGCTCTCGGCCAACTCATCCATCTTCGTGCGAATACGGCTCACGGTATCGAGCGCGTTCGCTTCAGGAGACAAGAACGTCAGGATAAACGTCGTCGGCTTGCCGTCCTGCCGTCCCTCCAAACCATAGGCTTGAGCCCCAAGCTCGATACGTGCCACGTCTTTCAGGCGAACGATCGACCCGTCGGGAAGAGCACGCACGATCAGCTCTTCAAAATCTTTCACCTCGGTCAGACGACCCTTCGTAATGATGGGGATCGTGAGTTCGGTCCCTTTCGGAGCGGGCTCTCGTCCGATCGTTCCCGAAGGGTAGTCTCGATTCTGTTCGCGGATGATCGTCGTAATGTCGCTTGGGGTCAGATTCAACTTGGCCATCTGCAACGGATTGATCACGATCCGCATGCTGTAACTCTGCTGGCCGAATACCTGCGCATCCCCGACGCCTTTGAGCCGCTTTAACTCATCCACGATTCGAAGCGTGGCGTAATTCGAAAGGAACACGGCGTCATGACGAGGATCGGTCGAATTCAGCGCCACGACCAAGACAAGATCCGGAGACATCTTTTTGACGGAAATACCCTGACGAATGACTTCCGGAGGCAACTGCGGTTCGGCAAGCTTCTCACGATTCTGCGTCTGCACCTGGGCGATGTCGGGATTGGTGCCGATCTCAAACGTCAATTTGATGGTGACGTGCCCATCGTTACTGCTGTTTGATTCGTAATACAGGAGATTATCGATGCCCGGCAACATGACCTCTATCGGACGGGCGACCGCCTCTGCCGCGACTTCTGCGCTGGCGCCGGGATAGTCCGCATCGATCTGCACCACCGGTGGTGTGATTTCTGGGAATTGAGCAATCGGGAGGAACTGCATCGCAAGCAGTCCCATCACCACGATGACGATAGACACGACCGATGCAAGGATCGGCCGATCGATAAAAATGTTCGAGATCACGATTGGATCCTTTTGATCGTTACTGAGAAATGATGGGAGGGGTCGACTCGTCTCGCTTTGCGGTGACCCAGGGAACCGCTTTGACCGGTGCCCCAGGTCCGATCTTCATCAATCCATTGACTACAACACGATCGCCGGCCTCCAAGCCTTTGTCGATGAGCCACTGATTGCCTCTCCAGTCGGACGCCGTCACACCCCGAATTTCAATTTTCTCTTCCCCGTTGACCACGAAGACAAACGGACCTTGAGGCCCCTGCAACACCGAGCGTTGCGGGACAAGAATCGCGTGGGTCTTCGTATCACCGGTGAAGCGAACCTTCACAAATTGCCCGGGAAGCAAGGCGCGCTTCGGATTCGGAAAGGTCATCCGCATTTGACGAGAACTGGTCTCCGTACGCAACCCGGGCTCCAAGAGGTCGAGTACTCCTTCCTGCGGATACAGCGAGCCGTCCATCAACGTGAGCCGTCCACGTAATTGGTAGTCGCCCGGATGATCGATTCTCTTGTCTTCGATATCTCGTCGCCGTTTGAGAAGAAAAGTCTCGGGCACGCTCACGACCACATACATCGGATTCACGCGGTGGATCGTGGTCAATAAATCGGTCTGCGCCGACACCAATCGTCCTTCGTAGTAGCGGCTGCGTTCGATAATGCCGTCGATCGGCGCCGTGATGAGCGTGTTGTCCATGTCGAATTGCGCCTTGATCATGTCGGCTCGTGCGCCTTCCAGCGCAGCGTTGGCCGATAACTCCTCCGCGACGGCATCATCGACGTCCTTTTGGCTGACGGCTTGATCAGCCAGCAGCGGCTTGACTCGAGCCAGATCCTGCTTCGCCTGGACGACCCGAGCTTCCGCCTGAGCAATCTTGGCCCTCGCACTCGCTGCGGCGGCCTTAAAGGGAACCGGGTCGACCTGATAGAGACGATCGCCTTTCTTCACATCACGACCTTCCGGATAGAGAACCGCTTTCAAAATTCCCGTGACCTGGGGACGGATCTCCACGGGACGGGAGGCTTCCGCTTGCCCGATAAACTCCGGTTCATCGGGCACGACCTGGGTCTGCACCGTGACAATTTCAACTTGAGGAAGCTCTTGAGCGAGAGTCGACCCAGCCTCCTGATCTTTGCAACCGGCCATTCCGAGCATCGAAAGAACGAGAGCGGCCGCAACGTACCCTAACAACTGATGGCTATTTCCCATGTTCCGTACCACCTTGTGATGTGCCTAAATTGATTCACGTTCATAAAAACCAGTAACTATACCGAAACGTTCCGTTGGCGGCAACTCAAGCTGAACGTCCGCTCATCGGCCGTTACCTTCTCCACGATCGCACCGCTATCATTACTTTGCATGGTGACGACTCAGCCGGCACGGTCACGGATTCCATCCGACGCATCGGTCAGACTCATCCCGGTGATCTCTGCCACAACACATCGATTTAAACATCCGGTCGCCCGAAGCGGGACACCCTGCCGCCACAATCGGCTTAAGAGCACCTTCCCGTCGGCATCGATAAACGTCACGCCCGTCAAATCAATCATCGAGCACCGCTGCCGATTGAGCGCCATCGCACTGCAATACACCTCCAGCTCTTCAACCCAACAACCCGCCAATCGTCCCTCCAGGATAAGCGCGACGCTTCCGGAGTCTTGCTCTTGCTGTTCGGTAATCTTCAGCATAGCGAACGTTGCATCGGGTTTGGATGCTGCACCGCCTTGCCGCGTAGTCCTCGCTTACCACCCTGCGCATCCTCCTGACTCTCTCGCTGAGCGCGGCGATTGAACAAAATGACCGCATCCGTGACCTCTCCGCATTGCACGCATCGCCGAAGCGGCGTAGAAACCTCTGCTGCCCCGATCATCGAATCAAATCCGTCCTCGATGACCATAAGTCCCTGACATCTGGAGCACCGTGTGAAATCAGCGTTCGTTTCATTGATGCTCAGTGATTGCTCAGATGATCTCATCATCGCCATGGGAACCTCCCTTTACCAAAGGGGTTACCTAGCGTATAGAGCAACTTATGTTCCACCCACGAGAGATAATACCAATACGACTCAACTATTTGATTGATTGATAAAATAGGCTTTCAAATGGAACTGACTGGTCAAAACACATGGAAAGGATGCCGATCCGGCGGCACGCTGCCGATGTATCGGCAGCGCCTGACTCTCAGCGACACGGGTACGAGAACTCATAATTCACGTGATACATCGAAACGACTCACAGGGCCGTGCCGCATCCTTAGTCCAGCGTCTGTCGATATCGCGTCACCCCAATCACCAACACCACTGCGGCAAACAACGCAATTTGCCAGAGTTGAAGGACCACTTCTTCCACGCCATTTCCCTTCAGCATGATCCCTCGGACAATTCGCAGAAAATGCGTCAGCGGCAGCATCTCGCCGATCGACTGTGCCCATTGCGGCATACCGCGAAACGGGAACATAAACCCGGACAACAGCAGGGACGGCAAAAAGAAAAAGAACGAGAGCTGTATGGCTTGGAGTTGGTTTTGTGCCAAGGTAGAAAATGTAATCCCCATCGCCAAGTTCGCCACGATAAAGACCAAGGCCGACACAAAGAGCATCGACATATTGCCGTATATCGGTACGTTAAACAGAAAATGAGCCGCCAGGAGAATCAGGATGACTTGAATGTACCCGATCAGGATGTAGGGCATCACCTTGCCGATCATGACCTCAAACGGCCTTGTGGGCATCGACAGGAGATTTTCCATCGTGCCTCGCTCCCGTTCACGGGTAATGGCGAGGCCGGTGATCATCACCATGGTCATGGTCAGCACCACACCCATCAGCCCAGGCACAATGTTGTATTGCGTGATAGCTTCGGGGTTATAGCGGGCATGAATGCGCAACTCGACGGGATCGTGACGTCCCGCCACATACTCCAATGGTCCCCTCAGGTCCTGCTGAAGCGCGGACGTGACCAACACACGTAAGGAGCCGATCGCATTGCTCGTCGCGGCAGGATCGGTCGCATCGGCTTCGACGAGGATTGCCGGGCGCTCGCCGCGAAGCACATCGCGCGAAAAGTTGGGAGGGATATTGATGACGAACTGGGCTTCCCCCCGTGCCAACACCTCCTCAGCTTCCTGCTCGGTCGCGATCTCCCGCACGAACTCAAAGTAGTTGCTGTTGCGAATAGCGTGCAGAAGCGTCCTCCCATGGACACCGTAGTCGGCCTGCAGCACCACCGTCGGCAGATGTTTCGGGTCGGCGTTGATCGCAAACCCGAATAGAACAAGCTGGATCAACGGGATACCAATCATCATCCCGAAGGTCATCCGATCGCGACGCATTTGAATGAACTCCTTCACGACGATCGCCCCAAAGCGGGAGACGGAAAATAGTGAATGGATTTTCATGATGCGACGCGATCCGATGAGTGTTCCATCAGATGGATGAACACGTCTTCCAGCCCTGTATTGACCCGATGCCACTCATAGGGGCTGGTGCGAAACAGCGCCACCGCAGCTTCAAGCCTAATCGGATCGGTACCGCTGACATGGAGTCGATCGCCAAACGCCACCGCCTGCTGAACCGCGGACTGGCGGCGAAGTTCCACGGCCAATTGATGAAGATCGGGGCCACTGACCGACCATGTCGTTAGTCGTGCCTGTTGAATCACGTCGGAGACCGTTCCATCGGCGAGCAACTTGCCGTAGGAAATATATGCCAGCCGATGGCACCGCTCAGCTTCATCCATGTAATGAGTGGTAATCAGAAATGTCAGTCCATCTGCAGCCAGCTCATGGATCTGCTCCCAGAACTCTCGTCTCGCTTTCGGATCGACTCCCGCAGTCGGTTCATCAAGCAACAACAATCGTGGTTGATGGATCAAGCACGCGGCCAACGCGAGCCGCTGCTTCCAGCCACCCGAAAGTTGACCGGCCAGCTGCTCTCGCCGACCAGCCAGCCCAAGCCGCTCAAGACTCCTCGTCACCGCAGCCCGTCGATCAGGAATTCCAAACATGCGCGCGACGAAGTCCAGATTCTCCGTGATACTCAGGTCCTCATAGAAACTAAACCGCTGGGTCATATAGCCGACGGCAGCCTTGATCGCTTCACTTTGACGGATGACGTCATACCCGAGGCAGGTTCCGCTGCCTTCGTCCGCTCGAAGCAGTCCGCACAACATGCGAATAAAGGTCGTCTTGCCGCTACCGTTCGGACCGAGAAATCCATAAATCTCCCCGCGACGCACTTGCAGCCCAATATGATCGACCACGGTCCGTGTCCCGAACCGCTTCGTCATCCCGCTCACATCGATGGCCAATTCCTGCCCGTCGATCGTAGTGGTCATTGCACACCATTGAATCGCACATCCACCGGCTGGCCAGGATGCAAATTCATCGCAACAGCCTGGTCGAACAACGCTTCGACGAGGAAGACCAGCTTGTCACGACTGCCCTGGCTGTAGAGCACAGGCGGCGTATATTCAGCTTTCGGTGAAATGTAGGCGATCTTTCCCAGGATCGAACCGTGAACCCCGTCAACCATAACCTGCACTGGATCACCCAGCTGAATCCTCCCAAGCCTAGCTTGAGAAACAAACATGCGGACCTTGATATGATCGGGAGGCAACAGCACGACGACAGGACGGCCCGCCGGCACCCATTCGCCCTCCCGATACAGCGTATCGAAGACAAACCCGCTCTTAGGTGCGAGCTGACGCTTTTGAGCAAGATCCCACTCAGCTTTGACGAGAGCGGCCTCCTTTGCTCGAACCTCCGCCTCGGCCGCAGTAACTTGATCCGTGCGAGAGCCTAAGAGAGCCGTATTCAAGTCTGCTTGGAGTTGTGAGACCCGCTGTTGGCTTTGATCCCGTGCTGATCGGGCTCGATCTACCTCAAGTTCCACTGCCGCACCGGATACTGTCGCGAGTCCTTCTTGGCGAGCCATTTCTCGCATCGAGAGTTGCAACGCCGCCTGGGCTTGTTGAAGTTGGGCGCGGAGGGAGGCAATTTCGGAGGGTCGTTTCCCTTTTCTTCGGTCTTCGAGATTCGCTCGCGATTGACTCAGTGTCCGTTCCGCTTCATCTCTCGTGGCGTTCTCGGAGATGTGCTCGAGCGCGAACAGAGGATCACCACGCTTGACCTGCATGCCACGCTGCACCGATAAGGTCGTGAGAGCCCCGCCGTAGGGAGACGCCACATGGACATACTCTCCTTCGACATAGCCCTGGACCAGATCGGAAGCAGGTCGATTACAGCCTATCAAGACACTAACGCCCACGATCGCAACCGCACCTGAGAGAATCAGCCTCACACCCGTTCCACTCTGTGTCATGATCTCAACGCCGCTGGAGCGCCCCCTCTAGAACGAGACGAATGACGGACAAATAACCATGCTCCACGGTGAGTCCCAACTCCATGAGTTTGGGTGGGTTCATGATGGCCTGGACGGCACCCAGCAAGATTTCGATGATAAGGTGGGTCGGGATGTCCGTACGAATCACACGGGCTTTCTTCCCGTCCTCAAACAGCTCACCGAAATAGAGTCGGATCAGTTCACGACGCCGTTGCTCGATCAACTGAAACAGCTCCGGAGTCTCACGCCCAATGTCTCTGACAAAGGCCGGTTGAGCTTCCGCCGCGTGTCGCTGCAGACAGATGAGAAGTTGGTGGAGCGCCTCCTCGACATTGGCCGCGCGATCCTTCGCCAACCGTTCAAGATCCGCTTCAACCTCTCTAAACTTGTCCTTCACCACGGCCTCAACAAGCGCGAATTTGCTTGGAAAGGCGACATACAGCGTCTTCTTGCTCATGCCCAATTCAGCAGCGAGGTCGTCCATGCTCACGGTACGAAATCCATGAGCCAGGAATTGGCGGCGCGCGACGGCAATCACTCGTCGAACGACGGCCGGATCGATTGATGGGTCTTGCTGTGTAGGCTTTCGAGTGGACATGATCCTCAAAGGTCACTATAGAAACTATTATAGTTTCACAAGTTTCCTCAAGGTTTGTCAACCCACTTGTTTTACAGTATGCCCTCCACTTCAGACACCGCCCGAGATGATGCCGAGAGGACTCATCCGTTTGAGTGTTTGATCGGATAGATTCTCGAGTGGAGTCGATCTGGCCGAAGCGTTTAAAGAGGGGTACCGATCCAGCGGCATACTGCCGAACCATCGGCGCATGCCGCTGGATGATCGAATGTACTACGGTAACGTATACGTCAGATTGGGCCAGACTGCGTATCCGATCGCTTGACCGTTATTCCCTTCCTTCAATTCAAAGATGATACTGGTCTGAAAAGGCGTGGTTCCTGACATTCCAGTGAATCCACCAGATCCACCGGTAAAGGTAAACTCGCCCACGCACTCTTTTAAGTTGCCGACGCACTTCCAGTGGCCATACCCGACATCCTTGCCCTCGTGAGCCACCATCGTACAGAGTCCCTCGATGGCCTGAGTGTCCTTCTGTCGGTTAAGATTCACGCGCACCGGACAGGCTAATTGGGACGAATGGACGATCATCTTGCCTCCGTCTTTATGACGGGAGATCAACACTCCTTTCACCATTCCGTTGACGACCTGGTCTCCACTGCCAAGCTCCATGAACTCGCCGGTTCCGCTCCAACTGGAACTGGAGTCTCCTGCTTCAACGGTTTTTGCGTGGGCTGAAGAGCCCACGTCCTGCCCAAGAATGAACGCCATCCCCATCACGCATATTAAGCAATTGACTTTCCTCACGTGCATCTCCCTTCTAGAATGCCAACCGAATGAGCATTTTGTGATTGTCCAGTTCGGCCTGATCCTGCTTTATTCTTCATGCTGATTCACTTTTCCTTACGCCAACACCGACTTCACTATCACTACCAACACACCCACCAAAAATATGATGACAGGCCACACCATGTTCTCCTTATTCGCTTCTTCCGATCAGGCCGTTTGTGCCATCAGTCGATCTGGAGCCGCATCGCCCTGTTCAAGCCGGCGAGCGATGACCCCGTCTAATGCCCACTTGCCGCCGCCGACGATGACGAGTGCCGCACTCATGGCGATGACCAAGAGATGGTACTCAAACCCTTCGCCCTGTTGCTGTCCGAACCAATTCATGAAAAACCCGTTCGGTCCGTGCACCAACGTAATCGCCCCGATCATGATGGCGATAAAACTGGCCGCCGTGAACCGAGTAAGCAATCCCGCGACTAATGCGGCGCTCCCAAGAGACTCCCCGATGATGACGAGAAAGGCCACGAGCCAGGGTAATCCCATCTGCTGAGTAAAGAACCCCATTGTTCCATCAAAGCCGTAGCCGCCGAACCAGCCGAAAAGCTTTTGGGCGCCGTGCGGGAGCATCACCGCTGCAAGCCCGACACGCAAGACCAGTCCCGCCCACGAATCATCTGTTTTGAAGAATGCCATGACGCCCTCCTAATCTCTGCCTGACGAAAGAAGACCGTTGCCGCGCCGCAGCCCTCTCCAGTGCATGCGTGATCAGCAATCGTGTCACCGCGAGCGGCAAGGTCGCGAGCATCCCGTACCAGAGACTCCACTGAATCATTTCATTCATAGTGCCACCTCCGCTTCTTTGTGTGATGCTGTTAAGACCTATCGCAAGAGACGTTCCAGATTTCTTGACTTAAGAGACCGATGCGCTAACAGGTTGAACTGAGAGGGAATATTGTTCGATAGAAGAATGAGTCGATGCATTGTGCTGGAGAATACCGAAATAGCGGTGACGAAGGTTCGTCACGTGCCGAAACCAGTCGTCAAAGTTGAGCGATTGTCTGTTCTGTACGGGAGAGTAGACGTGGAGGTGTATGCTCAAACTTCCGATTCCGATGATCGAGGCACCAGGCGGGAGAGATTCCCTCCCCCGCCTCCGGAGGCTTGAGTAGTTGTCGTCCTAGGCCGGCAGATCCGTCAATGCAATACCCAAGGCACTGGCAATGCCCTTGCCATACGCAGGATCCGTTTTCAGACAGTGGGCGATGTGGCGCAGCTGAATCTCTTTCGGCGCGTTGCCAATTGAGCGTGCGGTGTTGTCAAAAAGCGCCTGCTGTTGATCCTTACCCATCAGGCGAAAGAGCGCGCCAGGCTGGGAGTAGTAATCCTCGTCTTCTCGATGATTCCAGTGGTCTGCAGCTCCTGCGAGCGACAACGGCGGCTCGCGGAAGTCCGGTTGCTCCTTCCACTCACCGGAGCTGTTCGGCTCGTAACTGAGGGTACTGCCGTGGTTGCCGTCCACACGCATGGTGCCGTCTCGATGGTAGCTGTGCGCCGGACAGCGTGGGGCATTCACCGGAATGAGATGGTGGTTGACACCAAGGCGATAGCGCTGGGCATCGCCATAACTAAACAGGCGTCCTTGCAGCATCTTGTCGGGCGAAAAACCGATACCCGGCACCACATTTGCCGGGTTGAACGCAGCTTGTTCGACCTCGGCAAAGAAGTTCTCCGGGTTTCGGTTGAGCTCCATCACGCCGACATCGATCAAGGGATAGTCCTTGTGCGGCCAGACCTTGGTGAGGTCGAACGGGTTGTACGGTACTTTTGCCGCATCTTCCTCCGGCATAATTTGCACTTTGAGTGTCCACTTGGGATAGTCGCCTTTTTCGATGGCGCTGTACAAATCGCGTTGATGGCTTTCGCGATCCTTGCCGATCAAGGCTTCGGCCTCAGCATCCGTCAAGTTTTTGATCCCCTGCTGGCACGCAAAGTGGAACTTGACCCAGTGACGTTCGTTTTTTGAATTGATGAAGCTGAAGGTGTGGCTACCGAATCCATGCATGTGGCGATAGCTCGCCGGGATGCCACGGTCGCTCATCACGATCGTAATCTGATGCAACGCCTCAGGCAATGAAGTCCAGAAGTCCCAATTATTCTTCGCGCTACGCAAGTTGGTGCGAGGATCGCGTTTCACCGCATGGTTCAAATCGGGGAATTTTAGCGGGTCACGCAGAAAGAAGACGGGCGTATTGTTGCCCACCAGATCCCAGTTCCCCTCTTCAGTATAGAACTTGAGAGCGAACCCACGAATGTCGCGCTCAGCGTCGGCAGCCCCACGTTCCCCTGCAACGGTGGTGAAACGAGCGAAGAGTTCCGTCTTTTTCCCGACTTGACTGAAAATCTTCGCACGTGTGTACTTCGAAATGTCATGCGTCACCGTGAACGTGCCGTAGGCGCCGCTGCCTTTGGCATGCATCCGGCGTTCAGGAATGACTTCGCGATCGAAATGCGCAATCTTTTCCAGAAACCAGACGTCCTGAAGCAACTGTGGGCCACGAGGCCCCGCCGTCATGACGTTTTGGTTATCGGTCACCGGGCAACCGGCGTTCGTCGTCAGTTTCTTCTCGTCGCTCATGATACTTCCTCCTTCATAGATCGAGATGAGTGGAAGACTGTTTACGAGACATTCATTGGGACACGTCTAGGGATCCATGACGTTGCTGCCAGAAGATCACGACTCGTGTTTCTGATTCAATCGACAGGCAATCATGGCTGTCGGACGCGTTTACGTCAGAGGTGCGCCGATCATCGGCAAGAACCTAATCCGCCCGTGTGTTCTTCACTCTCATGATATCCTCCTAATAGTTGATTATCGTCAGTGGATTCTCCTGCGTGCTTGCGTGCAAGATAACTGATGCCGATCACCCGGTCTAATTGATAAAATATGCGATCAAGATAAGTAAGACTTATCGATGTGCTATGTGACTGTCACAATAGAGAAGACCTCGGCGTGAAGATTCTGCTCGTGAACCTGCTGCTGGTGATGCAACACAGAACATACATCCAGTCTCTTAAAACACATTCTGTCGCTGCCTACCCAACATTTGATCCGAAAGTAGCTGAAAGACAGTGATTCAACGATCAACGAACTCAAACACATCGTGCGACTCTGTTACCACCCGCATACCGGTGATCCCGGCGGATTGGATATCTCCGCTCGCCAGATAGAGTCGATTGCCGACGACCGCACCGGCCAACCCATGTCGAGGCATCGGCATCATGGGGAGTTCAGACCAACTGTTCGTCGACGGATCGTACGCTTCCAAAGCACGAAACGCCGCCATCAGATGGCCGTCCTGGTGTTCCCCTCCCGCCACGAGAATACGCCCGTTATAGACACCCCAGGCTCCACCGCTCCGCTCGGTCGGCATGCGGGCTCTGACCAAACCCCACTGGTCGGTCGCAGGATCGTATTCTTCAACCACGTTGGTGTTGCTGGCCGTGAAAATGAACGCGCTGCCCAGCCGGCCACCGATGACATAGATTTTGTTATTCACCGCACCAATGGCGGCGTGATTGCGCGCGGTCGGCATCGAAGACCGTACGGACCAGCGATTGGTCTGGGGATCGTATTCCTCCACGGTATCGACCGACCGATGGGGACGCGCCGGATACAACGCGGTTTCGCGTGAAGCAGGATGCAGCGCCGCACCCCCGATCACATAGATTTTGCCGTTCACCGTGGCGGCCACGGCAGACCCGCGTTTGGATGGCATCGGCGCCAACGCCTTCCAGCTGTCGTTCGTCGGATCATACTCCCAAGCCTGATTGATCGGCGCCCAGGCCGGCGGTCCCGACTCGGGCGGCACGAACCCCCCGAAGGCATAAAACTTTCCGTTGAGCTCGGCGAATGCCACATGATGGGCCGGCAGCGCCATCGGTTTCTTCTTCGTCCACATGTCGGCGCTCGGATTGTACTCATACACAAGTCCTTGAGGGATCCACCCGGGCCCAAGTCCGCCGAACACGTAGAACTTCCCCCCGGTCGCCATGCCGACTAATTCCTCGGACGGCTCCGGAAACGGAGCGAGCTTCACCCACTTTCCCGTCATTTGCGCCTGGACTGGAGTACTCATCATGACCAGTCCAACGATGGCCATCACGACCAGGGTCAGCATCACGTTCTTGCTTGGGAGAGATGGTGAGTCGCCGAAGAAACAACGATCGTATCTTCTTGCCGTTGCCATGCTGTGACTCCTGTGAGTTTTCGACCGATTTGCAACGCATTTCCGATTCTCATGAGCAGATCTGCATTGACAGTCGTCGTATTGTCGTTTCTTTCAACTTCAACCTTTGGGCGAGGAGCGAACCGGCCGTGCCAACGACGGTCGGTTCGCCCTGCACAGCTATTGAGCCTTCCTGAGATCAATCACGGTGCCGTCCTCGTTGAGTTCTACGACGATGTTCGACCCTTCCGGAATTGGCTTGGTTTTGACTTCCAGGCGATCCAACGGAAACATTCGTTCGCCTTCAGGAGTCTGGAGCTTGATCTGCTTCTTCCCTTTGCCGGCATAGACCAACTTCCCGAAAATGAGACGGTGCATGCCTGCTTGTCGCTTCTCTCCGTGGTGGTCGATGACCAATCCTTCTTCGTTGATCCATAGTGAGACCTCATCGCCGACCGCCGCATCGGACGGAGCAACTGTAGCCGGGACGGTATACCGTCCGGTCGGCGTTTTGATGAAGATGAGACTCGATTGAATCTTCTCGACTACCCCATGGGCTTGAATCCCGTATCCCGGTCTCGTACGTGGATTATCGGCAAATGCCATTTCGACCGTGAACTTGTGAACATCGATGACTTTGCCTGCCTCGTTCACTTCGACGGTGATCGGTGCACCTTCTTGGAATATGGATAGCTGAGATTGTCCTGCTTGCACGTCGAAAGACTTCTCGCCTTCAGGAGTCCACAGCTTAACTTCCTTCTTGTCAGGCGAAGCATAGACGAGGTTGCCGGTGACATATCGATGGGCATGCCCCTTCTGACCTTTACGATGGACATCAATGACGGTGTTGTTTTCGTTGACCTGCATGTCCACGTCATCCCCGACTGCCAGGTCTTTGGGCGTGGCGGTTGACGCGATGGTCATCCTGCCCCATGGCGTCTTGATGGTGGTCAGACCTGATTCGATCTTAGAGATGACGCCGCTGACATGCATATGTGTCGACTTACTCCCATGCGCGGCGCCCTCATCGGCAAAGCCATACGGTGAACCCGTGACGATGCTCAAGAACATGGCACTGAAACTTATTGCCATCCAACTCGACAGCTTCATGGTGACCTCCTTTAATTGTTGTCGGTACGCTGTACCCTGACCATCTTCAAAATCCGATAGACTCAATTTCGTTTGGGGAGCGGCCCGTTGTCGCCCCACCAATTCATATTCATAGAGCAACGTTCATTCCGTCTTTTCAGGTCCAGAAAGATGAACGCCAACTTCTTGAATCGTAAAGTGTATTGGGGAAAGTGTTTGCGCGAGACGAGGTTGACGATTAATGGGATGACGAGTTCTGTGCCGAGGGATCGTCAGGTGACGAAGCGATCGTCATGGAATTGAAAGTCTTACGGGTAGGCGGACGGTTGAAATAGGTGCACCGATTCGGATTACCAACTTCTTCAAGAGTGTCGATATTCTCCTTTAACGTTTGGATGGGCTACTGCCCACTCATGCATCGCCAACAAAATAGGTTCGAGGGAGCGGCCCAGCGGGGAGAGGCGATATTCGACGCGCAGTGGAGTTTCTTTGAAGTCATGCCGTTCTACTAAACCATCGGCCTCCAATTCACGCAACTGCTTGGCCAGGGTCCGATGCGTGATCCCGCTCAGATCGCGCTGCAACTGATTGAAGCGCCGATCGCCTTTGAGCAGCCAATAAATGACCATCGCTTTCCAGCGACCGGCAATCAGATCGAGGGTCTGTTCCGTCGGGCAACCGGTCTGCTTCGTCATCGGCAGTATCCTCCTGGACCGTACTTGAAAGTTGTTTCTGCGAACCTATCTACCGTACAACAGGAGACACAGGATCACGCCATCGCATCACATGAAGAAAGGAGCCGCCATGACGAAGAAAATTGCCGACGTTCTGCGGTCCCAGGGTCACCATTGGGTCGGAGACGGGTTCCCGGTTCGATCGCTGTTTTCATACCACGATGACAGCGCGACCGTCAGCCCATTCCTGCTGTTTGACTATGCGGGGCCCCATCAGTTCGAGCCCACGACCACACCACGCGGAGTGGGACAGCACCCGCATCGCGGCTTTGAGACCGTCACCATCGTCTACGACGGAGAAGTCGCCCATCGCGATTCGGCCGGCAATGGCGGCGTCATCGGGCCTGGTGACGTGCAATGGATGACCGCAGCCCGCGGCATTATTCATGAAGAATTTCATTCGCCCAGCTATACCAAGACCGGAGGCCCGTTCCGCATGGTTCAGCTGTGGGTCAATCTTCCGGCAAAGGACAAAATGAGTCCTCCCGGCTACCAGGGCATCACCGACAAGGACATCCCGACCGTTCGTTTGGCGGGCGGAACAGCGCGGATCATCGCAGGAGAATTCCAAGGGACTCGAGGTCCGGCTCATACATTTACTCCGGTCAACTTGTGGGACCTTCGGCTGAATCAAGCCGCGGATCTTACACTGGATCTCCCCGAAGGGCACAATGTCATGATTGCGGTGCTCTCCGGACGCGTCACCATCAACGGAACGCAAGCCGTCGGTGAGGCGGAAATCGTTCGCTTCGAGCGTGATGGAAGCAAGGTGGCTATCCATGCCGATCAGGATGCCATCTTCCTGGTGTTGACGGGCGAGCCGATCAATGAACCGGTGGTTGGGTACGGCCCGTTCGTCATGAACACACAGGAGGAAATTCGGCAAGCTTCGTACGATTTCAACAGCGGGCGCTTTGGCCAGGTCACCGCGCCTCAACCGCTGACCCGGTAAGCCTTCCGTGTCGGGCGCTGTATAGTACGCACGGTCGGCCTAACAACGACGCTCGATCCTCCCGATGATGACGGAGGTTTCCCATCCAATCGGAATCCTCCGTCATCAAGACTCACAAAAGTACTTCATATACGTCGCGAAGAAGGCAAGAATTTTCTCCGGATATCGTCCGAAGTAGTTGTAGCCATCTCTGAAGCGGTGGGTCGTATCCTCAACCCAGATCATCTCTTTCTCCTTACTCCCAAGCATATCGAACGTCTTCTGCCCGTCTTCCGGGTTCTTGGTCCAGGCGTCGTTCCGCACCTGAAGCGACAAATTAGGCATGGTGACCTTCGAGGCATAGGGCTGCCCAGTCATATCGGCAGCCGGAAAGGCGCCCATCTTCAGCAGTTCCAGATCAATAAGCTCCTGATACTGTGAAACCTTCAGCAGCTCGGAGAACGCCTGAAAGATCGCTGTTATCGAACTTGGCTCCACTCAGCCGAGGTTTTCCTTGTAGAAAGGGGCTAGCTTGGCCAAGGCCAGGCGCACCGGCTCAGGCTTATCGTACAAGTCGTAATGTGACCAACCCGCAAGAACCACCAGCTCTTTCTTCTTCGACGCCGCACGACCAATGATTTCGCAGCCGTCTCGATACGCACCGAAGGCCCCAACCTTGTCGCCAACCACAACCATCAACGGCTGGGTGAGGAGCACTTCGGCCAGATGGAACGCATCCCAGCCCACTGCGGCAGCCTGGTGGGAAAAAAGCGAACGATTGAGACCGCACGGCTGTTGACCTCGTGACGTGCGGTAGTAGTCCGTCGCTTCGTACACATCGATTTCCGTGATGCTGCGTTTCTTCGCTTCATCCGGAGAAGGCGGCAGAAGATCGTCGACCCGTAGTTTCTCGCCACGAGCTTCGGCCGTGCGCTGTTTGGCCATCGATTCCAGGGCACGGATGGGATCGTATCCACTGAATCCTTCACGCATCAGCCGGCCGTAATTCACCCCGGTGATGGTTCCCACCACCTTGATGCGGCGTTCGGTCATCGCCGCATTGATAGCGTATCCGCCACCGCCGCAGATGCCGAGCACGCCGATACGGTCTTCGTCCACGTAGGACAGCGTGACCACGTAGTCGGCGACGTGGCGAAAATCCTCAACGCTGAGGGTCGGGTCCTCGATAGAGCGCGGCTCACCACCGCTTGACCCTTGGAAACTACGGTCGAAGGCGATCACGACGAAGCCTTCCTTCGCCAGCACCTGTCCGTAGACATTGCCCGACGTCTGTTCCTTGCAACTGCCGATCGGGTGCGCACTGATGATGGCGGGGTATTTCTTCTTCGTGTCGAAATTGGGCGGGAAGTGGATAGCGGCGGCGATCTCCCAGTGCATGTCTTTGTTTCTGATGTTCACGGTTTCCATGTGTCTTCTCCTTGGCTAAGGGGTATTGATGCACGTGCCAGCGACTCACAAGCCTTTCTCGATCTGGCCCACACGTTCTTGGAGTCACGACGTACTGTATAGATGCCCAAACCGAGACTCCGTTTCCTCGATGAACCATTCTGAATCGATGGCGCTGACCATCCATACGCTCAGTTATCCACGCGTCGTGAGCTGTAGATGCGAGTAGTCTTCCGGAGTATCAATGTCAGTAAGACCTTGTGAAAAGGGCACGCCCACAACGTCTCCAGGGTGAGCGGCAATGATTCGTTTCGCACCACTGTCACCGCTTAGCGTCGCGAGTTCAGGAAAGTACTCGCGGCGAAACAATGCCGGAACACCCACCGTACCGCCGTATTCAGACGCGACAATGCCTTTGCCGGTCGTACGAGATGCTCTAACAAGATCGTCGATGAGGGCCGTTGTCACAAATGGTTGATCGCACAGCATCAGTACCACGGTCTTCGTCGTGCCCTCACGGTTGCATTGTTCGAGGGCGTGCAGTCCTGTGCGGATCGACGCGCCGATCCCTTCGGCCCACTGGTTGTTGATGATTTGCTGCACAGGGAGATCGTCAATCTGGCACCGAAGCTGGTCCGCATGGGCTCCCAACACAACCAGAATCGGTCGACACACAGAGGCGAGGGCGATCTCTGCTGCGTGGCGCATCAAGGCCTGTCCACCATAGGTCAACAGTTGCTTGGGCCTGCCCATCCGGGTCGATGCCCCTGCAGCAAGGATGATGACGGCCGCCGATGGCGCAGACCGTTCTTCCCGCATATCGGCCGTTTCCTCTGCCGACTCAGTATTCCTCTTGGCCACAGGACAGCACCCCATTGATCGTTCCGGATCGCATTGCCACGGTCTCGACGTGGCTCGGTTCGTGAAGGGCAGACTCCCGGTTGCGTAAGAACCCGCCTAACCGGCCAGAGAGGACCGCTTGGATCTCAGCCACAATGGCCAAGGCGATCTCCTCAGGCGTATCGGCTCCGATGTCCAGGCCAACGGGGCCATAGACCCGAGCGAGCAGGTGATCGCTGAGCGATCCGGCGTTCTCCTGAAGTTCGCCTAATAACCTCTGCCTCCGCCGCTTGGGCCCGAGAATGCCGAGGTAGCGCAAGGGCGAGGGTAAGAGTGCTTTGAGCAGCTCTGAGTCATGGAGCATGTTATGCGTCATGATGGTGGCCACTGTGCGCGCATCCATCTTGACGCGCTCCGATACCTCTTCTGGCCGACAGACAATCAGGGTATCGGCCGAAGGAAATCGCATGCGCGTCGCGTAACCTGGGCGTGGATCGACCAGCGTGACATGCCATCCCAGTTCCTTTGCGATCCGGACGAGCGGGACTGCATCGTGTCCCGCCCCGAAAATCACCAGCGGAACCGGCGGCTGGATGACTTCGATGAATACGTCCGCCCGACTGGTGCCGATTTCATATGATTGTGTGTGCGACGCGCCGCTTGCCAGCGCACACCGGGCGTCACGGAGGATTGCCTCCGCAAGATCGCCATCTCCGATGTCATGTCTCACAGGGTGCTGCTCGCGCAGCATTACACGGTTTCCGACGGTCGCTCTGGTTTCGCCTTCGACCGCGAACAGGGTCGCTAACACTCCCACCTGCCGGTCTCGCAGACAGTCGGCGAGAAATGTCATGTGGTCTCGTTCCCCATGATGAGGGAACGGCTCAATGAGCACGTCCACGATCCCGCTGCAGCCGAGATTAAATTCCCAGACGAGATCATCGTCAGACATCGAATCGTAGGTGACCACCCGGGCTTCGTTCGATTGCAGCACCCGCCTGGCTTGGTTGACCACATCGCGTTCCAGGCACCCTCCGCTTACCGAGCCGACGGTGTGTCCGTTGGCGGCGATCAGCATCCGCGCGCCAGGCCGGCGGTAGGCGGACCCTGTGACCCTGACGACCGTCGCGAGCGCGGCCGGCGTGTTGGTCCGTTCGAGCTCGTGTGACGCGTCGATGATGGATTGCAACTCCTTCATGGTTCCTCCGCAGGCTAGAGTGTCTTTTTACAGGGTCAACGGCAGATGGCGCAGCCGCTTGCCGGTCGCTGCGAAGATGGCGTTACCGATGGACGGAGCCACCGGTGGCACGCCCGGCTCGCCGATCCCGGTCGGTCGTTCAGCCGACTTGACGATATGCACCTCGACCTTTGGCATCTCCGGCATCCGCGTCGGTTCATAGTCGTAGAAATTATTTTGCTCGACCACGCCCTTGTTGAGGGTAATTTGGTTGCGTAACACTGCCGACAAGGTAAACCCGATCGCACCCTGAATTTGGGCTTCGATCACATCTGGATTGACGGCAATCCCGCAATCGACGGCGGCTACGATACGATCGACCGTGATCGCCTTGCCCTTGACCGACACTTCAGCCACCATGGCCACGCGCGTGTTGAATGAGCGGTGGTACGCGAGGCCGCGTCCGTGTCCGTTCGGCAGGGCATACGTCCATCCCGATTTTTCGGCGGCGAGTTTCACCACCGCCGCGTCCCGCGGCTGTTGGGCGAGCAAATCGAGTCGGAAGTTCAAGGGATCTTTCTTCGCGAGATGCGCCAGGTCATCGAGTATCGTCTCCATGACGAAGGCGGTATGGCTATGTCCGACGGAGCGCATCCACAGGACCGGCACGGGGGTCTTCACATTGTGCCAGTCGACCGAGAGGGCGTTGATCGCATAGGGTGTATCAGCGATCCCTTCAACGGCGGTGGCGTCAACTCCATCTTTGACAGCCATTGGTTCAAAGGCTGTGCCCATGATGATGGATTTGCTGACGGTCGCATGCTGCCACCCGGCGATGTGTCCCTTGGCATCAATCCCTGCTGTGACCTTGTGCAACGCCATGGGCCGATAGAAGCCGCCCTTGATATCGTCCTCACGTGTCCACAGCAGATGCACCGGCGCACGACCCTTGATCGTTTTGACAATCTCTGCCAGTTCGATGATCCAGTCGCCGACCGGATTGCCGGGCTGACTGAAACTGCCGCGCCGTCCGAAACTGCCGCCGCCGTAGAGCGTGTGGATCTTGATCTGCTCAGGTTTCAATTCAAGAATGTTCGCCAGCGTGGCCTCATCGAGGGTCTTCAACTGACAGCCCGACCACATTTCCGCGCCGTCGCTGCGGAGTTCGAGCGTCGCATTGAGCGGCTCCATCGGCGCATGGGTCAGATAGGGCATCGTGAATTCGGCTTCGACGGTTTTTACGGCATGCTTCAATCCTGCCGTGGCATCGCCACGCCGCAACGCCTGCACCCCGGGCTTGCCGGCGAGGGCGCGATACTCGTCGAATATGTCGGTCGTCGAGCGCGTTTCGGCCTGGCTGGTCTCCCACGTCACCTTGAGCATGTTTCGGCCGCGAATCGCGGACCAAGTGTCCTTGGCGAGCACAGCCACTCCGGTCGGAATCTGCACGACATCGACGACACCGACGATCTTCATGGTCTCGGTCGGATCGAATGAGGCCACGCGGGCGCCGAAGAGCTCGGGATGTTTGATCACCGCCGTTAACATGCCGGGGCGGCGAATATCCAATGCATAGACCGCTTTGCCGGTAGTTTTGTCCAGAGAGTCCAATCGCGGAAGTTTGGTGCCGATCAACGTCCAAGCTTTCGGATCTTTGAGCGGGACGTCGGTCGGAACCGGCACGCGCATTGCCGCGTCGGCTAACTCGCCGAACGTGGCCGTCTTCCCGGATGCGGCGTGACGCAACACCCCTTTGCGCACCGTGATGTCGGCGGCAGGCACTTGCCATTGTTTGGCCGCTGCTGTGACGAACATCATCCGCGCGGCTGCCCCGACCTGGCGCATCTGTTCCCATGCTTCGGTGGTCGAGGTCGACCCGCCCGTGCCCATGACGGGCCCAAACGCAAGGTTGTTGTACAGCTTGGCGTTGTTGGGCGCGAACTCAATGCGCATGGACGACCAGTCTGCTTCGAGCTCTTCGGCCACCAGAGTGGCCAGACCAGTCGGAGCCCCTTGCCCCATGTCGAAATGCTTGCTGAGTAACGTGACAGTATTGTCGGTGCCGATTTTCAAGAACACGTTCGGATCGTAGATCCCCTTGGCCATGCCGCTGTTTTCCTGAGCGAAGGCGCGTTTGGGGAAGGGAATGTAAGCACCAAGCACAAAGACTCCTGCCGTCGCCGCAGCGCCGATCAAGAATTCGCGGCGCGACGGGGTCGGAGCCGCCAGCTTGTTGAAGTTGATTGGGTGCATCGTCGTGCCTCCTAGGCTAAGGTCTTCGCGGCTTCATGGATTGCCTGGCGAATACGGACATAGGTTCCGCAACGGCAGATGTTACCTCCCATGCCGGCATCGATCTCTTTGTTGGTTGGTTTCTTGTTGATCGTCAGCAGCTTGATCGCCGACATGATCTGTCCAGACTGGCAGTAGCCGCATTGCACGACATCGAGTTGTTGCCAGGCCTTGGTCACCGCGTCTGCGACCTTTCCAGACAGACCTTCGATCGTGGTAATGGTTCTTCCGGCCACTTGGCCGACCGTGATCGTGCAGGATCGTACTGCCTGGCCGTCGACATGCACTGTGCAGGCGCCGCACTGGGCCACTCCGCACCCGAACTTGGTGCCGGTGAGGTTGAGGGTATCCCTCAGTGCCCATAGCAGAGGCATGTCAGGATTGACATCGAGCTCCTGGGATGTACCGTTGACCTTAAGAGTGATCATCGAAGCCTCCTTCGTATGGTTGGGGCAGCAGAGCGAGTGCCACATTTTTGGGCGCCGGCCAGCATCCAGATTACCCACTGGGCGATCTGCCCGCCGGCGCCGAGCATGAGAACATTGTTCATATTGCTCACAGTTGAGTTGACATGAGCCAAGCCAACAGTTGTTCAGCTGTCAGGTGATGGTCCTCAGCCCTGGCCGACTTCTTTCAGAAGCGCCTTGGCTGCTGCCTTGCCGACATTGTTGGAGGCAAAGGGGCTGTCGCCGGTGATGAGCTTTCTATCCTGATGCGTTTGGCCGGTGATGTCGCTGTTGAGAATTTCCACACCCAGCTCCTTCAGCTTCTCGCCGATGAACCATGGCAGCGCGCCCGGCATGTACCCGATCTCAGGCGTCTTCTTGTCGATGGCGTCCGGGAAGACACAAATCTTGTATCCCTTGAACATGTAGTCGTTCTTCGACTCGTCGACCGCCGCTGCCAACAGCGAGGCCGGGCCATGGCAGAGCGAAATGATATGCTTGTCCTTCTCCATCGCCCACTTCAGGACGGCTTTGACGTCCAGGCTGTGCGGAATGCCGACTAACGCACCGTGGCCGCCGGGGATGAACACGCCGATATAATCTGAGTTGTCGCCAAGATTCTTCTCGATCACCTCGGACAACTTGAGTGGACTTTTCAGTTTCTCGAGATAGGTATGGTAGATGCTCTGAACCGCCTCGTCTTCCTTCGGCAGTGCCCAGAGTTCCAGCTTGACGGGGTTCCCTGACAGTGTGGCAATGTCGAAGTCGAACCCGGCTTTATGCATGTGATACATCGGCAGTAACATTTCGACGGGATGGTTGCCGGTCGAGAACATCGTGCCGTTCTGCATCAGGAGGTAGCGCTCGTCAGTGGCGACGATCAGCACCTTCCATCTGCCTCCTCGGTAGGCATTCGGATAGTCCGTGTCGTCCAGATCGGATTTGGTTGACGTGAATTTTCCCAACGAGTACTGAGAAGGAAAGAACGCGTTCTCTTCAGCCTGGTCGGGAGTGGGTTTCTTGTCGAGTTGTTCAGTCGTCACAGGTCTCTCCTCATTATTATGATGTTGTGTGCAGTTCCTCGGCTCACCCTATGCAAAAAAAGATGTGCTCCATATATGTATGGATGCTCCGCACAGGGCACTCGGCGAAACCCTAGTAATGACCCGCTCACTCGTCTAGGTGGATTTCACCGACGCCATGTCAATCGAGAAGCGGTACTTTACGTCGGACTTGAGCAGACGATCGTACGCCTCATTCACTTTCTGGATTGGAATGACTTCGACATCGGAGGTGAGGTTGTGTGTTCCACAGAAGTCGAGCATCTCCTGCGTTTCGGCAATGCCTCCGATGATCGATCCGGATAAACTCCGCCGACCGATGAGGAGCGAAAAGGCTCGAACAGCAAGCGGCTTCTCCGGCGCGCCGACGAGCGTGATAGTGCCGTCGCGACCCAGGAGATTGAGGTAAGCGTCGATGTCGTGATCGGCGGAGACCGCGTCCAAGATGAAGTCGAAGCTGCCTGTGTGCTTGTTCATCTCGTTGGCATGCCGGGAGACGACGACTTCATCGGCTCCCAATCGAATGGCATCGTCTTTCTTATTGGGCGACGTGGTAAAGACCACCACATGAGCGCCGAATGCATGGGCAAACTTGACCGCCATATGGCCTAGTCCTCCAAGCCCGACGACGCCGACCTTTTTTCCTTTGGTCACGCCCCAATGCCGCATGGGTGAGTAGGTCGTGATGCCGGCGCACAGCAGGGGGGCGGCTCCCGCCAGGTCGAGATTGGCCGGGACGCGCAGGACAAATCGTTCATCGACCACAATGCTGTCGGAATAGCCGCCGTACGTCACACCATTCAGGTGTTTGTCCGGCGAGTTATAGGTGAACACGGCATTGGGGCAGAACTGTTCGACCCCCGCCGCGCATTCGCGGCAGGTGTGATCGGAATCGACCATACATCCGACCGCGGTGAGATCGCCGGGCTTGAATTTCGTGACTCCGGATCCGACCGCGGTCACACGGCCCACGATTTCGTGCCCCGGCACGCAGGGGTAGACCGTGGGCATGGCGCTCTTCCATTCATTGCGAACCGTATGGAGATCGGAGTGGCAGATACCGCAGAACAGAATGTCTATCCGCACATCCTGTGCGAGCGGCTCACGGCGTGAGATCATTGTGGGCGCCAGCGACGAGGTCGCATTAGCAGCGGAATAGGCCTTTGCATTGTACATGGATCAATCCTCCTCTATGCAGAACAGCATTCAGAAAACGCACTCGTGGAGTATACCCAGGGAACAATGACAGACCACTAGACCGATCTTGCGCATTTCTTGCCTAATCGTCCGAGTCCTTCAAGCAAATGGTTGCTTGCATGAAAATGGAACGAGTACTATTGCATAGCGGTATCCATGGATGAGCAGGCGATCAACACACGGAGGGAGCCCGATCACATGGTAGATACGCTCGCGGCATTAGGGGAGAGCCTTGCCCGATGGACCGAGCACGGCGATCAACTCACGACTGCCATTCCAGGCTTATCGCTGTTTCAACGGAACGCAGCGACGCCCCCGACGACCTACTTGTACGAACAGAGCGTCTGCCTGATCGCGCAGGGCGTGAAACGGGTCATACTCGGAAGCGAGACCTATGTCTACGACCACCGGCATTTCTTGATCACATCGGTGGACCTTCCCGCCGTCTGCGAAGTACTTTCCGCAAGCCGAGAACAACCGTACCTGAGTCTTCTGCTGAAGATCGATCAACTCGAGGTCTCGCAATTGATGGCGGACAACAATCTGCCCCCACCGCGCGCGCAGCAATCCAGCCGCGGCATGGCCGTCGGCGAGGTTACCACGCCGCTGCTCGAGGCCTTTCACCGGCTGCTTGGTCTTCTGGACGAGCCCAAGGACATTCCGATTCTCGGGCCGATCATCCAGCGGGAAATCGTGTACCGTCTGCTCATGGGCGATCAAGGCGCGCACCTGCGCCAGATGGCACTGGCGGGAAGCCAGAGTCGGCAGATCGCGCAGGCCATTCACTGGTTGAAAAGAAACTACACCAGACCATTTCGTATCGAGGAACTGGCCGGTCGAGTCAATATGAGCACCTCAACCTTTCATCATCATTTCCGAGCAGTGACGGCGATGAGCCCACTCCAGTATCAAAAATGGTTACGCTTGAACGAAGCCCGTCGCTTGATGCTCGCCGAGCGGTTGGATGCCACGACAGCGGCGTTTCAGGTCGGCTATGAAAGCCCCTCTCAATTCAGCCGTGAGTACAGTCGTTCCTTCGGCGCACCACCCATACGCGACCTCGAACGGTTGCGAACCCCCGCCCCGCGTTGATGACCGGTGGGATATGGGCCTACTCGTCGAGATTCGCCTGACAGCGATATCTGTACTGGGCACAGCAGGCCGATCGGTCATTCAGGAATCGACAGGGAATACGGGTCGAGGCCGGCGATATCCACTCTGACGCGCATGCCGCTCTAGGCTTCGTCGGCGCACATGATGCACTTCCTACAGCAAGACGGTCTTCAGGCCTTCGCGCGATCTGCTATCCGCCTTTCTGCACGCCTTCTGTCTGTTCTCGTTCAGCTGTCCACCACAGAACTGCACATCCCAGAACGGCCGCAAGGATCGATGCCGAGAAGATTGCCAGCTTTGCGGCGTTGAAGTCGGCTTCCGATGGAAACGCTTGGCCGGCGATGAAGAGCGACATGGTAAAGCCGATTCCCGCCAGAACGCCGGCTCCGCTCAATTGCCCCCAGGAATAAACATCCGGCTTTTCGGCCAAACCGGTCCGGACCGCCAACCACGAGGCGGCGATTAATCCAATCGGCTTACCGAGAAGCAAGCCGACCATGATGGCGGCCAGCATCGCGCCATGTCCGCTCCAGGCTTCGGCCGAGATCGACACGCCGGCGTTTGCGAACGCAAACACCGGGAGCACGAGATAGGTTGATCGGGCGCCGACGTGGCGCAAGACACGATCAGCCGGTGATTCCAAGCGGTCATGAATCTCATCGAGTGCGCGCAGAGCCGGCAGGGACGGTCCGTGCCGCAGCACCTGATGGCTGTGTTCACTTTCAGCCGTCAGGATCACATTGGCCTGCGCCACCAAGACCGACAAGTTGGGCGGAGGCCGGGTCGGAATGAAGAAAGCGAGTAAGACGCCGGCCAATGTGGCATGTAAACCACTCTCATGGACGCAGATCCACAAGAGCGCGCCGACCGCCATGTAGGGCATGGCCTGATAGACTCGAGCCCGGTTCAAGAACGCTAGGGTCGCCACGCAGAGCACCCCGCCGGCGAGATAGCTCAGATGGAGCGTGCCGGAATAGAAGGCGGCAACCACAAGGATGGAGCCGATGTCGTCGACAATGGCGGCGGCGGTCAAAAAGACGCGCAGCTCGATCGGCACACGCGAGCCCATCATGGCAATCAGCGCAATCGCAAAGGCCGTATCGGTGGCCATCGGAATGCCCCATCCGTGCGTCCATGGGCCGTCGGGAATCATCAGGAGATACAGCACGGCGGGGATGACCATGCCGCCGAGCGCGGCGGCAATGGGCAGGGCGGCCGATCGCCGGCTCGCCAGATGGCCGACGGTAAATTCGCGTTTGATCTCCAGGCCGACGACAAGAAAAAACACCGTGAGAAGTCCGTCGTTGATCCAGTGACGGAGGGACATCTGAAATCCTGTGTCCCCGAAGAGCACTCCAAGGCCGTAGTGCCACAAGGTTTCAACCGCAGCCCCCCAAGGAGAGTTCGCCAGCACCACCGCCAAGAGCGTGCTCAGGAACAGCAACACGCCGGCTGAGGGGCCCCATCGTGCAAAGTCGAGCGCGGCCGCACGCACGCGATAATCCAGCGTGCAGGACATGGCGTCCACCAACGAGTGCTCGTCCCAGGGCCCATCGTAGCGACGATTGTTGATGAAAAAGGCGGGTGTACCCAGGGCTCCGCTGGCCTGGGCGCTGGTCTCGTCGGCGATGACCCGTGCCCGCGCTCGTCGAGCCTCTTCGCTTGTCACAATTTCTTCTTGGGAGAGGCGCAAGTCGGCGGCGACCGCACGAAGATCCTCCTCGGTCAAGGAGTCAGACCGGGTCATGAGCGCGAGGTGCACATCCCAGAACCGATCTCCCTCGGCCCGTTCCGCGAGTTCGGCGGCGCGCCGCGCGAGATCATTATTCGGGATCGGACGCTGGCGAAAGACATAGCGCATGCGATCGCCGAATTGATCGCGGACAGCGGCGATGCTCTCGTTGGCAGCCCGACAATAGGAACAGGCGTAGCTACCGTATTCCACAAGCGTGATGGCTGCATCGGCTGGTCCCAGGATATGGTCCCGGCTGTTGTCGATGGGAGGATCGATATGTCCGCTTTGCATAGGTTGTGACATTAATACCTTGATCTGTGCTGACGTTGGTCCTGCTCCGGCTAGATCGCGTATCTACTGTGCGTCTCCATGATAGCCGCGTTTACTCGCCGAGTGTCCCGCTGCTCTCGGTTCCTATCTGGTTCGGCTGATGGTATGGTGCTATATAGTATGTCCTAGCGCACGGTTCAACCTCTGATGGACTGTCATGATGGCGTGGGAAGGAAGGATGTCTTATGCATGCTCTTACCAATATCTTGTGGCGTCGATTCGGTTGGATATGCCTGACGGTGTTGTTCGCGATGGGGCACAGTATCTCGTCGCCTGCCGGAGCATCGGCTGAAAATGTGACCGTGTCAGCGCAGTCGTTCGGGTGCATTCTCGACATGCCGAAAGTCAGAAATACGCGATTCAAACACGCCGATCCTCAGAAACTGAAAGAAGCCATGGCCATCTTTCGCGAGAGCGTGCCCGACAAGGACTACCCTGTCGGCACTATTCTCCAGCTCGTCCCGTTCGAAGCCATGGTCAAGCATCCGCGCGAGAAATTTCCCACGACCAACGGCTGGGAGTTCTTCTTTCTAGACGTCTCCGAAAAAGGAACCATCATTCAGGACCGTGGTGATAAGGTCGTGAATAAGTCGCAAGGCGTCGAGTGTTTAGGCTGTCATCAACCCGCGGCGAAGTTCGACTTTGTCTGTGAAAAGGGACATGGCTGCGCCCCGATCCCATTCGATGATCAGAAGATCGCGGAGATTCAGAAGAGCGACGCTCGCTGCACTAAAAAGTAACGAGTATGCAGAAGAATGCTCGTGCGACGACGAGTCTGCGTAGAAAGAGGAAGTGACTCTCGTTCGTCGCCTTGTCATTCGACGAAGCGTCATCATGTTAGTACGGACGAGTGATGCCGAGTTTCTGCATCTTTGATTGAAGTGTCGTTCGCTTCAGCCCCAGACGCGTCGCAGCCCCCCCCGGCCCACCGATGGTCCACTTTGTTTCCTGCAACGCACGCAAGATTTGCTCTCGCTCAGCCTCTTCAAGCGTCAGCGTCGAGACAGCGGTCAGATGGTGGTCCGCCCGCAGTTCGCTGAGAGGCACTTGCAAGTCCGTTCCTTGCGTGAGAATCACGGAACGTTCCACCAAGTTCTCCAATTCTCGAATATTTCCCGGCCATGTATACCGTGACAGCGTCTCAAGCGTTGTGGTGGGAACCGTTTGAATGTTCTTTTTCATTCGGCCGGCATGGCGTTGCGTGAAGTACCGCACAAGGATCGGAATGTCCTCGGACCGGTCGCGGAGCGGGGGAGCGGTAATTGGGAAAACATTCAATCGATAATACAAATCGCTCCTGAACTGTTTCTCTTCCACCCAACTCTTGAGATCTCGATTCGTGGCCGCGATCAGGCGCACGTTCACTCGAATGGTCTTCGTACTGCCTAGTCGCTCGAACTCCTGTTCCTGCAAGACACGCAGCAATTTCGATTGCAATTCGAGCGGGATTTCTCCCACTTCGTCCAGGAAAATGGTGCCCTTATCGGCCAATTCAAATCGGCCTGACTTTTGAGAAATGGCGCCCGTGAACGCCCCTCGTTCATGCCCGAACAACTCACTTTCCAACAACCCGGTGGGGATCGCGGCACAGTTCAGCTTGACGAACGTATGCTCGCTGCGACCGCTGAGTCGATGGATGGCGCGGGCGATCAGTTCCTTGCCGGTCCCGGTTTCTCCTTGGATCAAGACCGTCGAATCGGTCGGCGCCACAACTTCGACTTGCTTGAGGACCTGCTTGAGGGGCTTACTCTCCCCGATAATATCCTCAAACCCGTGTTCGATGCGGAGCTCTTCTTCGAGATACAGCTTCTCTTTGGCCAGCTTATCTTTGAGCTCGCCGATTTGTTGAAAGGCTAAAGCGTTTTCGACCGCCACCGCCACTTGCTTGGCGACCTGCTCGAGAAACTCAAGATCTGTGTCGTGGTACGCTTCCTTCTGCAAACTCAGAAACCCCATCGCGCCCAATCGTCCTCTCGCCGTCGTCAGCGGAACGAAGCAAAAGGACTGCGTGCTATCCTCCATCATCGATCTGATGACGCTCGGCCAACGTGTTTCCTCCGACAGATCGGCTACAAGGAGCGGCTGCTGTGCTTGCCACACGATTCCGGATGGACAGCCGTCAATGGGCTTTTCATGCCCCCCGATAAGATCGGCCGGCACATTCGCCTGAATGGTATGCAGGCGCATCACCTTCTTGATGGGATCGTAGAGCGACAAATCGACATAGTTCACCTGCACCACCCGAGGAAGGAAGTGCGCGAGCTCCTGGAACAGTTCATCAAGATCTCGATGCGCGGCAATCGCCTGCGCCACCTCAAGCAACGCCTGATATCGCTCCGCCAGCGTCTCGCAGGGAGTCAATGACAGCTCATCCATAATATTTCAGTATGGACTATCGAGAGGCGACGGCTCAAGAGGCCACGACACACGGAGCACCGCCTGGGATGCCATACCGGACATCAGAGCGTCTGGTGCGTACCGTCGCAATACGGCGGAGTTTTCGTGTGCTTGCATTGACACAGCGCGACTTCTTTTGTCTCGTTCACAGTAAACTCACGCGGTTCAAACCCGGTGCCCTCATGAGACCCGTCGCAGAACGGTTGGTCCCTCGAGCGTCCGCACGTACACCAGTAGTAGGTCCCCGCTTCCAAGGTCAGCACGGACGGCTCTTTCGCGGCAATGCGTGGCTTTTCCATGGCTCCCTCCATTTTTGTCAACTCGACCAAGCTCTACGCTGCAGGTCTTGAGTATACCGTTTCATCGTGATGACTTGAAAGTCAGCGATACTATTTCCCTCCGCTTGTGGTAAGTACGTCGGCGGCGTTGTTGGTCTTGTTGCGTGGCAACACCATTTATGGCAACCATGTTTGCATCAAGAGGTCCTTCGTGGAGCCCAATCCCATATTCTTCGGAGATCTTGCCATCGTCTTCCTCGCCGCTGTCGCAGGCGGCGTGCTTGCGTGGCTGACTCGACAACCATTGATCCTAGGCTATGTGCTGGGCGGGATCGCCATCGGTCCATTCACCCCTGGCCCGACCGTCTCGGACCCACACTCATTCGAGTTATTTGCAGACATCGGCGTCATTCTCTTGATGTTTTCGATCGGGCTCGAGTTTTCCGTCAAGGAACTCGCACGTGTCAAATGGGTCGCCCTCGCGGGCGGCGTGCTTGGCAGTCTCCTGTCTATCGGATTAGCCGTCGCAGTGGGACATCTGATCGGGTGGCCGACCACACAAAGCATCGTCATCGGGGCGGTCACGTCGATTGCGAGCACCATGGTCCTTGTCCGCTTACTGGTCGATCGGGGGGAGCTTCGTTCAGTACATGGACGGGTAATGATCGGCATCGTCCTGGTCGAAGATGTCGCCGTTGTGGCGATGACCGTGCTCATGCCAGTCCTGGGAGAAGTTGATTCCGGACGACTACTGTTGATCGGTCAGGCCTTAGCCAAAGCCTTGCTCATTTTAGTGCCGTTGGGCTACTTGGGGGCCAAGGTCATTCCACACATCCTGACACACATTGCCAGAACCCAGAACCAAGAACTCTTCCTCCTTGTCACGCTCGCCATCAGCCTGGGAACCGCTGCGGTCACCCAAACGGTCGGCTTATCCCTCGCGTTAGGAGCCTTCTTGGCCGGCCTCATCATCAGTGCGTCGGAATATGCGCATGAAACCTTGGCTCGGTTGCTCTCGCTCCGTGACGCGTTTGTCGCGCTCTTCTTCGTCACCATTGGGATTCTGATCGACCCGCGTATTATCGTCGATAACCTTGCTCTCCTTGCTGCGATGATCGGCTTGATTGTGATCGGAAAGTTTTTGACACGGACAGCCATCGTGCGATTGTTCGGCTATCCATGGGTGACGGCCATTCTCGTCGGGACCGGACTCACACAAGTCGGCGAATTTTCGTTTGTCTTAATCCAGACAGCCCGATCGGCAGGTCTTGTTGGCAGTGAGGTGTACAACGCAACGCTCGCCGCCTCTCTTCTCACCATTCTGATTAATGCGTTTCTGGTTCGGGCTGTGCCAAGTTGGATCAGTCGGAGGCCTTTGGTTCGTACTCAACTCGACCCATCACCCTGGCCCTCCGAAAGCGACATACTGCATCAGCATGTCGTCTTATGTGGATTTGGACGAGTGGGGAGCTCTCTCGGGAAAGCGTTGGAAGCCTTTAATCTTCCGTATGTCGTCATCGATCGTAATCCGGATACCATTCGCCGACTACAGGGCCGGGGCACGCCCTGCCTCTATGGCGACGCGTCGCACCGCGAGTTACTGCTGACAGCCGGATCGGCAGACGCGTCTCTGATTATTGTCGCGTTGCCTGAAATTGAATCCGCTACCCTCGCGGTGGGTCGCATTCGTGATCTGAATCCCAACGTTCCCATCTTGGCCCGTGCACATGGGTCGACAGAAGCGGAACGACTTGGTGCCCTTGGCGTGACGGAAGTCATCCAGCCTGACGTCGAGACGTCGGCGACGCTCATCCGACATGCCTTAGCTTGGTTTGGAATACCGAAGGACCACATTCTGGATTATGTGGAACGGTACCGACAGTCGATGGATAAAAAGCAGCAACAGACGTAACTACATCAACGATATTTAGAGATACAGCGGCTTGATGGGCGAGAGGACCGCCTCCGGGTTATTTTTCCATACAGACTCGTCCGCATCCACATAGAGTTCCACTTCATTCCCATCGGGATCTCTGAGATAGAGGCTCTGGCTGACGGTGTGATCACTCATGCCATCGATCGGGATCCCTGCGCGCTCCAATTCACCCTTGGCTTGGCGCAACTCATCAAGGCTGTCTCCCACCTTAATCCCGACATGATACAACCCTCGGCGACGCCCTGTCGGCGGCCCAGGCACGTCGCCCACTTGAATCAACAATAATTCGTGGTGCGTCCGTCCGGAAGTCAGCGCAGCAGCGGCCCCGTTGAAGGCCGCACCCACTTCCTTGAACCCCAAGAGGTCTCGGTAAAATGCGAGCGACCGTGCTAGATCTTTCACATAGAACACCACGTGTCCGAGATAATGTGCGTTCATATCGACTCCTCTTCGGTCATCTAAACGTCCGCTCGGCCATCATGCGCACAGAACGGTATCGAATCCGGCTCTGCACGAATCAGGTGCGTAATTCTCACAGCCCAAGGCCGGAAAGGTTGAGACGCGCTTCATGGACAGGAGGGCACCAGTAATAGCTGCCCGTCAATGGTGTGGAGAAGGTAAAGAGCGCATCGACAATGCCGTCATCCAATCCGACCATCCGGCGCAACACCCGTTCAAATCGATCGAGCGACTCCACGTACGCGATGAACTCTAAACCCTGTCGATGAGCGGCCGCCCAAGGCATAGAACGACGCACCATAAAAGCCGGCGGATCGTAACTTTCCTGCGCGCTCCGCTTCACATGTGCGGACGCCGGTGCATCGTCGATCTCGGCATTCGTATCGGCGCGCCGGCCCATGACAGCGTCGCGCCGATTCGGCGCGAGCGAACGAAAGCGAGTCAGATCATGTTCCCATCGTTGAACGGCGACAAAGCTCGATCCCATCAACGGACGTCCGGCAGGGACGAGAGCCGCCTCCTGTGCAGCATCACCTTGAGGATTCTCCGTGCCGTCTTCATACCCAGTGAGGTCTCTACCACCACCGTAGACAAACGTATCCAATGCGTCATCGAGCATGAACGCTCCATCGAGCATAATTCTGATCCGTTCGGTGCGGTCAAACAGCGCACCACGATCTTGTCCTCGCAGGAAACACCAGAGCCCCTGTTGAGTAGAAGGAATACTGCACGAGGCACCGGCAAGGCTCGGAAACACCCGCAGACCTTCCACGCTTTTCCCCAGCGCACGGACTACCGGCTCGCCGATGCCGATGACGCCCCAATCGAGCATAAACCCGTCTCGCAATCGTTTCAGCGCGGGACGAAGGTCGGCATCCGGCACCACCCGAAACGTCACCGATCGGCCGACCGGCATTGGAACGGCAAGAATACCGGGTTGAGAAGAGTCGCTCGTCATATATGAGTCCCTTTCAGAAGTGTGATGGGAGCGTGTTTGGACTTACGCCGATTCACGGCATACGCATGAAGTCCGTTCGATACCGTGCTTCCCAACGACTCAGGCAACAGAATCGGCTGCTTCTACAATCAAGGACGAGACCTCGCGCGGACGCGAAGCCAACGACGCGTGACCGGCTTCCAACGTCACCGTCTTTTTCGGCTTGATACGCTCGGCCATCCAGGCTTGGGTTTCCGGAGGAATCATGCGATCATGCTTGGAGACTTGATACCAGCTTGGCTTACTCTTCCACGCCGATGCGCCTGATCTATCCTCGAAGCAACGCCCTGCAATCGGTTTTTGCGAGACCGCCATCACCAGCGCCTCCTGCGCATCGAGGTCCTGCCCGAAGCTTTCCCGAAAGGAGTCTTGAGCGATCCACAAGAAGCCGTCTTTGTCGGGGTGAATGCTGCTCGCGCCGGACGGCGGTTCGCGCCTGGCAAACAGACTTCCCAAGCTGTCCCCTTCATCGGGTGCAAACGCAGCGATGTACACGAGCCCGACCACATTCGGCACGTGACCGGCGCCCGTAATCACTGCACCGCCATAAGAATGCCCCACCAACAAAGTGGGACCGTCTTGCGCCGCCGCAAGCTTGCTCGTGCGGTCGATATCATCGGCCAACGAGGTCAGGGGATTCTGAACCGCAACCACATGAAATCCCCGATCATGCAACGGTGGAATAATATGTCGCCAATGTGACCCGTCACCCCATGCCCCATGCACCAACACAATATTCAGTTTCGTCTCCATCGCATGTCCTTCCTCGCTTGCATCGATAGTAACCAAAGCATTTCGATCGCTGGAAGATGGCGATCACAATCGTTTCTCTTCAAGATCGTACACGTCAAACCACACGTAGACCGGGCGGTGACTCGGCACGAACTTCGGAATATAGTCCTCAAGATACTGCTGTGCCTGGATGTTCATGTCGCTGAGTCTCATATCGCGCAGCCGGTTATTCCATTTCAACACGTCGTCCGCATCCTTTACTTTGGAGTGTTCGGTAATCCATCGCGCGAGATCCTCGTCCGTCGCGCCGGTCGCAACGGCGTCTTTGAATTGCTCCGGTGTAATGCCTGAAAATCCAAACCATTGGGCCGCTAACGAACAAGGCCAGTAACTGTACTCTCCGTTCATGCCCAACAAGGCTGCGCGGCACTTGTCGACACATCGCGCCGCGATGACATAGCCGCCCAACTTTTCCCGAGGACTACGGGGATACCCCATCCGGAGATCCTTAGCGAACTTTTTGACCTTCTCGATATCGACACTCATGATGGTCCTCCCTGCGGTGTAGATCGTGATCCGAGTACTCTCTTGACCTGAGCATGCGCCAATCCCACATCAGGCGCCTGTTGCAACGCATCATAGTAGTGCCTGCTGAATCCTTCGCCCGTCTCAGATGGAGTCAACAAACTCCGAACCGAGGCAAGCACGGACGCGATCTCGTCGGCCGAAGTCGCCGTGTCCGTCTCGGCAAGTTCATCGAGCTTGGCCATGGAGTTCGACAGCGGCCTCAACCAGGCAAACCAGGAATCGCCTAAAACCAATTGCAGAAAGGCGCCATTGGACTCGATGCGGCCATGGACACGCTCATACGACAACCGTTCGGCGTCCAGCAGAGCTTTATGCAACCGGAGCAGCGCGTGAGACAACTCATTGAGCTGTGTGTTCATATGCTTTTCCCCGTTCAGGGTCCGTCAGGTCCGCACGAATCAGCGGAGCGGAGGCACGACATCCTTACGTTTTCGAATCCAGGGTTCGATCAAGATTGAAGGCTGCACTGATCAGCGCCAAATGAGTGAACGCCTGAGGGAAGTTCCCGAGCGCTTCCCCGCCGCTCCCAATCTCTTCGGCATAAAGCCCCACGTGATTGGCATAGCCCAACATCCGCTCGAACAACAGACGCGCCTCTTCCAGCTTCGCTCGATCGACACGCCCGGTTCTCGCCAAGGCTTCCACCAGCCAAAATGTGCACATATTGAACGTGCCCTCTTTTCCGTGCAGTCCGTCTTCCCCCGTCTCGCTGTCATACCGATAGACCAAGCCGTCGGACACCAGTCCGCCGTGTTTCGGCGAGCGATTAATGGCCGCCAACGTATCGAGCATCCTCGGATCATTGGGCGAAAGAAAGAAGACAAGGGGCATGATCAAATTCGACGCATCCAGCGCATCACTGTCGTAATGCTGCACGAACGCCCGACGCTCGGCATTCCATCCGTGCTGCATGATCTCTTCATAGATCTGATCGCGGACACGCAACCACCGCGCGCGGTCGGCGGGGAACGAACGTTTCTCGGCCAAGCGAAGACCTCGATCCATCGCCACCCAACACATCAATTTGGAGTAGACAAATTGCCGACGTCCGCCCCTGGTTTCCCAAATTCCTTCATCCGGCTGCTGCCAATTATCACAGAGCCAGTCGAGCCGGCGTCTGATTCTCATCCAGGTGTCATGACCGATCGGCATCACATGTTTATTGTAGAGATAGACGGCGTCCAGGAGTTCGCCATAGATGTCCAGCTGCAGCTGGTTGTAGGCGCCGTTGCCGATCCGCACAGGCTTCGCCCCGCAGTAGCCGTCCAGATGATCGAGCGTCTGTTCCGTCAAATCGTGACGACCGTCGACTCCGTACACAATCTGAAGCGAGCCGTCCGCCTCAACTTCGTTGGCGCGCGCCGCCAGCCATTTCAGAAAACGGTCCGCTTCCTCGGTAAACCCGATTTTCAGAAACGCGTAGACGGTAAAGGCCGCATCGCGCATCCAGGTGTATCGATAGTCCCAGTTGCGGACGCCGCCCGGGGTTTCGGGCAAACTACAGGTTGGCGCGGCGACGATGGCACCGGTCGGCTCGAACGTCAGGAGCTTCAAGCACAGGGCAGAACGATGGACCATTTCCCGCCATCGGCCGGTATAGGTGCAACGCGAGAGCCACCGACGCCAATACTTCACCGTGTGCTCGAACAACTCGTTCACTTCACTCAATGAGGGCTGAGGACCGCACCCCTCGTCAGACTCGATCGGACGCAGAACGAAGGCAACCGTCTGTTCTTCCTCCAGCGTGAACACCGCTGAAACCCCGCGGTCGTCCATCGTCAGCGGAATGTCGGCTGCCAAACCAAGGCTCAACTCTGTGGAGTAAAAACTGGCGCCTTGCTCGGTCACAACGGTCCGATGCGGCGTTCGAGCATAGTTGAAGGCCGGATGGCAACGGACTCGAAACTCCATGCTCCCCTGTGTGACCCGAATGCGTCGGATCAACTGATGCTGCCAAGGTGACTCCTCTGGCAACCCGACCGGCATAAAGTCTTGAATTTCCGCCACGCCGCTCGTTGCATAGAACCGTGTCACCAGGACGTTGGTGTCCGGCCAGTAGAGTTGTTTCGACGAACTGTTCGGATCACTGGCACTGATGTCGAACCGGCCTCCCTTCTCATCGTCGAGAATGGCGGCAAAGATGCTTGGAGAATCGAAATGCGGGAGGCAGAGCCAGTCGATAGAACCATGCATACCCACCAGCGCCGCGGTACGCATGTTACCGATGAGTCCGTAGTTTTGAATAGGTTGATAGGCCATTGTGTTGAGTCCTGTTCGTTCAGCGCGACACGAGACCAACTGGTCGTCGGTCCGAACACACGCTCGATGTGGCGAGTTCTAGTCTGGCGTAGCGGCAAAACCGCTTCTGTTCACGATCATAGACATATTCAGATTCAGCTTCAACCGCCCTCGCCCAGGTTGAGAAAACGCCGACACTGGGCTACTCCTTCTTCGACATTGAGAAAGTTGGCAACGTTTCCCATACGAGCCTATCTTCACCAGGGAATACGCCGTTCTCCCAAGCCCAAGCGAAGCGCCTCAATATCCAGTTCCTGCTCTAAACGGTGGAGCACTTCATCGCTGATCGTGCCTTCATCACGGAGTCGAATCAAGGCAGACCGTTCGGCGACCAACGCCGCTTCTTTGAGTCGAAGCAACGCTTCGTTGGTCTCTTGAATCGTCTCAGGGGAAACCGCCCCGTTCGACGAAATGTCATCCAGCCGCTTGCCATAATGACCCTGCAGCTGATCGACATGGTCCGGCTTCGGCCACGCTTCCTCTTTGAGTTCATTGAGTCGCGACAAGGCTGCTCCGGCTGCATGCCGACGTGCCTGGATCTCTTCTTCTTCCCAAGCGGATCCCTCCGCCACTCCGAGTCTTCGGATGAGCGGCGTCAAGGTCAACCCTTGTATCACCAGGGTAGACAGGATCACGGAAAAACTGAGGAGGATGATCTCGGTGCGAAAGGGAAAGGGCGCTCCCGAATTGATCGTCATCGGCAAGGCCATCGCGCCCGCAAGCGTGACGATTCCCCGCATGCCGATCCATGACACCAGGAAGATATGGGGCCAGGGCGGCATCGGATCTCGCTTCCGGATAGAGGCGCTGAGGACACGGGGAAGCATCGCCGCCAGCGGCACCCACCCCAGCCGCACCAGAATAACCGTCACGCTGATCAATGCGCCGCCGAGCATGACCGACCCCAATCGCTCGGTGGAAATATCTGCTCGTAATGCGGCCAGCTGGAGGCCGATCAAAATAAAAATGACTCCGTTGAGCAGAAAGATGAGCAAATCCCAGACAGCCCGCCCCTGAATTCTCGTCGCCGGAGACACGATCCGGCTGACATGTTGCCGAAGATAGAGGCCCCAAACCACGCAGGCCAACACCGAGGACGCATGGATGGATTCCCCGATCACCCACGCGACATAGGGCCCCAACAGCGTCACGGCAACCTCGGTGAAGCTGTCTTCGACAAGGTAGAGCACCCATCGCGTCACGATTCCGACTAAAAACCCGACGGCAATGCCGGCCACGGCGGCATACAGAAATTGTAGAAGCGTTTCCCCCCACAGGAAGGCCCCGCTGACGGTCGCCGCCACGGCCGTCCGATAGAGCACCAACGCCGTCGCATCATTCACCAAACTTTCTCCTTCCAGGATGGTCACGACGCGATGCGGCATATTCAGCCGCTTCCCGATGGCTGTGGCAGACACGGCATCCGGTGGGGACACGATGGCGCCGAGCGCGACGGCTTCGGCCCATCCGAACCCCAGCAGCACATGAGCTGCCACGGCTACCGCCGCAGTGGTCGCCAAGACCAGTCCCACGGCCAGAAGTGAAATCGGGCGGATATTGGCGCGAAACTCTCGAAGGGACGTGAAGTAGGCGGCCGCCGCCAGAATCGGCGGTAAAAACACCAGAAAGACCAAATCCGGGTTCAGCGTGACTGTCGGAACGCCGGGCACGACCGCCAAGACAAGCCCGCCGATGACAAGCAAGATCGGATAGGGCAGGAAAATCAACCGCGCAAGCGTCGTCAAGGCCAGCACGACGGCGAGCAGGAGGATGATAATTTCAAGTTGATGGAGATTTTCCATCTCTATGGCCGCCCACGACTGTATCGGTCTCTCAGATACAACCTCTGTCCCGGAAATCACTCCGACTATCCGCCGTCACAAGATCGGCTCAGACTATTCAGTCAATCCGATCTGCTTCATAAACGCGGCGTTGTCCCAGAACAACCATTCCTCAGCCATGGTGGGGCCGACCCATCGTCCGATCGTGACCATGCTCAATTTGAACGCTTTCCCGGTCGGCGCAATCGTCTTCCCATCGCCGATCGGCATCGGCTCGCTAAACGTTCCTTCCATTACTCCCATCACCGAGGTCCACTCTCCTGACGCAATCTTGATCGGATGCTCTTTGATGCGCGTATCGGGTGCGAACACGAACATCGCCTTGAGATCGTCGATGTGTGCATCGATTCCCTTCGTCGTTCGCCCATCCGGCCAATGGACGATGATGTCGTCGGCATGGCTGCGCCCCAGCTGATCCCATTTCTGGCCGCTGTAGACATTGAAATCCAGATCATCGAAGTTATCGAGATGCGCCTGCTCCATCGCGTGGCGAGCGAAATCGCTTCCGGTCATTCCCTGGTTCCCGACACACCCGATTCCCATTCCCGCAATGATGAGCACACAGAGTCCTGACAGGATGTTTGTCTTCACGGCACTATCCTCCACATATCATTCATCACATCATGCACCGACCGACTGGCTTCCCATTTACCCTCTTGAGCCGGCGCGGCCCCGTTGTACGACACATGCCGCACGCTCGTCCTGCCACGTTTCGTCCCAGAGTCGGAACCCGCCGATGAATGCGTGACCGTTATCCCCAAACCTGGCCCATTTCGGCAGCCTGTTAAGTTTTTTGGCATTTCCCCCGCCGAGTACCACATCGTTTACTTGCAGTGCGTCCCGAAGCGTCGTGATCACATCAAGGACATACCGACGCCACTTTTTTTTGCCGTATCGCTTGAGCCCTCGCAGACCGACATAGTCCTCGTAGGTGCGGCCTTTTCGATAACGGAGATGGGCCAATTCCATCGGAACCAACACACCGTCGGTAATCAGCGCGGAGCCGAGACCTGTGCCAAGGCCTAAAAACAGCATCCGACCGCCTTCGTAGCCGCCGAGCGCCTGCATCGCCGCGTCGTTGATCATCTTGACCGGCGCGTGGAAGGCCTTGCGTAGATCGATTTTGACCCATCCTTTCCCGAGGTTCTTCGGCTCCGCAAGTGGGCGTCCCTTCCGCACCGGTCCAGGGTACCCGATCGATATGCCGTCGTAGCGTCGTCGGCCGACGGCACGCATGACTTCACGAACCATGCGTTGTGCCGTCATCGTCGGACCGGACGGAATTTTCACAGGTTCCGACTCACCGGTTCCCAACAGCTTGACGTTGGTCCCGCCGACATCGATGACGAGCACGTTGTGTGAGTGCTTCGGTCTCTTTTCACGACTCTTCGTACGCTTCGTCGTCATATCATCCACCTCGCTTTCGTCGTTATGATTCAAGCTTGGCACTCATCGTGATTGTCGTGTTCAGTAATCGTGAGATCGGGCAACCGGCCTTGGCATCGTTCGCGGCCTTTTCCCATATCGCTGCATCAGCCTTGGGAACCGTGCCTGTGACAGCCAGATGAATCTGCGTCACCGTCCAGCCTGCTTCCAGCTTCTCGAAGCTCAGGGTTGCCGTTGTTTCAAGCTTGTCGGCCACCAATCCGGCGGTCCCCAACTGCGCCGAGAGCGCCATGGTAAAGCAGCCGGCGTGTGCCGCCGCAATCAACTCTTCGGGGTTCGTACCGACCCCGTTTTCAAACCTCGTTCCAAACGAATACTGCGTGTCCGAGAGCACACCGCTCTCGCTGGAGACCGTTCCCTTCCCGGTTTTCAGGTCTCCCTTCCACAAAGCCGATGCAGATCGTTTCATTGCGCACTCCTGTAAGACGTGAAATGGTTACTGCAGAAAGGTCGGCTGCTCCTATGGTCATGAAAAGCGGCCACGATGGTGTGTGCTCTCACCTCGGCGCGTCTTTCTGAATCCAACGCTTGACCACATCGTCAGTGCGGCACCTCGCGATTCTTCCCACCCCCCACGGTACGAATCACACGGGCCGGGTTACCGGCCACGACAGACCCGGAAGGAACATCGTGCACGACGACGCTGCCCGCGCCGATCACACACTCGTCCCCGACATTCACTCCCGCAAGAACAATGGCACCTCCTCCGATCCACACATCCCGACCGATACGGATCGGACGAGCAGATTCCAACCCGGCTCTCCGTGTTTCCGCATCGAGCGGATGCTCGGCGGTGTAGAGTTGCACGGCCGGTCCGATCTGCGCATCATCACCGATTTCAATCGGCGCACAATCAAGAAAGACACACTGGTAGTTGATAAACGTGTTGCGTCCGAGTCGAATGTTGTACCCATAATCACACGCAAAGATCGGCCTGATTACCGTATTGTCGCCGCACGAGCCCAGAAGGGTGCGCAAGAGCGTGACTCGCTCGCCAGCTTCTTCCTCGGCAGTCGCGTTATATCTGGCCAACACCCCCTGTGCTCGACGAATCTCAGCAACCAGTTCCGCATCGGCTGATCGATACAGCTCACCCGTCAGCATTTTCATTTTTTCAGTCTTGGTGCCCATCCTACCCCCTTTGCATCGACCGCTTGCGCCTATCATCCGCCAGGCTTCCGCCACATGCGGTTAAATCGGCAAAGGCTCGCTCGACAAGTCCTTGGCGATTATCTGTCGGAGCATTCTCTCGGATCGAACGATGCCGATAAGCCGACGCGTTTCTTTTGCGTCCACCACCGGCAGCCAATCGAGATCGTATTTGTTCATGAGATCGCCGGCCGTCAGCCCCGTATCGATCGGGGTCACCATGATCGGATCGCTCCGCATGAAGTCATGAACCTTCGTGAGCGGGTTCTTTCCTTGCGCAAACGCCTCAAACAACTCGTTTCTACCGATAATCCCGTCCAACCGCTCGTTGTCCTCCACGACACACAGAAACGACAGGGCATGCTCGTCAAATCGACGGATGGCCGACTCAAATGTGTCGTCGGAAGACAGACGCTGTGCGGGAACCGCCTCCATGAACTGAGAGAGCGGTCGTCGATCAAGCAGGGCCCATTGATGAGCCAATCGTGGATTCAGCCGGAGTCGTCGCCAGCGCAATGCTTGAGCGAGGAAAGTGCGAAACGGCGTAAACGTTCTGGACATGTTCGAAAAAATCTCTTTCCCCGTAACCACCACCTCAACTGCCGTGCGGGCTCGAACACTTCCAAGGCGCGCGGTCCCATCAAGCAGAGAAATCTCCCCGAAAAAGTCTCCGGGTCCGAGCTCCCCTACCACTGCCGGTTGACCCGACGCATCGCGCTGGAGAATTTCGACTTCTCCCTGTTCGATGACGTAAAAATTCGTCGCCGGTTCGCCTTGGTGAAAGATATAGTCGCCAGGACGATAATGCGCCCTGGCAATTCGTTCGGTTTGATCGATTCGGGGATAGGCCAAATCGCGCGGGAATAGAAGTTCCCAAGTCCAATCGGATGCCACCTGAAGCCGTCGTGACCAGGACGGAGATTTCAATAGATACACAGTCCGCCAAATCCACCAGGCGAGAAACCCCGAGAGCTGGAATCCCAAAATTTCCGCCACGGCATTCCGCTCGCCGATGCTGCAAAGCTGGCCCAACGGTCGGAAGGAGAACGGTTTCGTCGGTTGGTCGCGCAACACCCGTACGATATTCTCAGCAACCTGCCGCCCCTGTCGCTCGGCAAACTGCCCGGTCGGCGGAGACGGCTGGTTGTCGTAGGCATTGATGACACGGGCACAGTCGCCGATGGCCCACACATTCTGCGTTTCGCACAATCGCATATCGGAATCAGTGCACAATCGACCCGCTTTTTTCGGTCTGTTCATCTGCTGCACCAACTCCGGCATCGTCGTCCCGATCGTACACACCACGGTGGCGCCCTTGAGCATGTCGCCCTCCTGAAAGCCGACACCTTCGGGCGTGACCGTCACCACCTTCCGATTCAACATCATCCGAATGCCGGCCTGCTCCATCTTCACCCGAGCGAATTCCCGCAACGACGAAGCGACCTCCGGCAAAATCTGTTGGCGAGAATGCACCAGCGTCACCGTGACATTATCGGGTGTAAAATTGGTGTAGAACCGTTGACTGGCACGGACAAGGTCATTGATCTCTCCGGCCATCTCGACGCCGCTGAACCCACCGCCGACCACGACAAAGGACAACAACCATCGTCGACGCTCCGGATCGGAACAGACTTCCGCCTTTTCCAGTTGCGCCATGACATGGAATCGGATCGCGACGGCATCGCCGACCGATTTCAAGGGAAAGGCATGATCGGCCATGCCGGGGATCATTGTGAGATTAACGGCCGCTCCACAGGCCAGCACCGCATGGTCGAATGCCATCCGACACAGCCGCCCGTCGTAGCCTTCATACTCCACCTCGGATGCCGCCACATCGATGTGGTGGACTTCCTCCGTTCGACAGCGCACCTCGGGCAACATCTGACGTAACGGTGCGGTGACCGTCATGGGACTGATCGACGCCCCGGCCACTTCCGCCAATAGCGGATAAAACACCATGTTGTTTTCCCGGCTGAACAACACGATCTCGGCGCTGCCTGAGATCAAGCGCTTGCGCAATGTTCTCGCGCACTGGACTCCCGCAAACCCTCCGCCGATGATGATGATCCGCCTGGACGGCATACGACTCAATTCCCTTTTCTCTATCTGGGAGTTGCAACGACGAGCCACCTGGCTCAAAAACCGCGATCGTCCGATGCGATTAGGACCGCCGACGTGCTTGAGGTGGAATAGGATCGGACTCTCAGGAATTGTCCTGGCGAACGAGATGCCGACGGTGATTCCACAGCGTGATGACACGCTGGTCGCGTTCGTACCCGAGCACGCTGAGCGAAGCGGTGCCGAGCGTAAGGAGCCGACCGGCTGCGGGTGGAAGCCCCAGCCAGCAGGCCGTGAGCACCCTCAAGATATGGGCATGCGCAAACAGTACGACATCGCCACCCGCTGCCTGCGCCTGCCGAATCACCTGTTCGGCACGGTCCCCGACCTGCTCGATGGACTCTCCTTGAGGGACGGGGTACGTCCAAATAATCCAATTGGGGATCTCGTTTCGAATGTCGTTCGTGGTTCGACCTTCATAGATGCCGTAATTCCATTCGAGCAATCCATCCGTCACGGTCGCCGCCTCGGCATATCCGGCTAGTCGACAGGTTTCACGTGCGCGTTGGAGCGGACTGCAGAGCACCAGCGAAAACGGACGGCCAGCCAAATGGTGCCTCAGTGCCGATGCTTGCTGTCGACCGGTCTCGGTCAACGGGAGATCCGTGCGCCCTGTATGACGCCCCGCCAGGCTCCATTCGGTCTCTCCGTGTCGGATCAACCACAGTTCTGGCCGTCGTTCACTCATGAACCATCGATAGCTCCCCCCTCTTTCGTGAAGGATGCGGGCTCCTCTGTGCTCCCTATTGCCCGATGCCTCCGGGAAGATTCTTGACGCGGGCAACCTGCCCCTTCGCAGCTGCCGCAACTTGCTCGGCAGTAAACCCGAACTTCCGCTGTAGTTCTTTGAGCGGGGCCGAGGCGCCGAAGCTCTTCATGCCAAGCACGACTCCTCCACGACCGGTATACTGCGCCCACCCGAATGTCGAGGCCTGTTCCACGGCGACGCGCGCAAAGACCTCCGGCGGAATCACGCTGTCACGATACTCCTGGCTCTGTCGCTCAAAAAGTTCCCAGGACGGCATGCTCACCACGCGAGCCTTGATGCCTGTCTGTTTCAAGTGTTCCGCCGCGTCCAGACACAGCGAGACTTCGCTCCCGCTGGACAACAGCAGCACATCCGGCGTACCGCCGGAATCGGCCAGAACGTAGGCTCCCTTGGCGAGACCGGACGCCGAGGCATACTTGGTACGATCGACCGTCGGCAAGGCCTGCCTCGACAATACCAGCAGCGAGGGTTCGTGCTGCAACTCCATGATAAGGCGCCAGGCCTCGGCAACCTCATTCGCATCCATGGGCCGGATCGTGATCAATCCAGGAATCGCACGCAACGACGCCAACTGTTCGATAGGCTGGTGCGTGGGGCCGTCTTCTCCGACGCCGATCGAGTCGTGGGTAAAGACATACACGACCGGAAGTTCCATGAGCGCGCTTAATCGGATCGCGGGACGGCAGTAATCGCTGAAGATCAGAAAGCTGGCCCCATACGGCCGCACCTTCGACAGCGAGAGCCCGTTCAGGACGGCGCCCATCGCATGTTCACGAATACCGAAATGGAAATTCCGACCGCCGTACGATCCGGCGCGAAAGTCTCCTGCTCCGTCGAACGTGAGTCTGGTTTTCGTCGAGGGAGCGAGATCCGCCGAACCGCCGATCAGCCACGGCACACGCGTGGCAATCGCATTCAGGACCTTGCCCGAGGAATCGCGGGAGGCAATTCCCTTGGCGTCCGTGGGGAACACGGGCACATCCTTGTCCCATCCGTCCGGCAAGCGCCGGTGTTGCATGCGATAGAGGTGATCGGCAAGGTCTGCATATTGCTTTCGATACTCCTCGAACTGCTTCATCCACGCTTCTCGCGCTTGGTGCCCTCGCTGTCCCATCAGCGCCTGGAAATGCTCACTCACCCCGTCAGGCACCAAAAACTTGGCGTCTTCCTTCCACCCGTAATTACGCTTGGTCAGTTTGATTTCTTCTTCGCCCAACGGCTCGCCGTGAGCTGCATGCGTGTCCTGCTTATTCGGCGACCCATAGGCGATATGACTATCGACGATCATCAGCGTCGGCCGGTCGGTCGTCCGTTTGAACGTGTGAAACGCCCGTTCGAGCATCTCCAGATCATTCGCGTCGCCGACCCGTATGACGTTCCACCCGTACCCGACAAAACGCGTCGCAACATCCTCGCTGAACGCCAAATCGGTATGCCCCTCGATCGTGATTTTATTGTTGTCGTATATCCAGCAGAGATTCGCCAACCTCAAATGCCCGGCCAGGGACGCCGCTTCCCCTGAAATCCCTTCCATCAAGCACCCGTCGCCGCACAGTGCGTACACATCGTGATCGAACATCGTGAAATTCGGACGATTGAAATACTCACCCATCCACCGACTGGCAATCGCCATGCCGACGCTGGTCGCGACACCTTGGCCCAGCGGACCGGTCGTCGTCTCCACACCGGACGTCCATCGATACTCCGGATGACCGGGGCATTTGCTGTCGAGCTGGCGGAAATGTTTGATGTCGTCGAGGGTAACGGCCAATTGGCCGAGCGTTTCATACTCAGGATTGACCGCTTTCACTCCGGCAAGATGCAACAGGGCATAGAGCAGCATCGAGGCATGACCGTTCGAGAGCACAAACCGGTCTCGGTTCGGCCAGATCGGATCGGCGGGGTCAAATCGCAAAAAACGCTGCCAGAGACAGTAGGCCACCGGCGCGAGCGCCATCGGCGTACCCGGATGACCGGAATTGGCGGCTTGAACAGCATCCATCGAGAGGGTGCGAATGGTATCGATACACAACTGATCAATCTTGACTTTCACCGTATTCCCCCCGTTCCCCTGTGACAACACCATGCTGATATCGAGTGGCCCGTTTGCGCTGATTGCATGTCATGACGACAATGCTTCCGACGAGTGAACGCTTCTACAACTACGTTCGGACTATCTCTCCCGAAGTTCTCGTTCTGCCTGTAGCCAATCTCTTTCGGCCTGCTCCTCTGGCCCTCCTCGAGACAGATAGATGTCATAGGCGCGCTTGGCGATTTCCTCCTGTGTCGGCTGAGCGAGAATCTTGGTACGACGCTTGGTCGTTGCTTTCGGCTGAGTAGCCACATCCGACTTAGGCTTGGCTGGCTTGCCTTTTTCTGTTCTTGCTCCCTTCATGGCATCCTTCCTCCCTCAGACTGTTCGTCCTGGCTCATGAGCCGATCGGAATGACGGCTCCGTTGATCTGGTCGGCTTCGTCGGACGCAAGCAAGAGCAAGGTCTGCGCAACTGATTCCGGTTTGGTCCAAGTCGACGGATCTGATTCAGGCATACTTTTTCTGTTCGCGGGAGTATCCATCGTACCAGGCAAGACCCCGGTCACGGTAATGCCGGACCCTGTCAGCTCCATGGCGAGGGTACGAACCATCGCGACGAGTCCGGATTTCGATACGATATAGGCGAACGCGCCAGGAAACGGTTCCACCACCGAGCGGGCGGCAACATGAACAATGCGCCCCGACCGTCGCGCCATCATTCCCGGTATCACCGCTTTGGACAGCAGAAAAGCCGCCGTGAGATTGAGCGTCAACATCCGCTGCCACAACGTGCTCTCCGTTTCGAGCGCGCGACCGGATGCAAACCCGCCGACTAGATTGATCAAGACATCGACTCGTCCTTCCTTCCGAACCACCTCGTCGACAAGTCGCTGAACGTCTTGCTCATCGGTCACATCGGCTTCCATCGACACCCAGCCCTGTGCGGGGCTCGTGGATGACCCACGACCGACCGACACCACTCGCGCCCCAGCCTGCACAAACGCCGGAACGACGGCGTGCCCTAGCCCTCCGTTTCCTCCCGGTATGAGGACAACTTTTTTGTCGAGTTTCACCATCACCTATGTCTCATAGTTGAAATTCGTGCGTCGTGCGTCTGCATCCCCACCTGCGCCGAATCAGCGATGACTCGCTCCAGATGCCGCAGCAACCGGTTGTGCATGACCGGATTCGTCGGGTGACCACCCACCGCCCAGCGCTTTATAGAGTTGGACGACCGACGTCAGATGCAGACGGCGAGTTGTCGCGAGCGCTAATTCCACATCAAATAAATTTCGCTGTGCGATCAGGACGTCCAGGTAATTGGCAAGACCTCCTTTATACCGGAGATTCGCGAGACGTAAGGCCTTCTTCAGGGCAATGACCTGTCGATCCTGGGCTGCCGCTTGTTCACGAGTCATACGGACTCCCGCAAGCGCATCCTCCACTTCTCGGAACGCGGTCAGGATCGTCTGCCGGTATTGCGCAGCCGCTTGCCTTGCCTGCGCTTCCGCCGCATCTTGCTGGAAGCCGAGGCTATGCGCATTCAAAATAGGACCGGTCAAGCTTGGACCAAGGGCGCCGAAAAATCCTTCGGACCTGAGGAGCCTGGTGAAACTGGGATTAGCAAGACCGATGATCCCCGTCAGAGAGACTTTGGGAAAGCGATCGGCCTTCGCGGCGCCGATTCTGGCCGTTGCCGCGGCAAGTTGGTGTTCGGCTTGGATGATATCAGGACGACGCTGCAACAGCTCAGCGGGAAGACCGGCAGGAATGACCGGCGGCATCACCTGATCGGTCAGCGATTGCCCTCTGGGAATCTGATCAGGAGGCCGACCCAAGAGCAAGCTCAATTCATTTTCTTTCTGAATGATTTGTCGCGTCAGGTCGGCAATCCGCGCCGCGGCGCTCTCTCGTTCGGCTTGAAATTGCGCCACATCCAGTCCATGAACCATCCCCTGGCGATGCCGCGCCTCACTGATCCGCACCGACTCATCCCACGCCCCTAAAGTCCGTTCGGCGATTTCCAATTGCAGGTCGAATTGTCGAAGCTCAAAATAGGCTTGAGCCACGCCTCCGACCAACTGCAAAATAATCGCGCGTCGATTCTCCTCCCGAGCCAGCAGATCTCCACGAGCCGCCTCGTTCGAGCGACGGATCCGCCCCCACACATCGAATTCCCAGGCAAGATTGCCCTGCAGATAGTAGCTGAACGGGCTGGGAAATCCTGAAAATCGGACACCGCCGGACCGCGCGCTCGGGAAATTCCCCGTGGCCGTCAGCTGCGGGATAAAGTCGGTTCTTGCAATGAAGAGATTCGCGGCGAATTCATCGACCGTTGCGACGACCCGTTCAAGATCCTTGTTCTCATCCAGCGCGACACGGATGAGCTTTTGGAGTTCCTGATCTTGATAGAGTTCCCACCAGGGCAGATTGGCAAGAGCCGGCAAATCAGGTTTCTGCTCATCCATGCGGAACGCATGCATCGTCGGGACATCGGGTCGTGAATAATCGGGGCCGACCGCACAGGCTGCTAGTAACCCTGCAACCCCCATCAGGGCCAGGATCCGCATCTCAATGCCCTCCTGGTACAACATGCGCCGCTGCTCCGTCCCTACCCTCACTGCCTCCACCGGCGCCGGTCGCCGCAGCGGGAGGTTTCCCAATCATGCGGATAAGTACAAAAAATAAGGGGACAAACAGGACGGCAAAGATTGTGGCAGCGATCATTCCCCCGAGCACCCCTGTTCCGATCGAACGTCGGCTGGCTGCTCCGGCTCCGCTCGCAATGGCCAACGGCACCACGCCAAGGATGAACGCCAGCGAAGTCATGAGAATGGGACGGAATCGGAGCCGCGCCGCATCGAGCGCCGCATCTTTCAACGACAGGCCGTGCGTGTACCGCTGATTCGCAAATTCCACGATGAGGATGGCGTTCTTGGCGGCAAGCCCGATCAGCGTCACGAGGCCGATTTGGAAATAAATGTCGTTGGTCATCCCTAAGAGCCACACCGACGACAAGGCGCCGAACACACCGAACGGCACGGCCAAGATTACGGCAAAGGGGACGCTCCAACTCTCGTACTGCGCGGCCAGCACCAGAAACACCATGAGCAGGCCGAAGCCGAATGCGAGGATCGATTGCGTACCCGCCTTACGCTCTTGGTATGAAATGCCGCTCCAATCGATGTCGAACCCCTGCGGCACCAATACCTCTTGTGCGGCCCGCTCCAATGCGTCGAGCGCCTCCCCTGAACTGTAGCCCGGTGCCGCGGAACCAAGGACCATGGCCGTATTAAATCCATTGAAGTGCGTGACAGGGTCAGGCCCGCTGGAGTAGGTCGTGGTCACGACCGTATCGAGCGGGATCATCTTCTGTCCTTGCCCGTTCACCGCACGGACGTAGATTTTGTTGATATCGGCCGGACTGGACCGATACTGCGGCTCTGCCTCGGTCTGGACTCGATAGACCCGGCCGAACTTGACGAAATCGTTCACATAGAGATTGCCGAAATAGGCTTGCAGCGTGTCGAAGACTTCGGAGATCGGCACGCCGAGCGCTTTGGCCCGCTCTCGATTAATCTTGGCATGCACGCGCGGAGCGCTCACTCGAAAACTGGTGCTGACCGTCCCGATCGCCGGATTTTCCCTTGCCTTGGCGACAAACTGCTGAGCCGCCGCACCGAACCGCTTAAAGTCTCCGCCGCTCGGATCTTGCAGCTGGACCGAGAAGCCGCCCGTGGCTCCCAACCCGCGAATCGAGGGCGCATTGAACGCGAGAATCAACGCGCCGGGAATCTCCGCAAACGCACGGTACGCGCCGCCGATCAGGGCTTTCACATGATCTTGCGGGCCCTTCCGTTCCTCCCAATTTTTGAGCGGCGCAAACAAGGTAGCCGTGTTGGTTCCCCGTGTATTAAAGACGAAATTCTGACCTTGCAACGCTTGCGTGCCGTAGACGCCCGGCAGCGTATGGTAATATTCCTCGATCCGGTCGATCACCGCGTCCGTCCGCTTCTTCGCGGCACCATCCGGCAACTGGACAATCGTGATGAAGTACCCCTGGTCTTCTTCAGGCAAAAAGGACAGGGGAATGACCTTGAACAAACTCGCCGTAACCCCGACGACGATGCCGCACAGCACCAATGAGAGCGCCATGTGCTTCAACGAGAGCGCCACACTGGTGGTATAGCGGGCTTGCACCCACTCGAACCCTCGGTTGAACAACCCAAAAAACCCTCTGCGAGGTCCGTGACTCGGCTTCAGCACCAAGGCACAGAGGGCCGGACTCAGCGTCAAGGCGACGAATCCCGAGATCGACACCGAGACCGCGATCGTAATCGCGAACTGCTTGTAGAGCTGTCCGGTAATGCCCCCGAGAAATCCCACGGGCACGAAGACGGCGCACAGCACCAACACGATGGCGATCACCGGACCGGCCACCTCACCCATGGCTTTTTTCGCGGCGTCCTTCGGAAGCAGTCCATTCTCCATGTGGCGTTCCACGTTTTCCACGACCACGATTGCATCGTCTACCACGATGCCGATGGCGAGCACCAACCCGAACAGCGTCAGGGTATTGATCGAAAACCCGAGGGCCGCCATGCCAGCAAAGGTGCCGATCAATGAAACCGGCACGGCCAGGACAGGAATCAAGGTGGCGCGCCAGCTTTGGAGAAAGAGATACACCACGAGCACCACGAGCACCATCGCTTCGACCAAGGTCTTCACGACTTCCTTGATGGACACATCGACAAATCGTGTGGTGTCGTAGGGAATATCGTAGGTGACGCCATGGGGGAAAATCTTGCTCAGCTTCTCCATTTCCGCACGAACCCCTCTGACCGTATCGAGCGCGTTGGCGCCGGGCGAAAGGAACGTGATCAGTAGGGCGGTGGGTTTGCGGTTATACCGGCCCTCAAGGCCATAGGATTGCGCTCCAAGCTCAACCCGCGCGACATCCTTGAGTCGGACGATCGATCCGTTCGGCATGGCTCGAACGATCAGGTCCTCGAATTCTTGCACGTCGGACAGTCGCCCATCGGTGATGAGCGGAAGCGTCAGTTCCGTCGCAATCGGCATCGGCTCTCGCCCGACGGTCCCCGCCGGAAAATCACGGTTCTGCTCACGCACGACATTGGCGATATCGGTCGGGGTCAGACTCAGCTGCGCCATGCGCACCGGGTCAAGCACCAAGCGCATGCTGTAGTTTTGCTGCCCGAAGACCATCGCGTCGCCGATGCCGGGAAGCCGCTTGATGTTATCGATGACGCGCAGAATCGCGAAATTGGAGAGGAAGAGCGCATCCTGCTGCGGATCATCGGACTGCAAGACCATGACGGTCAGCAGGTCTGGCGACATCTTCTTGACGGTGACCCCTTGGCGAACGACTTCAGGAGGGAGCTGCGGCTCCGCGAGCTTCTGACGATTCTGAGTCTGGACTTGCGCGATGTCTACGTTCGTCCCGATTTCGAACGTAATTCTGATGGTCATGTGACCATCGTTCGAACTGGTGGAGTCAAAATACAGCAAGTGATCGATGCCGGGGAGCTGCAGCTCAATAGGACGCGCCACCGATTCCGCCACCACTTCCGCGCTGGCACCTGGATAGTCCGCTTCGATTTGGACCATCGGAGGCGTGATTTCCGGAAATTGAGCGATGGGTAAGTTCACCATCGCCACGACGCCCACGACGACGACAACGATGGAAAGAACCGATGCAAAGATCGGACGATCGATGAAAAAGCTGAGATTCATTTCGTCGTGTCCTCGCCGCCGGCGCCTGATGGTGAAGGAGGCGTCTCACGCGGCGCAGAAGCCACCATGGTGGGCTTGACCTGAGCGCCGGGGATGACCCGCTGAAATCCATCCACAACCACACGCTCCCCCGCGCGGAGCCCGTCTTCGATGAGCCACTGGTCTCCATGCCAATCCGTCGCCTTCACGTCCCGAACCTCCACGTGATCGCTCGGATTGACGACGAACACGACCGCGCCTTTCGGTCCCTGTTGCACCGCGCGCTGTGGAACGAGGATGGCATTCGGTTTCGACACACCGTGAAACCGCACGGTCACGAATTGCCCGGGCAACAACACCCGATCGGGGTTCGGAAACACGACTCGCGCTTGCCGGGATCCCGTTTCCGTCCGCAACCCGATATCCGCAAAATCCAAGACGCCCTCATGAGGATAGGAGCTCTTGTCCACGAAAATAGCCGTGCCCGTCAGCCTATAAATTCCGGGATGCTGAATCCGTTTGGAGAGGGTATCCCGCCGACGCTTCAGAAGAAAACTCTCCGGCGCGCTGACGATGACGTACATGGGATCGACTTGATGAATGACCGTCAAGAGGTCTGTTTGTGCGGTCACGAGTCGACCCTGATAATATCGCGTTCGCTCGATCAACCCATCGACCGGCGCGACGATCATGGTGTTATCGAGATCAAACTTAGCTTTGACCAAATCTCCTTTTGCGGTTTCCAACGCGGCCTTGGCGGCAAGATCTTCCGCGACGGCATCATCCACATCTTTTTGACTGACGGCGTCTTCGACGAGCAACGGCCTCACACGCGCCAGATTTTGCTTGGCTTGGACGAGCCGTGCTTCGGCTTGTGCCGCTCGCCCCTTGGCGCTTTCATACGCGGCCTTGAAGGGAACGGGATCGATCTCGTACAGGCGATCACCTTGTTTGACATCGCGCCCTTCAGAGAAGAATCGATGCTTAATGATGCCCGTCACCTGCGGACGAATCTCAACAATGCTCGACGCCTCGGCTTCCCCGATAAATTCCGGTTCATCGGGAATGGTCTGAGTAATCACTTCAGCCACCTGCACCTCAGGAATCGGAGGAGGAGCGGACGGTCCGACCTCGCCTTTACAACCGACCAAGCCGAATAGGCCACTCACGAGAAGCATGATGGTGACGAATCTCATCGGATGTTCCTCAAGTCGACAGGTGGATCTCAAACCGCGAAGGAATCTTAGTCATCGTCACCGTACCGCGTCAAGCAAGGAACATCGCCGTCGACCTGCTCCATCTCGCTTTTCTGGTTCCGTGTTACGTTGAGCCCGTTCGGAACAAGCGCGTCGGCTCAATACGCAGGACGTCTACGGCTGACTGTTCAGCCAATCTTCAAAACGTGTCGCACCCGCGTGATGCTCGCCGATAGGCACCAAGGATTGCTCATTCAGTCTTCCGCCAAAATAGGGTGCCTCGGAATCCATGACCATGCGGCAAGACCTCTGCGTGATCGTGAAAAGACGTTGTGCCACGTCGGGTAGACGAAATACTTCTGGTCCGGCCAAATTGACAATGCCATTGGCGGGCATGCTCACCACTATGTCAGCCAAAGCTGCGATAACGTCGTCGACCGCAATCGGCTGAAACAGAACCGGGGCAAGCCGAACGGTCTGGTTGATCGTGCTGACGTCGATGATGGTGTTGATGAACTCAAAAAACTGGGTGGCGCGAAGGATCGTGTACGGCACTCGTCCGGCTTGGATGAGTTGCTCTTGAGCCACCTTTGCACGCATGTAGCCGTTGTCCGTCATGCGATCGGCACCGACGACCGACAACATAATGTGATGGTGGATCCCCGCCTCCAGTTCGGCCGAAAGGAGATTTCGCGTCGTGGTTTCAAAAAAGTTTATGGCGGTTGCAGCCTCGAAGGACGGTGGATTGGTCACGTCGACGACCACGTGCGCATCCGTCAACACGGCTGCCACTCCTTCTCCGGTGAACGCATCCATACCGGTCGCCCGCGATGCCGAGATGGCGTGATGTCCCTGCTCGTTGAGCTTCGGAACAAGTTTGGTCCCGACGACTCCACGACCACCGACCACGACTATATTCATGGACGCTCTTCGCTCCTGATCGTACAAGAACTCGATTCGTCGCGCATCGCTATTGCTCCGGCACCAAGAGCGGCGCATCCTTCTGCTTCACGAAGAACACCAAAAACTTCGCAGGCTTGGTCTTGCTCGCGTTCCGTCCCCCCACATGCACATCGTTCGGACCTTCATAGAAGGTCTGTCCCGCCTTCAACGTGACCGGCGGACGGCCGTCCACCTGCATGATGATCGACCCCTCCAGCACGTAGATAAAGACCTCCGCATTATGGCGGTGCGCCGGGTCACTGGCTCCCGGAGGATACTCGACCGTAATCATCACGGCTTCCTTGCCTGGTATGCCGGTAAGATCTTGTGCTGTCAGCGGCGTCACCTTCGTTTGTTGGGCAAACAGCGGCGTGCACAGAAGAAACCAAAGACTCACGGACAACAAAAATGTTTTCATCATTCCCATCCTTATCTACGCGTAACATGATTCGAACAGCCTGAGATCGCCCCCATGCATCTTCGCTTCCCGCATGATCAACCACTGCCCTTCGAAAGGCCGAGCGCAATATTTCAGGCGGTTGCGCGCTCCGGAAACGGCATACGTCCCATCCACGAGGAAGTGGGGCACGGATCGAATCCCCATCTGATGGCCGACCACTTCTTCCGCCTTCAACTCGACATCCCTTGTTGCGGTCGCCATGTTCGTATACTTGCCTGGGCGCATGCTCCCTGTGATGACCACAATACACATCGCATTCGTCATCTGCGCTGCGCCCGTTTGATTCATGACGCGACATCCGATCTTTCTTATGGAGCGCTGGTTTTAGCCCGGACACACTCGACATCAAGCAGAATCGTCACCTCATCACCGACGATCATTCCACCGTTATCCAAGGTTTTGTTGAATTGGATGCCGAATTCCTGGCGATTGATTCGACCGCTTGCCGTGAACCCCGCTCGACTATTCCCTCCTGGATCCTTGGTCACGCCGATGAACCGTCCGATCAGTGTGACTTCCTTCGTCACCCCATGGAGGGTGAAATCACCCATCGCGGTAAAGGTATCACCCGTTTTGCGATAACTCTTCAGCTTGTAAGTCATCGTCGGATATTTCTCCACATCGAGAAAATCCGGGCTGCGCAAATGACTATCGCGTTTCTCATGCAGGGTATTGATCGTGGCGGCTTTGATCGTCGCTTCGACGGTCTTCACATGTTTGCTGTCAGGATCCAGCTCGACGAATCCCGACACATCAGTGAATTGGCCGCGGACATTCGAGACCGTCATATGAGGAATGCTGAACCCGATGGCCGAATGTTCCGCGTCGATCTCGTACCGTTTCATCTCGGCCCCCGCAACTCCGGAGGTCAAGACGAACGCACAGACCACCCCCAAAACCCATAGATGCAGCTTACGAATGATCATCGATCGTTCTCCTCTCGTGAAGCTCGTCCCACGAGCCCCATGTCACGTGATAGTCAGCTAACCGCTGTCTGTCTCTTCTGCGATGGCGTCGTCACTGAATCACTTGCCGGACGATTAATTCAGTGGAGGCGTCCCATTCGACCAGCGCGGTAATCGGCCTCAGCCTGTGAGAGTTCCTCTTCGGTATTCATCACAAAAGGACCGGCCCAGGCCGTCGGCTCATTGATCGGCTTGCCGCTCAGAACCAGAAGCGCGGCATCCTCTTTGACATCAATACTGATGTGCTCTCCGGTCATCCCGTACAGCGCGAACCCCGCTTCACCAACGAGCTGAGACTGGTTCAAGATCACTGATCCTCTCCGGACAAAAAGCCCGGTGTGGTAATCGAGCGGCAAACGGATCTCCACATGATGATTCGCCCGTAGCTCTAGATCATACAGATGGATGGGCGTGAAGGTCTTTGCCGGTCCTTTAACGCCATGAAACTCCCCGGCGATGATCCGTACAGAACCGGCTCCATCGGCGAGATACGCCACTGGAATGTGCGCATGTAATAACGTTTGATAGCGAGGAGACGCCATTTTCGACGCGGCTGGAAGATTCACCCACAATTGAATCATTTCCAGCAAGCCTCCCTGCCGTGCAAACTCGGGATCATGCTTCTCTTCGTGCACGACTCCTGAAGCCGCCGTCATCCATTGAACGTCACCAGGACCGATCTGCCCGTGGTTGCCCGCTGAATCCCTATGGACCAACCGGCCTCGATACACGATGGTCACGGTCTCAAACCCCCGATGCGGATGTTCCCCAACTCCTGGCTGTCGGTCGGACGGCGGGAACTCCATGGGACCGGCATAATCCATCAAGAGAAACGGATCGAGACGATTGCCCATGTTGTCGTCTGAAAAGATGGTCCGCACTGGGAAGCCGTCGCCGACCCAGTGACGCTGCTCGGATTGATGAACGCTGAGAAGGTTCTTTAATGCCATAGCCCTGCTCTTCACATCGAGGATTGATGACGCGCTCCATGCCGTTCGCTGCGATCAGCACGATGTGCTTGTTTCGGATCCTGTGCGTGCCCCTGCAACACACAGGATCCGAAGAAGAACTACTTGGCGCGCGCTTTCTGAATGGATTCCTTCGTCACACCGATGACGCCGCCTTCATCGCTGTCGCTTTCACGATCGTACGAGAACTGAATGCCGGCGGTACCGCCGGTCTGAATAAAGAGATCCATGAAGGCCGGCACGGTCTCCTTACGCTGCCAGTCCCGTTGTAATTCGCACAACAACTGCACCCAGGTGATCGGCTTGGCACCCGCCTGTTCCATCCGCCGCAACGCCGCCTCGTGCGCAGACACCGAGGTGCCACCCACGGCATCCACCACGAGATAGACGTCGTAGCCCTCATGCAACGCGTCTAATGCAGGGAAGGTCAGGCAGGCTTCGGTCCACAATGCGGTCATGATCAGTTTCTTACGGCCGGTTGCTTTGACCGCTTTGACAAACTCGACATCCTCCCAAGAATTGATCGACGTACGATCATAGGTCGGGAGATCCTTGAGCACCTTGCGAAGCTGAGGAATGGGAGGCTTGTTCAGGCCGGTCTTCACATTCACCGTTGAATGGATGACCGGCAAGCCATAGGCCAGACCGATCTTCGCGACTCCAACGATGTTATTAATCATCAACTGCCGGTCCATGGACGCAATGGAATTGACCTGCACCGGCTGATAATCGATGATAATGAGCGCCGAATTTTTCGGCGTCAGCAACTGGTCTCCGACTTGATCACGAATCGGTTCACTCGCCATGGTATATGCTCCTTCTGAATGAGTTAATGAGTTGATAGGTGCAGGAAATAGATCTCCTTACACTTACCGTTTTGAATCCAAGACTTCGTGGTTGATGGCAACTTCTTGTGCCTTCCCATAGCTCTCGATCAACAGCTGATAGGGTGGGAAAACTGCGCTGTAGGCTTCTGCCCAGGCAGACGCATCGGGACGACTCCAGGTTTTCTGTAGTTCGGAGCACACGGCTGCGGTATCGACGGGCACCACACCGGCCTGGACGATGCGGGCTAACGTGATTTCCTGCGCCATCTTGGAATAGGTCCCGCTGGCGTCGACGACGGCAAAAACCTTGTAGCCGGCATGGACGGCACAGATGCTGGGAAACGCCAGGCACACGCTGGTAATCGTGCCGGCGATGATCAAGGTCTTGCGACCGGTCGCTTCAACGGCCGCGACGAAATCAGGGTTATCCCAGGCATTGATCTGCCCGCGTCTGGCTATGTATTGCGCATGTGGCGCGAACTTATGAATCTCGGGAATCAGCGGTCCGTTCGGTCCTTGCGGCACTGACGCAGTCGTGATCACAGGGATTTTGGCCAACGTCGCAACCTTGGCCAGCGTGACGACGTTCGCACGGAGATCGGGCACCTGAAGATCTTTGACCGTTTGAAAGAGCCCGCTCTGATGATCGATCAGCAACATGGCCGCATCGTTCGGATCAATCATTCCTGGAATCTGTGGAGCTTTTGCTTGACTCATGGCTAGACCTCCTAGACCTTTAACCGTTAAATATGTGATGCCAGGATCAATGGTCCTGACACGCTGACTAATCATGATAAGTTGGTATAGCAATTTGATTGCCAGCCACTCACACGGAACTGATTGCATCTCTCCATCGCTCAACTAACTACGTGATAAGAAAGCACAATGTGACTGAGACAAGTGCGAAAGGAGAGGACTTCTTGGAAGAATCACTCACACCTCGCGAGTGGTCGACGCCATATACGGCGCCGATATGCGGTCTCGTGCCGATTCTTCATCGGCACAACATTCGTGGGTTTGTGAAAAACAATCCGGTCGAGCGAGAGCGCAGGATGTTCACCGCATGAGCATCCTGTCAGGACATCGCGCACAGGTTCTAGCAGTCTACTGAAAAACTCAAGATGTGTGCTTCGACAAGCTCAGCACGAACGGAACACCTCAATAATTTCAATGGCTGCCCCGTTCGTCCTGAGGCTCTCGAAGGATGAACGAAGGGGTTTTCAGCTGACTGCTAGAACATGTACGTCATCCAGGTGGTGAAGTAATCGACATCCTTGTCCGGGGGTGTCTCCTGAAAGAAGGTCCCGGAAAAGAAATGAACGTAGCCCGCCAGGAGTGTCAGGTGGCTGGTGGCTCTCCATGTGACGGTCACGGCCGGTGAATTACCCACGTAGAGACTCTGGCTCTGCTGCCCGGATCGAAACGGGGCGCCTGAAATACGATAGACGGCGTCATCCGGGCTCTGCCGCCACCAGAATCCCCAATCCGCTGTGGCGGTCAAGCTTTCGGTGAGATGCACATCCAAGAATGGATGCAGATGCATGACGTTCTGAGGGCCAGCAGGATCCTGAAGATTAAAGAAGGCTCCCGTGGGAAACAGCGGATTGTAGGTCTGCAAGTTGGCCGACTTCGGATCACGATCGCCGCTGGTGATATCAGCCGCCAAGCCGAGACGAGGGCGAAGCGGCAATCTGTCGAAATTATAGTACGTAGCTGTTGCCACGGCCCACGCCTGAATGGTGCCTGATCCGAACGAACCGAATTGCCAAAGAAACTCAAAGTTGTACTCCCAGGGCAGCGGCTGTCCCCACAGACGCGTCCCAAGCGTATGCCGAAGCTCGTAGGCGGTGCCCTGGTCGAAGCGACCTTCTTGATCCTCGAATCCGAGATAGTACAGATCGACATGCCCATCAGGTAAGAATGCCAGTGGATGGACGGCATAGAGGCCCCAGAGGGTGCGATTCGAGTCGGATGAATTATCGAACACATTCGGTTGATTGCGGACCGGCTTGGAGAAGAATCCATCCACCGACCACTCACCGACTCGCAGCAAGAATCGCGCGGCGTCGAACGAGCGGCGTAACGTCTGAGCCCCCCGCACATCGATCAGCCTTCGACCGCCGTAGGTCATCTCCTGCCGTCCCACCCGCCATGTCAGCGTATCGGTATTCCCGAGCGGCAACACGATATCTACAAAGGCTTGATGGACATCAAACGAATCCTTATCGATGTCCGGGCGCGGCCCGCCGATGCGCCCACTTTCGATTCCGCTCCACATCTCTCCGAAAAAACGGACCCTCGACCCCACATGCAGATCCGCATGCAACATATAGCGCTGAAGCGCATAGTCATTCTTCCCATCGTGATTGGCGGGTGCGCTGCCTAAACTCTCGTTCCGAAAAAACTCATATCGGATCCGCGCCTCGCCTCCGATAGAAAGGTACACATCGTCCCGACCACCGAACGGAATATATTTAATGGGGTCCCAAAAATCAGTCCGACGCGTAGGATCTTTCAGATAACTCCAATCTTCGTCGTAGCGAAGCGGTTTGTACGGAGTCGGTCCCATGGTCCCGCCCCCCAAGATACCGAAGCCGATATCAACGACCCGGTTCGTAGCGCTCATGGTCGTCTCACGAGGAGAACCTTCGGACCGTGTAGGTTGCGATCTCCCAGGTTCCTGCGGCGACGGCATGATGGACTCGGCTGAATCAGCCGTGTCTTCCTGTTGTGGTTTCTGAGTCGTCAGTGGTACCGACGACGGTGTTTGCGCCCACAAAAGATCAATCGGTGCCGCCAGCAGAGCACCCACGACCAAGCAGGCTGGGAGAAATAACAACGAACCGCTTGTTCTACACATCTGAGTCAGACGACCCATCCGAAAAACCATTTCACCGTTTGCGGCAACCAGAGCATTCCCCGCATGATCGTCGCTGCGCAATACTTCCCACACGCATGTCTTGTAGGTTGTGAATCGACTGCCTTGACGGAGCCGGAGCGTCTCGGCTAAAGCGGCGCACAACACGATGCCGTCGGCACGCCGATGAGCAGTCGGCTATTTGAGGCCAAGCTTCTTCATGCGATGGCGCAACGTCGAGGGTGGTAGATTGAGAATGTCCGCCGCGCCTCCTTTTCCTGTGATCAGGCCATTGGTATGTCGAAGAACTTTCTCAAAGTGCAGGCGCTCTGCCTCCGCGAGCGTCTTCAACGGACCTCCCTCCGAATGATTGAAATGATCCGGAAGTGATGACGGTTTGTGCTGCCCATTGAACGTCGGCACATCGATCGTCAACACCTCGCTCTCACTCAGCAAGACCGCTCGTTCGATCATATGCTGCAACTCGCGCACATTACCAGGCCAGTGGTACTGCTGGAGCCGTTCAATGGATCGTTGGTCGATGGACGAGATGGATTTCTTCAGTTTGGTACGATATCGATTCGTGAAGTAATGCGCGAACAAGAGGATATCCTCAGGTCGTTCCCGTAAGGGAGGGACAGAAAGAGGGAACACATTCAGGCGATAAAACAGATCTTCGCGGAATTTCCCTTCGGCTATCAATCGCGCGAGCGGCTGATTGGTTGCCGCAAGAATACGCACATCCACTTTGATCGTCCGGGCGCCGCCGACTCGTTCCAGTTCGCCTTCTTGCAAGACACGAAGGAATTTTACCTGGGCATCCAAGGACAATTCTCCGACTTCATCCAGAAAAATCGTGCCGCCGTTCGCAATTTCGAACCGTCCCAGCTTTTGCTTGAATGCGCCGGTAAAGGCGCCTCGTTCATGCCCGAACAACTCGCTCTCGACAAGGCCGGCGGATAACGCGGCGCAGTTGACGATGACCAGTGAGTGTTCGCTGCGTCCGCTCCTCGCATGAATGGCGCGGGCGACCATATCCTTGCCGGTTCCGGTTTCGCCACAAATCAACACCGCGACATCCGAGGGAGCGACCTGTTCGACGTCTTGGATCACTTTGCGAAACACCGTGCTGGTTCCGACCAACTCCTCAGCCCCTGAATACGTGCGAAGCGTTTCCCGCAGGGACAGGATGGTGGATTCCAATGAGCTGACCGTCGCCTGTTCCCGTTGAAGATCGTTCTGATAACGGTTGAGGGTGTCGCGCAGACCTCTCAGATCAACGTGCCCACTCTCATCCTCGTTCGTCACCTCGAGTGCGCCTGCCGACTGCTCGCTGCCATCAACCGCGCGCGCCATGACCAAACAGTGCGGATCGCCTTTCCCGATACAGTGCGTTTCAGAACAGCGCACCTCCCGACCGAAGACCGCCGATGCATAACCGCTGGCATAGCCGACGAGCGTCCAACAGACCGGAGCATCCGCCATGCCGAGATGCACCCGATGTTGTTCCGCTTCGTACGAGTTCCGCCATTCTGCGTCAATCTCAAAGATGCCGTTGTTTTTGTCGACGTGGAGATGTTGAAGATGGACTCCCACAATGCCCTCAAGAGTGTGGAGCTTGGGGCCGAACGACAACCACTCAGTGAGGTCATCGGTGTCGTGCCAGCCTTTCGTGGTGAGCGCGTCGCGGTATCCGCAGGCATAGCCGAACCGCAGCAGAATACGTCGTGCCTGATGGAGCCCAACCGCCTCAATCAACTCCTTGCGGAGCAAACCCATGGCATCGGCATCCAAGAGCAACATGCGCCGATGTTCAAAATGGAGGGTACCGGCAGCAGCATCGACCTTCAGTAGGTCGGAGAGACTGACGTTGCTGTGTCGTATCATGTGATGGTCCTCTTCGGATCTCTAAGCGATCCGTTTGTCCATAAATGGATGACGGAGACGTTCGTTTCGCTGCTCTCACTGCGAGCAGTCTGCTGACAACCCCTTCGTTCATCCTTCGAGAGCCTCAGGACGAACGGGGCAGCCCTTGAAACTATTGAGGTGTTCCGTTCGTGCTGAGCTTGTCGAAGCACACATCTTGAGTTTTTCAGCAGACGGCTAGGTGCCGACTCCATTGGCTTGCAAACTGCGCAACCGTTTCATCGCTCTACGCGGCAGGTCATTCATGGCACAACCGCCAACCGGGGGAACATACAATCCTGACTACCATGTCAGCGACTAGACAAATCCCTAGGAGTGATGACAACAACTACTAGTGGAGGGCGTCACGACTAGCCGTGTGTTGACACACCCTGTGACGACCTCGGAAAGGGCGTCGTGCCTGAGAACACGGAGGCCATCAGCGTGCCCCACAAGCTGTTCTGAAAGGCCGCAGCGAGCGAAGAGGCGAATCGTAGGCTTTTTTCACCCGCCCACCCATCGCCTGTGTGAACAGGCGGTTACCCAGGTCGCACGGTGAGCCTCTGAGCGAGGCGGATATGCCGCCGGCGGACGTTGTACAACAGCCTGCTAGGAGAACGTCGAAGGTGAGGCGAGCTAAAGTCAAATGTTGTGTATGGATAATCAGGCGGCGATTCTCTGCCCCTTCACTTTGCCCCCGCCTTTGAACTGCAGGCCGGTGAGGATGTCAGCGAGCCGCTCGGCCCCGTTGAGCCGACGCCACCCCTGCGCGGCACTGGTGGCCAGTGTAAAGACCATGGCCAGCATACTGTCCCGTGCCCCCCACGTGTGTTGGCCGTTCCCAGCCGAACCGTGGCGCACGTTGACTCCATCGGAGTTGGTCGTACGGATAGGCACTCAGTGCACGGCAGGGAACTCCTACCATACCGGTACCGTTTCCCGATCCTTTGCCGGACACGTGGCCGCTTACATTACAAAACTCCATTCCGTCTCACCGTGCCGGATCAGCCACAGTTCCTGTCGTGGTTCACCCGTCTGTCTATTCAAAGCCTCACGCCATTACCCTGTTATTTCTTTCCCGTATCATAATAGAACCTCTCATGGATGATCTTGCCGTTCTTCCACTTGGCCACTGACACTTGCTTGCGGTGAACTGGCTGGCCGTTGGTGGCGATGAAATCCATGGTGCATTCGTAGAACGTAACGTCGTTGCCGATAGCCGAGGCCGTCACATCAAACCCCTTCCACTCTTTGACCCCGCTGAGAATCTGCTTCTCGCGCTCGATGTTCGCGACTTGCCCCACAGTCGGAGGATTGACATTTTCCTGCATCGCTGCGTCCTTATCGTAGAATTCTTGGATCGCCTCAACAATCTTTCCCTGGCGAACATACCCAAACAAATCGTTTAATCGCTGTTCTAAATTTGTGGTGCTCATCGCGAACCCCTTTCTCTTGTCTTAGCTGTGAACGTAATCCCGGCTTTCTGCACTTCCTGATACGGGAGCAGCCACACCAACGACTCATCGCTCAGATCACCGACCTGGATACGATTGCCCCAGGGGTCGCGAAAGTCACAGCGAAAGTCAGGATGCAGCTTCAACTTGTATTTCTTCGTCAACTTCTTGCGGACTTCTTGAATCTGCTTCATATCGCGGACCATGAGCCCGAAATGCTTGCTCCGATCCGGCTGCAATGTCTCGACTTCAAAAATCGCCATGAACTGGTGCTCGCCAAGCTTGCAAAAGGCCGCGCCTTCGCCACCCCGTTGCATCGTCAGTCCAAACACGTCCTCGTAAAACTTGACGGCCTTCTTCGCATTCGTCACTTCAATCACAACGTGGTTGCATCCATAGACTTGGACTGCCATGACTCACCTCCTGCCCGTCGATTCACACCTGTCGCTGAGACCGAGTTTTCTCGATGGTCGCGATCAACACGTCGACCGGTTGCGCGCCGGAGATTCCATAGGCCTCATCAAACACAAAGTAGGGCACGCCTCGAATACCGAGCTTGCGCCCCACAGCTTCTTCAGCCTTCACCTCAACGAGGCCTTCCCCACTTTCAAGAAATGCGGCTGCGTTCAACCCTGCTCGCTCCGCCAATTCGATGAGCACCGAAGACGAACCAATATCGAGACCTTCTTCGAAATAGCCTTTGAACAATTGCTCAACCACCGTATCCTGATGGCCTTGGACCGCGGCGTACCAAATCACCCGATGGGCTAGTAGGGTATTGGGCGTCCGAGCGATCTTGTCGAAGGCAAAGGCGATCTGCTCTTCTCTTCCCGCCTCAAGGAGACGTTGCTCCATCTCATTGAAGACCGTCAGACTGCCGAACTTCGTCTCCAGATAGACCTTGCGATCCATCCCCTGTGTCGGCATGGTCGGATTCAACTGAAACGGCCGCCACCGCACATTGCCCCTCACCGCATCACCCGCCTGGCGCAGTGCCCGTTCGAGCCGCCGCTTCCCGACATAACACCACGGGCAAACGACGTCGGAGTAAATGTCGATAAGGATTGCCGCACCCTGGTCACTCATACGCTTCACGTTTCACGAGTTACGAACGACGCACTCACGAGAGGTGCCCCATCTTGCCTTTCTGATAGTCCTCGACAGCCTGCACCAGTTCCGTTTTGGTATTCATGACAAATGGCCCATAGCGAGCGATCGGTTCATCGATCGGTTTCCCATTCATGATCAGCAGCCGACTCTCCGCCTGCGACTCAATCGTGAGCCGTGTTCCTTCACGTGCACAGACGATCAGCTCAGCTTCGCTGGCAGCGCGCGATCCGTTCACTGACACATCGCCCTGCAACAGGAACACAGCCGTGCCATATCCATCCGGAACATTGAGTTCAATCCGCCGACCAGCATGGGCTTGGAGATCGTATAACTCGATCGGCGTAAAGGTGCGTGCCGGCCCCTTGACGCCCCGACATGCACCGGCAATCACTCGGACGATTCCCGCACCGTCGAGGTCGAGGGCCGGAATGGCCGCATTGAGAATTGTTTGATACCCAGGGGCGGTCATCTTGACCGCACGCGGCAAATTGACCCAGAGTTGAATCGCCTGCAACGTCCCACCCTGCCTGGCCCAATTCTTCTCATGCAGCTCCTCGTGCACAACTCCGGACGCCGCGGTCATCCATTGAACGTCGCCAGGCCCGATCACACCGGCATGGCCGGCTGAATCCCGATGGGCGACCAATCCTTGATACACAATCGTCACGGTTTCAAAGCCCCGATGCGGATGCTCCCCGACACCCCGAGGCGCATCAGTCGGTCCGAAGTCGTGTGGCCCCGCATAGTCCAGCAGTAGAAATGGGTCAACCTGCTGCGCCAGCTCGTTGCTGGGGAACAGATTGCGCACCGGGAATCCGTCCCCAACCATATGGGTCGAACCCGGCCGATAGACGCCCACTACCTTTTTGGCAGCCACCGTGCTTGGTGCCATGATGACCTCCTTGCCCGCACCACCCATGAACGACTCTATCGTACCTGTTGTGACGCCACGTGAATCGTCATGAATACGATGGCCTACACCATTCCCCGTAAGGATTCGTGCAACGTGACCGTTCCCCGCACGAGCTTCTCGGGATGCTCGTACCCAATCGCACCTTTCGAGAAAGCGGCGTACATTTCCTCGAACAACTTCGCCGCTTCATCAGAAAACCCAAACGACTTGAACGTGGGAACCACCGCACTCAGGGGCGCATGCTGCGCCGTCACAGTTTTCCCCAGGAGCTGACCAAGCACGGTTGCCACCTGCTCGGGGCTATACTCTTCAGGCCCTGCCATCTCCACGATTTGCTTGCCCTGTCCACCGGCCATCAATCGCTCGGCTCCGATCCGGCCGATATCCTTGGTCGAGTTCATGGGGATCTCCACCTGCGGCGCAATGAACGTGGGAAGAACCCCCTGCGCCTTTGCCGCACCGATGACCGGCCCCCAGTTGTCCATAAAATAGGACGGCCGTAGGATCGTGATCTGCTTGGCGGATGAACCCAGTGCGCGCTCCCCGTAGCCGGCGGCGCGAATCGGACCGGTTCCTCCAAGAAGATGCCCACCGGCCGACGACAGAAACACCACATGTTCAATTCCGCTCTTCTTCACCGCATCCGCTGCGCGATCCATTCGCGCTCGCTGGTCGGCCAACCAGGCTTCTGCGCCGTAATTCGGCGGCACCAGCAGATAGACCCCCTTCGCTCCTTTGAACGCCTGAGCCAGGGCAGAGACATCATCAAGGGATGCCACGGCCACATCCGCACCCTTGGCCTTCCATCCAGCGCCTTTATCAGCCGAGCGAACGACGACCCGTACCGGTTGTTTGTGAGCGAGCAGCGTCTCCACGACCGAAGAGCCTGTATTTCCTGTCGCACCGACCACAACAAACATGATGAACCCTCCTTGTGTCCTTTTGAGCACGACTCAGTCTGTATCGATTCCCTTCGTCATCATGAACTCACCCTCTCCGAGCTATTAACGCGTTCGCACCTCCACCCTCCCTCGCAATGCGATTACGTTCAATATCAGCTAGGCAACATGTGTTCCAGATAGCCACGAGACGGAGCGGCAGTTCGATCTCGTTGTTACTCGTAAAGAATTGGATGGTGATGACTCAGCGCTGAGACAGGAGGAAGAGAGATGACGCGCCGAAACCACGGCACAGTGACGAACCACCGGCGCCTGTGGTTTCCCCATGCTATCTTTAGCAAGAGGTGTTTCATGATGCGACACATGCCTATTTGCCTGCTGATGGCCCTAACCATGAGCGCCGAATTGGCTGTTCTTTCATCCGCTGCCACAGCAGATGACCTCCGGCAATCGTCTCGTGTCGGAGCCTTGAGGCTCTCTCTCAGCACGTACGAACAGATTCCGATCGGCACCCTGTTGACCCATCCGGATCGCTATCACATGAGAGAGATCCGAATCACCGGAACCGTCATGGCGACTCAAACGGAGACCATCACGAATCGGATGATCTGCGGTCGTGCCCATGAACGAACGACGCTGACCGTGGAAGATGATAGTGGCAAAATCGAGGTGCTCGATCGAGGAGCGTGCGGATGGAATGTCGGGACATTGAAGGCGCCGATGCTGAAGGCAGGCCAGCAGATCGATCTCTTGGTGCAGATCATGATCTCCGTCAGCGCCGGCACTCCCGGTCCATCAGTAGAGGCCACCATCCGCTACATAGAACCGGTGCGAGAGTAAGAGTCATTTCAATCCCTCCGTTCGTTTAGTCCGATGAATTCAGGGCAAACTTATCGCGGACCAGGCAGGGCTTTGCATGGCAAAGACGTGACTTCTCAGACTGAATGGCATAAGCTTGACCCCCGTCGTGAGCGATGAACTCGACATACTCAAATCGGTGGCCACACGGTTGGAGACCGCCGGCATTCCCTATATGGTGACCGGCTCGATGGCGGCCAACTTCTATGCCACACCCAGAATGACGCGCGACATCGATCTGGTTGTCGAGTTACGAGACGCGGATGTTGGGCGCATGGTCGCTCTATTTCAGGACGAGTATTACATCGATCACGATATGGTCGAGCAGGCGGTCAAAAGTCGGTCCATGTTCAACATGATCAACAATGCACTCGTGGTCAAAGTCGATTGCGTCGTGAGAAAAGATAGTGCCTATCGCCAAGAGGAGTTTTCCCGGCGACGCTATGTGATCATTGATGGTCGGTTAGTCGCCATCGTCGCCCCGGAAGATCTCATCCTCTCAAAACTGGAGTGGGCTAAGGAAAGTCGCAGTCAGATGCAACTCGATGATGTACGGAATCTCTTACGCTCTGTGAAACATCTTGACCGTGCCTACCTCACCCGATGGGCCGATCAGCTCGGATTGGCGGCACTGTATCGCGAGGTTCACTCATGACCGATACCCCACCTGCAATCGACGAGCGATATCGTGCCATGCTCATGCAACGAACCGGGGAAGCACGCCTGAAAATGGGATGCGCCATGCGTGACACAGCTCGTGCGTTTGCGGAAGCGTCCATCCGAGAACAAGCCCCCCAGGCGAGCATGGCGACAATTCGCAAAGGCCTCTTCCTTCGTTTCTATGGCCATGAGTTCGATGCCTCGACACGCGACAAAATTCTCGCCTCGATCGAGCGAGCGGCGCAACCTGGCTCTTGAAACCAGCCATGCGATCACTGGTCATGTCAGACCCCAATTGACTCCTCCAACTTTCCGTTCGTGCTGAGCATGTCGAAGCACTCTGCTTCCTCTCCTGCGCTTCACGCTTCGCGAGAGACGCTTCACATGCCTCAATTTGCCCCCGGTACCCAATCGGGGACGCCGAAGCGGAGTCGCTCTTGATCGGTCAAATTTCGGCCGATCGTGTCCTGCACCACCTTATCATTGACAGTTTTATCGATTCAGCAGTACCTTCCCGCACAGAGTCAATACGTAAGTCCTGCATGGATTCTCTCCAAGAGAGTGACTGATTATGGACGGATTGCAGATTGCGCGACGGCTGATCGCCGAGGAACGTGAGAAGAAGACAGGATTTCTCGACCTCGGCAACCTTCAACTCACAGAGGTTCCGGTTGAGCTGTTCGAACTCACCCATTTGCGTGGATTGAACCTTGGAACATGGTATGTGGACGAGCACGGGAGGGATCAGAAATCCCGCAATAGCAATGAGAACGGCATCAACGAGCTGCGAACATTGCCGAGTGCGTTCAGCACTTTAGGCAACCTGACAACGCTGTCTCTACATGGTAATCCTATCGGCGACCTCAGTCCGCTCGCCCCCCTCACCGCCTTGCAGCAGCTCAACTGCTCGGACACTCAAGTCAGCGATCTCTCGCCCCTCCACACCCTCACCGCCTTGCAACACCTGGACTGCTTAGGCACCCCTATCAGCGATCTCTCGCCACTCAGCCCCCTCACCGCCTTGCAACAGCTGCACTGCTGGAACACCCAAGTCAGCGATCTCAGCCCGCTCCACTCCCTCACCGCCTTACAGCAGCTCAACTACTCGAACACCCAAGTCAGCGATCTCTCGCCCCTCCACACCCTCACCGCCTTACAGCAGCTCAACTACTCGAACACTCAAGTCAGCGATCTCTCGCCCCTCCACACCCTCACCGCCTTGCAGCAGCTCAACTGCTCGGACACCCAAGTCAGCGATCTCTCGCCGTTGATTGGCCTATTGAATTTGGGCAAACTCGCAGCGAACAACCTTAGGCTTGAAGACTTCCCGCGACAGTTGTTATTCCAAAAAATCCTTCAAGAACTTACTCTCTACGGAACTACCATTCCTGGAATACCAGCTGAGATCTTGTCAGATTACTACAGCACAAACTGTCTCGACAATTTATGCAATCACTTGCTGGATGTGGAGCATGGCTCTGAAAAAGTGTGTGAGGCCAAGCTCGTCGTGCTGGGTAACGGTCGAGTCGGCAAGACCCAGATCTGTCGGCGCCTGCGTGGACTTCCCTACGACGAGGCCGTGCCCTCCACCCACGGCATCACCGTCACGGCAGAACCGTGGGCCGGTTCGACGAGCGGGGAGGTGCTGAACATCTGGGACTTCGGTGGGCAGGACATCTATCACGGAGCCCATACGCTCTTTATGAAGACCAGTGCCGTCTTCTTGATCGCCTGGCATCCGGACTTTGAGGCCACGGGGGAACAGCCGATCGACGGTCAGTGGTTCCGCAATTATCCGCTCTCCTACTGGCTGGACTATGTGCGGACGCTTGGACGGAAAGATTGTCCCATTCTCGTCGTGCAGACTCGCTGCGATCGGCCCGAGCAAGAAGTCCGCCGTCTGCCCGTGGACGATGCTTTCCTCACATTCCCCTCGCTGAAGCCCTGCTGGTATAGCGCCAAAACCCCACGAGGCCAAGGTGCATTGAATGATGCACTCCATGACGCCATCCGCTATCTCCGCGAGCGAGATGGGATCGTGGCGATCGGGATTGGAGGGGCAGCGGTCATCCGGCAGCTTGAAACCTGGCGAAACGAGGACCAGGCACTTCCGACAGAACAACGGCTTCATCGGACCCTGTCACAAGAAGAATTCAGAAATCTCTGCGCGCACACAGGAGGAGTCCGCTCACCGGAAAGCTTGCTCGCGTATTTACATAATGTCGGCGTCGTTTTCTATCAACCTCACCTGTTCGACAATCGGATCATCCTTGACCAATCATGGGCCTTGGACGCGGTGTACGCTGTCTTTGACCGTCAGGAGACCTATCCATACATTCGGAGTCTACGTGGTCGATTCACACAGTCGCTCCTCGCCTTATCGATCTGGCGTGATTACTCGGACGCGGAACAACAGCTCTTCTTGAGCCTGATGGAATCCTGTGGAATCGCGTTTATTCATCGTGAAGCCGAACCGAAGCTGGGACTCCCCGTGGAATACCTCGCGCCGGATCTGCTTCCCGATAAAGATGCCGTGGCTGATCAACTCACCGGCAGGTGGAACGACCAGGAGGAAAGCCGGCAGCTTATCTACGATTATCCATTTCTCCATACGGGACTGATGCGTGCGCTGCTGTGCGACATTGGGAGCCGATCCAAAGAAGCGGGTGTCTATTGGAAATATGGGGCGTGGCTCTATGAAACCTCGACAGGCTGTCGCGCCTTGATCGAACAGCAGATGCAGGATGATCGCCGCGGTCGCATCGTCCTCACTGTGCAGGGCCTCCGACACCAAGAGCTCGTTCGTTGGCTGCGTGAGCGGATCGAGCAGCGCAATCGGCTATTCGGCCACCCTGAGCTACCACCTACGGTGGATGACTTGAGCAAGGACCTGCCGCTTCCAGTGCATCCGGATGCACGACGACTCGTTGAATCGCAATCAGACGAGCTTGCGTCAACGTCGACAGCTGCGCGTATGGCTCAAGAACCGATCTTCGGGAAGCCCCCAGAATCGTTCTTCCCGTCTCATGAGCCTTTGGTGTTCATTTCTTACGCGTGGGGCGATGACACACCTGCCGGTCAACAACGAGCCAAGGTCGTGGATGATCTTTGCGCCGCGCTCGGTCAGCACGGTATCACGGTCCGCCGTGACCAAGCTGAGATGCGGCCCGGCGATCTGATCAGCGAGTTCATGGATCGCCTGACGGAAGGCGACTGTATTCTTGTCGTCATCAGCGACAAGTATCTGCGATCGGAATACTGCATGTATGAACTCTTCCGAATCTTTCGGAACTGCGCTGATAAGCCGGAACGCTTTCTCCGTAAGGTGATTCCATTGCTTCTTCCCGATTCGAAAATTGACGAGCTAGACGACCGGCTGGAACGGGCGGTTCATTGGACCACCCTAGAGGAGAAACTAGAATCACGCGTGAAGGACAATGTCGTTGCAGTCGGAACTGAGTTCTTTCGGAAGTTCAAGTTGATCGGCGAGTTCGCCCGCAACACGTCAGACATGCTGGAGCATCTAGTCGACAAACTCCAGCCACGCGACTTCGACCGCCAGGCCCAGGAAGGATTCAAGGAGATATTGGACCAAATTACGAGAAGACGTTGAAGGGCTGAAGGCCGACCGGAAATTGTGTCGCCACTAGACAAACCTAGCCACTTGAACACTCCGAACCAGGAGGTTCATTAGAGCCGCAACCGTACCATGCGTAGTTATCCGATGCAAAGCGGTTGATTTGCCCACCAGGTGATTCAGCTGAAGTGCGTTCTTCCTGGAGATTGTACGTGGAGTTGCGTTACGCAGAGGCTTCGACGTATTCGACTTGGCTATTTGGCGGAGGAATGGGCAGGCTGTCTGCACGGAGGCCTTCAAGATGAAACTCGATAGCCTCACGGATCATTACTTCAGTTTCCTCAATCGTCGCCCCGGTTGCCACACACCCAGGCAAGTCAGGCACATAGGCGGCATAGTTTGAACTAGCTTTTTCGATCACGATCGCATAGCGCATAATGGTCTCTCTACTTCTTCCAAACCAACGGCATGAGGCGAACCCTCAGTTGGCCTCAGAAATGAGCTGACACACCGACCCATACGGCTTCAACCCTGAGTCAGCCGTGAGCAACCGCAGATGTTCGACGTGGGCTTGTGCCAACAAGATACGGTCAAAGAGATCTCGATGATGAAGTGGCAACCGTTCAAGCGCCAGGGTGTGAGCCACTGACACCGGTAATTCCTGAAAACCGCTGTCCGCAATCTTGGCGGCAAGCTCGGCAGGGTCAGCGGAAAGCTTTTTGAGTTGGATCTTGATGACCATCTCCCAGAGTGAGGCGGCACTGACATAGACCACCGAGGTGGTTTCAATCCGATGATAGATGCTTTTTGAGAGCCGTGGCGCCTGAATCATAAACCACAAGAAGACGTGGGTATCTAACAGAAGATTCACTCCACGCCCTCGAACGATGCCAGTGTGTCCGATGGGAGCGGTGCATCAAAATCGTCTGCGATGGTCACACGCCCATTCAAGAGCCCTGGACGTCGGACAGGAACGGGTGTGTCGAGCGGCCCCAGCTGGGCCACTGCGATCCCGCCTTTGCAAATCGTGATGCGCTGCCCTTTTGCAACGGCGGCCAGGAGCTTGGAACGATGTATCTTGGCTTCGCGGACATTCACTCTTTTTGTGTTCACTTTCATGAGACGCTTCACGTGACTGGCCAAAGGGTACCACGCTGATGAGTGGACATGCAGCCCGATAAAAGATCTGCTTCTGTGAGTTCCGTTCGTGCAGATTGACCTGGCAAGAGCCTATCTGAGAGGGGAAAGTACAGCAAACTATGGGTCAGCAACCAAACCTCTATCTCTACTCCCACCCACTCACTTCGTAGCCCTTCTCTTTCAAACACTTCGTGACGGCATCGGCATAGGGAGGATCCGGTTCCAGAGGCTTAAACGTTCCCCCAAGTAAGCCAAGCGTAAATCCAATGGCACTGCCCGCAGCTGCGCCGATGGTCACTCCGGGCAATCCACCAACAATCCCGGCCGAAGCACCGACCGCGCCACCCAAGGTGAGGCCCAGCACCGCCCCTGTTGCCGCATTGGTGCTTTGATTGGTCCCATGCTGCAATCCAGACTTTTCTGCTCGTCGCTGGCAGGAGTCGATCTCCTGCTGAGCCACTTGCTTGCCGTACAGATGGAGTTGCTTATTGGATCGTAAGGTAGGTTGCGGTCCTGTACAGGCCGAAACTGCGAGGAGAAGCATCAGGGCGATCAGTCGCTGCAAGCATCGATGGTCCACGACAATCCCTTCGGGGGTTCAGATTCCTTGTCCTCACTTCTCACCCTTTCCGAGAAATGTCGAGCATATTCAGATAGTGCACAGCCTTAATAGCACACCCTTCGACCAGCTCATGGCGAACGGATCTATTGGTAATGGGCATTTCCGGTGACTTCCACCACCTGCTCGCATTGTCGAAATACATTCATCATTCCTCTCGTTCCCTCTTGGATTGGGCACTGAAGTTGTTTCCATTGCGCGCATCCAACGAGGACCTTCTAAGGCCGCGCGTTGGGCGAGCACCGAAACGACTTCGGTGCCTAATTCCTCCTCTTACTGCCAGCCCGTCACCTCATAGCCCTTTTCCTGCAAACAGCGGTTGACGTACCCCGTGTAGGCCTGGCTGGGCTGACTGGACGGCCCAACAATGGCCGAGAATAGTCCCGTCAGAAGGCCCCAGACCGCGCCACTTGCCGCCCCGATCATGGCGCCTAACCCTGCGGACGCTCCAGAAATGATGCCGCCGATCGCGCCACTTGCCGCACCGGCCCCGGCGCCGACGGCTGTCCCCGTGGCAACACGCCCGGCCTTGCCGCTCCCTTCCGAAGCACCAGCTGATTCTGCAGCCTCCTTACACGCCTCAATATCTTGCTCGGCGGTGTCCGTTCCCACCGATTGCATATGCGCATTCGGATACAGTACCGGACGCGCCCCGGAGCAAGCCGACAGCGTCAGCACGACGAAGATGGCAATCAGCTTCATCCCCTTCATCTCTCCACCCTCCCTTTCGAGTCCTGTGGCAGCAAGCGGGCCACCAGCGACTCTGCTGTAATCCCTTGAACACACAGTCGCTTCCGTCGCGTCTCCGTTCCCCCTTGGATCTGAACCTGTGTCCGAGCAATCGAACACCGGTCGGCGATAAAGCGGATCAGCTCTTCATTGGCGGCACCCTGAATCGGGCGAGCCGCGACACGGATCTTGATTGCGTCTCCGTGTACTCCGACACAGTCCGTTCGTGATGCGTTGGGTTGGACATGCACGGTCAGGAGTACGCCGCGCTCACTGTCTCGTGCCAGGCAGGACATCCCCATGACGTGACAACTTCAGAAGATGGCCTTGACCAGTTCGAGGATCGCCCGTTGCATATCCGTATCATCCGTGATCGGACGGGCCACGGCCACGTCACAGGCTCGTGCCGGTGGAACCCCTTGCTTGATCAAGGTGCCGGCATAGATCAAGAGTCTGGTACTGACGCCTTCCTCGAGACCGTGATTTCTCAGGTTGCGGACTTTTTGCCCGAGCTTGACGAGATTGCCGGCTATCGCTGCCTCCACGTCTGCTTCACGTTGAATCACCCGTGATTCGATGTCCGGAGCCGGATAGTCGAATTCGATCGCCATGAATCGCTGCTTCGTACTTTGCTTCAAATCCTTTAAGACACTTTGATAGCCCGGGTTGTAGGAAATCACCAGCATAAACTCGTCGGCCGCCTCCACGATCTGCCCCTTCTTCTCGATCGGGAGCACTCGGCGGTCATCACTGAGGGGATGGATGATCACGGTCGTATCCTTCCTGGCTTCGACCACCTCATCGAGATACACGATGGCTCCCTGTTTCACTCCGACCGTCAACGGCCCGTCCATCCAGACCGTCTCCTGTCCCTTGAGGAGATACCGACCAACTAAGTCTGAGGCCGTCAGATCTTCATGACAGGCAACCGTGATCAGCGGTCGACCGAGCGTATAGGCCATGTACTGCACAAACCGGGTCTTCCCGCAGCCGGTCGGCCCCTTGAGCATCACCGGCAGTTTCCGCTCTGCTGCGATGGTAAACAGGCCGACCTCTCCAGAGACCTCGGCATAGAACGGCTCTTGCGTGACCCGATACTGCGCCACATCGATTTCGCGTACCTGTTGCATCACTCCACGGCCCCTTAGATTGAATCGTGACCGAAAACCGACCGGTGACGGCCGGTTCACCACCCGCCACCTTAAACGGAACAAAGTGTCAAGATCAAGCAAAGGGGAATGGTATCGTGTGAATGTGCGAGCACGAAGGCAGAAGCTGGCAAAGTCTGTTCCGCCGCCCTCCTCCCATTTTCCGATATGGAGGTAACCAAATCATGACACGCAAGGAGCGCTTTCCCCCATCGTCTGGAGAGCACTGCTCCAGAGAACCCACTTGCACGCTCTCCGGCCAATCTGGCAGCCGTCCAACCGACACCTGGTCAGAACGCCGGTTGGTCCTTCAACTCGCGATCGGAGCACCTATAGACGTGCTCCGTGATCGCACGTATTCCATATTGATCACTTGTCTTCAAAGTGCAGATCAAGCGACATCGTCTCGTTTGGCTTCACAGTAATCTTCTGCACCTGCATACCCAAGATTCGGATGCCATGCTTTGATACGGTACCTACCAGCAGGGAGCTCAGTGAGCGCAAATGAACCGTTAATGTCCGTCACGGCATCGTAGGGATTGTCGATCGCATAGCCCTCAATGTCGTGGGCCACGGGACCTCGATTGACCACGATGACTCGTCGGTTGTCACTCACGACCGTGCCGAATGGCAGGAACTGGCACATTGTCGCTTCTACATCAGCATCGGTGAACGTAAATAGTTTGCCTTTCAGAATGCCATCCACCACGGATCGCTGACTTCCTTTAGGAGGCGGTGCCCATCTCTATCCGACTGCTCTCCCCAAAATGCACGGACTGGGTAGCGGTGCAGTTTGAATTCTTTTGGTTCCGGCACGGTGCCCTTGAGCGTGACCTTGCCCTGTACGATTGCGCCATCTGTCACGGATCCCGACTCATAGGCCTCGGCCTGTTCGCGCAGTCCGAGACTCAGCATCGCTGAAGCAAGGACCGTGACCAGCAATCCCCCTCCGAATCACTTTACGCATGACCCTTCCGATCATAAACTGACTTTTCTATCCCCAACCATTGCTCTGCACAGGCAACCAACTCAACCCTTATCACAAGACACCCCCAGCCAACTCAACTGGATTCGCTAGAGGCGGTTCAGTGCAGGAAGAATCTTCGAAGCTTCGTCGATTACGAAAACCGATTAGCAATCGTAACTTGCGTGCCCTGTGAGCCGCAGATGGCATCTCCTTGATTTGTTTAGAAACGTCATCCTGAACTGCGACTGAGGTTTCGCCAGTCCTACAGCACGGTTGCAGGGCAATATGCAAACTTTGCACGGTTATCCTAAGTACGACTCGACCGTCTCCTGAATTTTTAGATCATGACCGCGGGGCTTGGTGAGTGGACGTCCTCGCGAGTCGTGACCTCCGATATACTCAAACCCTTGTGCGTGGTAGCATACGACCCCATCGCTTCAATGTGACTCGACGATGTTCAGACCCATTCCAAAAACGACATTCCTCCGAAGAGTTTCCTCTCGGCTGATCGCATCCGGCCTCCTGATCCTTACCTTGGTGCTCTCCGTCATACTGGTGTTGAGCCTGGAACGAGAAAAACTCTTGCTCCGAAGTTCCGTCGAAGGTGCGAGGGCTCCGACGGAACTATTCCACGCCCTCTGGGGATCGCGCGGCGATCTAATTGTCGAAACTCTCCTTGTCTTCCTAGTCAGCGTGATCGGGATCGCGGCCGTCATGACGTTTCTTCACTATGACGCCACGCGACGGACCCTGGAAGAAGTCAAGGGACTCGCCCGGAACATTCTCGAGAGCATCCCCACAGGTGTCCTTACAGTTAATCAGGAAGGACTCGTCAGTGCGATGAATCCCGCAGCCGAGGACGTGTTGAATCACTCTTCATCAGAGCTGCTGGGGAAAGGCTATGACGCAGTGTTTCCTGAAACCGATCCGATTCGACAGGCGCTCAACGAGGCATTGCGAGCGCACCGGCATGTGGGCCAAGAAGACGTCCGCTACGAAAGCAGGGATCTGCCCCCACGGACCATTCGCGTGAGTACGGCGGAACTGACTGGGGACGATAACAAGACCGCGGGCGTGATTCTACAGGTGCAGGATGTCACCGAATGGCTCGGCCTTGAACAGCGAGTGCGTGCTGCAGAAAAGTTAGCGGCGTTGCATACGCTGTCCGCAGGGGTAGCGCATGAACTGCGGAATCCGTTAAGCGCCATGGATCTGAATTTGCACCTATTGGAAGAAGAACTCAAGGAGAACGGAACGCCAGGGAAACGGGGTTGGCAATACCTCCATGTCTTGAACGCGGAATGCCGCCGTTTGTCCGGGATCCTGGATAACTTCATGAAATTTGCACGCCCAGGTGTGGTGGACCTACACGACATTAACGCCCAGACGCTGGTTGAGCATATTATCGCCTTGATGCAGTTCGAGGCTGAGGAACGTCACATTCGCCTTGAACATACAGTGGGAAAAGATTTGCCCTTGGTGCTGGGAGACGAGACCCAAATCAGCCAAGTCTTGGTCAACATCATCGTGAATGCCTTCCACGCCATGCCGGATGGTGGACGCTGCCGAATTTCAGTGATGCAACGGGAGATTGACAAGAGGCTATGGGTGGAGATCGCCGTGGAAGACAGCGGTGTGGGAATTCCTAAGGAGGAGCTTTCCCGCTTGTTTGAGCCCTTCTACACGACCAAGCCGACCGGTACCGGACTTGGTCTCGCCATCGCGTATCGGATCATGCAGGATCACGGCGGAACCATTCGGGTGTCGAGTGCCCCAGGGAGCGGAACGACGGTAGTGACCCAATTTCCCGTCGCGATCAATCAACTTCAAGCCATCGTGGGATCATGACGCAGACTGTTCATATTCTCGTCGTCGATGATGAGGTGAATATCCGCAACGCCTTGGTAATCCTCTTGGAGAAAAAGGGTTACCAAGTTTCCGGGATAGGTACAGGGGAGGAAGCCCTGCGGTTGCTCGAAGACGCCCAGACTGATCTCGTGATCACCGACCTGAGGATGCCTGGGATGAGCGGAATGGAGTTCCTCCGTCACGTAAAGGACCGATGGCCTGACACGGAAGTTGTGGTGATGACGGCGTTTGGTTCGATCGACACGGCGGTGGAAGCGATGCGTCTGGGTGCCTACGACTACCTGACAAAGCCGATCGACCGAGAGCGGTTTCCGGTCGTCGTACTGAAAGCGCTCGAACGCCGTGCCTTAGCCTGTGAAAATAGGCACCTACGGGACCGCCTTACCACCAGAACACGTTTTGAGCAGATGGTCGGCGAAAGTGAAGCCATGCAACGTGTCTATAATCTGGTGGAGATGGTGGCGGACAGCGACGTGACCGTTTTGCTCACGGGTGAAAGTGGAACGGGGAAAGAACTGGTCGCACGTGCGATCCACCACAAGAGCCTGAGGGCCGATGGGCCGTTCATCACCGTCAATTGTGGAGCCTTACCCGAGAATCTCTTCGAGAGCGAGTTGTTCGGGTATGAGAAGGGCGCCTTCACCGGCGCGATGTCAACCAAGGTGGGGCGGTTCGAACTAGCCGACGGCGGTACCCTGCTGCTGGATGAAGTGGGCGAAATGTCTCTCAAGTCTCAAGTGGATTTTCTACGGGTTTTGGAAACCAAGGAGTTCAGGCGGTTAGGAGGCACGAAACTGATCACAGTGGATACCAGAATCATTGCTGCCACCAACCGAAATCTGAGGGAAACGGTCACACAGGGAGGGTTTCGAGAAGATCTCTACTATCGGCTGAATGTCGTGCCCCTCCATCTTCCGCCGCTCCGCGAACGAGGCGATGATATCCCGCTCCTTGTCACACGGTTTCTGGGAGCATGCTGTGCTCAACACCAGCGGAAGTCCAAAGAAGTTTCACGGGACGCCATGCGACTACTTCGGTTGTATGCCTGGCCCGGCAACATTCGTCAACTGAGAAACCTGATGGAGCGGTTGGTGGTCACCGTGCCGGATACAACGATCCAACCGATGCACCTTCCGGAAGAAATCCAGGTCAGTAAGGAAGAGCACCGCACCATGATGGTGACACTTGGAACGTCGATTGAGCAGATAGAGCGAGAAGTGATCAGTCGAACCTTGAAGGAAGTCACCAATCATCGGGAACAGGCCGCCAAACTGTTAGGGATTAGTTTGAGAACCCTCCAATATAAGATCAAAGAATACGGCATTCGCGATTAAGCGCTCTCACTCGTAGGTTCTCCTTACCGAGTACCAATTCCCCATCTGAGCGGCGCTTCGTGCGTCCTTCATCGATGTACAGGCATCAGGATTCAGATCATAGGCGCAAGAACTGCACCCCTAATCACCATAGAATATTGCAATCATGCAATTCTTGCACGAGTCTACGCTTCGGCCAGCGGCCTTAGTTTCCAACCTCTCTCACAACCGCTATAAACCCGCGATAGAATTCATTTTAAACTAGCATCCTTACACCTGCTCAGTGATGGCACTTTCCCTGCACTGGCTTATGCTGGAGATAAGGAAATGATGGACTGTTACACAGCCAACCCTCACACAAAATATAGATGCCCTAACGGTAACTGATGAGGACATGACCATCAAGAATAGAGATGCGCCTGACAGCAGGTCTTGCACGAACCATCCAGCAATCCAAGATTGGGTGGCACGACTCCGACAATTGACCGACAGGCTTGTGCACTGTCCGGCGGATGTTACTACGCGATGCGAACTGGCGATATTGCTTGAAGACCTCGGGGAGTATGAAGAAGCGTTGGTCAACTGGAAAGCTGTTCTCAGTTCCGAACCAAACAATCTAGTCGCGCGTGAGGGGTCGGTCCGCTGTCGACAATGGCTGGGTCGGTCGCTTCAATTTCCCTCCTAGGGTGTTTGAATAAATGACGTCCAGGGATCAGGCGCCATCTCGAAACCAGTTTCAGGAAGAAGGTGAGATGTGTTGCACAAGCTTACGGAACATCGAGGTCAAGAGGAGCATGACATCATGGTAAATCAGGCGGACATCGTCGTGGTGCACCATCCGAGAGGAGCGGTGGCACTGGTCTGGGTTGACCTCTCCGCAGGAGCCGTCGTGACAACTCATGCCGGATTGCGAGACACCTTGCGTTGTGGACTTCTAGACTGGGCCGGACAGATTGTGCGGACACGAGATGGACACATCTTTCTCTCAGCGGTGTACGATCATTTTCCCCTGAAGGGATATCCTGTCCATTGGTTCAGTGCTCCAGGGGTGATCGGCACACACCCCTCTTATCGTGTGTAGCGCACGCACGAGCTTGGGGCAAGGTGCCACAACAAACATTCTAATACCGGCAGAAGATTCGAGCGACAGCTGCTCAGGGCTACCAATCTTTACCACTACGTTCGTGTTAACTGAAATTACAGGAGGCTCATCGTGGGAGATAATGAAACGCGGGCATGGCAGGCTTGGAAAATGACGTGCGGTACAGTCTTGGTCATTGCGCTGTTATTAACCGTCATACATCTCGTAGTGGGGGGATGAGGTACGGGATTGTGACCCTGTGACTGCTGGAATGCTCAAGCAGAGGGAGGGATCATCGCAGGGTGTTACCAAATTGTAGAGTTTAACTGCATCCTCCCCATAGACCCTGCGAAAATGTGACGCGAACCCGGGGCCTCAAGCGATCATATGCTGAATCTGGTTTGGCTTCTTCTGGGCGGATATGTAGCCGGGATAGTGCTGCCTTTCTGTCTACCGGGGCGACCCGAGTCCCGACGTCTCACGTCCAGTGTTGCCGCCATCGTGGCAACCAGTGCAGGTATCGTTCTCGGGATTCTTGGCCTCACGTCTTCAGAACCGGTCACAGGCACTCTGGCTTCCACAATCCCTTTGCTCACCTTATCAATTCGCGTCGATCCACTCGCGGCGTTCTTCGTTTTCACGATCTCCGTTGTGGCTCTTGCTGCGTCGGTTTATGCCATTGGATACCTGCAGCATTTCGAGGGGTACGCATCGACCGCCAAGCTCGGAGCGCTTTTTAACGCCTATCTCCTCTGTATGACGCTCGTCATCCTCGCGGACAACGCGTTCTTCTTCTTGCTCGCGTGGGAGCTCATGTCGCTCCTATCTTATTTTCTCGTAGTCACTGAGCATGAGAAGGCGGAGGTGCGATACGCTGGATTGTTTTACTTGATCATGACGCATGTCGGAACTGCGTTCATTGTCATGGCGTTCTTGATCTTCTTCCAGACTGCCGGGTCGTTCTCCTTTGAAGCTTTTCGACATCCGGAGCAGCCCCTGCCGGAGGGCATGAGAACCCTCGTCTTTCTCATGATCTTACTGGGGTTCGGCACGAAGGCAGGCATCGTGCCGCTCCATGTGTGGTTGCCCTATGCGCATCCGGTGGCACCGTCGCACGTCTCTGCCGTGATGTCTGGTGTCATGATTAAAACCGCGATCTATGGTCTGATCCGCGTCTATTTCGATTTCTTCGGTGGGCAGTTCCCGTGGTGGTGGGGCTTCACCGTGCTGTTCCTGGGAGCCACCTCGTCGTTACTCGGGGTGATGTACGCCTTGATGGAGCATGACCTCAAAAGGCTCCTGGCGTTTCACAGTGTAGAAAACATCGGGATCATCTTATTGGGCATCGGAGCGGGCATGATCTTTCAGTCCTACGGGTTGAAGGAACTTGCCGCGTTGGGACTGCTGGCCGCACTCTATCATACGATCAACCATGCCTTGTTTAAAGCCCTCCTGTTCTTAGGGGCCGGCTCACTTCTCTATGCGACGCAGACGCGCAATTTGGAGGAGTACGGCGGGTTGCTTCGACGCATGCCTTGGACGGGGTCCTTTTTTTTGATCGGAGCCGTGTCGATTTCTGCGCTGCCTCCCACGAATGGATTCGTGAGCGAGTGGCTGTTGTTCCAAAGTCTCTTTCTCAGTTTTCAGATTCCGACGGTGTTTCTCAAGCTGATGCTGCCAATTGCCGCAGCGATCTTGGCCCTCACTAGCGTGCTGGCCTTGGCCTGCTTCGCAAAAGCCTTCGGGATCGCGTTTCTTGCACGGCCACGAAGTATGCATGCCCGTCGTGCTGAGGAGGTTCCGGCTCCGATGCGGATCGGAATGGGGATCTTGGCTACTCTTTGTGTGGCGCTGGGCATTGTCCCGATGGTGGTAGTGCCGCTATTGGATCGAGTTGTCGCTCCTCTGGCAGAGATATCGATCACCAGCAAGGTCATGGCAATCGATGGATGGGCGCTAGCCCCGGTGAATGTCGAATTCTCAAGCCTATCCACGCCTGCCCTTGCGTTGTCGCTTGTCGCGCTGGCGATGTTGGGGTTGGGGCTCGCCGTGGCGCTCGGTGGTCGACTCACAACACGTCATTCCAAAACCTGGGGCTGTGGGATCAATCTCACGGCTCACATGCAATACACCGCGACTGGTTTCGTTCAACCGATTAAACGAGTCTTCAGTACGATTTACCAACCAACGGTCAAACTCGAGACGGAGTTTCTCCACGAATCCAGATATTTTGCCAAACGGAGACACTTTGAGTTTCACATTGAACCGATCTTTGAGAAGTATCTCTACGATCCCTTGTTAGCGTTCTTTGCAACGCTGGCCGACCGCCTGAAGATCATTCAGGCCGGCAGTCTGCACCTCTATCTAACCTATATGTTCGTCGCACTGATTGTGTTGCTGTTGCTTGCGGTGTAACCAATGTTCCTGGCGATCATGCTCATCGTGGCTCAGACAGCGGTCTTACTCGCCATCTCGCCGTTTCTCGTGGGGCTCATTCGGAAGGTCAAAGCACGTCTGCAGTTGCGGCGGGGCGCAAGCGTCCTCCAGCCATACGCCGACTTAGCGAAACTCTTCCAGAAGCAGCCGCTCCTCTCGACGACCACTTCTTGGATCTTCACGGCGACGCCTTATATCGTGTTTGGCTCTACGTTGACGGCGGGCTTACTGGTCCCCACGTTCACTTCGCAGACGCCCATGAACTTTGCGGGAAACATTATTGCGCTGGTCTATCTTTTGGCGTTGGGTACGTTTTTCTTGATTCTCGCAGGACTCGATACTGGATCGGTCTTTGGCGGGATGGGCAGCAGCCGAGAAGCGATCGTGGCGTCACTGGCTGAGCCGGCCATGATTCTCGCGATTTTTGCAATTGCCCTGACCAATGGATCGACGAATGTGAGTACCATTGTTCATAAGACCGCGCTGCTCGAAGGTATTGTCACGGACCCCTCACCACATCTGATGGCGCTGGCAGCCCTCTTCATCGTGGCGCTCGCCGAGACCGGGCGGGTGCCGGTCGATAATCCGGCGACACACTTAGAACTCACCATGATCCATGAGGCGATGCTCCTTGAATACTCAGGACGCTATCTAGCCCTACTCGAATGGGCAGCCGGTCTAAAACTCGCGGTATTTCTTTCTTTAATCGCCAACGTCTTCGCACCATGGGGCATCGCGACAACAGTAACTCCTTCCGCGATGGGAATCGGACTTCTGGCGTACATAGTGAAGACCGCAGCACTCGCGATATTCATCGGAGTCATCGAATGTATGTTCGCCAAACTGCGGTTGTTTAGGGTCACGGATCTGCTGGGCGTGGCGTTCATCCTTGCCCTGCTCGGATTGCTGTTCTTCTATATTCTTCGGAGCTGAACGGATGCAGGGACTTTCGTCCCTTGGCTCACAACTGGTCGACTTATGCTCAGCCTTGCTCTTGCTGACCTGTTTCGCAATTGTCGCGCAACGGCGGCTCTCGGCCTGCGTTGACTTGTTCGCACTGCAGTCAGCCTTTCTCGTCGTCACCGCGGCGCTGGTCGCCTATCTGACTGGCAACCATCACATCTATCTCGCAGCTGGGCTGACCGGTGTCATCAAAGTAATCATTATTCCTCGGGTCCTCAAGAAAGTCATTGATCGCCTCAACGTCAAGCGGGAACTAGTGATGCACGTGAACGTGCCGACCGGATTATTAATTTGCGGTGGACTGGTGATGTTGGCATTTTTCATCGCGCAGCCGATCATTCCGCTGGGGTCTCTCCTCACGCGAGATTCGTTGGCCATCGCCCTCGCGATCGTACTCATTGGATTGTTTACGATGATCGCAAGACACCAAGCGGTCTCCCAACTGGTGGGCTTTCTTGTCCTGGAAAACGGACTATTTTTGGGTGCCACCGCCGCCACCTATGGCATGCCGTTGGTCGTTGAATTGGGCGTCTTCTTCGATGTGCTCATTGCGACATTGATCGCAGGAATCTACACGAATCGCTTGCAAGACGCATTCGACAGCGTGGATACGGACCGACTCACCGTGCTGAAAGAATAGCCGAGGCCTCCGTGATGATCGCAGTCCTAGTCTTGTTGATCGCCCCACTTCTCGCGGGAGGGCTGAGCCTGGTCGTCCACCGCTCTGGATGGCTGCATGGAATCAATCTCGCGAGCATGGGCGCGCTTGTCACGGCAGAAGTGGTGATCACCCACACCGTGCTGAGAAGCGGTCCCGTGACGGCATTGGACCAGTTAGTCTATCTCGACGCCTTGTCGACCTTCATCCTCTTCATTATCGGAACGGTCGGACTGGCCTGTTCGTTCTATATGCGTTCGTATATGGATGAACAAGTCGCGAGAGGCGTGATCGCGCCGTCACAACTCAACCAGTTCTTTTTTCTGTTCCACATGTTCGTGTTGGCCATGGTGATTGCGACCATGGCGAACAGTGTTGGGGTCCAGTGGGTGGCCATCGAAGCGACGACGCTCGCGACCACCTTTCTGATTGCGTTTTGGAGGCGACGCGAGTCGCTGGAGGCCGGGTGGAAATACCTCATCTTGTGCTCGGTCGGCATTTCACTTGCCTTGTTTGGTGTCGTGCTGCTGTATTACTCCTCACTCCATGTGCTGAGCGACGCCAGTCAGGGATTGAACGTGACGCACCTACTACCCGTGGCTGATCGGTTGAACCCCCAGGTGCTGAAGTTAGCGTTTATCTTTATCCTGGTGGGATATGGCACCAAGGTGGGCCTCGTCCCGATGCATAGTTGGCTGCCGGATGCCTACACCGAGGCGCCGGCGCCGGTAGTGGCCATGCTCGCCGGTGTCCTCGAAGTGGTTGCAGCCTATGCAATCCTGAGGGTGAGGGTCATTGTTGACCATGCCGTTCCGTTTGCCTTTGCTGGTGGACTACTCGCGTTGCTTGGCTTTGCGTCATTCCTGACCGCGGCGTTCTTTATCACCATTCAGCACAACTATAAGCGGCTGTTCGCCTATTCCAGCATCGAGCATATGGGGATCGCCATGATCGGACTTGGGGTCGGGGGTCCCCTCGGAACCTTCGGAGGTCTGTTTCACCTCTTGAATCATGCGCTAGCGAAATCGATGGCCTTTTTTGCTGCAGGCAACATTCACCGTCGCTTTCACACGGTGGAGATCGGTCAGGTCCAGGGGGTAGCCATGGCGCAACCTTGGACGGCCATGGCGCTGATGATCTCAGGATTGACCTTATCGGCGCTTCCTCCATTCGCAGCGTTTTCCAGCGAGGTCCAGGTTGTCGCGGCCTTGGCATCGCAGGGGGTTCCGGAAATGGAGCTTGCCGGTACCGTAGGCCTGGTGACGGTGACATTGTCGGACCAATTCAGCAGAGTCGCATTAGTGTCGGTATTTCTGGTCGGTGCGGTGCTTTCGTTCGGCGGACTGCTGTATCGCATCACCGGCATGGTGTGGGGAACACCGCCTGAAGGTATGGTCCGAGAGGAAATCTGGACGCTCGGTCATCTACCGATTATTCTGCTGACCATGGCATTGATGGGGTTCACCTTTTTTCTTCCACCGCCGATCCAACAACTCTTGGAACGGGCGACAAGCATAATTTTAATTCATTAGGAGGGAGAATCGTCATGCCAGAGACGAGGTCGTATGACAATGCGCTCAAGATGGCCTTTCCATCCATCGTACAGGTTGGTGGCACACCGCATAGGGCATACTCCCGGTTCCTGGTCCCCAAAGATCTGCTCTCGACTATTACTCGTTATCTTCATACCCAACCAGATTTACGCGGTCGACTGACGCTGTTATGGGCCAGTGATCATCGTCCTACTCGTGAGGCATACGAGATCCACTACCTCTTTACGTTAGAGGCGTCTCACCATTGGGTGGTGTTGTCCATTGAACTCGCCGACACCGATCGGCTGTTTCCGTCTATTACCTCTCATATTCATGCGGCTCAGTGGTATGAGCGCGAGATTCGGGACATGTTCGGCTTGATTCCTGAAGGGCATCCGGACTTACGACGACTGGTCCGACACGAACACTGGCCACAGGGGACACATCCGCTCAAAAAAGATTTTCACTGGAACCACGTCTTGGAACGCCAACAAGGGGAGTATCGATTCCGCCACATTGAAGGAGAAGGGGTATTTGAAGTGCCAGTGGGCCCCATTCATGCGGGAATCATCGAGCCCGGTCACTTTCGATTTTTTGTAGCTGGTGAACCCATCATGCAACTTGAGCTCCGCCACTTTTGGAAACATCGTGGTGTGGAAAAGCTGTTCGAGCAACTCACGCTCATCGACGCAGTGCTGCTGGCAGAACGCGTGTCCGGAGATACAACGGTCGGACACGCACTTGCCTATTGCCAAGCGGTGGAAACACTTTTGGACATCCAGGTGCCACGACGCGCCAAGTATCTTCGTTCGCTCTTTCTCGAGCTGGAACGACTGTACAATCATCTCGGCGATATCGGAGCCATGTGCAATGACACCGCCTATTCGCTGGCCCATGCCCATTGCGGGCGGATGAAGGAGCGAGTCATGCAACTCAATGACCGGCTGGTTGGCTCGCGCTTCCTGCGAGGCGTCATGCAGGTCGGAGGAGTCAGCTGGGACGTGGATCGCAAGGAACTCAGCAACATCGCTCAAGAGCTCACCGACATTCAGAAGGACTTCTCCGAAGTGGGTGCCATTATCTTTGCCAATGCCTCCCTCACGGATCGGCTGGAGACCACAGGGGTCCTGACTGAACAGATTGCCTGGGATCACGCGGTCATGGGAGTCGTAGGGCGAGCCTCAGGCAGAGATTGTGATCTGCGGCGTGATCGCCCCTTCGCCGCATATGACGAACTACCCGTCAATGTGGCTCTTTACCGTTATGGAGACGTGAGGGCCAGGTTACGTGTTCGCGGTGATGAGATCCACGAATCTATCCGGCTGATTCGCGAAATTTGCAGCAGGATTCCTGACGGTCCACTTGCCAGTGAACCAAGCAAGTTGGGAACTCCCGGCGACTGGACATTGGCAGCAGTTGAAGGGTGGCGCGGCGAGATTTTGTATATGGTGATGGCGGGGGAAGACGGACGGATTCAGCGATGCAAGGTCCGTGACCCATCATTCGTGAATTGGCCAGCCATTCAATGGGCAGTACTGGGCAATATTATCCCGGACTTTCCACTCATCAACAAGAGCTTCAACCTCTCATACGCGGGGAATGATCTGTAGGGAGGCCCAACATGTTCCGCATCATCAAGAAAAGTCTCAAGATCGGGGTCGTGACAGGTCGCTATCAAAGAGCGGAAAGGCCTACGATACCAGTTACGCCCGAAGCTACTGAAAGATCCAGGCTCTTCAAACGGTCGCTGGCGATCCGTGAAGTGGATACCGGCTCGTGCAACGCCTGTGAGATGGAAATGAACGCACTCCTGAACCCCGTGTACGATGCCGAGCGGTTCGGTATTCACATTGCGGCTTCGCCACGTCATGCTGATGCGTTGGTCGTGACGGGGCCAGTGACCATCAATATGGAAGGAGCATTGAAAGATGTGTACAAACAAACACCTGATCCGAAGATCGTCATTGCCCTCGGCGATTGTGCGATCAACTGCGGCTTATTCAAAGGGAGCTACGCGGTCACGGGTCCAGTCGATCGTCATGTTCCTGTCGATATGAGCATCTCTGGTTGCCCTCCGCGTCCAGCTGAAATTCTTGCGGCGCTGTCGGAATTACGAGAGGATGACGCTACGGCAGAGCGGTGAGAAGCCTGGCATGGGTCTGAGAAGCCATGGTTGGTGAAGGACCTATGGCGGGGTGAAGAGTCAAGGAGAACACAAATATTCTATCTACAGCCCACTACGTGACCTTCTTCCCGTCGAGTACTTCCCGGACCTTTTGGGTGAGGACATTCGGGGTAAACGGTTTATGAAGAAACGCGGTCTCTCGCTTGACCCCACCCTGTTCAAACACCGGATGGTCGGGGTATCCCGACATGTACAACACCTTGAGTTCAGGCCGTACCACCGTCAACTTCTCCGCCACCTCCGGCCCGCTCATCTGGGGCATCGCCACATCGGTCAAGAGGAGATGAATCTGCCCCAGATGTTTGGCGCCCGTCAGGAGCGCCTCAATCCCGTGACGCGCAACCAGAACCTCGTACCCACTGAGACGGAGGGTCTCTTGTACCAGACCGCGAACCGACGGATCGTCCTCGACGACCAGAATCGTCTCCCGCCCGATCGCTCGTCTGATCGATCCCTCGACGACCGCGGCCGTCTGAACAGACTCGCTCACTTTCGGGAAAAAGATCTTACAGACGGTGCCCTGTCCCATCTTGCTCTCGATGGCGATCGTCCCGCCGCTTTGCTTGACGATCCCATACACCGTTGATAAACCGAGCCCTGTCCCCTTCCCCTTTTCTTTCGTGGTAAAAAACGGCTCAAACAAATGCGCTTGCGTTTCTTCACTCATGCCATATCCGGTATCCCGCATCTCGAGCAACACGTAGGCGCCTGGCTCGAGCATCACTGTCTGACGTCGCGTGCCCTTCCCGATGGTGACGTTCCGAGTTTGGATGGTCAGCTTCCCGCCCGTCGGCATGGCATCCCGGGCATTCACGGCGAGATTCATGATCACCTGTTCGATCTGTCCAGGATCCGCCTTGATAGCCCAGAGCTTCTGATCGAGATCCGCGGAGAGCTCCACAACATCTTCGCCTAAGAGCCGTCGCAACATCCCGTCCATATTCAGAACGAGGGCATTCAAGTCCAGGACCTTCGCCGCAACAAATTGCCGCCGACTGAAGGCCAACAGCTGGCTCGTCAGGCCTGCCGCCCGATCGGCGGCCTTCTTCACTTCGTCCATCTCCCGGCGTGCAGGGTCCCCTGGTCCCAGCCGACTCAAAATCAACTCGCTGTATCCGCGAATGACCGTCAGCAGATTGTTAAAATCATGGGCCACCCCACCGGCAAGCCGCCCGACGGCCTCCATTTTTTGTGATTGCCGCAGTTGCGCTTCGGTCTGGCGTAAGGCTTCCTCAGCTCTGGTCCGTTCACCGAATTGCCCGACCTTCAACGCCACGTCGGCGATCATGCTGATTAACTCATTATCCGACTCACGTACTTGGTGACTGAAAAACTCAATCACCCCCTCAATCTCCCCACCGATCCGGATTGGGAACCCGAAGGCGCTCCGAACTCCCGCCTTGGCAGCCAGATCGGCCCGGCTAAAGGTGGGATCCATCGCCACGTCGCTGATCCAGGCCGGACTGCCGCTCTCTAAAATCCTGCCGGGCAATCCCACTCCCGGCTTAAAGACTTCGGACTGCATCTCCGTGATGAAGGCATCGGTTGCACCCGTCGCCACTCGCCAATGGTCAAGGCAGCGCAATGTGCCCGACTGCTTGTCCAGTCTCCAAAATATTCCGAGGTCCCATTCCAGGCTCTCGCCGACCGCCTGAATGATCTTGGGAACCGCCTGCTCCAGCGTGATCGATTCGGAAAGCACCCGTGTCACCGCATATTGGGAAGCGAGGCGCCGCTCGGCTCGACGACGATCCGTGATATCGCGCACGAACGCGCTGAAGATGTAGGTCTCCCCAATCCGCGCCGGTGAAACCGCGAGCTCGACCGGAAACTCATGACCATCCCGATGTCGTGCCACGATCTCAATCCGCCGATTCAACACCGGGCCCACTCCGGTCTTGAGATACTCTCGAATCCCACTGGCATGGGCCTCCCGGTCACGTTCCGGAATAATGGTCTCCGAGAGCAGTTTCCCCATCGCCTCTTCCCGCGACCACCCAAAGATGGCGGTAGCCTGTGCATTCCACTCTGTCACGATGCCGGCCGCATCGATCGTAATCACCCCATCAAGGGCCGTATCGACGATCGCCCGATTCCGTTCCTGACTCTGCAGCAACGCCGCCTCAGCCGCACGCGCCCAGGCGCTTTCTTGCTGGGCTTGTCGATATTCCGCCCGTAATCGACTGGTCGACCAGAGCAACAACAGCAAGAGGGGAAGCCAGACCGCAGCGACGATGCTCCGTTCCACACGGGCCAGCATGAACGTCCCCACGCCAAGCGTGGCCAACGTGAGGAGGACCATCACAAAGGTGATCCACTCGTACCGCCGAACCGATGAGGTTGGTCGCTCTTCTGGATGCGTCATGGGGTTGTCCTTGTTGCGATCCAGGTCGTCACAACCGCAGTCGGGTGATAGGCCACCTTCGCCGCACGCAGCCCTGGAAGCCCGGCATCATCCATGGCATTGATAGAGGCTGCCCCTCGGGCCATGGCTGAACGGCAGGTTTCTCGGAAGAGCCACTGAGCCAGTCCCGGAATGGCCCGATCCGCCACCTCAAAAAGAATGCACCAGGTGTGGGGAGTCAACCAGTAGCCGAACGTATACGCCGCAATGGCATGATTGACCTTCACCACAGTCCCCAATAGGCCGATCTGTTCATAGTCTCGAAAGACACGAATGTGAGCGGATTCCGAATCCTCCAGCAGGAACGTTCCCATCTCATCGAGCTGTCCCCGACGCTTCTGATCTGCCCATCGTCGATGCAAGGACCGGCAGGCGTCTCGATATTCACTCCGGTACGGCTCCAGCGTGATCGACTGTTCCCGTTCTGCTCGATTGCAGAGCGCTCGTTGAGATTTATAAGAATCACCCATCAGAGTGGCCAGCGCCGATGCAGAATAGAGGTAGTCTCCGTCCTTCTTCCGAAATTGAACTCCCTCGTTATTCAACAGCTGGCGTTGCGCATCTGTCACATGTTCGATCCGACTCACTGGGGACGGTCCGTTCCACTGGTGCATCAGCCTAAACGCATCATCAACGGCTCGATCCAGCGCCCCAGACCCAAGCGGCGGCAACGGCATAAACCATCCATCCGGAGACTGAGCGAAGAGGAACAACGTATCCTCTCGGTCCAACCACCAACAAGGCAGCAACGAGGTCCAGATGTAATGATAGGGAAAGGCAAAGGCAGCCGGCGCATCATCATGGAGCATCTCTGCTCGTGCGAGCGCGTGTGCCATACGCGGCGCATCCGACAACGTCAATGGTCGCAGACACGGATCGACTCGTGCCACACGAAGGTGCGCCGTCAGTTGCGGCAGAGGCTTCAGCACCACGACGTCGTCCTGGAAACGGCCGATCAAACGAGGATTGGCGACGAGCTTGTCCAACCCTACCTCGGTACTCAACAAGGTGGTAACTGCTGCCGCATGTTTGCGAATCGAATCGGGAATCGCCTCACGCATGAACGGACACTTCGTATCCCAGCCGAGGAGAACCTCCTGACCTGATGCATCCCACATCAGGGCCAGCGGGTATAGTTGACAGTCCAAGGGCCGGATATTATAGATCCCGCAGTGTCCGGATTCGGCATTAAAGGCTGGGCAGAGATAGCCTTCGCCACCTGAGTTTTGAACGAGATTTATCTGAGAACCAGTCTGGTCCGGGAAGAACGAGTCGGGTATTCCCTGCGCCACCGCTTCGGTAATTTCGTCGCGCGTAAAGTAGGGACGAAGAAAGCTGTCTCCTTCGGGGAAACGGCAACAGACATCGCAGCGGAAACACGCCGAGCCGGATACGAATTGCGGCAAAACTCTCGTCGTTTGTTCGGACTCCGCTGCATTGGAACCCATCGGGTCCCAATCATACGACGCATGTCCAAAGGTAGCAAGGACGAGGTACTTCCGAACCAATGGACGCCGTATCGCTACTGCTGCCCAAGGAGCCTCTTGTCGAGCATGGCACTGCATGTTAGCATTTGGCTCTTGCTGTCTGACACCCTGTGTCTGTATTTCGGACAAGCATAAAGGATCTTTCCATTGGCACAAGCTGAGTCCGTTTGCCCTGGACTTTCAACTGAAACAGCACTCGACCGCTGCGTGGCCATTCGGACGCAACTCCAGCGTGCCAACCTATTTGACGAGACTCCGTCATGGCGAGTCAGCCCCTGTCCGCTGTACCTGTCCGCAGATCAGGTAAAATTCTTCACCGACCTGGGACCGCACCTCCTCTCATTCTATCGTGGACTGAATCGGCTGTATCAAGAGAGTGTGAAAGGGATTCAGCCGAAGTGGGTGGCCGGGTATTTGGATCAAGGTAAGCCGGACACGTTGATCCAGTACAGCCGGATGAAACGGTTTCGTGATGCGTTGCCCGCCGTCATCAGACCGGATATCATTCCGACGCAGGATGGCATGGTGATCACTGAACTCGATTCGGTGCCCGGCGGCATCGGACTGACGGCTTGTCTGTCACACATCTATCACGATATCGACAACGGTCGTGCTCAACTCGTCGGTGGTCGGGACAGGATGGTGCGTGGGTTCGCTGCCATGCTGCAATCCGCCCAAGAACAGCGTCCCGGCGCGATCGCGATCCTTGTCTCTGAAGAGGCTAAAGATTATCGTCCGGAAATGTCCTGGCTAGCCGCACGGCTCCGGCAGGAAGGGCTTGCAGCATGGTGCGTCGAACCTCGTGAGATTCGATTTACAGAAGAGGGACTGCGGCTGCACACAGATCAGGGCGAACAGGCCATCGGCCTGGTGTACCGTTTCTATGAGCTGTTCGACTTGCTGAACATTCCGAAAGCCGAATTGGTTCAATACGCGGTGAAGAAGGGGTGGGTTGGCGTCACACCGCCCTACAAGCCGGCGCTCGAAGAAAAATCCGCCTTCGCGCTCCTCCACCATCCAGTGCTGCGCCCGTTCTGGGACAAGGCACTCGGAGCCGAGAACCTACTCCAGCTCAACACGATCATGCCCAGAACATGGTTGCTTGACTCCACACCCGTTCCACCAACGGCCACGATTCCAGCCCTCCAGATGAGTGGACGTGCGGTCGCCAATTGGTCCGACCTTGAGGCTGCCACCCAGAAGGAGCGGCATTTCGTCATCAAGCCATCCGGATTCTCCGAGCTGGCGTGGGGTAGTCGTGGCGTCTCGATCGGACACGATCTCCCGCAGACCGAATGGATCGACGCCCTCCGGAACGCGTTGACCTCGTTCCCGACCACCCCCTACATCCTGCAAGAATTCCATAAGGGTCGGTTGTTCGAGATGGACTATTTTGATGAAGGCTCACAGGCACTTGTACGCATGTCGGGCCGAGCCAGATTGTCTCCCTATTATTTCGTTGCAGAGGGAGCGGTCGAACTCGCCGGGATTCTGGCCACCGTCTGCCCAGCCGACAAGAAGATTCTTCACGGAATGAAGGACGCCATCATGGTTCCCTGCGCCGTACGATCCGCCGGAGCTTCTCAAGAGCACTAATATGCCACAATTGAATTGCCCGCAGGGTGTTCAAAAAGGCCTTCCAGCAAGGTCGCAGCAAACGAAGAGGCGAGGTTCGTACGTTGAGCTCTGAGGCGAACGAGAACGAAGCTGGAGGGCTTTTTCAACAGGCTGCCAAATTGGGCGTTTCACTTTCTTACTTTTCCTGGTAGCCTTATATGACGATGGCCATGACGCTCTTTCATGTTGACTGGTGTCCGGACTGTCTTGTGGTTCGCCGCAAGCTGACCGACTTAGGATTAACCTATGATGCCGTCATCGTGCCCGATAGCAGACGCATGCGCACGCAGGTGTACGATGTCTCCGGCCAATACTATGTCCCCGTCCTCAGGGACGGCGATCTGGTCTTGACTGAGACCGCCGATATTCTGGCCTATCTAGACGAGCGCGCCAAAGCGGGTAACGCGGGAGCTTCGGCATCCACCCAGTTTCAATCTCAAGCTCGCACCACACCAGACACACCAAGCCCGGACGACGAGCATCCTTCTTGCCGGATCACCTGATCACCGAAGGACCTTTCAATGGAAGATTGGCGACAAATCCTCGCAAAAAGTATCGTAAAGCCCAAGGACCTGGCTGACCGATTTGGCCTTGATGAGAAAGAGATTGAGGCGATCGTTGGCCCCTATCCCATGCGGATTACCCCAACGGTGCTTGAGACAATCAAATCGAAGGATGATCCGATCTGGAAACAAGTCGTTCCTGATATCACGGAATTGGACGACATTGCCGCCGACGACGACCCTCTCGAAGAAGACCTCATGAGCCCGGTGCCTCACCTCGTGCACCGATATCCTGACCGTGTGTTGCTCATGGTCACCAACCAATGTCCGATCTACTGTCGATTCTGCACCAGAAAACGGTTGGTGGGCAAACCGGGTTTTCTGAAACAGGGCGAGTTAGACCGTGCGATCCAGTACCTTCGCGACCATACGGAAGTTCGTGATGTCATCCTTTCCGGAGGCGATCCGCTGTTACTGCCGGACCATCTCCTCGACCGTATCTTGAAAGCACTTCGAACGATCCCGCATCTGGAACTGATTCGCCTTGGCTCCCGGGTCCCAGGGAGCCTGCCTCAGCGCATTACGCCACAGCTCTGTGAAATCGTCAGAAAGTACCACCCTATCTATATGAATCTGCATTTCAACCACCCTGACGAGCTGACACCCGAGGTCAAAGCCGCTTGTGGCATGCTCGCGGACGCCGGAGTCCCATTGGGCGCCCAAACCGTGCTTCTCAGAGGCGTGAACGACGATCCAGAGATTATGAAACGGCTCGTCCATCAGCTTCTCCTTGCGCGAGTGAAACCCTATTACCTGTATCAAGCCGACTTGACCAAAGGCACGAACCATTTCAGAACGACCGTCGAAACCGGGCTGAAGATCATCAAGGCGCTCCAAGGCCATACCAGCGGCATGGCTGTCCCCCATTTCGTGATTGACGCGCCCGGTGGAGGCGGCAAGATCCCGTTGCTTCCCGACAATTATCTGGTCCATCTTGATGAAGACGGGGCCGTGCTCCGTAACTATGAGAATAAGACCTTCCACTATCCCCAGCCGAAGCCGAACGGCCGGCGGGAACTCCCGATGGTCGGGGTGCACTCTTCCGTCGATGAGACAGAAGAGGCCTATGCGACTTGCGGTGACAGCTACCCTGATCGTGACGGCTACGCGACGTGGGGGAACAGCTGCGGCGGAGATGCGGACGAGCTGTGACGACTCATTCGCCTCGGACCGGGATTTTCCCCTATCAAGACATCAAACGGTTGATCATCGGCGGGGCCATCAGTGCCGATCCGGCGATTGAGGACCGACAGATCCAACCAGCCAGTCTCGACCTGCGTCTTGGCCGCAAAGCCTACCGATTGATCAGCAGCTTCTTGCCGGAACTGTCGGCGATCTCCTCCCGTCTCACTGTCATGGATTTCTATCAGTCGGACCTCGTGATGTACGAAATGGATCTGAGCGCTGGCGCCATTCTCGAAAAGGGCCACGTCTACCTGGTCCCATTGTTGGAAGAATTGGCGCTCCCTAAAACGGTCCGTGCACGAGCGAATCCGAAGAGCACAACCGGTCGGCTGGATGTCTTCACCCGAGTGGTGACGGATCTCACCTCGGGATTCGATGAAATCCGATCCGGATATCGGGGGCCGCTGTTCTTGGAGATCGTTCCACGCTCGTTTGCCATCAAAGTCCGCACCGGACAGTCGTTGAACCAAGTTCGGTTTGTGCATGGCGAGGCCACAGTTTCGGACCAAGCGCTTCACGCGCTCCATCGGACGACCCCGTTGCTCTATCACAACGTGGCACCCACCAAACGTGTCACCAGTCAAGACGTTCGCGCCGAACGGGGTCTATTCCTACGCATTGATCTCACTGGCGGAGATCAGCGAGACTCCCGCGTGATTGGATACCGCGCGAAGAAAAATAGTCATGTCATTGACCTCGCCAAAGTGGGACATTATGCTGCAGCTGACTTCTGGGAGCCGCTCTACCGACATCGTCACAACAGCTTGCTATTGGAGCCGGAAGAGTTTTATATCCTTGTGTCAAAAGAGCGCATCCGGGTCCCTCCCGGCTATGCTGCGGAAATGGTGGCTTACGAAGCAGCCTGTGGTGAGCTGCGGACTCACTATGCAGGGTTTTTCGACCCGGGCTTTGGTTATGGGTCAAAAGGTGAGATCAAAGGCACACAGGTCGTCTTGGAGGTTCGTCCGCACGACGTGCCGTTTTTGATCCACGATGGACAAACGTTTTTTAAAGTCCTGTATGAAACCATGATGGCCAACCCGACACAACTCTATGGATCAGGCTTAGGCTCTTCCTATCAACGGCAGGCCCTCACGCTCAGCAAACATTTCAAGATCTAACCTATGGCGCCATCCGATTTCCCGGCTCATCATAACGAACCCGCGCGTCCGTCGCCGCCTTCTGATCCAGAAGAGCCGCGCGAAAGTTCTGACCACCAAATCCACGTCATCGGGTTGATGGTCGGTACCGCACTGATGTTTATCGGGTTTCTCAATATATTTCTTTCCATCAGCGGCGGGTTTGAGATCAATATCGTGCCGTTTCTGATCTATTTTGGCGGCCTCGCGGTCTGGGCCAATGCTGCCATCGAAACACCGGCCATCCGGTATGCCGTCATGGCGCTGGCCGTTGCATTGGCCTTAGGCCTCTTTCAATATGGCGAAGTCCTGTTTTGGCACAAACAAGTGCTGTTTTGGACCACCATCATCATCGTCATGTATTTTATGTTCGTTGAGCCCAAGAAACCAACCACCTGAGTGAGATGCGATCTGCAGGATGACGCTCTCCGTCATCATTCCGACTCTGAATGAAGAACAGGCCCTTGGACCGACATTGGCCAACCTTCCATCGTCTCTCGTGCTTGAAATCATCCTTGTTGACGGAGGCAGTACTGATCGCACTCACGCGGTGACGAACGCCTTTCTCGCAACAGCGCCCAATGCTCATATCATAAGAGCGCCAACCGGACGAGCGCGGCAGATGAACGAGGGAGCGAAAGCCAGCCGTGGCGAGATCTTACTGTTCTTACATGCCGACACACAGATCCCGAATGACGCTCCTCAGATCATTGATTCAGCTCTTGCGGACCAGGCTGCTGTGGGAGGGCGATTTGACGTACAATTTGACACTCGTTCCCATTGGGGGCGTATCATCAGTACACTGATAAACTGGCGTTCTCGCACAAGTGGGATCGCCACAGGCGATCAGGCGATCTTTGTCCGTCGACACATCTTTGAGCGACTTGGAGGTTTTGCAGACATCCCACTGATGGAAGATATTGAATTCTGTCGGAGGCTCAAGCGCGTCGGGTCGACCGTGGCACTTCGCCAGACGGTCATGACCTCATTTCGCCGCTGGGAGCAGCAAGGTCCGTTGAGAACCATCCTCTTGATGTGGAGCCTACGATTCCTCTATTGGACCAGTGTCAACCCACATCGACTCGCACACTTCTATCAGATCGTGAGGTAACACATGCCAACTTCTCACCCTCAACACTCATCACCCAGTACTGCATTAGTGATGTTTGCGAAAGCGCCGATCCCAGGCCAAGTGAAGACACGCCTCTGCCCACCGCTGACGCCAGATGAAGCGGCAACGCTCCATGGAAGTTTTGTGCTCGACACGTTGGAACGAACCAAGCTTGCCGTCACGAAGCTCAAATTGCCGCTTGCTCGTTATCTCGCCTGTGCCCCCTCGGCCACACATGTCTTCTTCAAAATTATGGAAGAAAGACATGGCGTGAACGTCATGGACCAAGTCGGCGATGATCTGGGCGCATGCATGAACCAGGCTTTCGACGTAACGTTCAAGAGAGGACACCATCAAGTGATGATCATTGGCACTGACGTCCCAACCCTTCCTCTTGATCATGTCAAACAAGCCCTTGCCCTGCTGGATAGCCATGATCTCGTGCTAGGCCCAGCTCTTGATGGTGGTTATTACCTGATTGGCCTCAAGCGGATGACGCCAGAACTTTTCACCGACATTCCCTGGTCGACCGATCATGTCCTGAAACTCACGCAAGAAAAAGCCGCCACGCTCGGACTGAAGACAGCGTTGCTTAAACCGTGGCGCGACGTGGACACCCTTGCAGACCTTCAGGCCATCAGCGAGGCGTGCCGCGCTGACGGCAAGAAATCAAAGCAGGATCGAGCGTTTTCAAGTCGAACGGCGGGAGTATTGGAAACGCTCGCCAAACGGCTGCATTCCAGGGCATAATACGTACCAGTTCGATATGCAAAAACCCAGATGACAAACCACGTTGCACTCATCACTGGCGGTGCGAAAGGCATTGGGCGTGGCATCGCCCTCGATCTTGCTGCTCGGCAGTGGAGAATCGCCTTCTGTTACAGGACGAGTGAAGCCGAGGCCCAGGCAACGGCACGGGACATCACAACGCGAGGCGGGCAGGCACTTGGGATCCGCTGTGACGTGTCAGACCCTGGCGCCGCCAAGGCTCTTGTCGCACAGGTGGAAAAAGAATGGGGACACATCGATGTCCTCATCAATGGAGCCGGCCCCTACCATCGCATCAACCTGTTCGATGAAACGGTCGAAGGCTGGAACGAGATGTTCGCCGGCAACCTCCATCCCATTTTCTACCTCGTGCAAGCGGCTGCTCCTGGCATGAAAGCCCGCAAGACCGGCCGCATCATTAACTTCAGTATGGCCAATGCCGATCAAATGGAAGCACAGCCTGACGTGACCGGCCATTACATTGCCAAGACCGGTGTCCTGATCCTGACACGCACCTTGGCAAAGTTGCTGGCTCCCTATGGCATCACCGTCAATGCCATTTCGCCAGGCTTCATCGACTCGGGCAGTGCGCCGCCTCAAGAACTTGCCGCCATGACAAAGCGCATTCCTGCGGGGTATATCGGAACGATCGAGGATACGCTCGCTGCCATCCGCTATCTGCTCAGCGAAGAGGCCCGATACGTCAACGGGGCCAATATCCAAATCAGCGGCGCGTGGGGAATATAGAATAGGACAACACTCAGGTTAGTTCCTTGCTCACTGAGCGCGCACTCAGAACGATTGTTTTGGGGTGAAGGTCTGTATTCGCTCAATATACGCAGGGGGACTAACCTGACTATCGTTTTTGAGAAGGGAAAGGAAAAGGCGGAATCGATCGATGCGTGCAGTGTGAGCTCAACCCAATTCTCTCGCAAAAAGAAGTAGGGCAAGAAATGGAGGAGTGCTGATGAAATCCAAACAGGAACTCGAAGCCCATCGACGTTTCACTCAAGCCCTTCAGCATGAGCATGTGACCTGCGTACAACCTGGCTGCGGGGGAGCGATGGACGTGGCTGATCACACTCCACATGGTGCTCGCATCAAGTCGTATGAAGCCACCTGTGAGCGTTGTCACACGGTCGAGAAGATTACCGGCAAGGAAGAGCATCAGCCCTCCTGGGATGTGGCCTCGATCACATTGATGGCCGAAACACACCTACTCCACGAGCAGCCGACCTGTCCGTATGACGATACTCCCATTACCTTCATCTCCTTGCCCAATCCCCGACGGAAAGCTCGTTATCGCCTCCAGTGTTACTACTGTGGCCGGCACACGGAAATGAACTGGCCGCCACCGGAAGCGAAGCGGTAACGTCACAAGCCCATCGGCGTCAGGCAGATCGCCTCACATTACGCTGAAAGGGCCCTCTTGATGAATTCACCAAATCGTCGAAAGTAAGTAGCGCCGCCCACCTGGTATGTCGTGTTGTGGTTTGCCCCTTGGATTGCATACCATTCCTTTGGCGGCAAGGCCGCGTCGAAGATCTGACGTCCCAAGTCGATCGGGATGAGATCGTCTTTGTCTCCATGGATAATCAGCTTCGGGAGAGACAGCTGTGGAAGCCGGTCGATCAGCCGATGTTCCGCTCCAAGAAGCCAATGGACCGGCAACCCACTGTAGTGAAATTTTGCCACGGCTTCGATCGAGGGAAAGGCAGATTCGAGGATCAGCGCTGAAGCTGGTCGTTGGACAGCCAGCTCTCCCGCCACTGTCGTCCCAAGTGATCGACCGAATACAATTATCCGTTCTGGGCGAATCTTCCTTGTGCGCGTGAGATAGTCATAAGCCCCATACCCATCTTCGTAAAGTCCCCTCTCACTTGGACGAACCGCCTGACTCCTTCCATATCCTCGATAGTCAAACAAGAACACGGATAGCCCGAGTTGGAACAACAGTTTTAGATTTTCAAGGCGGTGCCTGATGTTTCCCGCATTGCCATGGCACCAGAGCACAACAGGACGATCAGCTACTGATTCGACATACCACCCAAACAAGTGGACTCCATCAGCAGCTTGAAACCAGACCTCTTCAAGCGGCAATCCGCTGAGTCGTGCCCAGTCTCGGTCTTCCCATGGTTCAGGGTAGTAGACAAAGAATTGATCGAGGAAACCCACGGAGGCAGGATACCGGAACTGACTCAGAGAAGGAAGCGTCAGATACGTCACTGCCACCTACCGCCAACGCATGCAAGAAGTGATGGTTTTCTTGTCCTTCATCCTAAACCGCGCTATAGCTCATTCATCAAAAGCCTTGCACCGTCCCCTACTACGTGGAGGATGTGAGATGCTCAAAGCCGGCTCCAGCCTACTCTGTGGACTGTTTGTGCTGCTGACTCTGTATGTACTGCTCTCCCTATCCGGGTGCTCCGTCATGATGGCAATGGTTGGAGACAAAGAACCGGACTTTGAGCGCATCAAGGTCGGAACGACCAAGGAGGAGATTGATTTTGAGTTTAATCAGCTAGGAACACAAAGAGATGTTGGCGACGGGAAAACTGAGGTGACGTACAAATACGAGATGGGGAACTCTCCCAATGCAGCCCGTGCGGCAATTTATGGCTATTACGACTTAGCCACACTCGGATTTGCCGAACCTGTATTTACTATCGTAGAGTTTTTTGTGGGACATAAGGAACAAACCACTGTTGTCTACAATGCCGAAAACAAAGCGCTCTCTATCAGTGGATACACACCTCCCCCACTTTCTCCTGAGATGAAGGCTGCGATTGAGGAGCAGGAGAAACATGTACGAAAGCGTCCTACTCCACGCCCAAGTCAGGATTCCTCCGTGGATTCACTATCACCCCAGCTAAGTACCACGTCTCCATAACCACATCACTCAAAAAAAGGCTTGTACCCGAAATAAAACATCATTGTCGTGGTCGCGGTGGTTATACTCAAGCCTCACCGTCCAATTTCTGGAAACTGTGAAGCGCGACCCGACATGCCATCGAAAATCATCCGACTTGTCACCTAACGGAAAATAGAGATACGACCCCGTCGCCATAATCTTCCACCTCTCAGTGAGATCGGCCAACATACCAATTGTGGCGCCACCTCCAACTCGATGCATCTCATGATAAGCCTTGCTGACGCTCGCTTCCGTTTCTGCAAACGCAAACAACACTTCCCGGTTCAACAAGCTTAATTCTTTGGCCCCCCCAATGCCTCCGTTGAAAAAGCCGTTGCTGCAGAGTTGACAACCATTGTGTCGGACCGTGTTCATACCTACGTTGAGTTTCCACGAAGGAGCATGAAAGACCGCGTCGATTGGTGAAAGAGAAAGCAGATTGAGTAACGTCGCGCGTTCCACCCTGGTCTGATCCGCTCGATTGTAGTGCCGCACCGTGATAGAGGCCATCTCAATCTGTGCATCGGGCGTATAGCCGATTTCCGGATCAAGTAAATCATGATACCCGCCTCGAAAGGTCGCTTCTTCGAAGGTATCGTTATTGCGCCAGCCTCCACCAACCGACGCACGGTGCATTTTATGGCCAAGTTCAGGCTGTTTTGCGAAGGGACGCACGATAAACTCCTCAGAAGGGATACGGAGCTGACTGCGGGCTGTCAACACAGCCCTGTTTCGTTCTTTCCACTCCGGCTTTGGAGAAGCTGTCGTCTCAATTCGGTAGCGCAGATAATCCGACGCTAGATCGAGTAAAAATGCCTGTTTAGATGGAACCAATTGAGTAAAGGCAGTTGCGGTCAGTTCCCCAACGTCTTTTGTAATCCGATGAGCCAGATCTCGCTCTGCCACCGGTAAAAATTCGCGCTTTCGCTTAATGACGGTACTACGGGAAGGGCGGTATGTAATATCAGACACCAGTCCCGGTTTTGATACCACCAAACGGACTGTATCGGCTGGGACAGTCCACCCAATAAACTCATCCGTTAGGTGCAGATTCGGGTCAGCATAATCTAACAACGCAAGAATGTGGTATGAGCAGTTCTCCTTGAAGAAAAAATAGTCGAAGTACGCATTTCCCAATTCCCACGCATGCATCAGGAAGCGCCGCATCTGATTTTCTGTGAGATTGAGGCGATATTCCCAAATATCACGATTTTCGATGTCTCGATACTTCTGAACCTTCAGGTAATAGGGGATTGTTGAAAAGTACCCCTTGTAATTCCCGAAGATGCCACGTATCGGATACGCGAGACCTGCATTTGGAGGCACATCAGCTGCATAATTGATGGTATAAGCAAGAATCCGAGTCTGTTCCGTCTGTCCCTTCTGATCGACACGAAACAGCGTATGACCGAACATAGAGGCCGGATTGTTCAGAAATGCCGAAGGGAAGATCAGCGAAACCGATTGTACCTCGAAATCATCGTACCAACGATCGAATCGCTCACAGACAAGCGGCGGCAGACGATTTGGATCAAATGCCAGCTGTTCCTTGAGCCAATGATAGCGCGCGACAAACGCACATTGCGCCGGCTGTTGTGATCGACCGATCAGTTCATCTGAAAAAAATTGGGTAATGGTGGCTGAAAGCTCCGCCGCGGGATCCGTCTTCCCTTGTGGAGACATGAAAAACCTCGGATCGTCTTGCTCACTCTCGTATCCTCCGAAGAATCCCCTCCGGTAGTGCAACAAGAGATGCCACTCGCGCTGTTCGGCGAGCCGCCTTTCCTGAGCCTGCTCAATCAGCTGTGCAAGATAATTCTCACGATCGAATGGCTGCGCATCTGCGATGGCAGAACCAAACAGCAGGAGGACGATAACAAGGATGGAGACCAGCACGGCGTGAATGACACAGCAAGGGCCCAGGCATTTCTGCCAGGGCCCCTGGTGATGACTTAGCGGACTGATGCTTGCGCGAGAACTGGATGGCCCGCGATCGCATCATTGAGGGATTTCACCAATGCCACTGGAGAGGCTTCACCAGCTTGAACCAGGGACGTATAACGCTCCTGAGTCATGGCAAAGAATTCCGCATGACGCTCTGCCGGAACACCCATCAGAGTGGCAAGTGAGGCCAGGTGCTCGCCCTGTCCCTGTGCCATCTCGGTCGTGAGCGCATCAAAATTCAACGACGCAAACATGGTCGTCTTGTGCTCGCCCATAATCTTGCCATCGTTGGTGCATCCGGAGGTTCCAAAGCTGATGCCGAACGTCTGGCTGCCAAAGGTGCCGTTCGTGGTCGCCTGCAGCACCTGGGGAGCAATTTCCTTTTGGCCCTTGTATTCGCCCCAAGCCAACTTCCCTAATCCACAACCTGGACCGGTGTCTGGATTGCCAGCCATTGCCAGCCCAGCCTGGCTACCAAACAGAATTGCAACGGCCAATAAGAGCACTTTCTTCGACATAAGTCCTCCTCCGTTAGAAAGAATTTAAGTTAAATCCCCTGCGACTACAGAAACACCGACGCGAATTATAACCGAATCTCCAACAGATGTTGAGGAGTTTTTTCAACTCCAATCGATCGGCCATACCACAGAAATAGTTTTTGATTATAGACAATTCGCGACGGAACGCAACAACTATTCTTCGTCTTCCTGAGTCTGTCCATCTATGGTGGAACAACGCCACCGACATCAACTACAACTTCATTATGTTATTGAAGTCCACCGGCACCATAATGGATTAACGAACACAATTACATATACCAGTAATATGACTGCGCGACTCAACTTCACGCACTAATTCCTCGACTGGTTTCTACACTCACAAGGACGTCAATACATGAAAGTTTGCATCCAATCCTTCTTGCTTATCCTTTCCGCAGTTCTGCTCTGTCACCTAGGGTTCATCGAACGAGCCCGGTCTGCTGAATTTGGCTCGATCGAGATTGGTGGATATGCGCTAGGCAGTTGGCCGAAAGATCAAGATCTCTACAATCGAGGAACGACCGTTCCCGCCTCAGTTCAATCAGGCTTCGGCGCCGGGTTCACTGTCGGACTGTTTCCGACCATGCTACGTGGGATCATTGGCCTCGCGTTTGATTCGAACCTCCACGGTGGAGCACTCTCTTTTTCGAATATCGCGCAGGGGCAACGGAACGAACGTGGTCGCTCCGACTTGCTCGTCTCGAATACGACTGCCAATCTCGTATTTCGTTATCCGGGCGAACGTGTACGCCCATATATAGGAGCTGGGGTTGGATGGTCAAGCGGAACTCTGCTTAATCCGAACATTGCAGGACGAAATGATCAAGACTTTGATTCTACTTACGCGTTTGTTCATCAATTTCTTGGTGGTGCTCAGGTATCCCTCACTACGAAAGTCTTTCTCTTTGGCGAGTATCGATACGTTTCGGCCAACTATCACTGGGAAAAGCTAGCTTTCGATTTTCGAACTCACTATGGACTATTCGGGATCGGATTACGCTTCTAATTCTTCCGGCGCAACCTGGTGCCGTTTGCCCGGCACCAGGTTGCCCTCCTCTACAATAGGACCTTACCGACTCATTTGGGCAAACATGCTGAGGCTATCCCCAGCGATTGTTCGCAGCTGCTGCTGGCTCAACTCCTTCACAACCTGACATTCACTGTTAAGCAGACGAACGCTCCCATCAGCCGCATACGCTGCCTCCGAGAGCAGATTTCCGTTTTCATCAATGAGGCGATAGCCCATTGCGCTGGTGACGATCATGGCACGACGTTCGACAATCCCATGGCGCTCATAGGTGACCGTTGCACCATCTTCTGAAGGAGTCCACCGGACCGTGGTTTCACCTAAAGTTACAACCCTCCGGTCATTATCGCTCTCGACAGCAGACTCCTTAATTGGGCTTTCTCCGGTCCAAAAGTGCATCGAGTTGAAGATGAACGTATCGAGCAACGCAGAGAACATATAGGCCGGGACAATCAACATGCCGAAGAACACGATTTCCTTCATCCATTTATCGTTGATCTGACCGCTGCCTTTCACATTGCTGTTCCAACGATAGACATTCTTCGTGAGATTGAATGGGCCATAGCATGCGGTACTCATCGTCATAAAACCCACCAACACCATCGCTGCAACAATTCGATGACCGAGTCTACACATCATGTACTCCTTTTGTCAGAATGATCGTGCTGTCTCATTCACGGTGCAAACCTTCATTTAGCACAATCGCTGATCCTGTCACAATCTTGCCCGGTTATGAACCCGGCGCCTTGCGCCCCAACCTCAGAGCCTAACGTGTCGGGCCGACAGCCGTGCCCCGATTGTGATCATTCCCAACATCCTCGGCAACTTGAACCGCTTGGGTCCCGCTGAGCCGGGATTAAACAGAAGTGTATTACCTAGCCATTCGTGCTTCGGCTGATGCGTGTGCCCAAAAATACAGAGGTCTGGACGCGTGCGCTCAAGAAAGGCTTTCCCTTCCTTCGTCATCTTCCCTCGTTCATACAGCATATGGCGTATGGCGATTCGAACCCCAGCCAACTCGATCACCGCCTCAGACGGAAACCCACTCTCGTCATACCCATCGACGTTACCGGAAACGACCGTCGCTGGAGCGATCATCTTCAGTTGTTCGATGACTGTGGACTTGCCGATATCACCCGCATGAACGATATGATCGACATGTCGGAAATGCTGCAGAATTGCCGGATCGAACAGGCTATGGGTGTCAGCAATCACTCCGATACGGAAGAGCCGTGACCGGCTCACGGAGCAGAGCCCAAGGACGAGCCCAATGCGCCTTGGACCTTGGACCACTCGAACGAGAACGGCTCGATATTCTGTTTCGGCATCTCCGCCAATTGGGCCTTGAGACGATCCGCTCTGGCGCTGCTCATGGGATGGGTGGAGAACCACTCGACCCGTCCCTCGTCTTTCTCCGCCAGTCGCTGGAAGAAGGTAATCATGCCATCCGGATTAATCTTTGCTCGGTAGAGAAGTTGGAGGCCGGTCATATCTGCCTCGGTCTCCTGTGCGCGACCGAACTTCAACGTCATCAGTTCAATGCCGAGCTGTTTCATGATCCCGCCCAATCCGGGTGGATTGCCCAGCGCGATTGACACAACGGCCACAAACCCCAACTGTTTGATAATCCGTTCCAGTCCATGCCGCTGCAACACATGGTTCAGCTCATGGGCCAGGACCCCCGCCACTTCGTCCGGGCTATCCGCTTTCTTCATCAATCCCGTGAATACGACGATATACCCACCAGGAAGTGCAAACGCGTTCACGACGTCGCTCTTCACGACCGTGACCTCGAAGCGATAGGGATTGTTTGGTACCTGACTGGCCAGACGCTGTGTCATCTCCGTAACCGCGGAAACGGCAGGTCCGTCCTTTGTTACAGACTGTCCCGCAAGAAACTCACGATAGGTCGATTCACCCAACTTCTGTTCCCACTCGACTGGGATGCGATCGACCGCGAGTTCAACCAAGAGATCACTTCCAAACCACAAGCCCAGTACCATGGCGAGGACCGTTCCACTGACGAGACCCCACACCATCCGATGCCGATGCCGAACTTGGCGAACTTGTTCGGCGGCTTGCTCCAGCGGCTGGCTCAGCTGAGAAGGAGCCGTATGTCGAAAAGCGCGGATAAGCTCAGGGCTTTTCAGGTACAGCATCCGCTGCCCCGCTGGCCCAACCCATGCCGCAACGAGCTGATTATGGTCCAACCCACCTGCTGAGATGTTGAGTTGTGAAAATTCCACGAACTCAGAGCGGCTCTCACCCCCCTCATGATCCGAGAGAAACGTGATCGTCATCCCCTGTCCTTCAACATGGACCAGACAAGGCGCACCACTGGCAGGGAACTCATCACCGAAGCAAAGCGCATTAGGGTGAAGTTCGTTCATGGCATCGCCCTTGTTTGATTCGTTGAGGAACGAAAATTCTCGCGCTGATGCTCAAACCGTCGGCCAATAAGGCCGCAGGCAAGAACCAATCGGAGGCGTAACGGTTTCCACCCTCCCACCCCGAGCTGCCAACACAGCTCCTTCCTCGCTTGGAGTACGTTGAGGATGTTCTGCAAGCCGAAAACAAAGTTAGCGGCCAGTTGCAGCTGCCGCTATTCGGTGACGGGGATAAACTGTCGTACCCACGCCCCGAAGCCACCGGGATTCCGACTCTGGATATACACCAGCCCCGGCCCACGGAACCGGCACACAAAGCCTTCGCCCGAGGTAAAGCTCGCCACCCATCCCGACGTCGCCTTCTCGATGTTGTAGGACGTCGTCGTGGACCAGGCGACCAGATGGCTATTGTCCACGATGTACTCCTGACCGGGCTTCAGCTCGATCTTGTGAACAGCACCAAAGCTGTTGAGCAGCAGCATCCCTTTCCCGCTCATCTTCAGAATGAAGAACCCTTCGCCACCCAGTAACCCCCGGCTCATACTCTGCATCTGGCTGTCGATAGTAATCCCATCCGCTCCAGCCAAAAACCCATCCTTCTGCACCATGTACTCATTGACTCCATCGAGCTCCAAGACAACAATTTCTCCCGGCACCGTCGGAGCCAGCAAGACCTCACCGGCACCTCGGGTGGCTTTGAGTGTCTGGAAGAAAAACTTTTCTCCGGTTAGAAACTTGCGTGAGAGGGCACCCAAAAATCCCCCTTCCATTTTACTCTCAATGTCGATGGTCGGCGAGCAGGCCACCATCGCACCTGACTCCGCCTTGATCTGCTCCCCACTCCCCAACTCCACACGTGCCATTGGAAATGCCCCCGGATATAAGATCTCGCTTTTCATTCGAATCTCCTCTGTTTTTCTTTCAACTCACACCAACGGGCGAGGTAGGTCCACGTCTTGGTTGCGCGCATGCACCGAGCGCCGCCCGTCACTGGCTTTCAAAGGGGACGCGTGTGCGCGAGCAGAAGGCATGCCCTACATCGCCCAGCTCACCCCACCACCCATCCATACACTCGCTGACTCGGCTCCGGCCCTTCTTGCAAGTAACTCATCCTGAGTCGCCCTAAAATGTCATTAGGAAGCTCCTGCCGTTTCGTCTTGACGTCGACCCCAAAGACTCTCGCCGCGTTGAGACCAAAAATCTGTTCCTTCACCTGTCTCGTCAGTGGCTGATAGTGCTGCAGCTCGAGCAATTCCTCAGGAATCATGAATCGCCGAAAGGCTTCGATTTGCCATTGAGGTGTTCCATACCAGATCGAATCCGTTCCCCACAAGACATGATCCACGCCGAATGCACGAATGATCCGCCCCAACAGATGGGCACAGATCAATGGATAAGTGGTTACCAATTGTGCAAATGTCGACCCCAGCTCCATATAGATGTTGGAGATACCGGGATTCTGCTCCCTCAATCGGCAGAATTCGGTGGTCCATGGAATTTCCCCGGTTTTCGCAAACACCTGATCGATCGACGCCACGCCTCGGAGCCCCGAGTGATAGACCAAAAAGTCGAGATCCGGGAAGTCCTTGGCCGCCTTGATGAGATCTCTCGGGTGGTTGTAGTCAGGCACAGGACCGAGCGGGAGTCCCTTGTGGACACAGATCCGCTTGATGTGAAGCTTTCTCGCTTGCTCCAGCATCGGATAGGCGATCTGCTCGTCATCCATCCACCAGCCTCGTTCAAATCCCTTGGGGCAAGACCCGGTATAGCATTTCCAGGCATCAACCTTGAGCGTTTCCGCCTGCATAGCCATGAATTCCAAATCGGCCGCTCCCAGCTGTGGCGTCGCCAGGCCATGGGCGAGCATCCGTTGCGATCCGGCCAATCGGTTGATCTCATCCCTGATGTGGACCATCTCATTCGGCGGGACCACGGCTTCCTGTGGGTAGGGTCCCGGAGGCGTGCTGATCAGCCCAATGGTCGTTTCACTATCAAGAAACACCTCTTTCACAAAGTTTTTCCAGGACAGATCATCAATGGTACCTCGGTCACCGGATAGTTTTGGATTAAGCCCCACCTCTCGAATGTGTTTCCTGAGGGCTACAAGCGCCTGTTTCGACACCGCACCCCTTCGATGGACTTCGGTATCCGACGGATCATAGTGCGAGCTCACATAGTGTGTCTGGACGTCGAAGATAAAATACGGGGCGCCCTGTTGCTCCGCAAACGCCGCGGTCTCGAAGAGCTCGATCTCCGCGATATTGAAAAACCGGCCGAATGCGGTGTTCATGGCCAGCAACGCCGCGGCCATTCCACCCGTGGCGTTCAAGAACGCTCGCCGGGTTATTCCGCTACGTGTCGCCGCTCGTTCCACCAGATCAGCGGCCACTCGCTCGACGCGGTTCTGCTGTGCCGTCTGAGGGATGGGGTGAAACTCCTCATTCGAGATGATCTGTGTCGGAATTCGAGCTGAACAGATCTTGCCCTTCTTCATGATGAGACCGCTGAATCTATGGCTGGAAGCTGTGGCATACCCCTCCTTGCACTGTGTACCGACCGGTGATTGTGTGAAATAGGCGAGACACTGTCAAGCGAGCATCGCCGGACACACCTTGTTAGCGTGAGAGTTGAACTATCTTGGCCGGCGATTTCAGGTTCATGCTTCGGGTTTGAGGTTGTTAGTTTCTGCACAACGTGAAACTTTGAACATGAAACCTGAAACTGAGGATGACAGGATGAAGCGACGAATACTTCCACAGCAGTATACTATGGAGTGACAGTGGAAGCGTTCACGAAGACTGTGCGTGATGCACCTGGGCAAGACTTAACGCGACTTGGATGAAGAAGCTGCGGATTTTGTTTGGCTGGCGGAAGTATACCCGATGGGAAGCTCGACGACCACATCCACCTGCGGATCCGCGTCTTGATCTTTCCCATCATGACCGACACTGTAGAGGACGCCCTTCTTCTGGTTCACCAACAGCGGAAGACCGGTGTACGGATCGTAGAACCCCTGTCCCGCTTTGGCGATCTTGCTGGGAAGATCGCCTTCTGACGATCCACGTCGCAACCAGGCCTGTAGACTTGCAAGTCTGAGATGGGCGTCTGTATCGATGATCAGGCCGTTATACACATCCCAGGCTGGCAGCGGTTCAACTCCGATAAGGTTTTCAATGGGGTTGGTGAGATAATCCATCACTCCTGTTGCAGGAACACGCACATAGTCCTTCCACTTCGGCAGCGCGCCATATTGCTTTTCGCCGGTCGCTTGGTACGACGCTTCGTAATATTTGGCATAGTCATTCAGGCGGCGCTGTTTCGGCAAAGGCAATGCCGAGGCCACCATCGCAGACATGGTCTGCCCCTCAGCCCTCACCGCTTTTACCTGATTGTCGTAGTTCTTCGTCGCCGAAACCAGTTCGCTTTGCATGGGCCACCGTAATGACAGCTCCGCTTGATCGAGGGGACGCACCAGCTTGGTGATGCGCCCCAAGTATTTTGTCTCAAAGTCCGAGCGGACGAGCATGTCCGATGCGAGCGCGATGTCGTCATTGATCGCTTGCAGCGCCAACATTTTCACGGGAAGCGTCCGTGCTTGCCCCAGCACGACGCGCCACATTTCCATATCCGTTTCAAGCCGATCGACAGCAACGTCCGCACCTTGCATAAATCCATCCGCAACATGCAGTTGATGAGCAAACACCATTGTCCCGCAGGGTGGACTGACAGGTTGGCCGTAGCCCCAATCTTCGAACGGAAGTTTTTGCCACTGGCCATATCGTTCGAGCATCACCTGATGTCGGCCGCCCCATCCTTGGATGGTCTCTTGATGCGATTTGAATTGGCCGATCGGATCCGATCCCCTGACCCATCCACGTATGGAGCTGGCGGATGCAGTCGACCGATCACCTGTTTCTGGCCCAGGATTTCCAAAGCAACCTAACGCGGTCGTGCTGTCTCCGATATCCGCGAGTCGCTCTTGCCCAGCGCGGAGAGGATCTTGTCCCACAGGCGCGTCGATCCCCATCAGCAGCGTGTGCGCGTTATTTTTAGCCCCAGATAGAGTCTGTTGTGGCGTTGTCGTGAAACTTTGAAACGTCGAGGACGGTGGCTCCTCCATGATCATCCATGTCAACGCAAGTGCCCCAATAGCGAGCGCAACACCTCCCCCCACAAGTACCGCCAATCCAATCACAGTCCTCACGATGGCCTGAGTGGTGGAGAAGCAGGCACATACAAAGTCCGTGATCGCTCCCCCCACTCTATTCAGAGTGAGAGTTGACTTATGGCTCAGCACTGGCTCCTCAATACGCGTTCTCGCCTCCGGCATCCTCCTGATCCGCGAAGACTCACCAAACGCCTCCTCCGCACCATGGGTGGCAGGTAGAGACTGCATCCCTTCCTGCTGTTCAGCACTGGTCGGTCCTGCTGGTGGAGTGGAGCTGGCAGAATGGTTCTGGCTCGAGTGGATTGATATCTCCACCTCCACCCGCTCGCCTTGAGGAGGCATGGATTCAGGAACCGGAAATCCTGTGTGAATAGTCACCACCGTGAGTGACTGATCTTCGTGAGGCAACGCTGGTGAGGCATCCGGCCTCTCGGGAAAGGCCTCACGATCATGCGTTGGCATCTCCGTCACGGACTGTTCGATTGGACCAAGCGCAAAAGACCGGATAGGTTCGGTGTTTTCGTGCGTGACCTCGTCAACAGATTTCGCGTCATGCGTCGGGAGTTCCACCTTGGAACCCTGCCCGACTTCTACAATGACCGTCTCCGTGCGGGCCAGCTCTCGCACGATGGTGAACTCGGTATGGTCACGGCGACCCTCTGTCTGGCCCACAACAGGGTCTAGGCCTGGGTCTTGGATACAGGTTTGAGGTTCTGGTATCTGTGACACAGGAATGACCGCCTCATCCTCCTGTGATGATCTCACGAATGAAAACGCCGGCGCGGTGTCCACGACCTTCTCTGTGCCTTGTACCGGTGAAGACGGCGCGCCTTCTCCCACAACAGAATCCTGCCGCTCCTCGGACTGCACTGTTACCGCATCTGATGCGAACGAGAACGAGTCCGACTCTAGCTCAGCATCGTGTATTGAGAGTGAGGGCTGCAGTTGGCTTTCATCAGCATGAGGTGTTCTGTCTGAATCCAGTGGTTGACCCACTGACGGGTCGATCTGTGCTGCGATTGAGGAATCGGTCTGGGGTGCAGGGATCGAGAGCACCGATTCCTGCACCTGATCCCATGGCATGGGTGCAATCGGCGATCTTGGAGTCTCTTCGTCCTTTTCGCGACCGACTTCCCCTTGCTCTGAAGTGTCTCGGGCGGAATCCACGACCAACTGGTCTTGCAGAACTGGAACAGTGGGAGCCTCTGCCACACGCTCGTCCAGAGGACTTGGCACTGGGGATGTCGACGCATCCCTTGCAGCAGATGGCTCACCGAACTTCCAAGCCGTATCAAAGAGCGATTTCCACGAAAACCCCGGGCTTTTCCAGGGTTGAGACACCTGATCCGTTGAGACTTGTGCTGGTGCTATTGGCAAAGTGGTAGGGCTCGAGCTCTCCTCAGGCTGCAGTGCCTCGACTTTCTTGCTTTGAAAAGGGACCTCCTCCTTCTTGGGAACATGTATCGGTTCTATTGACACACTGGAGGGGTTGGAGTGCCCTCCCGCCTGCAGACGCTCAACTTTGTCAGTCTGAAAAGGAGCCTCCTCTGTATTGAGCACCTGCATCGGTTCTGAAGGAGCTAGCTCTGGAGATGGAAGAGGTAGTACGTCCTCAGCCTGAGGTGAGGAAGATAGAGGAGGTTCTGCGAACCCCTCTGAAAAACTGACCGAAACCTCTGCTGTCTGTCGCAAGTCCAACCGCTTCGCCTCGGATGCAGTTGGCGTCTCCATTGCCGACGTAGTATCTGGAACTTCAGGCGATACCTGCTCCAGTACTTGAGACACAACAGAGGAATCAAGAGCTGTTGTGTCTCGAATAACTTCCAACGGCACCACAGCCATTTTTGCCTGGGGATCGACGCTGCCGGGAGAAAGATCAATTTCCTCCACTGCTCTTTGCTCTACGGCAGCTGACCCCATTCCACCCTGTTGGGAAGCGAGTGGCGTCAGATCATCAGGATGAGCTTCAATCTCTGTCGGTTCTACCTGGTTTGCCGCTGCACTGCCCAACCGAACCGGATCTGAATCAGAAACCAGCGGCTGCTGCAAAGAAACAGCCCTGTCTGCTGATTTCGTCTCTGATCGTGCAATCTCTAGGGGACGTGAGGTTTCGGCTGGATGAGTTACTATCGGCGCAGGTTCTACCTGATTTGCTACAGCCCCTGCCAACTGGATCGAATCTGAATCAGAGACCGGAGTCTGCTGCAAAGGGACAGCCATGCTTGTCGATTTCGTTTCTGGTTGTGCAATCTCTAGGGGATGAGAGATCTCGGCCGGTGACTTCACCACTTCTGGCGAAGCGTGAACGTCCCATGGCATCGCTCCGCCGACCCCCAGGTACCCGGTTTGCTCCCTTGGACTCCCTTCGGAAACCTCTTGTGACAACGGGCTTGGTATCTCGACGGTGCTCGATTGACGTGGTATTAATTCACCGGTTGCCGCATCAAAAAAGGAGGCTAATCGGAACGCGACAGGACTCGCTGCAGCCAGTTCCCGTATTTTCGCATAGAGTTGAGCCGCATGATCCGGGCGCTCAGGATCTGGATCTTCCATCAAAATATCGACCGCCTTCCCATACTCTTCGACGGCCTCAAGGGCATTTCCCTTTTCTTGATAGATCATCCCTAGTTTTTCGAGATAGGGCACGCAGCGCGGGCCGGCAGCGAGATACTCACGAAGCAAGGATTCCGCAAGCCAGTAGTCCTGGCGCTGAAAGGCTTCGGTGATCAGTGCATCGAATGCTTCTCTTGCGGGAATGAGACTCCCCAGTCGAAGATGGAGCGTTGCGAAAAGCCGTCGCGCCTCCATATTGACGGGATCGAGGGCCAGGAGTTCCTTGAGCGCCGCGGATGACCGCCCATACTTCCCTGCGTTCATTTGGGTGATCGACTCTTCCAGCAGTGCACTCTTCCTGCTGTAGCCGACCACCCCGCGCTTAGGAGTGCGGATTGTCTCCGTTTTATCTGATTTTATTGAGGCTTTTTTATTCCATCGCACGGATTAACCTTAGCAGATCTGTAGCACCGACAAGAGGCCAATAGGCTCCCTACTCTTGCGTCTCTTTCGCCCCTAATCCAACCGCGACATCTATAGCGATCCGCCTGCACGTTGAGGCAGGGCGATTCACAGACAAGTCATCACAAGCTATTGATAATTAACGATCTAGATGATTCATCGCTATAGGAATCAATGCTTTATCGTCATTCAGAACACCTGGGCTGATGGCCCTAGCAGACAAATAGGTCTCCATCCTTGTATGCCAGGCTTGGCTCTGGATGGTGGATCCTGAGTTCATTCCGATACCCATCCTTTTCAATTTGTTATCGGTCTTTTCATGAAATTCATTAACTTAGGGTCAATTTGAGCGACTCGTTGAACGACTCTCTACCTCTGCACCCAAGAGTTGATAGTCAGAAACCTGGATGTACCCCCCACACCTCATGAAAGATGTGATGTGCGCCTTACAATTGGAATCGGGATACCGCGAAATGGAATCCTGGTTGTGTCCTTGGATCTGCCTATGATACCGTCAAATCTAGGCATCAGGTTTCACGGGAACCACGGAATTTCTAGCTCCATCGTGCAATTTCATTCACATCGAACACCGTCCTCATCCACGGCTAGACGGGGTAGCCCCTATCTGGTATGGGGCCTGCTCTGCTGGTCACTACTTTTTCCGCTCAATCTGTTTGCCCAGGGAACCGGCTCACAACCGGCCAAGGTTTCCCTCGATTTCAACGAAGTTGATATCCCCGTCTTTGCCAGATTCATCGGTGAGCTCACCGGTAAAAACTTCGTGTTGGACGAAACGATTAAAAAGCAGGGGGGGAAAATTTCCGCGTTTTCCCCAACCAAGGTGTCATCGGACCAGGCGTTCAATATGTTTGTGGCGGCGCTCGAGGCCGCTCGCATCGCCGTCGTCAAGAAGGACGCGAATCTCTATCAAATTGTGCCAATGGGTGATCTCCCGCCAGAACGTGGGGTGTTTGTCTACAAACTCAAAAACGCCAACGCGACAGATCTGGCAGCCGTCCTGACCAATCTGGTTGCCCGCTCTCAAACCGTCGCGCAAATGACACCAGGGGTTCGTCCCCCGATTCGTCCGCTGACTGAATTTGAGGCCCCCGTCCAGGTATTTGCGGACAAAGCCACAAACTCGATTATCGTCAGTTCCACTAAAAACGCGTGGACCCACATCCATTCCGTGATTCGCGACCTCGATATACGGCGAAAGCAGGTCTTTGTCGAAGCCGTCATTCTGGAAGTCCAAGTCGATCGACTCAGACAAATTGGCACAGACCCGGTACAGGTCCTGGGTGGCGGAATAAAGGATTCATTTACGGGATTTGGAGGAATCAACAATACCCCGCCGGATTTCTCCGCTATTGCTCAAGCCATCACAGGTGGTGCGACAGCAGCAGCAACAGGCGGCACATCGCTGTTGCTCAGGTCAGCCAATGTCCGTGCCTTCCTGAACTTATTGCTGAATCTGACCGATACCAATATCCTTTCGACACCTCAGGTTCTGGCGGCCGATAATCAGAAGGCTAAAATCGTTGTCGGTGAAAACCGACCATTCCCCACCGGACAAGCCCAGGGCATCACGGGTGGGACCTTGGTGACGATCGAACGGAAAGACGTCGGCGTGACGTTGGAGCTCACACCACAAGTCCTTGAAGATGACCTGATTCGATTGGAAATCAAGCAAGAGATTACCGCGATTGCGGAGAATGTTGCACAAACAATTGGGTCTGGCTCAGCCAGTATCCCCGTCGGCCCCACCACCACCAAGCGATCCATGGAAACAACCACCATCGCCCAGGATCTTCAGACCCTCGTCGTCGGGGGGCTCGTTCGCGACAACATTACACTGAGCGAAAAGAAGATCCCTCTCTTGGGAGATATTCCATGGCTGGGGTGGCTGTTTAAGTCACAGAATCGCCAGACCGAGAAGTTGAATCTTCTGGTATTTCTGACTCCACACTTGGTTCGAGATGACGAGGATATGGCCGAGCTCAACTCTAAAAAATCAAGAGATATCAATACCTTACAAAGAGAAAATCGAATCGAGGAACCGACAAGACTCAAACAGGATATACTCGAGCGCCTTGAACCGCCTTTGATATCCCCGCAAACTTCCCCGACTGATAAGCCGCTCAAACCCTAAGCATCTGATTCGTGGATGCTTCTGCGATAGCCAGCCATACCCACGTTGGTATGACAATGCCCATCACTCACCTTTCGATAGAACCCCGGGCGTGAATCGTGAAACGTCTGAATCCAGAACGACATGCGCTTCACGAGATACAGCCACGGCGGGTCCCGCTACTATCCGGCAATGAGGCCCCTCCTCAGAGGAATGGCTCCCTTGCACTCCACCTCACTATGCTACGTCCCTACGGGTGGCATACCAGGAGGACAGACCGATGACTAACACAATCGTGAACTGGCGCATCCATCCTCGGCTTTCCGTCACCTATCCGGTTATCTTTGGAGGAGCCCCGTTTGTCGGAGAAGGAACCGTTTCAGACCTCTCCTTGACCGGTTGCTCAGTCCGCTGTGACCGAACCGTTTTACAGGGCAGCTACATTAAGCTGAGCGTCCTGTTGCCGGATCCTACATCGTCCCTGTTTATTGAGCTCGGGAAGGTCAGGTGGGTGAAGGAACAGACTTTTGGAGTAGAGTTTATCCGTCTGGCGACGCTCACTCGCCACCGATTGGATCGAGTTGTGTCCGATGAGTTGGCCCTCGAGGCGAACCTGCTTCCAGTACCCGCCTAAGCTCCACCGTACCCAGTAGCGAACCCCTAGTCATCACTAGAAATCAACTGATACCGGGCCTGGTAACCGAACGAGATGAGAAGAAGGTAGACTTGAAGAGAGACCGTTTTGGGCCACTCGCCCCCCCCACAGCTTGCAGTGAGGGGCGCTTGAGCTTCTGGCGCGAACCCTACGGCTTGATGTCAAAGTGGATCGAGATTCCTCCATGCGCCAGGATCGTGTCGAGCGTGGAGTCATAGCGATTCATCACAAGATCCCCTTGGAGCAACGGGGCCGCAAAGGGACCGCCAGACAGCCCATAGCGATCCGACGTCAGCCCGTCATGATGAGCACGGAGATACTTTGCCTCTGCGAACAGCGCCACGTACTTGAAGAGATGCACCTTGATGCCACCCATAGCCATAAGCCCGATCGTCGTATCCCGTTCTTCGGTGATGGCACGGTAAAAACCAGTCCCCCGTTGTCCACCAGGTTTCGTTGCGATCTGATGCGCGCCTATGCCGATCCCGACGTACGGAAACCATCGCCCATTGGGATAGGCCTCGGAAATCGCCAGTGGATAGCGAATCAGGAAGTTCGAGCCAACGTAGATGCCATTGATTTCAGCCGTTTCGCCCGATCCTGTCGTGGGATCAAAATTGTAATTATCCACACAGCAGGCCACATCTGCATACCACACCATACCGGTGATTTCTACGCCGAGATCGAATCCTGCCAGCTTGTTCCTGGTGGGAAACCAGATCCCCGCATTGCCCCCGAAGGAGTGTTTCGTCTGATAGTCAACATTCGGGATAATCGTCGGCGTCGTCCCGTCCGTAAACGTGGCGTCCGCACTGCGCGGAACTGCGATGCCCGCAAAAAATGACAGATAGGGTTCGATCGTCCCAGAAGACATGGTCGGTGGTTCAGACGATACTGCGTAGGGATCAGCGACCCGTTGGCTAGACAGATCACCTGCCAGGATGAGATCCGCTGAGCCGAGGACACAGAGGAAACACATTACCGCCGAAATTCTCGTTTTCATTCAGCGTCCTCCAAACAGATAAAAAAACCATGTATCTCGACGAATCACATTTGAAGCTTCAAGTTTCATGTGTAACGTTTCAGAGCATCTAAAAATGTGGAACCTGAAACATGAGATTTAAGACTGCCCCAGAAACCTGAAACTTTTGATCGAAGGGTGAACACCACTCCACATACGACGCTTCACGAGCTCAGGCCCCTATGGCTTCCAGTCGAAGTGAAACGACAAGCCCGCATGCACAAAGACCGTATTGACCGTGGATGAATAGGGATTCACAAAGGGACCGGGTAATCCCATCAAGATATTCCCATCGGGAGAGTTCCCGAACCGATCAGACGACAGCCCATTGTGATGGGCATAGAGGTACTTTGCCTCTACAAACGCCGCCACATACTTGAAGAGATGCATTTTTAGTCCACCCACACCCTGAAACCCAATCGTTGTGTCCCGTTGCTTGGTATTGACGTTAATTAGGGTCCCTCCCCTGAACCCTCCTGGCGCCATCGCCATCTGATGTGCCCCTACTCCGATCCCGACATATGGATGCCACCGCCCGTTAGGATAGGATTCAGAAATCGCCATGGGGTAGCGAATCAGGAAATTTGGACCGACGTAGACTCCGTCAATTTCAGTCGTGGTGCCACGATTGATGGGCCCATTCGCAGGATCACCCGTCTGTGGATTATTGTTATAAAAGTCACGACAGCAATTTACGTCTGGATGCCAGACATAACCTGTGATTTCCACACCGAGATCGAATCCCCACAACTTATTTCTGGTGGGAAACCAGATCCCGGCGCTGCCCCCCCATGAGTGTGACAGCTTATGGTCGACATTCTCGACCACAGTCGGCGTAGTCCCGTCCTGAAACGTCGCATCCTGGCTGAATGGAATGGCCACGCCCGCCATCACAGAAAAATAAGGCTCAAACGTCCCGGAGGACATGGTCGGGGGATTAGGCGATAGGGCATAGGGATCGGCGACCCGTTGGTTGTACGGATCTTCCGCCCGGGTAAGATCCGCAGAGCCGAGGACACAGAGGAGACACATCATCGCCGAAATTCTCGCGTTCATTCAGCGTCCTCCCAAAGATAAAGAAACCATCTATCTCGATGAATCAAGTTTGAAGTTTACCGTTTCAGATTATCTAAAAACTTGGAACCTGAAACACGAAACTTAAAACTGCCCCCGACACATGAAACTCAGGATCGAGGGGCAAACAATGTTTCACGAAGGCATACCCCCTACGGCTTCCAGTCAAAGTGCAGCGACAAGCCCCCATGGACCAAGATCGTATCGATCGTGGATGAATGTTGATTGACCACGAGATTTCCGCCTGTGAAATTGAAGACTGAGGACTGCCCAAACCGGTCCGTTACCAACCCATCGTGATGGGCTTGGAGATACTTCGCCTCCACAAAAAAAGCTACATATTTAAAGAGATGCGCCTTGACACCACCCACTGCCTGCCATCCAACTGTCGTACTCCGTTGGTCGGTGATAACATTCGTATCTAAAGCACCCCCCGGCACACAACACGAGCTAGCCCCATGGAATCCACCTGGCCTCATTGCCATCTGGTGCATACCCACGCCGATCCCGACGTAGGGAAACCACCGCCCGTTGGGATAAGCATCTGAAATCGCTAGGGGATAGCGAATCAGGAAATTCGGGCCAATGTAGAGTCCTTGGATCTCCGTCGCGGTACCCGTACCCGCTGCGGGATCAAAATTATAATTATCCTGACAGCAGTGCACGTCCGGATACCAGAGAAACGCGGTGAGCTCCATGCCGAGATCGAACCCTGCCAACTTGTTTCTGGTGGGAAACCAAACCCCCAGGTTGCCACCGAGCGAGAATTTCGTCTTATAGTCAACATCTTCGACGAACGTCGGGGTGGTCCCGTCCGTAAACGTAGCCTCGGTGCTCCGCGGAATACCAATTCCTGCCATGAACGATAGATAGAACTCTGGCGTCCCGGAGGACATGGTCGGGGGATCAGGCGAGAGCGCATAGGGATCGGCGACCCGTTGGTTGTACGGATCTTCCGCCCGAGTAAGCTCCACAGAGCCGAGGACACAGAGGAGACACACCACCGCCGAAATTCTCGCTTTCATTCAGCGTCCTCCTACAGTAAGGCAACTATGTTCTGCGACAAATGTGGGTCGCGAAATCTGACACCCGTCATCTTCTTGAGGTCTATCAGTCGATCGTTGATGGTCAGTGCGGCGAGACAAGTGCACCCTCGTGCCACCCGACTTGCCCCTCTGTTCAGCTATTACGGTTCCTGGCATGAAAATCCACCGGCCCGCCTCCAGAGCGATCAGGAGCAGATACGCTTCTCGCACCGTCGAGGCGGACGGCGCCAACAGTAGCAACCCCACGTTCAGTTTTGAAAATAGATAAAACGGATTGGAACTATCGATAAATCCAATATCCCAACACAGTCATCATGCAAGGGGGAAATGACCATGTTCGCCAGCATCAGATCGTGATCTGCACCAGCTCATTCCCGTCACCCGATCGATGCAACGCTCTGCAACAACTTATCGACAGCTCCGGTGGCTGCCGTTCTTGCGGCACGGCCGGAACCGCACAGAAATCGAGCGTGAACAGCAGTTAGGAAACCGGAACGGATGAGGGTGTGACCAGAGGGACCCGTTGTGGAAAGAGTTATCGTCCTAGCGCCTTTTTTACTGCCTCGCCAATTTCAGCCGGATTTTTAACGACTTTGACACCAGCTGCTTCCAGGGACTTCATCTTCTCCACAGCCGTGCCCTTGCCGCCCGAGATAATGGCCCCGGCATGGCCCATGCGCCGGCCAGGAGGCGCGGTGATTCCAGCGATGAAACTGACCACCGGTTTCTTGACGTTTTTCTTGATGAACTCGGCCGCTTTTTCCTCGGCATCGCCGCCGATCTCGCCGATCATGACGATCGCCTGCGTCTCTGGATCTTTTTCGAACAAGGGCAGCACATCGACGAATCCTGTCCCGTTCACTGGATCACCGCCGATCCCGACACAGGTCGTTTCGCCCAACCCCAAGGTCGAGAGCTGGTGAACTGCCTCGTAGGTCAAGGTCCCACTGCGGGATACGACGCCGACAATACCCTTTTTGTGAATGAACCCCGGCATAATGCCGATCTTGGCTTCGTCCACCGTGATAACCCCGGGGCAGTTCGGTCCGACCAATCGGACATCGCGCCCACGAAGCGCCCGTTTCACCTTGACCATGTCATTGACGGGAATACCCTCCGTAATGCAGATCACAAGTTTGATCCCGGCATCAGCTGCTTCCAAAATAGCATCGGCACAAAACGGCGGTGGCACGAAGATCAGCGACGTATCGGCCTCGGTCTTCTTCACCGCATCCGCCACCGTGTTGAACACGGGAATCCCCTCAACCTCTTGCCCTGCCTTGCCAGGCGTAACACCGGCAACCACTTTGGTCCCATAGGCCTTGCACTGGGTCGCATGGAATGAACCTTCTTTTCCTGTAATCCCCTGTACTACGACGCGTGTATTCTTATCGACGAGAATGCTCACGGCGCTCTCCTTTACGCTACTTTTCCAGTCAGTTTCACAATTTTTTGGGCGGCTTCCCACAAGTCATTCGCCACATCAAGCTTCAATCCGGACTCCGCCAACAGTTTGCGGCCTTCTTCGGCATTCGTCCCTTGCAGTCGGACTACGAGGGGCACGTTGATTTTCACTTCCTTGGCTGCTTCGATCACACCGTGGGCGATACGCTCACACCGTACAATGCCGCCGAAGATATTGATAAAGATACCCTTCACGTTCGGATCCTTCAGAAGAATCCGAAAACCGGCAGCAACCGTCTCCTTCGTCGCGCCTCCACCCACGTCTAGGAAGTTCGCTGGCTCGCTGCCGGCCAACTTAATCACGTCCATCGTGGCCATGGCCAGCCCGGCCCCGTTCACCATGCAACCAATATTGCCGTCCAGCTTCACGTAGTTCAGATTGTTTGCAGTCGCCTCAATTTCAAGTGGCTCTTCTTCGTTCAGATCGCGCATCTTCTGAACATCTTCGTGTTTAAAGAGCCCGTTGTCATCGAACGAGACTTTCCCATCCAGCGCCACGACAGTCTTTTCTTTCGTGATGATGAGGGGATTGATCTCGACGAGGGCGCAGTGCTTCTCCATAAACAACCGGTACAGATTTCCCAGCATTTTAATGAACGGATTGAGCGCCGTGGGCTCGATATTCTGCAAGCCGAGCGCAAAGGCGATGTTCCGCCCGTTGTAGCCCTGAAATCCTACAGCCGGATCGATCGACTCCTTGATGATCTTTTCCGGGGTCTTGGCGGCCACTTCTTCGATTTCCATCCCACCTTCGGTGCTCGCGATGAACGTGGGCCAACCCGTGTCTCGATCCACTAGAATGGAGAGATACAGCTCCTTGGCGATGTTCGCCCCCTCTTCCATCAACAGGCGGTGAACCTGGCGCCCTTTTGGACCGGTCTGATGGGTGACCAAGGTTTTGCCGATCAGCTCTTTTGCAAAACCGGCCACAGCGCCTTTGTCTTTGGTAATCTTGACGCCACCGGCTTTCCCTCGACCTCCGGCGTGAATTTGCGCCTTGACGACAAATACCGGTGTATTCAGCTCATTGGCCCATTCAGTGGCTGACTCAGGAGACGTGATTTCTTTTCCACGCGGAACGGGCACACCAAACTGAGCAAAGAGTTGCTTGGCTTGAAACTCATGAACGTTCATTCCCTACCTCTTCCTTTTCCTTCCTGAAGACAGCGGTGAGAGCGTTGCTTACTGCGCGACCTTTCTCACTCACCCACCCCGAGACGTGCTTTTTACCCATTGCGAGCATCTGCCACAACTGTGACAATTTCATTGATCTTGTGTGCGCGGTGGACGAGCACGAGAAATGCCCCAGCGCTGTTTTACCCTACTTTTCTCGTATAGGCCGGTAGGATCATCGGCGAGATGACACCACTGGCGTTGCCATGCTTCTTCGCGATAGTACGGAACTGCTGCAGGTGCTTGAGGGTCAGCGCACCCTGCTTCATCGATTTGGCCCGACTGGCAGCCGTCAAACCAGATCGCTTCCCGAACACCATGAGGTCCAACAACGAATTCCCCATGAGACGGTTCCGTCCATGCAGTCCCCCCGAAGCTTCTCCCGCCACGAAGAGATTCTTCACATTCGTTTCCGAGTTCGTATCAATCTTTACCCCGCCGTTCTGGTAGTGCAACGTCGGATAGATCAACACCGGATCTTTGCTGATATTGATGCCGAACCGTTCAAACTGCATCATCATGGCTGGAAAATGTTTTTCAACGGTCCCTGGCCCATGTTCCGCGTCCAGCAACGGCGTATCCAGCCAGACACCAACGCGCCCAGACATCGTTCTAATGCCACGTCCCTCCTCGCACTCGCGAATAATCGACGAGGATACGACGTCGCGCGTATCAAGCTCATTCACAAATCGTTCACCCTTCGCATTGACGAGATGCCCGCCTTCGGAGCGAATTCCCTCCGTGACCAATGCGCCGATTAGTTGTTCGGGATACACCGCCCCTGAGGGGTGATATTGAAATGTGTCGACGTGGGCGAGTTTTGCACCCATGCGATAGGCCAGACAGAGCCCGTCACCCGTCGCCCCATAGTGATTACTCGTCGGAAATCCTTGAATATGCAGCCGACCGATGCCACCGGTTGCCAGGATAACGGATTTGGCCGCTACCACGACCTGCCGGTGATTATCCAGATCTTTGAAGATGGCGCCGGTACAATTCCCATCATTATCGCTGAGCAATTCAATCGCAGCCGCAAATTCCAGCAATTGAATCTTTTGATTGATGACCTCGTCCTTCAGAACACGCATGATTTCGAGGCCGGTGTAATCGGAGCAGGTCAGTAGACGAGGCTTCGAACTCCCTCCACCCTTCTTCACATGGAGATTGCCGTCTGCTTGACGATCGAACAGAACACCCAGCTCCAACAACCACTTCGCAATCGACGGTCCATCCTCAACCATAACCTTGAGGAGGGTATGGTCGTTCTCCATGTGCCCGCCCTTGAGGGTATCAATGAAATGGGTGACCGGGGAGTCCTCTGGAGCAACGGAAATCTGCATCCCACCTTGCGCCATCACGCTATTGGAATCGCCAAGACGCAGTTTGGTCGCAAGAATCGTTTTCACACCGGCATGATGAGCATGCAACGCTGCGGCACAACCGGCGCCTCCACCACCAATGACCAAGACATCGCAGGAATATTGCGGTGTGAGATCGACGTTATCCTGGATGGAGCTGTCACCTTCGAGCAAGGTCGCGAGTTCGACGACGGTTTTGTCGCCTTCGTTCGGACCGAACTTGATCGGGCGGTAGGCGCTCGCACGAAAATCCGGATGGTACTTGTGAATCAGGTGGTCTCGGTCTGTCGGAGAAAACTTGGGGATGGTCTGCTTACGCCGGGCATCCCGAGTCTGATGTACGATCTGCTGGAGCGCGTGAATATCCATATCTAGCTTTCAGCTACCATCGCTCACCCACCGCCTCTCAGAAGCTGAGAGCTGATGGCCTGGCGGCTATTTCACCGTTGCACAATGTTCGGCCAATTCCTTCTCATTCATTTTCAGAATCTTGGCCCATTCGTTCTTAAACGTGCCGTCTTGAATCTCTTTGATTCTCGTATCAAGCCCGACCGGCTTGTCAGTGAAATGTGCGCCTTGCGCCCGGCTGACATAGAGGGCGACGAGATTCGGCGCAATGTCGGCAATACAGACCGGCGTGCACATACCGCACATGACACAATCCATGAACATCTCGGAGACGCTCTTAAAGTCACCAAAGACGGCCTTCCAGACCCCTTCCCGCACATCGATTTTCTGCGGGCAGGCCTCAGTGCAGGCGTTACAATTTCGGCACAGCGGCGCTTCCGGATAGAGATTGAACAAATCTTGTTTGGGGTCTTGAAGCGCCTGAATGTCGTACGTCGCCTTCCGGGCTGGAAAGGGTGGCATCATCGTAAACGACATGCCGTCCTGTACCGCCATCTGACAGGCGAGACAGGTTCTCACCTTTGGATCATCTTTCGTCCGATAGTACGTGGCACAGGCACCGCAGAACCCACCAAGACAGCCGACGCCCCGTACGACATCGATGCCTGCGTACCACATGGCTTTGATAACGGTGATGCCTTCCGGCACGTCCACTTTCTTGCCGGCGATCTCGATCGTCACCATCCGAGGTTTCATCACCTCGGGTTGATCGATTACGTTCTCTATATTTTCTGAAGCCATAGACCATTCCCGTGCGAAACGTGAGGGCTTGCGCCCTCTTCCTTCCCCTCACGTTTCGCGCTTCACGTTTAACGTCTTCTAGGCGATCGCGTCAATGATCGTATTCAGTGTCGCGCTCGGGCGCATCGCCTTCGATGCCTTGGCATCGTCCGGATGATAATACCCACCGACATCCTGCGGCTTGCCCTGCGCGGCCAGCAATTCACCATCGATCTTCTTTTCATTGTCACTCAGATCCTTAGCGATCTTCGTGAACCTCTCCGCAATCTTCTTGTCCGCGGTCTGCGCGGCCAAGGCCTGCGCCCAGTACAGCGCGAGATAGAAATGGCTACCGCGGTTGTCGATCTCGCCGACCTTGCGCGCCGGCGACTTATTACTCTCCAGGAACTTTGCATTGGCCTGATCCAGCGTGTCCGCCAAGACCTTCGCAATCGGATTGTTCCCGACCTTGGCGAGATGCTCCAACGAAGCGGCCAGAGCAAGGAATTCGCCGAGTGAGTCCCAACGCAGATAGCCCTCTTGCTCAAACTGCTGCACATGCTTTGGCGCCGATCCCCCCGCACCAGTTTCGAATAGACCACCACCGTTCAGCAACGGAACGATCGACAACATCTTGGCGCTGGTCCCGATTTCGAGAATCGGGAACAGATCGGTCAAATAGTCGCGCAATACGTTGCCAGTGACAGAGATCGTGTCCTTGCCTTCTTTCATCCGCTCAATCGAGAACCGGCAGGCGTCCGCCGGAGACATGATCTTGATCTCAAGCCCGGTCGTGTCGTGTTTCGGCAAATAGGCATTCACCTTCTTGATCAGCTCAGCATCGTGCGCACGGTCCTTGTTCAACCAGAACACCGCCGGCGCGCCGGTCGCTCTGGCGCGAGCCACGGCCAACTTGACCCAGTCTTGAATTGGAGCATCCTTCACCTGGCAGGCCCGCCAAATGTCGCCCGCTTCAACCTGATGTTCGTGCAACGTCTTGCCCGCGGCATCGACGATACGAATCATGCCGTTGCCCGACGCCTTGAAGGTCTTATCGTGCGAACCGTATTCTTCCGCCGCCTGCGCCATCAAGCCGACGTTCGGCACGGTCCCCATCGTCTTCGGATCGAACGCGCCGTTCTTCTTACAGAACTCGACGACTTCGTGGTAGATCGGCGCGTAGCTGGCATCGGGAATGACGCATTTGGCATCCGCCGCCTTGCCGTCCGGGCCCCACATCTTGCCGCTGTCGCGGATGACCGGCGGCATCGACGCGTCGATGATGATGTCGCTCGGCACGTGAAGATTGGTGATGCCCTTATCGCTGTTCACCATCGCCATCGGCGGCCGCTTCTTGTAGACCTCTTGGATGTCCGATTCGATCGCCTTGCGCTGATCCTCGGGCAACGCCTTTATCTTGGCATAGAGGTCGCCAAGGCCATTGTCCGGATCGACGCCCAGCTTCTTGAGCGTCTCGCCATGCTTCTCGAACACATCCTTATAGTACACGGTTACCGCATGACCGAAGATCTTGGGATCTGAGATCTTCATCATCGTGGCCTTCATATGGAGCGAGAACAACACCCCCTTCTTCTGGGCATCTTGGATCTGCTCTTCAAGGAACGTGCGGAGCGCTTTGACGCTCATGAACGTCGCGTCGAGCACTTCACCGGCCTGCAACGCCACTTTCTCCTTCAACACGGTGGTCTTGCCGTCGGCGCCCACAAACTCGATCTTCGCCGTGGTCGCTGCCGAGACCGTCATCGACTTTTCATTGGAGCGGAAGTCGCCACTCGTCATGTGGGATACGTGGGTCTTGGAATCAGGACTCCAGGCGCCCATCTTGTGCGGGTGTTTTCTCGTGTGGGCTTTCACGGATAACGGGGCCCGACGATCCGAGTTCCCTTCACGCAGCACCGGATTGACGGCACTGCCTTTGACTTTGTCGTAACGACCCTTGATGTCCTTTTCCTTGTCGTCTTTGGGATTCTCAGGATACTCGGGAATCTTATACCCTTGCTTCTGCAATTCCTTGATAGTCTCTTGCAACTGCGGCAAAGACGCGCTGATGTTCGGCAGCTTGATGATGTTCGCTTCCGGCGTCTTGGCCATCTCACCCAACTCGGCCAAGGCATCGTGCTGCTTTTGCTCCGGAGTCAGATATTCCGGAAACACGGCAATCACACGACCCGCAAGCGAGATGTCACGAAGCTCCACGGTCACGCCCGCCGCCCTTGTGAAGGCATTGATAATCGGTAAGAAGGAATAGGTCGCCAACATCGGCGCTTCATCCGTCTTTGTATAGATGATTTTGTCTGCTTTGCTTGCCATAACGCTCCCTCTTGGTGTGACTGTTTAGTTCAACGCATTGAGCGCCGAACCCGCCTTGAACCACGCGATCTGTTGTGCCGTGATGCTGTGGTTCGCCTGGATGGTGAGCGCGTTCCCATCCGCCTTGTGAATCGTTACCTGCACCGGCTTGCCAGGAGCCAGACTGTTCAGCCCCGTCACACTGATGCGGTCCTGCTGCTCGATCTTCTCGTAGTCCTTCGGGTCGGCGAAGGTCAACGCCAAGATCCCCTGTTTTTTTAAATTTGTTTCGTGAATACGCGCAAAACTCTTCGTAATCACGACACGCACGTTCAAAAACCTCGGCGACATCGCCGCGTGTTCGCGGCTGCTGCCCTCACCGTAGTTCTCATCGCCAATCACGATTGATCCGATGCCCTTTGATTTATAGTCCCGAGCGATCTTCGCGATCGTCAGGTTTGCCTCGCCTGTGAGTACGTTCGTCCCCTTGCCCGGCTCGGAAGCAAAGGCACTGTTGGCACCGAGGAACATATTATCGCTAATCTTGTCCAGGTGGCCGCGGAACTTGAGCCAAGGACCGGCCGGCGAAATATGGTCGGTCGTGGTCTTGCCCTTGGTCTTGATCAAGAGCGGCAACTTGTCAAAATCCTTGCCATCCCATTTCGGGAACGGCTGCAAGACTTGTAACCGTTCACTGGTCGGTGGAAGATCGACAGTAAGCCCTTCACCGCTCTCAGCCGGTGCGATATAACCCTCTTCGCCCTTCGCAAACCCCTTGGCCGGCAACTCTTCACCGACCGGGGCTTGGAGCTTGAATTCCTTGCCGTCTGCACCCTTTACAGCCTGATTAACCGGATCAAAACCCAGATCACCGGTGATCGCGTATGCCGTGACCACCTCCGGACTTGCCAAGAACGACAGCGTTTCACTAATCCCATCGTTCCGGCCAGGAAAGTTCCGGTTGAAGGAGCTGACGATCGAATCGGCCTTGCCCTTGACCCCGTCCGCACGCTTCCATTGGCCTATGCAGGGTCCGCACGAGTTCGACAACACGGTCCCGCCGAGTTGTTCAAACGTGTCCAAGAATCCGTCACGTTTCATCGTGTGGTAGATGCGCTCCGACCCAGGAGAAATGAGAAAGGAGGCCTTCGCTTTTAACCCGGCCTTCAACGCCTGCTGCGCCACATGGGCCGAGCGGCTGATGTCTTCGTAGGATGAATTGGTACAGCTCCCGATCAAGGCTGCTTTTAATTCGACCGGATACCCTTTCTCTTGCGCTTCGGCTTTCAGCTTCGAAATCGGCCTGGCAAGGTCCGGCGTGTGCGGCCCCACCACGTGCGGCTCGAGTTTCGAGAGGTCGATTTCAACAATCTGATCGTAATACTTCTCCGGAGCCTGCATCACCTCCGGATCAGCCGTCAACAAAGCCCTATTCGCCTGGGCCAACTTCGCCAAATCCGCCCGATCCGTAATGGTCATATAATCGACCATCTTTTGATCGAATGGGAAGACTGATGTGGTAGCACCCAGCTCCGCGCCCATGTTGCAAATCGTACCTTTGCCGGTGGCACTGATTGTTTCGGCGCCTGGACCAAAGTATTCAACGATCTTATTGGTTCCCCCCTTCACCGTCAGCAGGCCGCAGAGATAGAGGATCACATCTTTTGCAGACGCCCACCCACTCAACTTACCGGTGAGTTTCACTCCGATCAATTTCGGATGGAGCACTTCCCAAGGCAAACCGGCCATCACTTCGCCGGCATCCGCCCCACCGACACCGATCGCCAAGCCTCCCAACCCACCGCCGTTCGGCGTATGCGAATCGGTCCCAATGATCAAACAACCGGGGAACGCATAGTTTTCCAAGACCACCTGGTGGATGATCCCGGCACCTGGCTTCCAGAAGCCGATCCCATACTTTTTAGCAGCAGATGCAAGAAAGTTATAGACTTCCCTATTCTCATCCAAGGCACGCGTCAGATCCTTCTCCGACCCCATTTCAGCACGGATCAAGTGGTCGCAGTGGATCGTGCTCGGCACCGCAGCCTTCTTCTTGTTCGCCTGCATGAACTGCAACACAGCCATCTGGGCCGTAGCGTCCTGCATCGCCACACGATCGGGGCGCAACGCCAACATGGCCTTGCCACGCTCCCAGTTCTGGGTATCGAAATTGTCCGCGTGCGAAACGAGAATCTTATCTGCTAGCGTCAACGGTCGTCCGAATTTCTTTCGAGCCTTCTCGAAGACCTCCGGCATCTTGGTATAGAGACTTTTGGCAAGATCCATGGACATGACTATATCTCCTTAGAGTTTTGAGTACTGGATTCTGAGTACCGAGAATAACTTCTCAGTCAGAACTCAGCACTGGTTACTCAGCACTATTTCAACGGCGGCACTTCCCGTCGCTTCGGGGCTGCATAATTCACCAGGTAATCGAACAACCGGATCAAACGACTGTCCTGACGCTTCTGATCAACCCAGTGGCCGATTAATCCAATCGTGCGCGACAAGATGAAGAAGCCGTTCAAACTGTCGACGGGAAAGCCCAGGTCGACCAGAACCGCGGCCATCGTGCCGTCCACATTCAAAATCAAGTTATCTTTCTTCACGGCCGTGACCTGCTCAACCGCCAAGGCAAAATCGAGACACGGTGTTTTGATTTTCAAGCTCTTCACATAGCCAACAAGCTCCTTCACACGCTTGTCTGGATTGCGCAGACTCTTCACTCGGTGGCCAATGCCAGGCACTGGGCCGACATTTTTCTTCATGTAGACCAGGAACTCATCCACGTTCATCTTGTTGTCGACCGCGTACTTGAACCAGCGACCGGCATCCGTCACCGCACCACCGAAACGGGGCCCGATCATAATCAAGCCAGCAGCCACCGCTTGCGATAAACCGATACCAGCGCAAGCCGCCAGAATCGTGGCGTAGGCACCGCTGACGCAAGGCCCATGATCGGCCGAGAGCATCATGATGCGCTTAATGATTTCCGCTTCCTGCTTGGAGATCAGACGCTTGTCCCAGAGCAATCCAATGACATGGGGAATTTCATAACCCTTATTGATCAACTCGGAAGCTGGGTAGCCGTCGTAGCAAGGCTCGTCACCACGGTCGTCGCTGATCGTGGTCCGGATCAACGGAGCCACCATCACTTCGTCGGCCTTCATCGCCTCTTCGACTGACTTTGGCAACTTGGGCAACACGGCCGGTTCGACCGGCTCCTTTACCTGACCGGACTCGAGCAGCTCTTGATAGGTTTCCTTGATAGCAGGGCCCAAGGCTCCGAATGTCGCCGGAACGATCGCGCCCGATTTTTTGAGCGCCTCAGACTTTGACCGGGCCGACCCCTCGCCCTTCATCCCTTCTTTGGCACCGGCATGGCCGAATTTCATGCCCTTGGGCAAGCTCTCCTGACAGAAGCCGGACACCACGCCGATCAACTTTACGCGACGCTTCTTGGCTCCGTACCACTCCGCTGCCCGCTCTTCGAGATCACCGCCCATTTCACCGACAATCACGACCGCCTTGGTCTGCGGATCCTTCTCGAACATTTCCAAATAACTGACGTAGTCAGTACCAGGATAGGCATCGCCACCAATCCCGATGGCCGTCGTGATGCCATCGGCAAATTGGGAGCAGATCCAGATAATTTCGTTCGAGAGACCGCCGGATTTTGTAATAACGCCAAAAGAACCCTCACGATACAACTTCGAGAGGACTAGGTTGTCGAACGCGCCACCGATGACACCCAACCGGCAGGCTCCCGCTGAGATGATGCCGATTGAAGATGGGCCGTTGAACACCTTCCCAAGCTTTCGAGCGTGGGCTCCAAGTAGTTTGGCATCCTTCTCCGGAACACCCTCGGTGATCATCGAGACGACCTTGATGTTCGGATCGTCCAACGCTTCCATGCCACCCTTCATGGCGCGGTCGGCCCCGATGTAGACGAGGCTGGTGTTGATGGCTGGATGATTCTTCGTCGCTTCTGCGATCGTTTTGTAAATGGGGATCGCGATCAGCCCGCTGCCATAGGGTACTTCATTGGTCTTGCCGGCATCGGGCGGATAGACGAATGCTTCGACCGTGAGGGGGCGCTTAATCAGGTAGCAGAACTCCGCCATCCGGCGGGCTGCATTGACACCTGCGGCACCACCCTGAATCACCACGCGGGTGTCTTTATTGGCCAGAATGCTCATCGAAAGTCCTCCAACAGTGAAGCTTCCAGCGCTCGGCATTTAGCCGACCGCTGATGGCTAATAGCTGATAGCTCGTTACTTTTGTAACGCTTTGTCGACGATGTCGGTCAGTGGGGTGTTGCGGTCGAAGACGTTGATGTCGAAGCCCTCGTCCTTCAGTGCGCGCATCGCATCGAGACCTTCCCTCTCACGCGGCCCGCCGCGACGCACCCAGATCTTCACGCCCTTTAACTTACCATCGCCCTTCGCTTTGCGAAATCCGTTAATGATGCCACCGAAGGTCTTTTTGACGTCGGTAAAATTCGCAATCGCCCCACCGACGATGATGTTCTTGATGCCGGGCAACGAGCAGACCTTTTCCGTCAGTACTTCCACAGCCCAGTCCGGTGGATCACCCGAATATTCGGCATAGTTCGCCAGTTTGCCGCCGCGGGCTACCACCGCATCAGAGTAGTACACGCTGGCGCCACCACCGGCCGGCAACATCGCCGTGTCACCACCAGGAATCTCGATAAACTTCACTGAGCCCTTGATCTTGCTGTCGACTGCCATGACTTCCACTTCATCCTTGCTGTAGGAACGACCAAACTCTGCAGCAAACACAAAGTTCCAATCGGGATGGCGAAACTTGGCATCGCCGTCGAGCAGGGTCACCGCATCCAACGCCACCAATTCACCATCACTCTCCCTGGTCACAACCGGATTCACTTCAAGGTATTGTGCATCTTCGCTATCGAAGCAAGTAAACATCTTGCCGGCAAAGTCCGCCATCTTCTTCGTGAGTCCGCCGGTAAAACCCGCGTCTTTAGACAATTTCTCAAGTTGAGCCGGCGCGGGGCTCTGCCCGACTTCCAGGCACAACCGCTTCACGCGATCCCAGTTCGACTCCACCTCGATCCCACCGCAATTGGCGACAAGAACCTCACTGCCCTCGCGAGTCGACTTCACCGCACAATAGTATTCCTCTTTATGTGGGACCATCTCCGACACAATGACCTGCGAAACGGTGATGCTGCCGACCTGACGACCGATCATTTCCTTGGTCGCAGCTACGGCCCCGTTCAAGTCCAACCCAACCTTGACCAGGCCAAGCTTAAAGCGTGAACCGAGCGCCTCGTGCGCTTTCGCCACCAGCTTCGACGTCTTCATCCAATCATTGGCTTGTCCGAGCTTGGTTAGTTCGTCGGCGGACGTGACGACGACATAGTTGGGGACGTGAATCCCCCACTTCTTCATCAGCCCCATGCCGGGGCCTTCCAATACCTTAGCCATGCGAATTCTCCTTCGTAGTAACTCAGGCAAATAGGGGACCCGGATTCTAGCGGAACTCAATGGGATGACTCAAGACACCAGAGGGACTAAATTTGGAGGGAGCAAAAGGCCTAGCGAGCAATCCTCATCCGACATTTACTCGTAAGTATATAAAATATAAGCGCTTTTCAATGATAATTACGTACGCTGCTGGCGCAACGGCTGACAACGACGGCAAAAAAATGAGCTTCGCTCTGCCTGAAGCCGCCGAATGACCTCACCACAGCGATTCGGACAGGACTCCCCTTCCTTACCATAAACCAAATGCCGCCGCTTGTATTGTCCTTCAGTTCCATCAGGGGCAAAAAAATCTCGGACACTCGATCCCCCACACACAATGGCCTCCTCCAAGACCTCCCGCGTAATCGCGTGGAGTTGTTTGACCTTGCTCACGGAGAGCTGACTAACTTGACGATTTGGGTGCAGACCAGCCCGAAAGAGAATTTCATTCGCATAGATGTTCCCGATGCCGGCAATGATCTGTTGATGCATCAAGAGCGATTTCAGTCGGCCACGATGCTCCTGTAAACCTCTGACAAAGTCGTGCTGCGACGCGGCCAGGGGATCGAGCCCAAATCGACGAGAGCGATACTGATCAAGCCCGGCCTTGTCCAAGAGCGAAAGCCGTCCAAATCTTCGGGGATTCCAGTACCGCAGTTCTGGTTCACCACCACCTTTAAACGACAGCCTCACATGAACATGCTGTGGATGTTTCGTGGGTGTCGATCGAAACAACAGCAGTCCCGTCATGCCCAATTCAGCCACCATATACCGATCGGTTCGATGGTTCACAAACGCCAGGGCGACACTCTTCCCATATCGATCGACCGAGTGCAGCGTGGCGCCTCGATACCAGGACAGGGTGTCATAACCCTCTCGAACAATGTCCTGACGTCCAATCCACACATCGGTCACCTGGGCTCCAAGTAGACGTGTACGGATTTGTCGGGCGACGACTTCTGCTTCGGGAAGTTCAGGCATCCTGGAACCGAGATCTGCGCAGGAACGGTGCGGCATTAAGCCACGGGAAGGAGGGAAAGGCAAGGTTGCGCTGGGAACGCAAACCGCCTTACGGCCCAGCTTGGCGAGACCGTGTGGAATGCCGAAGCTGTCGAACTTGTTCAATCGCAACCTGCAGATTGGGGAGCGGCATCGCGCTCGGACGACGAGTCATGATCAGCTTCAAGACATCATCGTAGGCTCTACCTTCCACACAACAGAGGTACGCCATGACCACCGACACGGACCGGCCCATCCCAGCTCGGCAACACACCAGTGTCCGTCCATTCGGCACTCGCTGTTCGAGCCACTCGACGGCTTGAGCCAATTTCGCGGGGTCGGCCTTGGCAAACTCTCGAAAAGGGACATGGTGGTAATCCACCCAGGGAGCAGGGGTCACGCTCAATTCTTCAGCTACCAGCAGCAGCGTTCCCACAACCGCCGGTGGCTGCTGCGCATCGTCAATGTTGCCCACCAATAATTGGTCTGTGATCATATGCATCGCAGTTTGAGTATAAACCTGCCCCTTGAGACGTCAAGGCATTCATCAGTCTCCTACCTGGAGTTGCGATTTCTTTTCCTTGCCCGTTATACTCTCTGCATGGTCACACTCAGGCAGCAAGAAGTGGAACGGCGATTGGACACGGTCCCATGCGCCATCTGCAAGCAATCGAGCTTCGCCATTGATGAACGATCCATGGGGGCTGACGGCGACTGGCGGGGTATCTGCAAAAAGTGCTTTTACACATTTCCAGTCTATACCGACATGGAGTTTTATCTGCGGACACAGCCTGATATACCATTCAGGCTCAAGGAGATCTCCTGCACAGCCTGCAATCAACGGGGTGTCAGCCTCGACCTTCGAGCCACCTTGTCGGTACGAGACGCCTACTACTTCGTCACCTGTCGGGGATGTCAGCGCCAGTTCGTCGAGAGATCCTCGCTGGAAGCCTTCGAATAGGTCAGCTATTTATTTCAATCCTGGTGTATACTAGTCGTATGAGTAACGAACCAAAACAACCTGACCTCTCCTCACCTGATGAGAAGCCCACGGTGAGAAAAGAACTCCCTGTGTTCGCCATTCAGGATGATGCCGACATCATGGCCGAAGAAATGGCGGATCTTTTCGAAGAAGACAAGGTCTCCCACCAGCACGGCAGCTCGGAGCCGGAAGCAGATTAGCGGCTTTAGCTATCAGCACCCAGTCGTCAGCTTTCAGCTCTCATCAGACGTTCCAATCAGCCAAATGAAAATAATTAGTACTGATACGCTTCGGCACGACCGCCGTAAGGCTCTCGCTGCGGCCAGCACATCTAGATGGCTTTCTGCTTCGCAAAAGCCATCATCGAACAGCACCCGCCTCCTTTGGAACGCAGCCGCTCGCCAACTGCAGTAGCCCGAGCCTCCGCGATTCGCGATACAGTACCGCTAAGCACTGCTCTTAAAGAGAGCGTGAACGGCGGTGAGTCGGTCTTAACCAATCGTATTCGCATAAGACAGACTCTACTCTACTTCTATCGCACAAGGTGCTCCTACCCACACGAACAATTACCAATTATCTCCCGCCACTTTCCATTTTCCATTCTCTCTATGAAAAGACCATCTCCGCGGATAGTGACGTGGGTTAGGTGAAGTCAACGTTACCGCTGCCCAGTCCACCTCTATCCTTTTTATTACGAACGACTCATCAACACTCTGTAGGAAGTCCTTCTCCGAAATCGCGGGGTATTCTGCAGCATATTCATGTCCACACTTCTGCGATAAACGGGTTGTGTCGAACAAGCTCATATAAAGATGGCTCTTCTTGTCTTCTAAAAACGCTTTAACCTCTTTATGTGGGTAGAGTGTATCGGTGCAGATAAGACCATCTTTGCTGACCAACTGCAACACATGCCTGAGGCCTTGCCTTAGAATTGCATCTTTTAATATCAAAACAAACTGGCGGATATCTTGCGCTTCGGTCGGGGTAAGCATCTGGCCTGTTTGTGAAATCGCCAATGCACTACAGACGAGAGTTGAAGTAGCAACAAGCGCTGCCGCTTTTCCTAGTCGCATGATCAATGGCTTCTCACTTTGCCTCGACTCACTATTGGACCGCCGAGTCACCTTTCGAACTCGTCTCGTTACAAAGCGTCCGCAACCAGATCTTGATGTTTATCCGTATACTTTTTATTCGTGCTCATGGACACATTTCCGTTTGAAGCACAATGAGCCTGGCTGGAAAATGATGCGACGTGTTCTCTAACTAGGCCGCGCTTTTCTTGAACGATGCAACGAGTACGCGCTTTGCCTTTCCTACCGTACGTCGGTTCTTGCGAATCCGGTCGAGTTCACGAGCGGTATCGGCAGTGATGTACGACTCGTGACACTGAGAACAGTGTACGGTCGGGATATTCTCAACAACGACAAGGGTGCCGCCACGACCAAAGCTTTTTGTCGTTTTCTTCATGACGGCTGTTTTAGCGCCGCAGAAATCACATTGCATGATCGTTACTCCCGATAGACAGTGATGACGACTGCCTTGCTCGTCGGTCCTACCTTCAGGACGACGTGCACCGATTCACCGGAACAATCCATTCCGGCAAGCACATATTTTCGTTCCTTCGTAGCCCGATCGATTTGTCGTTCGACAATTTCCCCTGTCAGGATGGCATTCTACGCCGCACAGTTCCTCTGCTCAAGGGGAGTTCACCTTCCTATAAATTGCACATCATCTGTCCGGTGTAGATATCAGATAGGACGAATGAGTTGGACCATAGCATCCTGTTCGATTCGCCCCAGCGACGAAACCTTTCCCCCACGCTCCTTTCGAGCGATTCGCTCAATCTGCACGATAGCTCCGCGATGCCATTGGTCGAATGCCTGGTTCTGAGTAGAAGCGAGTCGGTCCTGCCGGCCTATTTCTTGTCGACCTTGTTCATTGCACAGCCAAGCCCTTTTTTCGCCCTTCATTTCTCGCAACTCGCTCACGACTCGATACATATCGGGGCGCCGTTCGACGATGGTCTTGCCGTCTTTGCGTAGCAATAGATAAGAGAACTTCAGCGCATCTTTGATGAAGCCAACTTGTTCGTCGATTTCCTTAATGACAGCCGGTGGGTCCCAAATCCGTTCTTCATGGCACCAATCATGTGGGTTGATCATGGCCGGGCAAGCGTTTTCATGCACACAAGGGCTATAAACGGTGCAGCGTTTCTCTTGGAGCAATCTGTCACGCACTTGATGCAGCGCACGCGACGTTTCCCGAAGAGCCGGCTCAACAATCATCATCGTGCCATTCGGAGCCATAAGGGATAAGGCCTCCGTTACCAAACCCGCTCGCATCTCGATCGGGTCTTGTGCATCGGCGTAGAGCTCATTCAAGCAATTGGTGGCTAGGATCAGATCAAATGGTCCTTGCTGTCTCACATGCTCCAATGCCGCTCGTTGTTCTAGATTCACCTCATACGTACGAAGGCCGCCTTCTCGAAGAGCAGCCGCTTGGCTGTATCGATCCCACAGCTGTCTGGCTCGTCCAAGCGCTGCTGCCGAACCATCGATCGCGGTCACAGACAGGGCGTACGGCGACGCCTGCTCATAGCACCAATCAAGGACTGCCAACGCTCCCGTACCAGGACCTGAACCAAGATCCAATACTGAAAAACTCTCACCCCCTTCAGGAGTAGGCATCTCAGCCAGTAACAACTGTATCTTCGCGAGATTGACCGGCAGGAAATACTGAAGGTAGGCCGTACCTAACTGGCTATTATCCAGGTAGGAGACACTGAGGCGAGCCCGTTCTTTTGTGAAAATCTTCGATAGTTCAGCTACGGCCTGAGCCAGCTTCTGAATTGAATCGCGCTCCCCCTCAACAGAGGCGTGGATGGCATCAAGAATCCTCTGTGATACCGAAACGTTGAGGCGTTGCATAGCCGTAGTGTATGCTCAGGGTATTACGGAGGACAACCATGACAGATGATATTCTGAAAGCTTATAAAGAGGTCGAATCGGCAGTGGAACGCTATATCCGACTCCTGCATGACCACGTCACCATGCTCCAAAACGTTGAACCGCCCGGATCCGACAAAGTCGTTCGGCTGACGGCCGGGTCCAAAGCCATGACGGACAGTGCTGGGATCTATCTGTCCTACGCCAAGTATGTCGCTTACGGGATGCCGGCCAGCGAAGAGATGCTGGAGGATGAGATACAAGGATAGCAACTAGCCTTGAGCTGACATCTATTAGCTGAAAGCGGACAAAAAGGAAGAGCCCGTCGGGCATCATATTGCCGGACGGGCTCTTCCTTTTTCTCTCTCTTGTCGTATTTAGATGCTGCGCATAAACTGGGCAACTTCGTCCGGATTGACGGTACCGCCCATGACCTGCGACATCGCGACGTTTGTGGACTTCTTGCCGGTCAGACCAGACTCAACCTCATCCAGGATCAACTCTACCGGCATCGATTGACCACCGTAAACGCGTGGACCCCCGATGATCTTGGCCTTGGAGTACCCATAGATCGCGGTGGCCACTTCTTTCGCCAGCCAGCCGACATAATTGAATTCCGGCACGACGATCAATTTGGCCTTCCCACACAATTCACGCAATTCCTTCGTCGGGAATGGCCGAAGCGAACGAACTTTGATGAGCCCAACGTTGAGCCCCTTGTCCTTGCAGAGACGCACGGCTTCGCGCGACTGAGCTGCAGCGCTTCCGGAGGCGATGATGATCGCATCAGCGGCTTCGATATTTTCCGCCGTTAGCAAACCACCCATATACTTATTGATGTACTTACGAGACCGTTCGACTGCCGCCCACACTTCCTGCTGCCAGACCGCATGAATGTTGTAGGCCATGAAGTTCGACTTCTGAACCGGAGCGTCACGGGACAGACGAGCCGGAGGATTCTCGGCATCAAGCACCGGGACGGCACCACGCCAAGCCTCACGTGGCGGCAACTTGATCCCACGATCTTGCATCCGCACATAGCCACGGGCGTGCGTCACAAAGAACCCGTCACAGCACACCCCGACAGGCAAGGTCACATCATTCTTTTCACTGATCGTGAAGCCAGCCATCGTGAAATCGAACATGTCCTGTTGATTCTCAGCATGGAACACAATCATGCCACAGTTCAGTAAGTAGGATACTTCGATGTTATCCGGCTGAATGGCAAGTGGCGCATTGACGACGCGACAGGTAAACATGGCGACCACCGGAAGCCGGTGGCCAGGCCAGGACGCAATACCTTCCAATCCACGCAACGTACCAGGCCCAGCTGTGGCCGTATAACATCGGACACCTGCTCGCGAGCCGCCGGCAATGGCCGCCATGACACCGACTTCTTCTTCTCCACGGTAATACTCTTTCACATAGCCTTCACCATAGAGCACACCGACGAGCTGCATGGTTTCGCTTTGCGGCGTGATGGGATAAGCGATGGCTAAGTCCACGTTCGAGCGGCGAACCGCTTCCTTGGCCGCTTCGCTGCCGGTAATGAATTCTTTTGTCCGGGGCGCCTCGAGGAACAAATATTCGGGCGTCACGACTTTCTGTCGTTTGGCTTCGCCGTGTGGATCTTGCTTCTGGGCACTCGGCGGAGCCGCTACACTGGTGATCGGGTCGCCTTGCGGATTCGTTTTGACTTCGGTCTCGCTCATAATCGCACCTCTTTATATGGACGGTGAGCTACTCGCTCAGCCTATCCTTCTCGCTTCATCTGTTCTGCAGAATGGCCGAACATCGCGGCGCTGCCTGTCCCACCGGGAGTCGGAGCAAACGCCATCGGGTTCGTATGGGTCTTTCCACCGTGTACTTTCGATTGCGTCCCAGTGAATCGGACATTCTCACCGCTCTCCGGCAGTTTGATACCCATCTCTTCACGGACACGTTTAAAAATCTGCGCGACGCGCTTGATCTTCAGCGTATCGGAGTCCCGGATCGTGAGCATCGCATCTTCATGGCCCTGCTCCGCACAGATCGCCATGGTACAGCAATTGGTCCCCGCCCGGATCATCTTGAGGGTGAGATTGGCATAATGACAATGCACGCCGATAAAAATACAGGCTTCGATCTTATTGCCCCAGATCGTCAAATTCGGATGATTCGGATTGATCACCTCTTCGGGATCGATCTTCGGATACTTCGGACGATAGTCTGGCATCGGAATAATCATGACTTCCGGAATCTGCGCGGCGATTTCCAATGTCGCCTTTGCTTTTTCTACCGCGTGATCGTTCCAGGCCCACAAGAGCAGGGGGCCCGGGAAAATCGTCGCATTCGGACTCGTCAGCATTTTTCGAGCCATCTCTTCAATGACAACTTCCTCGTTCGGCTCAAGGAGGCCATAGTACAACCCCTGCCCAGGATCTGGCAGGTCGACACCTAACTGGGCCGCAGATGGTGGATGGAACCCAGCCGGACCCGGCACGATGATTCGCTCTCTCGTATCTTGTGTGATTGCCACGCCTGATTCCCTTTCCTTACCCGACAACAGGACTTGCCAACACCGCCGTGGTGCTCTTCTCGCCGTACGTAATATTGTCGGTCAATGCCGCTTTCGGCAATTGATCGATCATGATCATCTTGATGGCATTGTTCTTCGCCATGTTGTCACAGACCCACACACATTGTGCGCAGCCCTTGCAACGATCCACCGCCACATAGGCAGACCCGTACTTAAATCCCTGATCCTTGCCCATCTCATCGCTGTATTGAATGGTATTGGCTTCAGGACAATACTGCGTACAGAGCTTACAACTCTTCGCGGCACAAATTTCAACGCTGATATCGGCTACGAGATACATGGAGCCTCCTTGATAACCGGTTACGCGGTGGCTGCCGCAACGGGCTCTTCCACCCGTTTGACATCGGCCGCAGCCCAACCATGATCAACAGCGTAGTTCCATCCGGCCCGCATAACGGCTACATTTTTCTCAATCAGTTCTTGTTTCTTCTTGAATTTCCGTTCAACGACACTGTCGAGTGCGGCCGTACCACCGGACACCACGAAGCCTTTTCCAAGGAACCGGTCCTTCACGGCCTGATCCAACCCTACCATGCTCGTCAGTCCCGTAATCGCGCCAATACAGCCCATCAGCGCCATGTTGGTCGCGAGGTCCATGCCTGCCACTTCCAGTGAGATCTTCGTCGCTGGGAAGTAATAGAGCTTCGCACGACGCTCTTTCAACTCGGCCGCCTGATCTCGATGGAGATTCATTGGCCCATCGTTGTTGATCAGCGCAATCCCATCTTCTTTCAAGCCGAAGTAGAACGGCATCGTATACGACTTACCATGCGTAATGACTTGAGGATGGAAGATAATAATGATGTGCGGGAAGGTGATTTCGCCGATCTCATAGATCGGTTCATCCGAAACTCGCACGTAGCTTTCGACCGGCGCCATTCGCTTTTCCGACCCATAGAACGGCACGATCGTACTTTCTCCGCCGGCATTGATGACGGCCGTGCTCAGAATGTGAGACCCAGTCACGACGCCCTGTCCACCGACACCTGCCATTCGAATATTGAAGCGTGTTGCCATCGTGGAATCTCCTTCGTTCGCTTAGGCCTTGTTAGGAATTGCAGCAGCCGGCTTGGCAAGAAACTCCTTGTAGCCATAGCGCTCAGTGAGGTATTGCTTCGCTTCTTCGCTGACATATTCAGTGAACTGATACCGGTCGTTTTCAACCGTCTTCGCATCTTCCATGACCTTGTCGGTCGGAATGGCATACTCAATATTGCACGAGGTGTAGGCTTGGATATAGGTCGACCCAACTTCGCGTGCGATGAGCACGGCTTTCTTGATGACGCTTTCCACACGACGCGGATTATTCGGCACCACGGTCGCCACATAGGCACACCCCGCGACCTTCGCCATCTGCAGCATATCCATCTTCTCGAATTTCTTCCCGAGTGGAGCCATCTTCAACACGGCACCACGGTTGGTCATACCACTTTCTTGGCCACCGGTATTTCCGTACACCTCATTGTCCAACATGATGGTCGTAAATCGTTCCTTGCGGAACCACGAATGGAGTACCTGTTGGAATCCGATGTCTGCCGTTCCTCCATCGCCGGCCATCACGACCACATCTTTCGGCTTGTCACCGAAGCGAAGGCGGAGACCACGTGAAAGGCCGCTCGCCACTCCGTTTTGGTCACCGTAGTTGCCATAGACAAAGGGGATCGCAGCTTGTGAAATGGCAAGACGACCGCAACCGGCCGTTCCAACGGTGATGGTATCTTCAGGATTCGGGAAGGCGACCATCGCAAGGCGGATGAAGAGCGTCATGGCACAACCGGCACACATGGGATGCTCTTCAAGCACTTCTTTGAAACTACCTACCTGTGACACCGAGACCTTCTTTCCAAACGGTCCATGCTCTACCAAGTCTCGATATTCCTTCGGCATAAACTTTTCAAATCCATTGGAGAACTTTACATAATCAAGGCTCATTAGGCACCTCCCTTATATCGTTGGCAACGGCATGCCGCTGCTCATATTTTCCACACCTACCGAATCATGACTCACGAAAGAAAACTTGAAGACTTGAGGGTTTGAATTATTCAGTACGCCCTAACCGAACCAGCAACTCTTGGGCATCCTAGCAAAGCCGAAAAAAGACTGTCAATCTTTGCACGGCCTTTTCAATAGCGCTGTCATCTATTTCCAGCCATGCCTCGTCGATTCACAATTCGACAAGAATAGTATAACGTCCTGAAAATCAAAGCAACTTCAAAGAGGGCCCAGGGGTTCTCAAAGAAGGCCTAGTCCAGCGGGCTAGCATAGGCCATTTGCCCCAACCTATGGACTATCGGAGCTGGTCCCGCATTAAGTGACTCCAGCATATAAAGCAAATCATGTTTAGAGATTGCCGATCTACAACAATCTGTTTACACTGCTGGATATGTCACGGCGAGTCCTGATTCCTGGTGAAGATGAAGCGGGAACCCATGTTGGTGGGGTCCACAAACGTCCACCTATTCCCGACAATACACTCAAAGCCGAATGTCCGAAGTTCATGGCTCATGGCCCCTGCGGCGGTGTTCGCAAGGGAGGACTCTGCGAGGTCTACCCTGAGATGAAATGCCCTTGGGTTGTCCTCTACATCGAATTGGAGAAAATCGGCCAGACTGACTGGATGAAACAGGTGTAGCAAGACGTGAGGCGTGAATCGTGAAACGTGAAACGGTCAAAAGAAAACCCAAGGTGACGAAACTGGGCTACAACGAGCGACATGCGAAAAGCGGCACCACAGCTCCGTTACCGGAGATCGAAACCTTTCCGAATCAATATAAGGGCTACGAGATTACGATTGAGATTCCTGAGTACACAGCCATTTGCCCCAAGACAAATTTACCGGACTTCGGCACCATCACGCTGCATTACATGCCAGACAACGCATGCCTCGAATTGAAGGCGCTCAAAATGTACATCCACGCCTATCGGAATCTCGGCATCTTCTATGAGAATGCCGTCAATCGTATCCTCCAGGATGTCGTAAAATCCTGCAGACCGGTTTGGGCCAAAGTGACCGGTACCTTCACTGCACGCGGCGGGCTATCCAGTAAAATTGAAGCCCGATATCCACAGACTCGGAAAGCCTAGCTCCCCAAGGATTCTCCCCCTGTTCATTGCAGATCACCTTCAGCTCATCGCTGGCTTGGCAAGAATCATCCCGTCCACATCCCCATATCGTCTTCTCTGAGTATGGTTAGCAGAAGATATCGGTCGCTGGAGAGCGGGATGGTCCACGCCCACATCCCAATGCAATGCAGCGTGCGTTTCAGAGACACACCATCGGGCACCTTTGACTCGCTTGGCATATTGAAAAACCCTCCCATTGCTTCAGGAGATGGTGTCTCATTTTATTAGGAGTGCGGCACACGCAGCATTCGCGCTGGGAAAGGGAACCCCAGGTCCGAACGTGTGGAGCTTTGACTAGACTTCTCAGCTAGCAACCAGCCATGTCGTTGTTCGCACCCTCTGGCGGCAAGACATTCGGTTGCGCACTACAGTTACGCTCTCATTACTCTTAGGAATCATTTTGCTCATCGCCGCCATCTCCCGATTGTCGCACTCACAGCCAATGCGATGGAAGGCGATCGAGAACAGTGCCTTGCTGCCAGGATGGATGGGTACCTAGCCAAACCCTTTACCTTCGATCAGCTGTATCACGCATTGGCGCCCTGCTTGGGAAACGCGGCCTAAAACGCATGGTACACAGTGAAGTGCCACGACTGAAACCGACCAGAATTTCGTCGCAAAGTGCTTGCACCGTCAGACATGCCGCGGTACCCTCAAGACGACTCATGGCCACCTACGCGATCGGTGATGTGCAGGGTTGTTACGAGCCCCTGCAACGTCTCCTCCAGTGCATTCGATTTGATCCTTCCAGGGATCGCCTCTGGTTTGTCGGTGATCTGGTCAACCGTGGCCCCGATTCACTGAGTGTCCTCCGCTTAATCAAACAACTTGGAGAGAGAGCGGTTGCCGTCTTGGGCAACCATGATCTATTCCTTTTGTCTGTGGCCGAGAACATTGTCAGGCTTCGCCCCGAGGACACACTGCAATCTATTCTTGACGCACCCGATCGCGACGAGCTCCTCACATGGCTGCGGCAGCAACACCTCTTTTATCGTGAAGGCCATTTTGTCATGGTGCATGCAGGCTTGTTGCCACAATGGTCGATCGATGAAGCTGAGCAATTGGCTCACGAGGTCGAAACGGGCTTACAAGGTCCTTCCTACCGGGATATGCTCGAAGCCTCGTACCCCAGCAAACATCTCCAATGGTCTTCCGGTCTAACCGGTCCGACTCGGCTCGCCACCATCATCAAGGTGCTCACCAGACTCCGCGCCTGTTCACCAGATGGTCGGATGGAATCATCCTTTAATGGGCACCCAGATCGAAGCCCCTCAGGATACTTCCCCTGGTTTAAGATTCCTGGCCGACGCCATAAGGAGACGATGATTGTCTGTGGCCATTGGGCAGCACTGGGGCTCCATTGCGAAGAGAAGCTCTTGGCCATCGACAGCGGCTGTGTGTGGGGAAGAGAGTTGACAGCCGTACGGCTGGAAGACAGGACAATTTTCCAGGTTCCGTGTAACGGAACAACCGCCTAGTAAATAATATTAGCGATAGGATTCAGAATCTGAGGGAAACTTCCCCTGCTCGACTTCCTCTTTGTACCGGCCCAGCGCTTGGAGGACATCGGTCTTGAGATGTGCGTACGTTTTCACGAATTTTGGGACGAAGGTATCGAAGAGTCCGAGGAGATCGTAGAGTACGAGGACTTGGCCGTCACAGTGCGGCCCCGCCCCAATCCCGATGGTGGAGATCGACAGCGCCTGGGTGACCCTTCTGGCAAGCTCGGCCGGGATCGCCTCCAACACAAGAGCAAAGGCTCCAGCTGCTTCAAGCGCTCTCGCATCGTCCAGCAATTTGGCGGCTTGATCCTCCACCTTCCCTTGGACTTTATACCCACCGAACGAATGAACGGATTGGGGAGTCATGCCGAGATGGCCCACGACGGGAATCCCCAGACTGGTCATCGCTTTCACCCGATCAGCCATGACGGCGCCGCCTTCGAGCTTGACCGCGGCGGCGCCGGCCTGGAGCAATCGACCTGCGTTACGCACCGCTTCTTCGGTGCTGACCTGATAGGACATAAACGGCATATCACCGATAACCAGAGCGCGTGGCGCAGCCCCCGCCACTAGTTTGGTGTGGTAGAGCATGTCCTCCATCGTCACAGAAAGCGTATTAGCCTTTCCCTGCACGACCACACCGAGAGAATCTCCGACCAAGATGACCCGGATACCCGCTTGCTCGACGATGCCTGCAAACAACGCATCGTAGGCCGTAACGACGACGAGCTTCTTACGTTCTCGTTTATACTGCTGAACTTCGAGGACCGTCATCAGTCTACTTCAACCTTGGTGATGATCTCGGCCAATCGATGCGTGGCCTTGATCGCCATAATATGGACTCCGTCACAATGCGGTCGCACAGCGTTGATCGTCCGTACGGCAATGTCGACGCCGACATCTTCGGCTCGATCGCCGGCAGCCTTGAGTTCATCAATCATCTCTTGCGGCACAGACATGCCGGGGATATTGGCGTTCATAAATTCTGCCATCTTATGATTCCGCAAGACGAGAATCCCCGCCAACACCTTCACCTTGAATGGCCGAACCTGTTTCATAAAGCTGGCGAAAACTTCGGGATTATAGACCGCTTGGGTCTGGAAAAACTGAGCGCCGGCTTTCACCTTCACTTCAAACTTCGCCAATACCGGTCCGACGAGATCAGCCTCCGGAGTGATGGCTGCGCCGATCGTGAACGCCGTGGACCCGTCCAGTTTGTTGCCCATCATATCTTTACCGTTGTTCAAGCCCTGCACCAGCTGCATGACTTGGACCGAATCAAGGTCATAGACCGGCTTAGCTTCCTTGTGATCTCCCACTGTGGGATAGTCGCCCGTGAGACACAAAATATTCCGGATCCCGAGCATGTGAGCGCCCATCAAATCCGATTGCATCGCAATTCGATTACGGTCACGACAGGTCAATTGCATCACCGGGTCATGCCCCAGCTCATACAACAGGCGGCAGACCGGTAGCGACCCAGCGCGAACCACCGCTGCAGTGTTGTCGGTGATATTCACACCGTGGACACGTCCCACCAGCCGTTTAGCATTGTCTAGCACCGCCGAAATATTCGTCCCCTTGGGCGGATTATATTCAATGGTGACAGCGAATGTTCCGCGATTCAGAACATCGATCAAACGCTGCGGCTCTCGGCTCATGACCGGCCTCTCATTTCAGTCCTGCTGCTCGTTTAGCAGACTCAACCGTATTCTCCAGCAACATGGCAATGGTCATGGGACCCACACCGCCCGGAACGGGACTGATCCAGCCGGCCTTCTGCCGGACCGATTCAAAGTCTACATCGCCGCACAACTTGCCTTCGGGCGTTTTGTTGGTACCCACGTCGATTACCACGGCCCCTTCACGCACCATGTCCGCTGTGACAAACTTCGCTTTCCCGATCGCGACCAAGAGCAAGTCTGCCTCACGACACACCGCCGGGAGATCCTTCGTCTTTGAGTGACAAATCGTTACCGTGGCGTTTCGTTGCAGCAACATCAACGCCAGCGGCTTCCCAACAATGTTACTTCGCCCGACAACAACCGCCCGCTTCCCCTCAATGCTTACGCCCGAAGACTCGATCATCTTAATCACGCCTTTGGGTGTACAGGCTTCAAACACGGGGTGCCCTTCCACCAGGCGACCGAAGTTATAGGGATGAAACCCATCCGCATCCTTCAATGGAGACACGGCTTCGAGAATCACTTTGCTATCGATATGCTTCGGTAAAGGTAGCTGCACCAGGATGCCATGAATCTTTGGATCTGCATTCTTTTTTTCGATAAGCGCCAATAACTCGGCCTGACTCGTGCTGGCTGGGAGCTTATGGTCGTCGACATAGATGCCGGCCATTTCGCAAGCCTTTTGTTTGTTCTTCACATAGACATGTGAGGCAGGATCATCGCCGACCAAGATGGTGGCCAGGCCAGGTACGATCCCCTTTTTTGCCAATAATTCTGCTGACTCCTGTGCCAGCCGATCACGCACCTGCTGCGCCAGCACTTTCCCATCAATCAATTGTGCAGCCACGATTATCCTCCCTCTCGCAAGTAAGTCAGTAATTTTTCGGGCAACTTAGCAGGGGCATTTTAGGCAAGTCAACGTTGTACGTCGCGGAAGTGTTATACAAAGCGAATTCCCACCCCACAAACCTTCTCATCGCCGTTTCTTGACAGTCTCTCTACCCCTTGGATACGATGGCTGCTCATCTAATTCAGGGATGCCCCGTCGTTGTCCTTATCTTCCTATCACCAACCCTTTCTTTTCGCAGCACTGCTGGTTGGGCTTACCTTACCCAGTGAGGCCGCGCAGATCACCGGGCTGGAGACTCCTAATAGCTTTGTGGGAGATCCTTCCGGGAAAGACTATTTTATCTCGAATATCAACGGAGAACCGGAGGTCCGGGACAATAACGGCTTCATCACAAAACTGAATGCTGAGGGAAAGATCACCGACCTCAAGTTCATCCAAGGCGGTGTGGCCGACGCCACTCTGCACGCGCCTAAGGGTATGGCTTTAATCGGACCTCTCCTCTATGTCGCTGATCTCGATCAGCTGAAGGGCTTTGACAAGTCCACCGGAAAACTCCTGATCACTGTCTCCTTTTCGCCGCCATCTCGATTACCGGTCTCCTTGACCGATGTAACCGCTTCGCCCACTGGTCTGCTCTATGCGTCCGATCAGACAGCTAATTCCATCTACCGCATCACGCCGTCTGACAATTATCGGGTTGACCTCTTGATCCACGACGAACGACTCGCAGGCCCCGCAGGACTCGCGGTCCACCCCAAGACCAACCACCTTATCGCGGTGAGCTGGGACAAAGGGAAAATTCTCGAGATCACTCCGGAAGGAGAGTTGTCCGAACTGGAAGCGAACGGATTTTTTACCAGCCGTTTCCAAAACCTGAGCGGGGTGGATTTCGATCAATGGGGGAATATGTATGTCTCGGATCTCACAAAAGGAAAGATCTGGCGAATGACCAGAGACCATCGATTCCAAGTCATCGCCGAGTATCTCCCCGCTCCGGCTGACATCAGTATTGACCGCAGAAATAATCTCATCTTAGTTCCCTACTACTATGTACAGGCTGCTGAAATGAATGGGCTGGAAACCCCGTCATCTGCTAAATCTAAAGGAGAGAAACGTACACTTGCTGACTACGGGTTCATTCCCCCTCCCCCAAAGTCTCCCCCGGAAGGACCAAAGAAATGAGTGCATGTGGCTATTGTCATGACCGCAAAGGGAGACGCCCATGCCCTGCGCTCGGAGGGTCGATTTGCAGTCCCTGTTGCGGCGAGCATCGCCTCACTCGAATCTCTTGCCCTCCTGACTGCCCCTATCTTGATACTGGAAGCGATTACCAGCAAAAGCGGCTCAGTGAGCAATTCCTACCCGTTCGCCGAGAGTTTTACCGAGAGCTCGACGAATCAGGAGGACAGAAGGCCGTTGCCCTCTTTAATCTAATTGAAGTTATTACGTTCAGCTATTTTCAAGGACGCCGAGACGGACAGGATGCTGAAGTCATCGCAGCACTGCAGGCCCTCCGGCGCACACTCAGCCCCCTCCATGTACCGGCCGCACCCATGCCAGTATTTGCCGAACACCTCCGAAAAGAGTATGAAACTTTCAAAAAGCAAAACCCTGAACAAATCGCCGATGCATCGGATGCTCCAGCCGTCTTAGATCGAATCGACCGGTTTGTGTCGACCTTTTCGGGAAAGGATTTTCAGTCCAGCCGGTTTCTCGGAGGGCTGATCGGCTACGTGAAAACACACCACCCTGAGATCGCCGATCACCTAAAGAAGAAACAGGAACCCGGGCATATCGTTCTTCCAGGACAATCGTTCATGCCTTCACCTCGTCCTGAGGAACACACGCACAGTCCCGGCTGCCACCATCAGCACTAGCCCTGTCTTGAAAAGTCTATCGAGCGTTGTGCTGGGTTCGCTGTCAGACACACCGGACTACAGAATGCCTCCCTCCTGACCGGATAGGGAAGCCTTGGAGAGCATTGGGTTATGATCTTGTGTCGTTACTCGGACTAAGAGTATCGGTCAGTCGTTGGCTAGACATAGTCTGTCAGGAACCTGTTCGCCTCGGAGTAGGACTTCCTCAGTAGCGCCACCCAGCGGTTGCCGATGCAAGAGCTGTGCAATATGTACTGCCAACCGACAATCCGCTTCACTTGACAGAGAAACGATCTGAACACCAAATTCGTCTTGCTCTGCCCAGCATACAACTGCCTGATCAATCTTGATCTCATCTTTCTGGCCAGGCAGCCAGAGTTGCAGCTTCAGAATGGTGTGCGCTGGAGGGGCAGAGAGGCACCGGACCCGGAACCCATTCAATGCGATGTCCCGCACAGCGGCGAATCGCCCAGAATGGCTCGTCAGATAACAGGCTGGATAATCAGCCTCAACGCGGCGATACATCCGGCGCGTCACGATGGAGTGCATCCCTCCTCCCTTGCTGAGTCGAACAACCAGGGGTGAGGATACTTGCGAAACCGGATGGGGGGAATCCTACGAAAGTTCCCCCTCGGAAGGCGGAACTCTTAGTAAATACATATCACACAATCGTTTACAGAGAAGCCGGATAGGATCACACGGGCGTCACTGGCACCCCGAACACAGACGCAGGACGCTATAACAGACGCGAGACTATTCCGCGATGGTCACCGTCATTTCCACACGTTCCCGTGGGTTGTCACGCTCGTCACGGGCAAGATTCACAATCTTATCCGCCACACCGATCCCTTTGGTCACTTCTCCAAAGACGGTGTACTTACGATCGAGAAAACGAGAATCCTCCACGACGATGAAAAACTGTGATCCAGCTGAGTCAGGGTCGGCAGCTCTGGCCATTGAAACGATGCCCCGCTTATGTGGGATGTCGCTGAATTCCGCCTTCACGTTATGTCCAGGACCACCCTGGCCATACGTGTCTTTTTTGAGCGAATCTTTCGTATTAGGATCACCGCCCTGGATCATGAACCCTGGAATCACACGATGGAAAATAGTTCCATTGTAGAAGCCAGCCTTGGCCAACTTGACAAAATTCTCCACATGCTTGGGGGCCACATCTGGGTAGAATTTGATTTCCATATCACCCAATTTTGTTTTGATGATAGCCCGTGGGTGCTTCAGGGCCTCTGCCTTTGAGTTCGGTGTATTATCCGCAGCTGGCAGTAACCCGATTCCTGAGACCAACAACATCAAACCGATCAGCCCTCCCGCCAGTAGACGCCATCCTGTTTGCTTGAACATCACCGACCTCCCATACCATTCTAATTCACAAGGATCCTAGATTGCCGCACCGTTCCCGTTTCGACCGAATGCCAGCTCACTGTTCTATCTGCTCCAGCGCTCGTTGCGCCGCCTCTTGCTCCGCTTCTTTCTTGCTGTTTCCTCTTCCAACCCCGACCACTTGGTGATTCACGTGTACTTCCACTTCAAAAACCTTCTCATGATCCGGCCCTGTTTCTCTCACGACCAAGTACTGGGGCAACAACTCATGCCGCTTTTGACACCATTCTTGAAAGCGTGTTTTGTAATCATCACCTCCTGGTTGTTCTTGAAGGACATCAAGTCGGTGCAGCTCCTCAGCAAGAACATCGACCGTGAAATCACGGCTGGCCTCAAAGCCTCCATCCAAATACACAGCCGCAATAACGGCCTCAAGCGCATCAGCCAACAGTGAGGTCTTCTCTCTTCCCTTGGACCGTTCCTCCCCTCGACCAAGCCGCAGATAGCGCCCAAGATCGAGCCGTCGAGCGGCATTCGCCAATGGCGTCTCACTCACCAACTTGGCCTTCAACTTGGAGAGAGCCCCTTCGCTCAGCTCAGGATACCGCCTCGCCAGATAATCGCTGATGATCAACGATAAGACAGCATCGCCCAAAAACTCAAGACGTTCATTGTGGGTACGACCGGAGTCTCGACGTTCGTTCACGTACGATTTGTGCGTGAGCGCCTCTTCCAAAAGATTGTCGTCCGTGAATCGATATTTCAAAAAGATGCGCGGGGAGCCGGCAAAAGAGGTGGGCATCATTGCGGCATGTGCGCTATGTATCCAGTCGCTTGAAAATCAAACAGGCATTCACTCCACCAAATCCGAAGGAGTTGGACAGCGCCATCTGAACCATGGCTGGCCGAGCCTTATTGGGAATATAATCTAAATCACAGGCTGGATCAGGAGCATCCAGATTGATCGTGGGGGGAAGCATCCCATGGAACAGCGCCAGGATACTGAAGACGGCTTCGATCCCGCCAGCCGCACCGAGCAAATGCCCCGTCATAGACTTGGTTGAACTGACGGGAATACGATAAGCCTGCTCACCAAATACTTGTTTTATCGCTCGCGTCTCAATCGCATCGGCCATCGTCGATGTCCCATGCGCATTGATATAGCCGATCTGATTGCGATGAATTCCCGCATCCTTCAGCGCAAGCTCCATGCACCGTACGGCCCCTTCACCCTCTTCAGGCGGTGCCGTAATGTGATAGGCGTCGCTGTTCATCCCATACCCGATGACTTCACCGTAAATCCTCACACCACGTCGACGGGCATGCTCCAATTCTTCGATGACGACCACACCGGCTCCCTCGCCCAGCACAAATCCATCACGATCCTTGTCGAACGGGCGGCTCGCCTTCGTTGGAGTGTCATTCCTGAACGACAAGGCCTTGGCAGCTGCGAACCCCGCGACACCCAACGGAGTGACTGCCGCTTCGGCGCCACCGGCCACCATAACATCCGCTTCGCCTCGTTGAATCAGGCGGTATGCATCCCCAATGCAATGATTCCCCGTGGCACAAGCCGTCACGGCACAGGAATTAGGCCCCTTGGCTCCAATTCGAATCGCCACCTGCCCAGAGGCCAAGTTGATAATCGTCATTGGGATGAAAAACGGTGAGACTCGCCCTGGCCCTTTGGCCCTCAGGACGTCGTGATAATGTTCGATGGACCCGAGCCCACCGATTCCGGAACCGATATACACCCCGACCCGTGTCGCCTCCTCCGGCGAGACCTTTAATCCTGCATCATCCACGGCCAACTGCGCTGCACCGACAGCGTAGTGGATGAACGTGTCCATCTTCTTGATTTCTTTCTTTTCGATGAACCGAGCAGGGTCGAAGTCTTTAACCTCACCCGCAATTTGGGCATCATAACCAGTCGGATCAAACCTCGTGATCCTGGAGATACCGGATTCCCCGGCGCAAATGGCCTTCCACGTCTTCTCGACACCGGTACCCAGGGGAGTGACTAGTCCAAGGCCCGTGACGACGACACGCCGAGTTGGTTGTTCTGATGTCCCTGCACCCATGTTCAAGACTTTTCTTTAATATAATCCAACGCTTTCCCGACCGTCAGAATTTTTTCGGCATCCTCATCAGGAATTTCGATTGAGAATTCTTCTTCGAGTGCCATCACCAACTCAACCGTATCAAGCGAATCAGCACCTAAGTCTTCAACGAAGGAAGCCTCCGGTGTGACTTCGGCTTCTTCTACTCCCAGTTGTTCGGCAATAATTTTCTTGACTCGTTCGTCTACAGTGGCCATCGCTCTGACTACCTCCTTCCCCGGTATGCTTCCACCTGCACCGCCACACGGGGATCAGTGACGGTCATCTAACCGAAAAAATCCTATCTCTATACCATCAACATACCGCCGTTTACGTGTAAGACATGACCAGTGATATAGGCGGCTTCTTCAGACACCAAGAAACGCACTGCGGCAGCAATGTCGGCCGGCGTCCCTAAACGACCCAACGGAATCTGCTTCATCAAGGTGTCCTTGACATCGGCGGAAAGCCCATGGGTCATCGCCGTATCGATGAAACCAGGCGCCACCGCATTGACCGTCACATTGCGGCTGGCGTATTCGCGCCCAACGGTTTTGGTAAATCCGATCACCGCGGCCTTCGACGCGGAATAGTTAGCCTGTCCCGCATTCCCAATGACCCCAACAATCGAGGCAATGTTGACGATACGACCATACCGCTGCTTGGTCATTGGCTGCAAGACCGCCTTCGTACAGTTAAAGGTCCCATTCAAATTGATCTGGAGGACTAGGTTCCAATCTTCGTCTTTCATCCGCAACAATAATCCGTCACGGGTGATGCCGGCATTGTTGATCAGGATGTCCACCTTTCCCCACGCCTTGAGCACTTGCTCAACCATCGCCTTGGTATCATTGGTATCAGCCACGTTCACTTTGAGGTTCAATGTCTTTCCCCCAAGCTTTTCCACCGCAGCAACGGTTTCTGTAGCGCGGCTGGGGTCGAGATCGGCGATGGCAATATCCGCGCCCGCTTGTGCCAACGTTTCGGCAATCGCACGACCGATGCCCTGAGCGGCACCGGTAACGATTGCGATTCTCCCTTGTAGTGACATTGCAGACCTTTCAGATAAAGCGTTAACGCATGAAAAAACGGTTCGATACGAGGTCTCTTGTCAAGACAGCCTCCTATCAACTCACCGCTTTGAGTGTCGCATCCAGAGACTTTGGATCGTGTGCGTTCAATAGGTTCGCACCAGGCAGAATGCGTTTGATCAACCCGGTCAACACCGTGCCGGGACCAACTTCGATAAAGGTCGTCACCCCCATGTTCCCCATCACATGCACCGTATCTTCCCACAAGACGGAAGAGGGGAGCTGGCGAATCAATGACGCCTGAATCTCCACTGCCTGACTGATCACCTTCGCCTCTGCGTTATTCACGAGTGGCGCACGAAGATCCGACCATCGCACCGCACCTAAGTCTTTGGCTAACCGATCCGCGGCTTGCTGCATCAATGGTGTATGAACCGGCACACTAACCGGTAACGGAATAGCCTTTTTACAACCTTGTGTCTTCGCCAACTCAATGGCCCGCTCCACCGCGGCCTTCTCACCGGCTATGACAATCTGCCCAGGTGAGTTGAAATTGGCAGCCGCGACCACTCCACTGGACGAGGCAGTACGACAGACTTCTTTGACGACCTCTGCGGTCATTCCTAAGAGCGCCGCCACAAGACCCGTTCCTGGCGCAACGGCTTCAGACATGTAGCGTCCACGTTTCTGGACCAGACCGACCGCATCTCGAAAGGCGACACCACCGACTGCAACCAGCGCCGAGTACTCGCCCAAACTATGACCGGCTGCGGCAACAGGCTTGATCCCCACCGGTTCAAGAAGTCTCCAGGCGGCGATGCTACTGACCAGCAAGGCTGGCTGAGTGAATTCGGTCAGATTCAGCCGTTCAGCCGGTCCGGCAAAGCACAGCTCAGCCACGTCATATCCCAGAACCGAGGACGCCTCATCGTACACGTTTTTTAATGAGGGGTGGGCGTCATACAGCGCCTTCCCCATCCCGACCGACTGAGACCCCTGTCCAGGGAATACTACCCCGATTTTTAGCGTCATGGCGCGTTAGATATCGTAGAAATCCCGTGCAAAGTCAACGGGAAAAGTTATCACAAGCTGCCTTCTCACATTCACAGGCTCCCCCTCGGCACTCCCCTCCACCCTCGACAGATCCTCACCTACCATCTGATGACGGCTGAGGCCCAGGTGAGCCCTGCGCCAAAGGCCCCGAGCATCACCAACGAACCAGCCTTCACGCGACCCTCACGAACCGCTTCATCGAGCGCAATGGGGATAGAGGCCGCCGAGGTATTCCCATAGCGATCGACGTTCAAGAGCACCTTCTCGATCGGAAGGCCCAGCCGTTCGATCACCGCCTTGAGAATTCGGATATTAGCCTGGTGCGGTACATAGAGGTCCACATCCTCCACCCGAAGATTATTAGCAGACAGGGTCGTCCGAGCGATCTCCTCCAACGTTCGAACCGCGACTTTGAACGTTTCATTCCCCCTCATCTTGATGTATTGGAGACGCTCCTCAACTACCTTTTCGGAAGGGGGAGTCCGTGAACCACCACCCGGCACCATGATCAGCTCGCACAATGTTCCATCAGACCGCAGATGAGTGGAGAGAATCCCTCCTTCCCCATCACGCGCGCTGACGACGACCGCCCCGGCTCCATCGCCAAACAAGATGCACGTGTTCCGGTCGGTCCAGTCCGTGATCGCAGACATGACTTCGGCCCCGATCACCAGCACATGCCGCATTCCACTTTTCACATAGGCATCTGCAACCGACAGCGCATAGACGAACCCGCAGCAGGCCGCTGACAGATCGCACGCCGCGGCTTTCGTAGCCCCAAGTTGATGCTGGACGAGACAGGCTGTGGCCGGAAGCGGGTAATCACCCGTACAGGTCGCGAGCAAAATCATGTCGAGATCAGTCGCCGCCAGCCCTGCGGCAGTCAACGCTCGTTTGCCGGCTTGAACCGCCAGATCAGAACAGGCTTCCCCCGTTGCGGCGAGACGCCGCTCACGGATACCGGTTCGCTCGCGAATCCATTCGTCTGACGTTGCGACCATGCGCTCGAGGTCGGCATTCGTCAACACCCTAGCTGGCGCATACGAGCCGGTGCCTGAAATGCAGGCCCTCATCGCTCTGGCTCCATCACCGGATGGGAATGACTTTCTTCAATGTCTCGCTGGATAAGCTCTCGCACCCCAGCCTCAGCCATCCCTTTGGCTCGTCGGATCGCATTCTTGATGGCTTTCGCCGACGACCGTCCATGGCAGATCATCGTCACCCCATTCACTCCCAGCAGCGGGGCTCCGCCGAATTCAGCATAGTCGATTTTCCGCTTGAGATTGGCCAACGGGCCGGCAATCAGGGGATACGCCAGTCGGCCAAAGAAGTGCCCTGAAATTTCCTTCAGGAGCAGTCGCTTGATCATCTCCGCGACGCCTTCAGAAATTTTCAACGCGACATTTCCAATAAACCCATCGCAGACGACAACATCCGCGATCCCACTATAGACATCGCGCCCTTCAACATTCCCCACGAAATTCATCGAACTGGCTTTGAGCAGCTTAAACGCCTCTTTTGTAACCTCATTCCCCTTACTGTCTTCTTCACCGATACTCAGCAATCCCACACGGGGATTCGGCTTGCCCAGCAGATGCTTACCATAATCGTTCCCCATCAGGGCGAATTGCTCAAGATGCGTGGCGGTGCAGTCCACATTGGCTCCGACATCAAGCATGATGGCCTCTCCACTCAATGTCGGAAGACTCGTGGCAATCGCCGGCCGCTCAACCCCCTTAATCAGTCCTAACACGAAGAACGACGCCACCATGCTCGCCCCCGTGTTCCCAGGGCTCACAACCGCCCCGGCTTCACCACTCTTGACTAACTCCGTTGCCACCCAGATCGATGAATCCCGTTTCTTCCGAGCGACTGCAGCTGGCGACTCGTGCATCTCGACGACCTGAGAGGCGTGCCTGATGGACAAGCGAGGATCATGACAGGATTGGCGCTCGCACTCGTGCTTCAGGATGGCTTCGTCGCCGACAAGAATGACATCGACGTCACACTCTTTCGCAGCCTGGAGCGCGCCCTCCACACAAGGGGCTGGACCATGATCTCCCCCCACCGCGTCGAGCGCGATCTTCATGCGGCTTGTTGTATTCACGGATGGCGCTGAAAAGACTGGCTACACATGTGTCGCCCCCTGGGGTAGATCTGACACACCGCCCCCTTCTCGCCGTAGGCTGATTGAGACAGGTTGCCCCCTCCACGTACAACGGCTGGCATTGCTTGAAGTATCCGCACCATACAGAGACGACGATACACCAGAACATGCCACCGAGGGGCATTAACCATCGATTGACCGTCAGCTTAGGCTTCTTCGACTTGAATGACGGCTTTGCCCTTATACGTCCCGCAATTCAAACAGGTGTAGTGCGGTAGCTTTAACTCATGGCACTGTGGACACACAGCCATCCCCGGTGGGGTCATACGCAGTTTTTGAGTGCGACGCTTATCGCGTCGTGCCCGTGAATGTTTATGTTTTGGATTCGGCATGGTGACTCCTTCTTCCCCCCGATTCGAACCGCCATTCAGCGCCGTCCGGCGTCCTTTAACTTCTCTTTCATCGCGCGCAATACCTCAAATGGCCCTCCAGACGGCTCAACCCCACAACGGCAGGGTCCTCCATTCATATCATGCCCACAACGGGCGCAGAGACCAAGACAATCGTTGGTACACAACGGGTGCATTGGAGATGTCAGAATCACCTGTTCTCGCAGCATCGGGGCCAGATCCAGATGATCACCCGTAAAGTAATAGAGATCGTCGTTCTGCTCTTCCTCTTCAACCGTAGGAGGTGTCGCGACTTTTTTCTTTCGCCCTCCGTCCCGCTTTCCAGCAAGCCCTGTGGATTTGACTTCCCGCTCGTAGACGACGCGCAAGGCAAACGCCACCGGCTCGTCAAACTCTTTCAGGCAGCGAACACATTGCCGGCCCGCAGTGCCTTCCATCACACCGGTCACATAGATGGTCCGCTCGATCGTGCGAAGCTCTAATCCAACCGACATTGTTCCACGAATGGACACATCTGCGTCCGTCAGTCCCAGTTCGTCGCCCGTCAGGTCTCCAGACAGCGAAAGGCCCTCGTCCGTAATGTCTGAGATTTTCGGCGTTAAGATACCCATAAGTCCCCTCGACGATATCTCGCCGCCCCATTTCGAGGCATCAACCTCACCAATCACGTTCGTTATCGCTCCTCGGCGAAGCTAATGATGGCGATATGCCGAGCCCGCTTCACCGCCACCGTCAGTTCACGTTGATGCCGCATGCAGTTCCCGGAAATCCGACGTGGAACGATGCGTCCTCGCTCCGTCAAAAAGTTCCGAAGGAGTCCGGCGTCCTTAAAATCAATCGGTGCTTTGTCCAGACAAAATCGGCAGGGACGTCTCCGCTGGAACAGCCGTCCTCCCCCACCCCCACGCTCATTATCGCTTCGATCCATCACTGCCTCCTCATACTCCAGTCATTAACCTTCATCACCTGTCTCATAGCCAGGATCATCGTGCATCGGGGGTTCGGCACTTGCGCCAGCATCTTGACGCTTGGGCATGAATGTTACGGTCTGGGCAACCACTTCATGCTTACTGCGCTTTTGACCATCTTCGGTTTCCCATCGGCGCTGCTGCAACCGCCCCTCCACAATGACGCCGTTCCCCTTACTGAGATACTGCCCGCAATGTTCGGCTTGTTTGCCAAAAACGACAATATCGACAAAACACACTTCTTCCTTCAAGTCGTCGCCCTGCTTAAACCGGCGACTGACCGCCAAGCCGAAACTCGCCACCGGTGTCCCGCTCGGCGTATACCGAAGCTCGGGATTCCGAGTGAGGTTCCCCAGTAAGATGACTTTGTTAAACCCGGCCACCGTCTGACTCCTGCGCCACCGCTTCTACCGGACGCCGTTCCACTAATGGTTTCTCATGATGAACCGTCAGAAACTTGATGATATTGTCTTCCAGGCGATAGGCCCGTTCGAGCTCACCGACTGTATTGTTCGGTGCCTTAAAGTAGAAATAGGCGTAGGTCCCCTTTCGCTCACGACGCACTTCGTAGGCGAGCTTTTTCTTCCCTAAATTTTCAGCTTTGATGAACTGCGCGCCGGTCTTATCGGCGACACCTTTCATCTTGTCGATGAGCGTCTTGGTGTCATCATCGGACAGGGACGGACGAATAATAAACAGAGACTCGTAGAGCTCCATGTAGCAATCCTCCTGGACAAAGGCCCCCAAACTAGTCGGGAGCGAGGTGTAGGGTGCCTATTTGACACAATGAACGGAGGACGGTAACACAGGGATTCTTGCACTGTCAATGAATCACCGAGCCAGATTCATTTATCGATAGCACTCCCGGATAGAGCAGAAACGTGATCATGCGATCTGTCGCCGACTTCATAGGGTCTTTTTCGCATTGACAGAAAAACGTCTGTGTGTAACCATTAGTTACTAACCTAATTTGTCATGGGCCGTCATATCGTCTGTGTTCAGATTCCTTCTTTTCAGATCGCGTTGGCCCGGTCTATTGACCGTGCACTGCGAAATCGACCGGTAGCTATCGCACCAACCCATACACCCCGAGCGTTGATTCGAGAACTTTCGATTGAAGCCCTCCATGAAGGTCTTCACCCCGGAATCCCTCTCGATATTGGACGACTGATCTGCCCTGGCTTACGAGTCATCCCTCCGGATGCATCACTCCTGCACACGGCCCATCGAGAACTCCAACAGCGAATCGCCGGCATTGCACCAGCATGGGAATCGATCAGGCCCGGCTCCCTGTTCCTCGACCTCACGGGCACTACCAGACTCTTCGGACCTCCTCTCGATATCGCCACCCGCATCAGTCGAGAGCTGATCGATCAACAGGGATGGCCCAGTCTCATCGGATTGGCCGGCAACAAATTGGTCTCACAACTGGCTGCCACCACGTTGGCGAAGCCCCCCCCAAGTTTTATCAATTCCTCCTGGAGCCGAATCATCATTCCTCGCGCCATTACCAACCCTCATTCTTCCAGGCCTTCATCGGTCCCAGATCTCTCGACTCTCACAACGATTGGAGGACTTGAACCTGCGCACACTAGGCGCCATCGCGTCCGTCTCACCCGCGCATCTGCATGCGGCCTTGGGCGATCCAGCCACGCTGCTGCACGAGTGGGCTTTAGGAATTGATTCGTCCCCGGTCCATCCGCCAATGACCCAGCCAGTCATCGAACGATCCTCTCGTCTCGATCCCGACGAAGTGGATGATCGCCTCGTGCTGGGAAGGCTGTACCGATTATTGGAGCAGATTTGCACCAGAGCAACAGCGTGTGTGCCGGCGTCTCTCCCTGACAGTCAGGCATAGCGACCATATCGAGCTAACCGCGCAGGAGCCCTTGCTGCACGGAACTTACTGGGAAGCGGACCTCCAACCCGCACTCACACGCCTGTTCTATCGATGTTTCAGATACACGCGTCCCTTCTCTTCAGTCGCCATACTGGCCTTCCGCCCGTCGCAACCAATCGCGTGTACTTTGCTCACATAAACGACTTTTCCACGCATCGCCTGTTACGTGCGATTGCTCACAATACAACTTTGTCGCGTCTACCAGGGGAAGTCTGTTGCGCGCCCACACAATGGCTGATGCCGGCTGCACGCATGACTGCTCGGTTTCCTCATACACCTGAAGCAGTCGCGAACACCCTTCGCATTGCCGAGACCTGCCACACCGACTGGCGCTTCGGCGAGACGATCTTTCCAGCGTTTCGGCAGCTGACTGATGATGACGCCTTCCTGACGCTCAAGAAACAAACCTATGCCGGTGCGCAAGATAGATATGGCGCCATCACTCAAGCCATTCGAGACCGGATTGAAAAAGAGTTGGCGATCATCCGACACAAACGCTTCGCCCACTATTTTCTCGTCGTGGAGGAAATCGTTCGGCAGGCACCCCGCACCTGTGGTCGGGGGTCAGTCGCTTCGTCAATCGTGTCCTATTGCCTCAACATCACCCATGTCGATCCCATCAAGCACAATCTCTTCTTCGAGCGATTCCTCAATCCAGGCCGCAAAGACCCACCGGATATCGATATCGATTTTCCTTGGGATGAACGCGACGATATTTTGAAGTGGGTCTTTGAGTGCTACGGCAAGCGCCAGGCCGCCATGGTGGCAAACCAGAATAGTCTTGGCTTCCGTGCTGCCATCCGCGAAGTGGCAAAAGTGTACGGCATGCCGGCTAAAGAAATCGGCAAGGTGTCTTCGCAGGTGACACGTCACAAAGATCTTCTCGGCTTCCCTGCTCTACCAACCAACGAACAATGGATCCGTCGACTCTCACAGGTGCTCAAATTGGAAACGCCCTGGCGGGAGATTCTTGCCCAAGCGCTTAAGGCATAGAATCACTTTCGACATCTCTCCATGCACTGTGGCGGCATCGTCATCGTCCCGGACGAAATCCGTCGCTACGTGCCGGTGGAATACACCGCGAAGGGCGTACCAGTGATCCAGTGGGAAAAGGATCAAACGGAAGATGCGGGGCTCGTGAAAATTGACATCCTGGGTAACCGGTCGCTGGCTGTCATTCGAGACGCGTTGGCAGCCATCGCTCAACATACAGGTCGGACAATCGATTACGAAACATGGAATCCATTGAACGATCCCGCCACGCAAGGCGCGATCCGCCGAGGCGACACGATCGGCTGCTTCTACATTGAGTCGCCCGCCACCCGGCTGCTGTTGAGAAAGTTGTGGGTCGAGATGCCACCGCATCGCCGTGCGAAAGCCGATGTCTTCGAGTACCTCGTCATGGTCTCGTCCCTGGTGAGACCAGCCACTAATCTGTTTGTCGACGAGTTTATCCGTCGAGCGCAGAAAGATTCTCGTATTGTTTTGCATGAGAAACTGAGAGGGGTGTTGGATGAAACCCACGGCATCATGACCTATCAGGAAGATGTCTCGAAGGTCGCGATGGCCCTGGCGGACTTTTCGGTTGAAGATGCCGACCAACTTCGGAAAATCATCAGCAAGAAACACAAACAACGGCAACTGCAAGATTACTATCAGCAGTTCTGCCGTGGAGCCGAACGAAATGGCGCATCGCCGGAAACCATCGACAAAATCTGGAAGATGATCATGAGCTTTGCCGGCTATAGTTTCTGCAAACCCCACTCGGCCAGCTACGCACAGGTGTCGTTCAAGTCCGCCTATCTTCGGACCCACTATCCCGCAGAGTTTATGGCCGCTGTCATCAGTAACCAAGGCGGTTTTTATTCGACCTTTGCCTATCTCTCGGAAGCCAGGCGACTGGGACTGGCCATCCTCCTGCCGGATATCAACGAGAGTGATTGGGCCTATCGTGGCGAAGGCGAGCGGTTGCGGATGGGCTTCATGCAGGTGAAGACCATCCCGAAAGCTCTCGGTGAGAGGATCATTGAAGAGCGGACCAAGAATGGTCCTTACCGGTCATTCCAAGACTTTCTGAAACGAGTCGACCCAGAAGCGGCACAAGCGAGAGCGTTGGTCCGCGCAGGCTGCTGTGACTCCATTGCTGGTGAACTGACCAGACCAGCCTTAATGTGGCGCCTCTATGCGAGCAGCGAGCGTTCGTCAGATCCCCTGCCAATCCCAGACGACTATTCAGCTGCTCAGAAACGAGCCCATGAGGTCGCGTCATTCGGTTTTCTCGCCCGTCGCCATCCACTGACTCTTTATCGTCAGCAGATTGTGCGCCTACAACCAGTGTCAGCCTCCCAGATGCATCACTTCATCGGCCAACGCATCACGATGGTCGGCATGCTGATCACCGAGAAGGCAGCCGAAACCAAGCGCGGTCAGGCCATGGAATTTATCACCCTCGAAGATACGACAGCTCTGTACGACGCCACGCTCTTCCCCGACGTCTATCACCGCTGCTGCCACCTGCTCTCCCCAAATCGGCCATACGTCGTCTGTGGGCTCGTGGAAGAAAGCTTCGGCGTCGCAACACTGACCGTGCACGACCTCCAGCCTCTGGAGCCAATAAATGGTGCTAAGGCCAATCAACCCGCCCTGAGCAGGCCTGCGACCGATTGTGCCCATGAGTTATAGAAATCACTTCTATAGCTCACCAAATCTGTCTTTTCGACGCCTTCGTTACAACGCCTATCGCTTTCAGTGATGAATTAGGCTCGACCTTTTTCGAGCTGTATAACCGAGACCTTCCTTAAGCCCATTCTGACTTGAATGGGACGGATGAGCCGAATAGTATTCACATTCGGCTCATATTTTTCTATTTACATGAGCCGATTACGGTCTATAATCGGCTCATGATCTACAACTGGCAACAGGACGATTGGCCAATATTCCAGTATGAGTTGTCGGGCCTGGAAGACACTCTCCTCTCATTTGCTGAACGAACTGGGCACATCAGCGGCCTCGCCAAAGGTCTCTCAGCTGAGGCGCAGACCGAAGCTGCCATCGACTTGATGGCGACTGAGGCCCTCAAGACTTCAGCGATTGAGGGAGAACTCTTCAGCCGACGAGATGTTTTATCGTCGATCCGAAGGAATCTGGGCCTCACACAGGATGCACCAACCGGGGATAAACGAGCCATCGGTGTTGCAACCCTGATGACCGATGTCCGTCAGAGCTTTGCCACGCCGCTCTCTCAGGAAAAGTTGTTCCAGTGGCATCGGATGGTCATGGCGGGGCACCGACGTGTTCAGGCTGGACAATGGCGGGCCCATACCGAACCGATGCAAGTCATCTCCGGACCAGTTGGACATGAAACCGTTCACTTCGAGGCCCCGCCATCGTCTCTCGTTCCTCAAGAGATGGCACGCTTCATCGAGTGGTTCAATGAGACCGGTCCTAGTGGAGCAAGAGAGATCAAGAAGGCCGTGGTCCGCTCAGCCATCACTCATCTCTATTTTGAGTCGATCCATCCCTTTGAAGATGGCAATGGCCGCATCGGAAGGGCTTTATCTGAAAAGGCACTGTCCGAGGGGCTCGGACGGCCAGCATTGCTCAGCCTCTCACGCGCCATCGAGGCCAAGAGGAATGAGTATTACGACGCGCTAAAGCAGGCGCAACAGACCAACGAGATCACTCCCTGGATCAACTGGTTCGCTACCATCGCGCTCGACGCCCAAATTCACGCCGAGGAGCACATCGACTTTACTCTGCGGAAGACACGACTCTTCGATCGGTTTAGGGACCAACTCAATGAACGTCAGATCCAGATCCTTCACCGTATGCTGGAGGAAGGGCCCAAAGGCTTCGAGGGGGGCATGAGTGCCAAAAAATACATGACCATCACGGGTACATCGAAGGCCACCGCCACACGCGATCTTCAAGATTTAGCCGAGAAGGGCATCTTCGTACCCACCGGCGGTGGTCGGAGTACGCATTATCAGATCAAACTGTAAAAGATGATGACCAGTACTTGGGGATCTGAGTGATGTAGAAACCAGAGCAGGCCAGCGAGGCCTAACACAAGATCCAATAGAGTCTGCGGTTCTGACTGTACTACCGTGGAAGTGGCGGAGGCTGAAGAAGTAATCTAGGGATCGTGAAAGGCTGATTCCACTTCAGCCTCCACGACTAGACCGTTCAGGTCTGCAGGACGCATAACTAAATCTCTGAAATAATAATTTTCATCCCAGTCCTTCCGTAGAATCAATGCCCCGTTCTCGAAGCTAGACTTTCGTACATCATCAAAACTGATCTGCTCTAAAATCTTTGACGGTGGTTTCCTCCCCCAGATCGGCTTTTTCTTAGAATGCGCGATGTAGGTTGCCATCCAATCCAAAATGTCATCCCCTGAGCCTGAAGCAGGACCATAGGGACCGTTATCTACAGGCTTCCAACCACTAGTCTTCTCCGCAAATGCGGCCATAAGATGTTTACTTCCTCGCGCCGATTCGTACAGTTTTATGGCAGCTTCTCTAAGTAAGATAAAGTCGCCGCTAATAACTTCCATTGGCGGTGGAGCACCATCATCTGGTTGTTGATCCTTCTCTTTCCATTCGACTGCTGCAGTCTTTATGAGTAGTGGTTGCTCAATAGCACCATTGTCAGTTTGGGAAAACCTGATGTCAGAGATTGGTCCTTTAATAAATTCGATCAATCGACCCATATCTCGATGAAAGTCAGGATCTGCACGTACAACAATCGCGTTACGATAGGACAGATTTTGAATACTAGCAGGAAGCCGCTGTGCTTCTGGCATTTTGGCATCCCTGACAAGCACGGGAATCAATGGAATATCACGCTTTAGTGCTGACTCCACCTCAATCCGAACAAAATCGCTTGAGTCATCGAGATGGGACTTACCTTTGCTCCCTCGCTTTTTTATCCACGCTGGTCCGATAATAGCGAGAAAAATGTCGCACCGAGCCACCTGCTCATCGAGATGGATGCGAAAGTCAGCGCCCGGAGGAATCTGGTCTACATCCAAGAAGACCTCTTCTCGACCGAATTGCTCAATGAGTCGGTCATAGATGCGACCCGTCACATCGGCACTATCCTCTCGGCGATAAGGGATAAAGATCTTATTTGATGTTCGAGTACTCACCGCTACCACACGATCGCTATGTGACATAAAGGTCGCTCTTGGCGTGCCAAGTTGCAGGGTACTATCTGTCTCGCTTCCCCTTTTTTGCTTCAGTTGATCAACCTCTGTTTTCATCTCAGCTGTTCGGCGATCCATTTCTTTTTTTAGGTTCATGACTGAGGCGACACGAGCTAGTACTTCCTCAACATTGACAGGTTTATTGATGTAATGCGCGACGCCAGCTGAGAAGGCCTCCTTTAGATTATCGAGATCCTTCTTGGCCGTCACCATGATAATGGGAATATCGCGTAGCTTGACCTGCCCTTTGATGAGACGGCATGCCTCCACGCCATCGATGTCTGGCATCAGCGCGTCCATTATGATTAAGTCGACTTGGATCGATAATTTGGTACCACCTGGGCTCAATATTGCAAGCGCGGCTTTGGCAGAATCCGCTTCAAAAATTTGCTCGTAACCAGCTTTGGTCAGGATAGACCGAAGGAAGTGCCGCTGGTCAGGAGAGTCATCTACGATAAGGATCGCCATAGCATTCTTGACAGCTGAGAAACGCTACACAGTTCACGGTTATGCTATATGTCTTTTTGCTCTCACTCAGAGCAATAACATGGATATTTATTTGAATATCGGTTTTGACTCATTGGTAGCCATGCGCCGCCAGCGCATAGCCCCCGATCAGAAAATAGTCGACGTGATGGTGATTGAGAGACCGTAGGAGGGTTTTGAGATCGTCGAGCGTCGCAGGTCGGCTGTATTCTTCCATCACGCTCGCTCAGCGGCCAATCGTCCCATGCCTTTCGCCAAGCAGTTTTCTTGTTGTCTATTCGCGTCCGCATGCGATCGAAAACGGTACACCCCTTTCGAGATAAACGTACTTTTGGCCAAATGTGCAATCGTCTCACTAAAGCGAGCCCCTTCTGCCAACAAGGTTCCATCGCCCTGCCTGGCAATCGGTCGCTCATCTCTGTGTCCAACTGTGATCATCCTCTCTACTCTACCTGAGGTGTGAAAAGGGGGCAAGCTGTACCGCCTCGATCGCCCAAGCGGCGCGCAGCCGTTGCCAATATCCATATGAACGTGACTGGCATCTTGTGATACCCCGTTTTGCCAACGCCCCATCGAGCCCTCTCTGTATTGCCTCTCCTCACCCCCGCCCTTTAGGATGGCGCTCGGAACATACTCACCACCTTCACCGGGACGATTCGCATGGACGCAAGCTTTTGGCACAACCGCTGGCAGACGAACCAAACTGGGTGGCACGAGCGCGCAGTTAATCCACTGCTGATCGCCCATTTCCCTTCCTTGCACCTACAGCCTGGCGGGCGTGTCTTCGTGCCGTTCTGTGGTAAGTCGCTTGATCTTGGCTGGCTTTTGTCTCAGGGCTATGCGGTCGCCGGGGCTGAGCTGAGTGAACTGGCTGTGACGCAGCTCTTTGCCGAGCTGGGAATGGAACCGACCATCTCAGAAGTTGGAAAACATAAAATCTTTCAGGGAGAGAGAGTCGACATTTACGTGGGCGATCTCTTTGACCTGTCTCACGAGGTCCTCGGCCCTGTTGATGCAGTGTATGACCGGGCCGCATTGGTCGCACTACCGGAAGCCATGCGGATCCAATACACCACCCATCTCAAATCCCTTACGGCATTAGCACCCCAGCTGGTCATCGGCTATGAGTACGACCAGACCGTCGTACCAGGCCCTCCGTTTTCCGTCACGGCCGATGAGCTCCATCGCCGTTACGGCGACAGCTACGCCCTCACACCGCTAGCACGTCTAGACGTCCCTGGCGGGCTCAAGGGCAAATGCCCTGCGACAGAACATGTCTGGAAGTTAGAAAACCAGCAGGGCTAGTCCAGAAAACAGAACCTTCGCTGTCGACTAGACATTAAATCTAAAGTAGACGATGTCCGCTTCTTTGATGATGTAGCCCTTACCCTCCAGCAAAAAATCATCTTTGCTTAACCGTTATTCTGCTGAAAGATACGTGCGGGCAGTCTGAAGAAACTCTTGCGCCTGTTGAATCACTCGATCAGCGTCTTCGGTGGTCAAACTGACTTCCACTCCATAATCCCCGAGTATCCGTTGATCATAGGCGTCCAACAGCCACCGATGGAACTTGGGATCGAGCACTCCTCCTTTGGCAAAATGCTCGCCGAAGGCTGCATGAACGCTACCATGCTTTCGGAAGCGCAACCCCTTCCCGATCAACAAGGCTTCAGCAACGTACAACATGGCATAGTATGCCCGTCCGATTGCAAAGTCTGCCTCCCCATCCTTTAGGAGAACCTCCGCGGCATGAATAGCCCGTTTCCCTTTATCGAGTAGTGCCCTGGCGGGATCATTCATGCCGGAATCGCTTCTTCGCGAACATTGACTAAGAATGGTGTGTACCGATCAGTCCAATCCTGTTGTGTGACAAACACCCGACTGATACTCACCCCAAACTGGAGTGACAGCTGGGAGATGAGTACTCCCGTCACAGACACTTCATGCCCATACTGTTCAACCCGATCAAGCACCACGAGCACATCAACGTCGGACTCAGCATCAGCCTCATTTCGTGCATGGGACCCGAACAAATAGAGCCCTCTTAAGCGGATGCCGTAGATCGTCGACAGTCCAGTGCGCAGTTCTTTCAGTAGATGGTGTATAGAGCCGACCATATCGAACCCCCGAGTGAAACCATTGAAATGGTACGATGAAGAGAGACGGATAGCAAGACAAGCGATGGAAACAATACGGCAAGAGATTGTTAATGGTAGCTACACGTTAAACCTGAAATATACGATGTCCGCCTCTTTGATGACGTAGTCTTTACCTTCGAGACGGAAGAGACCTTTCTCCTTCACCTTGGCTTCCGATCCGCAAGCCAGCAGATCATCGTAGTGATAGACCTCAGCGCGGATAAAGCCACGCTCCATGTCGGAGTGAATCTTGCCCGCCGCTTGTGGAGCCTTGGTGTTTCTGGGGATCGGCCAGGCGCGTGATTCGGTCTCACCGGCGGTGAAAAATGTCACCAGATCCAGCAAGCTGTAGGCTTCGCGCGTGAGTCTGACGAGTCCTGACTCAGTCAATCCCATTTCACTCAGGAAGTCCGCCCGTTCACTTTCGGGTAACGACGAGAGCTCCGCTTCCAGTTGTCCACAGATCGTAACAACTCTTGCCCCACGCTTGGCGGCAAAGTCTCTCACTGTCTGGACCATGGCTTCATCCGCATTCTTTCCTTCAGACACATTAGCGACAAACAGCACCGGCTTTGACGAAAGCAACTGGCATTCTGTGAGAATCGCCCGTTCCTCTGCTGCGTATTCCCGATTGCCCAACCACTCCCCCTTGTCGAGCATGCTGATGAGCTTGGCAAGAAACTCCACTTCGAAGGCAGCTTTCTTATCTCCTGCCCGTACTTTCTTTTCGGTCTTCTGCTTTCGCCGATCGAGTGTCTCCAGATCGGACAACATCAATTCAGTTTCGATCACCCCGATGTCACGGAGCGGATCGACGCCGCCGCTGACATGCACCACCTCAGTTCCCTGAAAACAACGGACCACATGTAACAACGCATCGACTTCACGGATATGGCCGAGAAATTGATTCCCGAGTCCTTCGCCTTTACTGGCCCCTTCGACCAACCCGGCGATGTCTCGCACTTCCAGCGTGCTGTAGGTGGTTTTCTTCGAGGCGAAGATCTCCGTCAATTTGACAAGACGAGGATCAGGCACCAGCGCCACACCGGTATTGGGATCCACCGTGGCAAATGGATAGTTCGCCGCCAGCGCCCCTCCACCGGTGAGTGCGTTGAAAACAGTCGTCTTACCGACGTTCGGAAGCCCGATCATGCCGCAACAAAGACCCATGTTCTTTCCTTATCCTTTTATACACTCTGTACGAAGGCGAGCAGCGGGGCTGACCTCACTGTACGCATCCACCGATGCACCGCCCTTAGTTTCATCGTTCGATCAATTCTTGCGTGCGTGGTGAGCAAGCACAGGTCAGTCCGGCTGCTCTCCTCCCTCCACTCGCTCTCTGACATTGAACTGATTCATCGCAACTTCTGGCCCACGATGGATCAAACATTCCAGCGCATCGACGGCCCGTTCCAGACAAGACTCAAAGACCACCCGTTCGTCTTTCGTAACTGGTTCTAATACATAGTCCGCTGAATCTTGACCTGGTGCAGGCCGACCGACTCCGATCTTTATTCTGATGAATTGTGGGGTTCCCAGAGCCTCAATGAGGGATTTGATCCCGTTATGTCCCCCGTAGCCTCCTGAAAGTTTGATCCGCAGTCGGCCCGGCTCTAAATCGAGATCGTCATGGACGACGATAAGCTCACGAGGAGTAATGGAGAACTCTCTCAGGAGACCTTTCACGGGAGGACCGGAACAGTTCATCCAGTCGAGGAGACCGGCCAACTCGATCAATTCTCGTCCAAGTCGCCCAGAACCTCGCTGTCCGATACCGCGCGGTGAGAGCCGGATCGACCATCGAGCGGCAGCCCGCTCGATGGCCCACATCCCGACATTGTGACGGGTCTGGGCATAGGCCTTTCCCGGATTGCCCAGTCCAACAAGCAGACGCAACGTTACTTCTTCTTTTCAGCTTCTTTCTTCTCGGCTTTGGGCGCGGCAGCCGCGTCTTTCTTGTCTCCGCCCTTGGCGTCAGCAGCAGGCGCTGCCGCCCCTGCCTTGGCGGGCTCGGCCCCAGCTCCTTCAGCTCCAGCCTCTTTGCCTTTCGCCAGGACTTCCGGTTCACCTGCAGCACCTGCACCACTGGTCAGCAAGGCCTCGAGCTTCGCATCAGACATCGGCGCCGCGACACTGACAACCATCTGGTCAGGCTCATCTAAGAAACGGACTCCGTCACGCGCCCCAATTTCCTTCACATGGATACCGCTCCCAATGGTCAAGGCTGACGCATCCACTTCGATGTGATCAGGCAATGCAGCGGGCAAACATTCGACGTGTATGTCGCGCATGTTGTGGTGCAACACACCGCCTTCCTTCACTCCAGCGGGAATGCTGCCGATGACCTTGACCGGCACTTTGACTCGAATCGGTTTACTCATGGAAATTTCAAAGAGATCGGCATGCAACAACGCTCCCGTCACCGGATCTACTTGATAGTCTCGCAAGAGTGCGGTACGGCTCGGCTTGGACTTGGCCCCACTGACCGTCAGTGAAATCAGCGCGGTGCTGCCCGCGTGGGACTTCAGAATCTTGACCAACTCATCGGGGTTGGCGGTCAGCGAGAGACACTCACCCTGGCCGTACAACACCGCCGGAATTTTCCCGGCCCGTCGCATCGACCGTGCCGCTCCCTTACCCGCTTGTTCTCTCACCGCTACTGTCAAATCGAATTTCATGATTCTCCTCCGTCTCCCCAATTTCCAGCATAACGCCCCGCCCAGACCGGGCTAGGCAAATAATGAACTCACCGACTCATCTTCATGAATGCGCCTGATCGCCTCGCCTAAGAGCGGTGCCACCGACAATTGATGCAACTTCGGACAAATCAACTCTTTCCCTCGTAACGGAATACTGTTAGTGATCACCACCTGAGAAAGACACGACGCCTGTAATCGTTCCAGCGCCGGCCCAGATAAGACCGCATGGGTGCAGGCGGTCATCACCTCTCGCGCACCATGATCGAGACAAGCCTGAGCTCCCTGAACAATCGTACCTGCCGTATCGATCATGTCATCAAGAAGAAGGACTCGCTTCTCCTGCACATCCCCGATGATATTCATGATTTGGGCTTGATTGGGACCTTCTCGGCGTTTATCAATGATCGCCAGATTGGCCTGGATCCGTTTAGCGAATGCCCGGGCTCGCTCCACCCCACCGGCATCGGGAGAAACGACGACGAGGTCGGTCATTTGTTTTTTGATGATATAGTCCAGCAAGACCGGCAATGCGTACAAGTGATCGACCGGTACGTTAAAGAACCCCTGAATTTGTCCGGCATGAAGATCCATTGAAAGCACACGATCCGCCCCGGCCGTGGTCATCAAGTCCGCGACCAACTTGGCGGTAATGGGAACACGGGGTTGATCCTTCCGATCCTGACGGGCATATCCAAAATATGGGATCACCGCCGTGATGCGATTCGCTGATGAGCGCTTCAACGCGTCGATGATGATCAATAACTCCATCAAGGAATCGTTGACCGGCTGACAACATGACTGCACCACGAAGACATCAGCGCCCCGAACATTTTCGTCGATCTTGACACGGATCTCGCCATCGCTGAACGAAGAGACTGTCGCTTCACCCAGCTTTTGCCCGAGATACGCGCAAATCTCATGTGCAAGCGCAAGATTGGCGTTGCCAGAGAAAATTTTCAGTTCCCTGTTCATTAAGCGTTCCTGACCGACCGTCTCGTCTTTAGTGTAACGTACTGGATTCTCTAGTGGTTCTTGTGCGGGACGCATGGCTGATCGTTATCAGCATGACACACTCGTCACAGCGCACACGACTGAGGAAACCCATCAAGGGGTGAAACTGTATAAGAAATATCCGGTCGCTGTCAATAAAGGAGCGGCAGAATGTTGAAATCGGTTGGCTACGAGGAGGACGAGGTCTCTGCGACAAACACTTTGAACTGTGGCTCGTTCTGAAAGACGGCCTGTGCCTGACGAGCTTGCGCTTCATCACGAAATATCCCGAAAACCGTCGCCCCGCTCCCGGAGAGCAGCGCGGCATCCGCCCCATGGGCGAGCAGGCGACGCTTGATCGCATCCAGCAGGGGATAGGCTTTAAATACCGGTACTTCGAAGTCGTTTTCTGCTGCCTCCAGTACCTGTTCCCAGGCCAACTCCGCTCCTTGTTCCAGCCTAGCATGGGAATGGGATAGGGGAACAACTCCGGCTCGTGTTGCAGAGAGCTGTTGATATGCCCACTTCGTTTCAACAGGGAAACCAGGGTTAACCAGCACGACCCAGCGAGTTCCATTGATCCACACCGGAGCCACATGCTCGCCTCGCCCGGCCACGGTCGCAGATGGCTTGAAAAAGAAGAACGACACATCGCTCCCAAGTGTTTGACCAATCTCCGCCATCTTGTCCGACGACCATCCCAGATTGAATAATTGGTTCAGGCCGAGAATCGTCGCGGCTGCATCGCTACTTCCACCTCCTAGCCCTGCCCCCATTGGAATCCGCTTGGTGAGGGCAATGTCTAATCCTTCCATTCTTCCACTCAGCTCCCGGACTGCCACGGCCGCACGATAGACCAAATTAGAACGATCAGTCTTCAACGATACATCGTCACAGCGCAAGGTGATCACGGAATCGGTACCTGTCAGCGCAATGGTAATCTCGTCCTCCACTCGAACCGTCTGCATCAGCGACCAAAGATTGTGATAGCCGTCCGGACGACGATCGAGAATACGTAACACAAGATTGATCTTGGCAGGTGCGGCAACACGAATGGGGACAGGGGTAGAGTTCGATGCGGGAGAACAGTTAGTCACGACCTCCTTTTATAGCATACTTCTCTAACCGATATCGAAATGACCTGGTGTTGAGTCGCAGCATCCGTGCAGCTTTCTTCTTGACCCATTTAGACCGCTCCAGCGCCTTCAGGAGCAAATCCTTTTCGATACCATTGATCAACCCTTCAAGATCCAGGCCCTCATCAGTCAAGTCCATGGGCATCCCCTGTACTGGCGGCTGCGCAGTGGGTCGATGAAGCCATCCACGGACATCAGCCTCCGTGACCGATCCGTCCATAGAAAATGCCACGACCCGCTCGAGCAGGTTTTCCAGTTCACGAACGTTCCCGCGCCATTCATGTTCCAACAGCACGTGCATCGCCTCGGAGCTGAGCACTGGCTTGGGCTTCCCACTTTCCTTCGCAAATCGTTCCAGAAAGTGATTGACTAAGAGCGGGATATCACCGGTTCGCATCCGCAGCGGTGGAAGCCGGATAGGAATCACGTCCAGACGGTAATAGAGATCCTCGCGAAAGGAGCCGTCCGCCACGGCTTTTTCAAGGTCTTTGTTAGTGGCAGCCACTACACGCACATCGACTTTAATATCCTGACTGCCCCCCACCCGACGAAATTCTCGCTCCTGAATCACTCGGAGCAGCTTGACTTGAATCGTCGGAGTCGTGTCTCCAATTTCGTCAAGAAAGATCGTCCCCCCGTTCGCGATCTCAAAGAGCCCTGCCTTATTCGCAATCGCGCCGGTGAATGATCCCTTCATATGACCGAACAACTCACTTTCCAATAAGGTTTCCGGTACAGCACTACAATTGACTGCTACAAACGGCAGAGGGCTCCTGACACTGTTGTAGTGAATCGCACGGGCCACCAATTCTTTTCCCGTCCCACTTTCTCCGCAAATCAGCACGTTGCTTTTTGAGTCTGCCACCTTTCGCACAACCTCAAAGACCTTTTGCATCGCCTCGCTCTGACCGACTAGCTGCGCGAATGATGAGTGACTCGCCATCTCGCGCTTGAGGAGCATGTTTTCAGTCGTGAGACGCCGCTTTTCCAAGGCATTCCGGATAATCAGCTGTACTTCGTCCACTTGGAAGGGTTTCGTCAGATAGTCATAGGCCCCCTGTTTCATCGCTTCGACGGCTGAATCCGCACTCGCAAATGCGGTGATGAGTAACACCACTGTTTCGGGCGAGGCTGATTTGACCGCTTTGAGCACCTCCATACCGTCAACTTTTGGCATGCGCAAGTCGGTAATGACCAGGTCGAAGATCTCCTTCTGGAGTAATTCAACGGCCTCCTCACCATCAGTGGCGCTGGTTACCGCATACCCAGCTCGTTTGAGCATGATGCTCAACACTTCGCGCAAGCTTTGTTCATCATCGACGACTAGGATCTTTTCCACGGCTCTCGTCCCTCATACCAGAGTCTAATCCCTGAATTCGCAGCACGGGGCAGACACACTCCGAATCGCGTTCCCAGCCCTTCTTCACTCTCCACTTTGATCCACCCACCATGAAGATCCACGATGCGATGGACCGCTGCCAGCCCTAATCCGGATCCGCTTTTCTTCGTCGTAAAGAATGGGAGAAAGATCTTATCGAGATTCTTTTTTGAAATACCTCCTCCCGTATCATGGAACGACACCTCAATGACCTCCCCCTTCCTCCCCGCCACATCCACCTTTCGGCATCCAGTTGATACCGTCAGCTGCCCTCCCTTTGGCATGGCATCAAACGCGTTCACGGCTAAATTCCAAAACACCTGCTTCATCTGATCCTGATCCACTTGCGCAGGGAGTGTGTCGGAACAAGGAGCGGTCGTCACCGTGATGTTTGTTCTCGTTCGTGCTTCATGTTGTACCAGATCAAACGTCTCAGCAAGGACTTTGTTTAAATCACACTCCGCTAACTGCAGCGCTGGAGGCCTGGCATACTGCAAGAACTCAGTAATAATGGCATTCAACCGAGTCGCTTCCCGAACGGCGATCTCCACCAGTCGCTGGTTGGTTTCGTCCGCCTGAACATCTTTTCGGAGCATTTGCATGGCGCCTGCGAGAGCCCCGAGTGGATTTCGGATTTCATGCGCCATTCCTGCCGACATTTCGCCAAGACTGGCAAGCCACTCCTTACGCCGCATTTGCTCCTCTAAATCGCGGATCTGCGTAAGATCCTTACAGACCCCCACCAAGCCCGTTGTTTCCCCTCGCTCGTGTAAGGGACCCAGTGTCATGCCCAAGATCAGCCGGTTCCCATCAGCCCGTTTGCACTCGATCTCAAATCGCAGGTTATGTGACACGCTCTCCGTGCCCTCGTTCCCCACATCCCCTGGTTGCCAGTTAAATACTTCTCGCCAGGGGCGCCCCTGAACTTGCTGACTGCTGTAACCGGTCGTTTCTTCAGCTGCCGGGTTGAATGACGTGATCAGTCCATACGCGTCTGTTGTAAAGACTCCGCTACTGATGCTGTTCACGATATTCTCATGGAAGGCTTGAAGGCGATGGAGTCCCTGCTCTTTTTCTCGGAGCGATTGATCAGCCGCCCGCAACTGATCCGCGAGCGCCCCACTCAAAAACCCGACGACCAGAAAGGCCAACGCATAAACACCGAACGCCTGGAGCGTTTCCGCAGCCGTCAGCCGGGGATGAGGGAGCCAGCCCCAGGCCTCAGCGAATCCATATAATTGTAAATTTGTAAGAAGTCCGAACAGAATGATGCAGAGGCTGGCGGTCAGTAAACCGACTCGACGGCGTGGTACCAGACTGGCCACAGTCACACTGATGACGTACAGCACGGCAAAGGGACTTTCAATCCCGCCGGTGCGTGCAATCAGCACAGACTCAATCACAAAATCGACGGCGATCTGAACCCACGCAAACCGCACGAGCACTTCTGGACGGACAAGATGTTGAAGGATGATGCTGTAGAGAATCGTGGCCGCATAGGTGAACACGATCAAGGCATAGAACGTTTCGACTCGTTCACCTTTCGTCACCTGGAAGGCAAGGGACAACCCCAAGAGCAGCGTCACAAGAACGACCCGCCACCCCATCAACCAATAGATTCTGGCTTTGATTTTGTCCACGCAGTGCTCGCCTTATTATCAGACCAGTGTTCTCTCTGAACACCTGGCCTATCGCGACAGACGCATCAGTTGTGAGACCGATAGGAGGGACAAATGCCAGGAGCGTTTGGGGCAACGAGGATCAACAGACATCCGACCAACCCGGTTCTCCAGGTAGGAGGAAAGACTAACAACCACCTCAGCAAACGTGCTACCCGATCGCAGAAGCCATGGTAAAGATCGGTAGATACATTGCCACCACGATGAAGCCGACAGTGGTTCCCAGGAACACCATCATCATCGGTTCCAAGAGCGCCGTAAGATTTCCGACCGCCTCGTCTACTTCGTCTTCGTAGAAATCAGCGATCTTCCCAAGCATGGTGTCTAGCGCACCTGTTGACTCCCCGACCGAGATCATGTGCGTAACCATCTTTGGGAACGTGCCGCTTTTTGCGAGCGGCTCCGAAATCGTCTTTCCACCGCTGATGCTGACCTTTGCATCAAGAAGCGCCCCTTCGACAACCTTGTTGCCAGATGTCTTGGCACAAATCGTCAACGCCTCCAGCAATGGCACACCACTCGCCAGCAACGTCCCCAATGTTCTGGCGAACTTGGCCACCGATGCTTTCCGAATCAAGTCCCCAAACACGGGCGTCTTGAGCAGAAGCTTATCGATAGCCAACCTCCCCTGTGGCGTTGCACGGTACTTTTTGATCCCCACCACTGCCCCGATGATCACACCCAGCATGATATACCAGTTCCCTTGCGCGAAATTACTCATGTCGATCACAAGCTGGGTCGGCGCTGGAAGCCCCATTTTCCCACCAGACATTTCCTTGAACATTTTCTCGAACACCGGGATGACCCAAATCATTAAAACGGTAATCACGATTGCCGCGATACCAAGAATGGCGGCGGGATAGACCATGGCGCTCTTGATCTGCCCTTTTAACTTCATAGCCTTTTCGATATGTTTCGACAGCCGTCCGAGAATGGTATCCAGCAGTCCGCCCACCTCGCCGGCATGGACCATGTTGACGTACAGATCATCGAAGATTTTGGGATGCCTTCGGAGAGCATCCGAAAATGTGGATCCGCCTTCGACTTGTCCCTTGACCTCACCAACCGCTTTTCTCAATACTGCATTCTCGGACTGCGTCGAGAGGATTTCGAGGCATTGAATCAACGGCAATCCTGCGTTGATCATCGTTCCAAATTGTCGAGTGAAGACGACCAGATCTTTTTCCTTCACCCCGCTTCCCAGCTTAATGCTGAATCCCTCTTTGGCCGCCCTCTCTTCGAGACTCGTGATAACGAGGTTTTGCTTGCGCAGCTGTTCCACAGCCTCATCCCGCGACTTAGCAACGAGCTCGCCTTTTTTTACTGTTCCCGACTTACTGCGCCCAACATACGCAAATGTGGCCATAGGTTCTCGACCTGTTACGGCATTCACAGCCGGCTAAGGAGGAATATAAGGACTACGAAGCGAGTCTACTGGCGACTGGCAACCCTGTCAAAAACAATTACATTATTTACCTGGGCCGTCAGGCGAACCGCCAGGCTGAAGAAAGGAGATTAGGGTAGTGGAGGGGCAGTATTCGCATCTCGATACCCTCGATACAGGTAGTGAAATCCTGAAGCGAGAGTAAAACCAACCATGAAGACCACGAGCGGTGTGATGGCCGAGCGGTCAACACCACGCCACGTCAGAAAAACCGTCAGAAGAACATAACTCAATTGAAACAACGTGGTTCCCTTTCCTAGAAACGTTGGAGTCACGTTAATCGACGTACTTGTCACATGAGCAACCACCGTTCCTAGTAAGAGCATCAGATCTCGGCTCACAACGAGAATCACCAACCACGATGGGACCAGGTGGAGCGTCGCGAGTGCGATGAAGCTCGATGTCAACAAGAGCTTGTCCGCTAATGGATCAAGCAAGGTCCCTAATCGTGTCCTCTGATCGAGCCTCCGTGCCAGATAGCCATCGACCGCATCTGTGAGTCCGGCAAGAAGCAGTGTCATGAGGGCAAATCCGTACGAACCATAGGTCATGAAGCCTATGAATACGGGAACCAAGAGGATGCGAAGAATGGTGAGACTATTGGGGATATTCATGGAGCGGAGTCTGGCTATGCTCTGACTTCATGAGGCGAGGCATCATAGTAACCGACAGTGCGCTTGTCAACGAGTTGCAGCCACGGAGGGACACCTCCTATAATTAGGGAAGCAGGCTTCTCTCTCACCCGATGGCGAAGGGATAAGGAAGTATGAGTACGTTACCGCTACTGTTCAAGAAGGACGGTGTAGTTGAAAAACATCAAGTTGAGGGGGTGGATCCGAGCGATCGCTACTTTAACCGAGCCATCCTCGTGAATCGAACCTCAGCAGGCTACTCGACAAAGGTGATGTACGAAGCGCTGATCGTGGAGAGCCGATCACACTCCACCATTATCGCTGCCGTAAAGGAATTGGTTGAAAAGCTCCAGGACTTTGGGTTCATGCGCCTGAGAACTCGACCTAATTTTAAGGGCACCCGGTATCTGGCTGAAAAGGAAACCTGGATTGACTATCCAGACCGTTCTTGACGTCAAGCCTAAAATTCCTGGCAGACGAGATCGTGAATCACCGGACGGAATTCCCGAATGGCTTCGTTCCGACTCGTCGGGTGGACTCGATTGGAAAGCAACACAACCTCCCTGCGCTGTACAGGATCGACCCAAATTGAAGTTCCAGTGTAACCAAGATGCCCAAAGGATTGGGCTGAGAAACAAGATCCAGCCGATGACGGCGCAGAAGGAGTATCCCACCCTAGCGCCCAACTAGACGGTCCCGCTGTTAGCTGCTTCCTCGTAAACTCCCGAACAAGATCCTGATCAAGCATCGCTGGCTGCCCATGATACGCCCTTAACCACTCGTCTGTGAGAGCCATGACTGCATCCACATTTCCAAATAACCCCGCGTGACCTGCCACCCCACCCATTGCGCCGGCATTCTGATCATGGACCTCTCCACACAGCAACCGGCCTCGCCATGGATCGACCTCGGTCGGCGCGACCGCTCCATTCACCTCATGTGCGCGATCACCAAAGGTGTGTTGGTCTTTGCCCAAAACAAATTGAATTCGTGGGTTCCCCAACTGATGCACAATGCACTCAGAGAAAAACTCATTCAGTGATATCCCGCTGGCCCGTTCAACGACCATCCCCAGCAGCATGAACCCCAGATCGCTATAAAGACTGCGACTACCTCTCGCATAGACCAGTTGTTCCGATCGAATCAAATCCAACAGTGTGTGCTTCGCCAATTGCCTCTCTTCCCTCGATGACGGTATGGTTCCATCCGGACTGAGTCGCTCATAGTAGCCTCGCCATCCAGGCAATCCGGATTGATGGGTCAATAGATCTCGAAGGGTTGCAGACCCAACTTGACTCTCCTCACATTCCTCGAGGTAGTCGGCTAGACACGCATCAAGCCGACATTGTCCCTTCTGAATCAGCAGGACGAGGGACGTCACCGTCGCCAACGGTTTTGTTAAAGAGGCCAGATCATAGACGGTCGCTGCACGAACAGACGATCCTGGTGGAGCTGTTGAGAGCTGTCCGGCACAAAAACGAACGATCGGCTTATCCCCTGAGCGCACCGCTAATACCGCACCAGGGAACACGCCTGCGGCAACAGCCCGATCAAGTGCGACCTGAATAGCAGAGGGGTCAGACATGAGGAGACGATCGATGTGAAAAAACCGGGGCCGTATGACAGAAAAGCCATTGGCTAGGCTAGGAGATTCAAACTCACTGCATCATCGTGCAGGGCTAGACTCTCCTTCCATTTTTTCCTCTGGCACGATGCCATGGTCTTGATACACCTCACTGGCTTCAACATCCAGCATGCGCTCGAACGTATTGAGCGTGGCTCGCATACGCTCTACCATGAGCAGCCGCTGTTTCTTCAGGACCGATAGATCTCGCTGAGTATTCCCCAGTTCAACTCTCGCTTGTCGAAATAGTTCACTGGCCTTCAGTTCAGCTTCCTTTACAATCAGTTCAGCATCTCGCTGTGCACTACGCTTGACATCCTCGGCCAAGGACTGCGCCGAAACAAGTGTGCTCGACAGAGTCGTCTCGGTCCGTTTCAACTCGGTCACCTGTTGCTCAAGCGAGTAGATTCGTTCACGCAATGTGACATTGTCTCGATTCAGATATTCGACCGTTTGGGCAATCTCCTCCAGAAAGCGATTGACCTCTTCCCGATCATAGCCACGAAGCTTGACCTGAAACACCATCTGCTGAATGTCGATCGGCGTGATTTTCATGTCATTCCCCCGTGGTTGAATCAATTCATCTGTCCTGCCATGTCCTTAATCGACTGGACGACTGCAATTTGTAAAAACCAAATCGCCGCAATCACGATCAGCGGGGAAAGGTCTATCCCCATCCCCAAGCCGACCCGTCGTCGAACCGGAGCCAAGATCGGCTCCGTTGCGCGAGTCAGGAATTGGACGATCGGATTCCATGGATCTGGGTTGACCCACGAAATCAACGCCCGTGCAATAATGATCCAGCTATAGAACGACAAAGCATAGTCTAGCACCGTCGCTAGCCCTAACAAGGTATTTCCAACCACAAACATTAGTTTCCAAGCTCCTGAGATCGTTTTGTTGCAGCCTCAATTGCATCCATCAATACCGCCCGCAAGCCACCTTGCTCCAACCGGTGTAGCCCCGCGATCGTCGTTCCTCCAGGAGAAGCAACTTGATCTTTCAAGCGCGCAGGGTGCTGGCCAGACTCTAGCACCATCCTGGCTGCCCCCAAAACTGTCTGCGCCGCCAATACGCTCGCGGTTTCTCGAGGCAATCCCATTTTTACTCCGCCGTCCGCCATCGCCTCAATAGCAAGGAAAATATACGCGGGGCCACTTCCGCTCAAACCAGTCACGGCATCCATGAGGCGTTCCTCAAGCAACACCACCTTCCCGACCGATTCAAACATCTGCCGTGCACAAGCGACCGCCTCTGGCTCGACCCCCGGACCGACCGCCAATGCCGTCATCCCCGCTCCAACCATCGCCGGTGTATTTGGCATGGCGCGAATAATACTCGCCTGAAGGCCAAGAGGCTCCTGAATCCGACAGATTGGAACCCCAGCTGCCACCGACACAACGAGCCGATTACTGACACTGCCCCCCACTCCTCTAAGCACTTCAGTCATGGCCTGTGGTTTCACAGCAAGTACGACGACCTCGCTTGCAGCTACCACCTCGCTATTCGTAAGTCCAACCTGGACCCCGTAGTGTGTCTTCAGATGATCCCGCCGCATAGCATCCGGATCAGCCACACGAATCTTTTCAGGTTCAAACAGCTTGGCAGCGAGCACACCACTGATCAAGGCTTCTGCCATGCGCCCACCACCGAGAAATCCAATCGTGTTCATAGCGGGCGTCCTAACCATGCCGTGCTCCAAAAATGGCTGTGCCGATACGCACAAGCGTCGCTCCCTCCTCGATGGCGACTTCGTAATCGTTCGACATGCCCATCGAAAGCTCGTCCATCTTCACCGATGGGAAACGTTGAGCCTTGATCATATTCGCCAATTCTTTGAGTTTTCGAAAATAGGGCCTGGCCGAGCTAGCATCGACCGTTGGAGGCGGAATAGCCATTAACCCTTTGATACACACATGGGAAAGACGCGTCATGTCTGAGACGGCTTGTCGCACCTCGTCTGGACGAAACCCCGCTTTTGTGGGCTCATCGCCGATATTGACCTCCAACAACACATCTTGCCTGCGGCCAGCTTCTCCCGCACGACGATCGATTTCTTGTGCCAACGCCACGCTGTCAACCGAATGAATCAGATCGAATACACCGATCACGGATCGCACTTTCCTCCGCTGCAACTGGCCGATAAAATGCCACTGGATTGGATCATGAGTGAAGACAGGAATCTTGGTAAGGGCCTCTTGGACTCGATTTTCCCCCAAGATCGACAAGCCGGCCTGCACCCCTTCCCTGATCGACTGGATGGCGACAGTCTTAGTTGCAGCCACAAGGCGCACCGCGCCAACCGGCCGGCCGGCCTTTTCTGCCGCCGATCGAATCTTCTCGAGTATCGAGTGAACTCTTGTTTCGATTGTGTCTTGGACGAGCGATTCCATCTACAGACTCATGGGTGGCGATACTCGCCTACAGCACGCCGCCCATATTCTATCGGATTAGACGAAGAATTGGCAGAGACTGGTTTACCGTCGTTTTGGTGGCAAGCCAATGGCACTGATCATCGTCCCGTTGACTTTTCCCTCTCGCCGATAGGAGAAAAAGAGAGCTTCATGACAAATCGTACACAGGTTGACGGTTGTGATGGTCAGTGGAGTGACTCCATGGGCCAGAGCCTGTTCCTTAATCAGACCCTTCAAATTCAGCTTGGCCTTCCCCTCGTTCCCTAATCGAACAACCTTCCCCCAACTGGGAACTCCCTGGCGCACGCGTTCAAGAACTGGTTCATCCACTTCATAACAGCACATGCCAGCCGATGGGCCAATACTCAGCCGCACCTGTTTGGGGTTGGAACCAAACTGCGCCTCCAGCAACGCTAAAGTCTTGGGGACGATCCCACCTACGGCTCCTCGCCATCCTGCATGGATCGCCGCAACAACCCCATGAGTAGGATCATACATGAGGATTGGAACACAATCGGCGGTCCTCACGGCCACCATCACCCCAGGCTGATTGGTGACCAAGGCATCCCAGCCTCCAAGAAAGCGGTCGGTTGAGGACAGCGCTCGATCCACAACCAGCGCGTCAGTCCCATGAACCTGTTTGACAGATAGCGTCCACGCCGATGGAGCACCCCCTTGAATGCCTTGCCTGGGAATGCCAAGTCCCAGATCATATTCCATCGTGTGTTGTCGGGTTCCGAAAAAGTGGTGCACCCGCTTTTTGGTATCTGCAAATGCCGGTACCGTAATCACCGATGTTTTGGCCATTTCACTACTTGCCAGATCTCATACGATGAATAACCCAAGGTTAATCGACTTGCTTCCGGAGAAATGTTGGAACATCCCATTCGTCCTCAGCCGTCATCGCCGCACGATCTGCTGGATCCCGCTTGTCCGTCATACGCCGTAAAAATGTTGGCCGGTCGAGATCTTTCACTGGTCGTTCCGCTGCCAGGGATGCCACCATGCCTGCCAGAAGTGGTTGAATCGGCTTCGCAGGCCGATTCACTCCTCGATCCCCTGCCATGGGAGCGGCAGGCTGATCTTCTTCTCGCTCAAACCCGGTGGCAATCACCGTGATAATGAGATCTTCGCCCATATCAGGATTAATCACCTGCCCGACGATGATGTTGGCCTCCGAGTCCGCCGTCTGTTGGATAATGCTGGCGGCCTCTTCAACCTCATGGAGAGATAAGCTGGGGCCCCCAGTAATATTAAGGAGGACTCCTCGAGCTCCTTCCACACTTCCTTCTTCGAGCAGCGGACTACACATTGCCTTCTGGGCAGCTTCAATTGCCCGATTCGGACCTCGTGATACACCCATTCCCATGACGGCACGGCCGGTATGGGACATCACCGTGCGGACATCGGCAAAATCGACATTCACATGTCCCGTCGTCGTAATCACATCGGCAATGCCTTGAATGGCCTGCCGTAGGACATCATCGGCCACCTTGAAGGCCTCTAATAGCGGAGTTGATTTATCAACGATGCCTAAAAGCCGTTGATTAGGGATGATCAGTAATGTATCGACATGACGCCGCATGTCGCGGATCCCCTCCTCGGCATGTTTGTTTCTCCGTTGGCCCTCATACTGAAATGGCTTCGTCACCACGCCAACCGTCAAAATCCCCATTTCTCTAGCGATGCTGGCGACAATGGGTGCGGCTCCGGTCCCGGTTCCTCCCCCCATGCCAGCCGTGACGAACACCATATCCGCTCCCTCGAGGCATTCCCTGATATGCTCCTTACTTTCAAGCGCGGCATCCCGTCCGATTTCCGGTTTCGCGCCAGCGCCCAACCCACGGGTCCGCTCCGGCCCAAGCTGGATTTTGTATGGGGCCAGAGAGCGATCCAGCGCCTGAAGATCGGTGTTGCTGGCGATAAAGTCGACACGGGCGAGTCCAGAAGTGATCATCGTGTTGATCGCATTGCACCCGGCTCCGCCGATTCCGATCACCTTAATCCGGACCGGTGACAACATATCCTCCTGAAATGAAAACATTGGAGCACCTCCTCGCATCACCCGCACACCGAGCGCCTGCCGCCCGCCAGGGTTCTATAAAGGTTAAAAGACCTCCAACACTCGTTTCGTCCAACTGAACATTTTGGCCCAGGTCCCGCCGTTTCGAAGCCCTGCTGTCTCCAATTCATCGGCATGTCGCCTGGCATGAAGCAAGAGACCAACCCCTGTTGAGTGGCTGGGATGGCCGACAATATCTCGGAGCCCTCCCACCCCTGATGGTAATCCCCGACGTGCCGGCAGGTTCAGGACTTTCTCGGCCGCATCCGGCATCCCTTCCAGCAGCGAGGTGCCTCCGGTGATGACTACACCTGCTCCCAACATCCCTTCGTATCCGGCACGCGTAATTTCTCTCCGAACGAGCTCGAACATCTCATCGACCCGTGGCTCCAAGATCTCCGCAATATCCCGTCTGGAAAACGTTCGAGGTGGACGGTCTCCTACCGAAGGCACTTGGACGACTTGATGGCCAATGACCAGTTCCGTTCTCGCGATGCCATGTTGGGTTTTAATCCGCTCAGCCTCAGTTTGCGATGTTAATAGACCAATGGCCAGGTCTTTGGTCAAATTCTGTCCACCGATCGGAAGCACCGCCGAGTGACGGATACTGCCATCCAAAAAAATGGCGAGATCCGTCGTTCCACCCCCTAAATCCACCATCACCACACCAAGCTCGCGCTCTTCCTGGCTCAGGACCGCTTCACTGGATGCAAGTGGCTGAAGAATGATATCCACCACGTCAAGTCCGGCCCGATTCACACTCTTCACTATGTTCTGCGCAGACGTCACCGCTCCAGTGATGACGTGCACGTTAACTTCCAGCCGATTCCCAGACAGCCCCAACGGCTCCCGCACCCCTTCCTGTCCATCCACCATAAATTCCCGAGGTAACACGTGGAGAATCCTCCGCTCTTGCGGAATCACCGCAAGCGTTCGAGCGCTTTCTATCGCTCGATGGATATCTTCTCGAGTCACCTCGGCCCGTTTTAGCGCAACAACCCCTTTGCAGTTTTCAGCCGAGATATGACTGCCGGCAATGCCGGTGTAGACAGAGTTGATCTGGACCGCTGCCATCAGCTCTGCTTCTTCGACCGCTTTTTTGATGGATTCAACGGTACTTTCAATATCAACCACGACCCCCTTGCGCAAACCGCGTGACGGGCTCATGCCGACGCCAATAATGCTGAGACCTCCCGCATCGGTCATCTCTGCGACGATCGCGCAGATCTTCGTCGTCCCGATGTCGAGTCCGACTAGGATATGATCTCGCTTTGGCACCGCAATCACCCCCCCCCTTCCCGTACGATAATTCGATTATCGTACCGGAGATCCACTTCACTGACTCCACGCCCCGCTCCGTCAAAATTTAGTGATTTTAACGTTGGTTTGACGCGTTGGAACCGTTCCCACTGTTCCTCAACCGATTCTTCCCCAAATCGAAACCGCACGCCCTGGATGAGTGCGACAAGGTTTGTCTGGCTTTCAGCCTGTACCCGCAACCGACCCTCGAAGGTTTGTCCGATGACTCTTGCGAGTTCGATGCCAGACACGATTGACCGTCGCACGACGTCGGTCCCCTTCAGCAAACCGTCAAGATCAACTCCCGTCACAAGTGGAAACGTGTCATCATCAGCCTGTCCAAGCTTCGTCAGGACATGCCCTTCTTCATCACTCAGAAAGTTCTGCGAAGCCGCTCGAACGACGGCCGCAGGCTTTCGTTCGATCACCGCTATTTTCAATTCATGAAACGGGACCCGCGAGACTTGCGCCTCCTTGACCCATGGGTGAGATTCAATCTGCTCCTCAAGGGCAGTGGGTACGACCTGGTGGAGCGGCATCCCTTGTTTCACCTGAGCCAGCTCAATCACCTTCTGCTTATCAAGATGATGCACCCCTTCGACGGTGATCGTGTGGATCTCAAACAATTCTCGAACCATACGACTGGAGTACGTCACAGCCACCGTGATGAGCCACCCCACAATCGCGACTCCGGCCAAGAGAACCACAAGACGCACCGCAACCTTTCGCCTAGCCGTCCGTATCCGTCCAACTTGCGTCACCGCTTTCTCCCCTTGAGGATCCCTCCAGCGATTCATCCGCGGAGCAGCAGGTTCCGTTCGGCGTTTCCTGAAGGAGAATCGCATTAGGCGGACTCCAATTTGGCAGGCTGAGCAGATCGAGCGGCACGATCCAAAGCCGACTGCAAAATCCGCTCGACCAAATCGTCGTATATAATGCCGACCTGTGCGGCGGCCATCGGCAGCAGACTCGTAGCCGTCATGCCTGGAACCGTGTTGATCTCTAAGACGTAAGGCTGTCCTCGTGGTGTAATACGAAAGTCCACACGTACGGCCCCCTCACAGTCAAGAACTTCGTAGCTACGGGAGGCCAGCTCCCCTATCTTCTGCAGCACCTTCGTCGAAAAAGGAGCCGGGCAGAGATACTGGGTTTTGCCCTTTTGGTATTTGGCCGTGAAATCGTAGAACCCTGCAGGGGCTACAATTTCTATCGCAGGAAGCACGTTCACCCCATTCATAGCTGTCCCAAGGATCGACACCGTGGCTTCGTGCCCAGGAATATACCGCTCCACCATGGCTTCCGGATCATAGCGATGAGCCAGGGCCAGGGCCTCCTTCCACTGAGTGGGACGACGCACAATCGTGACGCCAATCGTGGAACCTTGCGAGACTGGCTTGACGACAATCGGCAACTGCAGCTTGGTCCCCTTCAGAACCTTCGCCAAGGAGGGTCTCTCCCCCTCACGGATAACCGTTCCAGGAGGAACCGGGATGCCATGGACTGCCAATAGCGTCTTCGTCATCACCTTGTGCATCCCCACCGCACTCGCCCGAACACCTGACCCCGTGTATGGAATCCCGATGGTCTCGAGAAACCCTTGGATCATACCGTCTTCTCCCCCTGGCCCATGAAGCGAGAGAAAAGCGATGGCGACGCCCTGTTCTTTTAAGTCTTGATACAACCGAGCGCCGACATCGATAGCCACCACGTCATACCCACGACGAAGCAGTGCCTGATGAACCGCTTGCCCAGTTTTCAGGGAAATCTCCCGTTCGGACGATCGACCTCCCATCAGCACCGCAATACGTCTATCCGTCATTTTCCCCATAAATATCAGCCTATCCTCTGATTAAGCCTGACCCACCAATTTCAACTCCAGCTCCAACTTCACGCCGGTCTTCCGAGCAACCTGTGCACGAATTTTTTCAATAAGAGCCAGCACATCGGTCGCACTCGCCTGCCCCTGATTCACGATAAAATTGGCATGTTTAGTCGAGACACAGGCATCGCCGACAGAGGCGCCCTTGAGTCCTGCTGCCTCCACAACCCGTCCGGCTGAATCATTGGCCGGATTCTTGAACACACACCCAGCACTGGGAAGCGTCAGTGGCTGAGTCTCGCGCCGATAGTGCAAATAATCCTTCACGACCTTTTCAATGTCGGCCCGTACTCCCTGCTTCAGTTGGAGCCAGACTCCGACGACGATTCCAGAGGGCAATGATGCCCGCCGATACTCGAAACTGATTGATTCGGCTGGACAGTCCAAGACCTCGCCGTTTGTTCGCACCACTCGAACGGCTTTGACAGAATCCTTCATTTCACCAAGCCTCGTCCCGGCATTCATCACGACGCAGCCCGCCACTGTCCCTGGAATCCCAGCAGCCCATTCCAATCCCGCCAACGAGCGGCGGATGGCATAACCGATCAAGGTCGGCATACCAACCCCACCCTCGGCATAGAGCACTGCTCCGGATTCCTCTTTGATCACACGCAGCTTGGCCAAACTGACCACTACACCTCGAATCCCCTTATCCCGAACCAGCAGATTAGTCCCTCCCAACACAAAGATCGGAAGCTTCTGTTCATGCGTTTGTTTAACCAAACGAATGACATCTTCCGCATCTGCCGGCTCTACCAAGACATCAGCTGGACCACCGATCCGAAACGATGTGTATTCGCTCAATGGTGCATTGAAACGAACCGTCCCCCGAATACCGACCACAGCGGACTGTACCTTCTGCCGTGCCCGCGCGGGTATGGCTGTCCTTTCATGTCCACGAGGCGTACGTGCCATACATCATCACGCAGACTCAAGCCGTGCAAGAATTCCGGTACCGGCTTTCCAGATGTCTCCTGCACCCATGGTCAGCACGAGATCACCTGCCTGAAGATGAGATAAGACCTGATCTGGCAGGGTCTCCTTCCGTTCGATAAAAGTCACGGATGGATGACCAGCTGCCTTCACGATCTCCGCAAGAGCAGCCCCGGTCACTCCTGGTATAGGCTGTTCACCTGCCGGATAAATATCCGTCATGAATACAACATCAGCGCTATCAAACGCGTGGGCGAACTCTCCAAGACAATCCCGCGTCCGGCTATACCGATGGGGCTGAAACAACACCACCACTCGACGATCCCATCCCTGCTTTGCGGCAGCCAGTGTCGCTTTGACTTCCGTAGGATGATGGCCATAGTCATCAACCACCATGATCCCACCCGCTTCGCCCCGTAAATGGAATCGCCGTTCAACACCCGTAAACGCCACTAATCCTTTCCGAATCAAATCCACCGGAACATCCAGCTCCATCCCGATCGCAATGGCCACGAGTGCGTTCGAAACATTGTGGATCCCCGGCACCGTCAACCGAAACGGCCCAAGGTTCTTTCCTCGAAAATGTGCACGGAAGTCGGCACCCCACTGTTTGAGCACGATGTCCGTTGCAAGAAAGTCTGGCGCCACCCCGTCTCGTTCGTGAAGCCCATACGTCTGGTAGCGTTTGACGAGGCGAGGGAAGAGTGAGGCAAGGCGGTCGTCGTCTGCACACAACACCGCAAGCCCATAGAACGGAATCTTGTTGATGAACTCGAGGAAACTTTCATTAATCCGTTCCATCGACCCATAATGATCCAAGTGTTCACGATCCAGATTCGTCACGGCAACGATGGTGGGAGGGAGCCGTAGAAAGGACCCATCACTTTCATCGGCCTCCGCCACAAGGAGGTCACCTCGGCCAAGCCGGGCATGGCTTCCCAGTGCGTTGACCTTGCCACCAATCACCATCGTTGGATCCAAACCACCCTGGGCAAGGACCGTCGAGACCATCGATGTCGTGGTCGTCTTCCCGTGAGCGCCGGCAATTGCGACACCGAACTTTAATCGCATGAGCTCCGCCAGCATTTCTGCCCGTGGGATCACTGGAATCTGCATCGTCTTTGCTTTCACCACCTCGGGATTACTTCCCGCCACAGCTGATGAAATGACTACGACCTGCGCCGTCCCCACATTGGACTCCTGATGGCCAATGAAGATCCTCCCACCAAGCTCTTCCAGGCGCCTGGTGGTCTCCGATGCATGCAGATCCGTTCCTGTCACCGTGTAGCCCATCGTGAGCAGAACTTCGGCAATGCCACTCATCCCAGCACCACCGATTCCGACGAGATGAATTTGCTGAATTTTACGAAACATTCCCATATGACTTACTCGTTGCCGTCCTGTAGAAGCCCGTGCCTCAAGCGTTGATCCTCCAAGCGTCCTACCCTCCGACCTTTCCAAGAGATTGGTTGATGTCATGTGTCACTCCCATGATCGTGTAACACTCGCTGACGATACGTTCGCCAGCGTCAATTCGTCGCATAGCTAAACTCCCACGGTGCATCCTCTCCCACCGCTGCGGGTCCGATACGATCGCGTCCACCATATTGCTCAATGTCGCCCCTGTCAGGTCTGCCTGCGGAAGTACCACGGCGCCACCTGCCGCTTCCATGGCTCGAGCATTCTTCATCTGGTGATCATAAATGGCCGTGGGCAACGGAATCAGGATCGCGGGTTTCCCACAAGCCGTCAGTTCAGCGATCGTCATGGCTCCTGCCCGCGCCACCACCAGATCCGCAGTCCGTAACACAGTGGGCATGTCATACAGAAACGGGACAACGGTCGCTGATATCCCTCGCGCCTTGTAGCCCTCCGTGACCCGTTCATAATCTCCCTCACCGGTTTGGTGGGTGATCGTCATGGTGGGTAAGCGCGTAGTCAGCAAGGGTAGCGCCTCCAGCACGGCACTGTTGATCGCCTTGGCACCCTGACTTCCGCCAAAAATGAGCAGGTGTCGTCCATTCCGCTTGATCGTGTCCTCTTGTCTCTCAGGCGCATGCCCCAGGAACTCCTGCCTGATAGGTGTTCCAACGACGTGCACTTTTTGTCGATCAAAAGATGTGGCCGCTGATTCAAACGCCAAAAAGACCCGCTGCGCAAGCGGACCCACCACTTGGTTGGCCAACCCAGGATGGGCATTCGGCTCCAAAATTACCCGGGGAATCCCCCGCAGTGCAGCCGCCACCAGCACAGTTGGGCTCGTGTACCCACCAACCCCGATCACAAGATCGGCTTGGCGCTGCCCCAGGACCTGCCAGGACTGATACATTCCGACTGGAACCGACAACACAGCCTGAAGAACATCCAGCCATCCTTTCCCCATCACCGGCTTGGCCGTGATCATGACCAACTCAAATCCTTCATGTGCCAGCACGCGAGACTCAATACCTCGCCTCGTTCCAACAAAGAGAAGCTTCGTTGAAGGATCCCGTTGTAAAAACTCGCGCGCAAGGGCGATGGCCGGATAGAGATGGCCCCCGGTCCCTCCCGCGGCAATAACGATCGTCATCGCTGACTTGCCCGCCCATGCCCACCCTGATGTTCCATCTCCTCCCGGCCGGCATGGCGATCCCGGGAGATACTCAACAACAGTCCGACTCCCGCTAAACTGACGACAAGCGAGGACCCTCCATAACTGACGAACGGTAACGTAAGCCCTTTTGTCGGTACGAGTCCGGTTACCACGCACGCGTTGACTAACGCCTGAACCCCTATCAATGTCGTGATACCGATTCCCAGGTACCGCCCAAATGGAACTCGCGCGCGAGTCGCGATCTGAAATCCTCGGATCATGAACACCGCGAATAACAGGATAATGACACCAGCACCGATAAACCCCAGCTCTTCTCCGATGAGCGCCAAAACAAAATCGGTGTGCGCCTCGGGAAGAAAAAAGAGTTTCTGTTTTCCCTCTCCCAACCCAACGCCAAAGAGGCCTCCGCTGCCGAACGCCAGGAATGATTGGGTAATCTGAAATCCTGTGTCGGATGCATCGCTCCACGGCTCCAAAAACGCCATGAGTCGTTGGCGGCGATACTCGGTGGACAGAACAAGTGCCAGTCCAATCGGCACCGCACAGAGTACCAACGTTGACAGATGGGACAGGCGCGCACCTCCCACGAAGAGAAGGCTGCTCGTGACCAACCCCAACACCACGACCGTCCCCAAATCCGGCTCCAGAAGAACCAATCCGCTGAGAAGGCCCACCATCAGCAGTGCAGGGAGAAGCCCAACCTGAAAATCGTGGATCCGGTCTTCCTTCCGTGTCAGATACGCCGCGAGATAGATCACGACCCCCAACTTCAGCATCTCGGCAGGCTGAATCGATATTGGCCCAACGCCAAGCCATCGTCTGGCTCCATTGGCAACAAGTCCCACGGAGGGAATCAGGACTATCGCGAGAAGTATCGTCAGACCGCCGAGCAACGGAAGGGACAACCGTTTCCACCAGATATAGTCGACACGAGACAGTACGTGCAGAAGGACCAACCCAACCACCAACCAGACACTTTGTCGCTTGAGGTAGTACCAGGAATCGTGATACCGATTCCCGGCCAGGACCGCGCTCGCACTGAACACCATGACCAAACCGACGATGGCCAACATCATCGTCACGCCGAACAAAACCTGATCCATCCCGACCCGCGGCGTAACCCGCGGACTGTTCGTGGACCAAGGCAATGCCAAGGTCCCTGCCGCTTTCTTTGCCATCGCTCAGCCTCACTGCTCCTTTGCGTTGCCGACCATCAAGCCGGCAACGATTGCACCGCACCCTTAAATTGTCTCCCGCGATCTTGGTAATCTGCAAACATGTCGAAACTCGCGCATGCCGGCGACATCAACACGACGTCCCCTGCGCTCGCCTCCGATGCTGCCAGCTCCACCGCTTCCCGCAAGCTTGCTGACCGTTCGATGGCTCGATAGCCGTGCACCGCATCAGCGATTAAGGGAGCCGCTTCTCCGATTAAAATGAGTCGTTTCACTCGCTGACGGATTGCAGGAGCCAACCGCGAGAAATCGCCACCTTTATCGCGTCCACCGGCAATCAGCCAAATCGGCTGATCAATACTGTGCAGCGCCTTCAATGTTGCATCGACGTTGGTTCCTTTAGAGTCGTTAATAAAGCGTACCCCTCGGCGCTCACGGACCACCTCCAAGGCATGCTCCAAACCTGGAAATTCCCTCAAGACTCGACGTACGGCGTCTAGAGGACAACCACTCAAAAGCGCATAGGTGGCCGCGACCATGGCATTCTCAACGTTGTGGTCACCGATGATTTTGAGTTCGTTCCGGGAGCAGACTTCCTGCCTATGGCCATCAATGGCCGTTATGATGCGACCATGTTCGAGATAGGTTCCTCCCGCCATATCCGCCAGTAATGGCGGGTGCCTCGTAAATCCGAAGGTTCGAGCCTTCACACCATGCCGTAGCGTACTGACTCGTGGATCATCGAGATTAAGCAACGCAATATCCGATGCTATTTGATTCTCAAAAATCCTATTTTTAGCAGCAATATATTCTTCAACGGACTCGTACCGATCCTGATGATCGACCGTCACATTGAGGATGGCGGCAATCCAAGGGTGAAACTGCTCGATCGTTTCGAGCTGAAAACTGGAAACTTCTACTACAACCGCATCATACGGACAGGGTCGTCCCTCCTCCATTGCTCGTAACGACTGGATCGCCGCTTCACTGAAAGCGGTCCCGAGATTGCCGCCAACAAATACCTGTTTCCCGCTGGCCTGCAACATTTTCCCAATCATCGTAACCGTCGTACTTTTCCCGTTCGTGCCGGTCAGCGCCAGAATCGGAACTGGTATAAATCTGGACGCGAGGTCAAGCTCGCTGACAACCTTTACCCCTCGACGACGGACACGCTCCAACGCTTCCATCCGATAGGGCACTCCCGGACTAATGACCACCAACTCGGCCGCCGCAAGAGCTGTTTCATAGCTACTTCCTAACGCCACATTAATCCCTGATTCCTCAATGGAATTCAGAGTTCCTTGCAGCTCCCCTCGCTCTTTCCGGTCGGCAACAGTCACGACCGCACCGGCTGCCTGCAGAAGTTGAGCCGCAGCCACCCCACTCCGTGCCAGTCCGACGATGGTTACCCGCTTTCCTTCAAGCTGTTTGAGGTCCTGTTCTACCATCTCCGGTTACCTCAACTTGAGCGTGCTCAAGCTCAAGAGCGCCAACAAAATCGCGATGATCCACAAACGAACAACCACCTTTGGCTCTTCCCAGCCTTTCATTTCAAAGTGATGGTGAATGGGGGCCATGAGAAAGATTCGTTTGCCTCGGGACTTGAATGAAAGGACTTGAAAAATGACTGACACCGCCTCAATGACAAAGACCCCGCCAACCATCAACAGGAGCAACTCATGCTTACTGATCACCGCCACCGTCCCCAGTGCCGCCCCAAGTGGAAGCGATCCAACGTCTCCCATAAAGACGGACGCCGGATAGGTGTTGAACCAGAGAAACCCAAGACTCGATCCCAAGATTGCGGCCGTGAACACGGCCAACTCTCCTGCCCCTTCAATATGCGGAATGAGAAGATATTCAGACATCAGCCGGTGACCGGTCACATAGGCGACAACGGTATACGCTAGCGCCGTAATCATGATCGGCCCGATGGCCAATCCATCAAGGCCGTCTGTAAGATTCACGGCATTGGAGCTACCGACGATGACAATGATGGCAAACACGATGTAAAACCAGCCTAAGTCCGGCGTGAAACTCTTAAAGAAGGGCACGCTGAGCTTTGTGTTGTATTCTGGCAAGAAATAGAGAATCACTGCGACAATGAGCGCGACGGAAATTTGTGCGGTAAATTTTTGCGCCGCGGAAAGCCCTTTCGATCGAGCCTTGATAAATTTCAGATAGTCATCGACAAACCCAATGACACAGAATCCAAGCGTAGCGCCAAGCACCAACCAAATGTGCGGGCGTGAGATGTCTGCCCACAATAACGTCGACAGCGTTACCGCAAAGATGATTAGGATGCCGCCCATCGTTGGCGTCCCGCTTTTGGCAAGGTGCCGCTTGGGTCCGTCATCCCGCACCTGTTGACCCAACTTGATTTCTTGGAGTTTTCTGATCACCCAGGGGGCCAACACAAAGGCGATCAGAAAGGCGGTGACTGCCGCATAAATGATTCGGAAGCTCTGGTAGCGAAAGACGTTCAGAAATGAGAATTGTGTATGAAATGGGTAGAGCCAGATATACAGCATGTGTCGACGAACCCTATGAGGCATTCTTTCTCGCACTCTTGAGTCCTTGGAGTGCGTCTGCCACATGTTCTAATTTCATTCCGCGTGATGCTTTGATCAATACCACGTCACCAGATTTAGCGATCGATTTCACCGCATCGGCCGCCGCTGTGGCATCCGATACTTCCCTAATGTGGGACGAATCTTGCCCAGCCTCTCTTGCACCCTTGGCAAGGCTTTTCCCCAAGGGGCCACAGGCCACCAGTTGATCGATGCCCTGCCGTGCGACGAAGCCGCCTACTTCCTCATGCATCTGTGCGGCATTCGGACCGAGCTCCAGCATATCCCCCAAGACTGCAATCTTCTTTCCCTTAGTCCTGATCTGGGTTAGGAGCTGAACCGCCGCCGTCATCGACGCCGGGTTGGCATTGTAACAGTCGATGATGAGCTTGACCCCCTGACAAACAGAGACCTGTGATCTCATGGCAGCTGGTCGAAATTTGGAAAGCCCCTGAGCAATCGACGCCCCTGATAGCCCCAGGGTCGTACCGATCGCTGCTGCAGCTAAGGCATTGACAACATTGTGTTCCCCTTGAACACGAATATGGACATTGGTATGGCGTCTGCTTTGAGGAAGCACCAGGCGAAACATCGTTCCATTACGACCGTCCGAAGTGACATTCAATGCACGCACATCGGCTTTGGCTGACAATCCAAAAGACACGACGCGGCATTGGGCTCGCGCGGTGAGATAACCATAATAGGAATCATCGGCATTCAGAACAGCGGTTCCATCACCTGGCAGCCGATCAAGCAACTCCGCTTTCGCTTGCGCAGAGACATCCATGGATCCAAAAAACTCAAGATGATCAGGCCCAATGTTCGTAATGATCCCAATCGTCGGCTTGGCTATTTCACATAACCTGGTTGTCTGACCAATATTGTCGACCCCCATCTCGATGACCGCTCCCTGATGCTGCGCATTGAGACGAAAGAGGGTTTGTGGAACCCCCAACCGGTTGTTGAGATTGCCCTCTGTCTTGAGGATCTTCCAGCGATGCGCCATGACACTCGCCACCATTTCCTTGGTCGTCGTCTTTCCATTACTGCCCGTCACGGCGACGATCGGAATCTTGAAGCGACCCCGAAAGTACGAGGCCAGCTGTTGGTAGGCATACAGTGGATCAGGAACACCGAGGATCACCGGCCTCATTCGTTTGGAGAGAAACTTCCCCGCACGGAGGGAGACATCATACGACTCGTGAACAATTGCTCCAACTGCACCGCGCACCAGCGCCGATTTGACAAAATCATGCCCATCAAACCGTTCGCCTTGTATCGCAATAAAGAGATCTCCGGGACGGAGTGACCGCGTATCGAGACTAACGCGCCGGACTCGTTGCTTGCCCCAGGCAGCTTCATCTCCACTTAAAACCAGACCGCCGATCACTTTCCGCAACTCTTCTACGGAAAAGAGTGTCATGGCTGTACGTCCCTGCACCAACCAAATCCTACCGCCCTGGGTTAGGCCTGAAATCTGAGTCGTTCGATCGCCTGACGCGCCACTTCGCGATCGTCGAAGTGATGCTTCGTGGCCCCGATGATCTGATAATCCTCGTGCCCCTTCCCAGCGATCAGCACCATATCCGCTTTTCGTGCTTCTCGTACCGCGGTCTCAATGGCTTCCCGTCGGTCAGGGATCTTATGATATTGCACATGAGGCCGTTGCCCCAACGCCTTCGCAACCCCCTGTTCCACTTGCGCAAGAATCGCATGCGGATCCTCTGTTCTTGGATTGTCCGATGTGAGTATCACGACATCACTGGAACGCACAGCGGCTTCCCCCATCTTCGGCCGTTTTCCTCGATCACGATCCCCGCCACAGCCAAATACCGTGATGATCCGTCCTACCTTTAATGTTTCTGCCGCTGCCAGCAGTCGAATCAAAGCATCTTCAGTATGGGCATAGTCGACGACCACCGTGAACGGCTGGCCTGCCATCACGCGCTCGAAACGTCCGGGCACATTCGTGACCTGGGTCACAGCGTGATGAATCTGTTCAGGTGTTGCGCCTTCATGAAGGGCCACTCCAATGGCGGCTAGCAAATTATAGACATTGTGCTCGCCCACAAGGTGACTCTTGATTTGAAAATTCCCCAAAGGAGTCACTGCAGTAAAAGTTGTGCCCTGCAGAGACAACCGGACATCTTCGGCGCGGAGATCGGCGTTAGCCTTAAGCCCATAGGTCCACACCGGCACAGGACATCGTTCAACGATTCGTAGACCATAGGAATCATCAACGTTGACGATCGCTCGTTTATTCCCCTTCTTTCCACCGATCAATCCAGTGAAGAGTCGCAATTTGGCCTGAAAGTACGCTTCCATCGTCCCATGAAAGTCGAGATGGTCTTGCGTCAGATTTGAAAAGACCGCCACATCATATTCGCACCCGCTCGTACGATCCTGGACCAAGGCGTGTGAGGAGACTTCCATGACAGCCGCTGTACATCCGTGAGTCACCATCTTTGCGAGTAACTGCTGAAGTTCAAGCGCTCCCGGAGTCGTGTGGGCTGCAGGGACGATGACGTTTCCAATTTGATAGGCCACAGTACCGATCAAACCTACTTGGGCCCGTACAGCTTCTAAGAACGCTTTACATACATAGGTCGTCGTGGTCTTCCCATTCGTTCCAGTCACACCAACCATCCGTAGTCGAGACGAGGGATCTCCATAGAAATGGCTCCCTAGAAGACCTAGCGCTTTTCGGGAGTCTTCGACACAGACGAAGGGAACCGTCCCAGTCTTCATTGGCTGCTGTGCAACCACACTCCCAGCCCCCCCACTCACCACCGTGGGAATAAATTGATGCCCATCCACCCGCTCGCCTTTCACCGCCACAAAGAGACTCCCCTTTGAAACCGCACGGGAGTCGTCAGTGATTCCTTCCACCGCAATATTGAGATCACCACGATGCTCGAGAATTGGCACTCGTCCCTCAAGTGCTTGCAGCATGGTGCCAAAGGTCATCGACGTTTCCTAGTAGAATCAGGATTACTACAGTGCCATTGCCAGCGTAACAGGCTCTTGCGACCCCACACCTAAATAGCTCAGCACCTGCTCGCCAACGCGGCTAAACACGGGTGCAGCCACCGTCCCACCCCAGGCATCGCCCTGGGGTTCATCGATCACTACGATCATCGCCAACCGCGGGTTCTCTGCCGGTACATACCCTGTAAACGATGTCACAAATCGAGAAGCCGAGTAGCCACCAGTTCGAGAATCAATCTTTTGGGCTGTACCCGTCTTCCCAGCCACCCGAAACCCTGGAATGGCCGCCTTTGTTCCTGTCCCATCTGTAACGACACCCTCTAAAATCTTCGTCACTGTATGCGCAGTTTCCGGAGAAACGACCCGTTGCCTCACCTGGGGAGACGCTTGTTTTAGAAGCTGCCCCTCAGAACTGCGAATCTCTGACACCACATATGGTCTCATCAACACCCCTTCGTTAGCCAAAGCAGCCATCGCCGAGACCATCTGAATTGGCGTCACACCAATCTCTTGCCCAATCGAAATGGAAGCAACAGAACGCCGCCCCCAGTCCTTCAGACCTTTAACCAACCCTACCGCTTCACCAGGAAGATCAATCCCTGTCTTCTGTCCAAACCCGAATGCTTGAAGATATCGATGAAGCCGCTGCTCTCCCAGCACCATGCCGGTTTTTGCCGCGCCGATGTTACTGGACTTCTGAATGACCTGCGCAAAGGAGAGCCACCCAAACTTTTCATGATCATGAATCACTGTTTTGGCAACAGACATACGACCATGCTCTGCAAACACCATCGTATTCGGCTTCACCACTCGCTCTTCAATGGCGGCGGCCGCCATCATGGCTTTGAGTGTTGATCCCGGCTCGTACGCATCCGTAAGCGCCTTGTTTCGCCATCGATCAGGACTAAGATTCGAGACGACGTTTGGATCGAAGCGCGGACTGACCGCCATGGCCAATACCGCTCCCGTCCGTGGATCCAACACAATCATCGTCCCGGACTTTGCCTGCGCACGAGTCACGGCATCCTCAAGTTCCCTTTCCGTGATGTACTGAATCACCTCATCGATCGTGAGTGCGAGATTATGTCCGGGTGTGGGACTTCGTTCCGTCATGTCTGTTGGAAACACCGAACGCCCTAGTGCATCACGCTGAAGCACCATCATCCGTTTTTCGCCACGTAAATATGATTCATACCGATGCTCAATGCCTTCCAGGCCCTCACCATCCATTCCAGCGAACCCTAAGACGTGGGGCAGAAATGGCCCTTTAGGGTAGAACCGTCGCCCCTCCATCACAACCCCAACCCCGTCGAGAGACAACCGCTCCAGGCGACGTCCCTGTTCAGGATCTAACTTCCGAGCCAGCCAGACAAAACTCCGCTCCTGTCGAAGCTTGCGCTCCAACTCCTCACTCCGAACGTGCAAGACAGGGGCAAGGACCCGGGCCGTTTTTGTTGGGCTATCTAATGTGGTCGGAACCCCGAAGGCCGACGGCACTTCAACATTCATGGCTAAGACCTTGCCATGCCTATCGACAATCGTACCGCGAGCCCCCTCTAGAGAGACCGTCTTTCGATGCTGTCGATCGGCTTTGACCGAGAGTTCAGCGGCTTGCCAGACCTGCAGTGCCACCAGACGGAACAGAACTACCCCAAATCCACACAGCAATAACAGCAACAAGACATACTGACGACCACTGGGAACAACACCGGCCACTAGTACCTCCTGGCCAGAAGATCATTCTTCGCAACTCGGACTTCGACTGGTGCCGCATCAGCAACCGCTACCGGCTGACTACTGCCAGGCCTGAACTGAACCAAGACAACCTGCCCCTGCTGCGGAAGCCCCATTCCTAACTCCTTGGTTGCAACTCGGGCGATCCGACCAGACGCACTCAATGTGGAGAATTGCACTCTCAATTCATCACGTTGCCGTTCCAACGCAGTTTTATCGCGTTTCAGCCGTTCGATCTGATAGCCAACTCGGACCATATCAACTCGCTCCCACACGAATACGAACACCAGACAGAGCCCGAGAAGAACAGCCAAGATTTTCATGACAGCTCCTACGTTGGTTGACGTTCCCCAACACGCAATTTGGCGCTTCGTGAGCGTGGATTTCCCTCACACTCTTCCCTGGACGGAACAACAGGCTTCTTTGTGCGCACGGCAAGTCGGGCCTGAGGCCCCTGCGCAAGAGATCGGAACGTATGCTTGACTATGCGATCCTCGAGAGAGTGAAAAGAGATCGCGCAAACTCTTCCGCCCTCTGACAGAACGTCGACCGCATCACGAAGTGAAGGCTCAATACTCTCAAGCTCTTGGTTCACGGCGATACGAATGGCCTGAAACGTCCGCGTGGCGCAATGAATCCGACCGTGCCGATACGACGACGGCACCGAGCGAGCAACGATTGCTGCCAGCGCCCCGGTCGTCTCAATTCGACCGCGCTGCCGTTCCCGCACAATAGCCTGAGCAATCCGCCGTGCATACCGTTCCTCTCCAAGCTGATAAATGATGTCCGCAAGCACAGACTCGGAACTGGTATTCACCACGTCGGTAGCCGTAGGACCGACTGACTGGTCCATACGCATATCAAGGGGGCCATCCTGCTGAAAGCTGAATCCTCTTGCAGCATCGTCGATCTGTGGAGAGGACACCCCCAAGTCAAAGAGCACGCCTTCCACGGTCGTAACGCCAACCTCTGCGAGATGCTGTTTTAAGTCTCGATGATTCCCTTGGCACAACACGATGTGATCTCCAAATCGACGCAACCGCTGTCGACAGAACTCAATCGCTTCAGGATCGCGATCTAGGCCAATGACTCTCGTTCCAGGCTGACTAGACTCCAAGAGCAATTCAGCATGCCCACCATACCCCACCGTGCAATCCAAGATGGTGATTGGCCGACTCGAAATAAGCCATTCACACACTTCTTTGCCAAACACTGATATGTGCGATAACCCACCAGCAATCTTTTTCACCCACTAATCACCACTTCCACCCACCACCTGAGCGAGTATACTCTCGCATTTCTGGTTGTCAACTGCATTTCAGCGGCTTACAGCCCGTTGGACCTGCAGATAACAGGCAAGGTGGGACAAACCACGGGGACGAATTCTTCCACCATTATAGGTCTAAGTGGCCATATCATTTACTGTTTTTCTCTTCACTTCACTATCAAATCATCCAACTCTTTGAGTTTCATTGACTTCTGCAACCCTGAGTTAGAGAATGACATTATGAGGAAAACTACCCTAACTTATTTCCTTACAGGTCTTTCCCCTTCGATTACCGCCCTATTCCTCGCCTTCCTCGTCACAGAACAATCTCTCGCGAAAGACTTCAACTCCGACAATCCACTCAACCCACCGGCACCGGTGTTTTGGTGCCCAGGTAAGACACCTGACCAACAGATTTCAACCGGTAAAAGCTCAGGCTGCAAGCCCCTCTATGACCAGCAAACAGTTGAATCGTTCCAAGAGTCCGCACGAAAGCGGGGATTTGACATCCCAGACCGCGACCCGATTAGAATCGTTGACTTACAAAATGCCGCCTCGAAATTTTCAGACCGCTACCGGACGTTTGTGTCATGCTGTCTCACCGATGGCGATGCACCCGGGGACATTGTGAACCTCATTGATGAGGCAAACCATATCCTCAAAGCCGTCCAGCAAAAAGGTATTTATAATGCATCCGGGTTTGGGAAAGGCCAGGGAGCCACCACCGCAGGTCCTGGAGATGGGACAGGAGATGGCGGCCTTGGCGGTGGCCCAGGAGTCGCCCCAAAACTTGGGACATTTGCGCGGCAATTCACTCTTAGCGAAATTATTGGAACCGTTGCGCGTGCCCGCGAAGATCTGGTTCGTCTACAGGACCGCCTGGAACGATTGAAAGAAGCACAGCAGAACCTCGAAGTGGTTGACTACGAAAGTAGTGGGCGCGCCAGACTACGGATCCAGGATGAGGAAGAGATGATCAAGCGGGAGTTCCAGACGAAAAAACTACCCTCCGCCGCGCCAACTGGAATGGATATTCAGGACACGACCTTGCGCTCACGAATCGGCGGAGATATTGAAGACACCAGATTAAATGCCAACTTTGGTGCAGACATCGGCGCGTCGGTTTCACCGTACAGTAATGTGAATGAATCACTTCGTCCGCGTAGAGGAGAGACGATCCATGACAGCCAGCTTCCCCATCGACCAGGTATAGACATCGAGGACACGACCATGTCAAGCAGCACAGGATTTGAAGTGGATCATTCGCAAAATCGCGATGGGACTTCCACCCTTCCACGACGAGGAGTCGGTGCTGCCATCGGCGATTCCGATTTGAACAGCCGGCGTCGATAATCGATTTCCTGCTATTCTCCTCCTATCGGCGGCATTGGCTCCCAGGTCTCGCCGGTATCTTGACTCCTATAGAGACCGCTCCCATTCGTACCGGCGTAGAACACTCTCGGATTGATGTCACTCTGAGCAATCGCTCTGACATTGGTTGTGGTCAATCCGCTATTGACTGCCTTCCACGTCGCCCCTCCATCCTCACTTCGATGCACCCCATCACGCCCCGTAATATAGAGCACACCTCGCCGCGTTCGATCGAGTACCATCCCCACAATCATTTGATCTACGAGCGATTCCCCAATACGCTTCCAGGATTGGGCACCATCGGTTGTCTTATACATCCCTGCCAACGTTGCCGCATACACGGTATCAGGTTCATAAGGATCGACAAGTATCGCCGTCACATTCAAGGCCCGTGACGTTTTTACCATGCCCGGAGGAACCAGCCCGTTGTTCGCCTTTTCCCAGTGGCCCGCTTGATCGATTGACTTATAGACGCCGCCACTCGTTCCCGCGTACAGAATAAACGGGCGTGTAGGATCCATTCCCAGAGTCACGACCATCAGAACTTCCTTCATCCCCTCCATCTTTTTGGCCCACTGTTCTCCACCATTCTTGGATTCGAACACACCCATGGTCGTAGCGATGAAGATATGCTGCGCATCTGCAGGGTCAAAGAGGAACTGATTCACGACGGAGCTGATAGTTGCATCATCAAGCCCTGACCGCATCGACATCCAACGTTGTCCTCCATCGTGGCTCTTGTACACTGCATCGCCCTTCGTGCCAGCATAGACCGTCGCGGGATAGGCAGGATCAACAGCCATGGCGATCACACGGGAATGGCTCATCCCATGAGAAAGATTTGTCCAAGCCTGGCCACCGTCACGAGTCTTATAGATATAATCATTGGTCGCAACATAGATGATGTCAGGATTCTTCGGATGGAGCTGAATGAGGACAATCGGATCACTACGATTGCATCCGAAGAGAGAGGCAGCGAGAACCAGGGAAGTGAGAAGATGTCCCATGAACGGTGTTCGCAATTTCTTCAGGACGGTCAAACAGACCACCCAACAAGGCCGCAAGGAGAATCGGACGCCGAGGCATGCTCTCTTCTGCATGTTGAGGTGGACGATCGACCCAAAACGCCGTTGGGGATCCGTTTCGGCGTCCTGCCTATCGATAGTTTGTGAACTGCAGATCGATGCCGAAATCTTTTCCCTTCAAGAAGGCAATCGCTGACTGGAGCTCATCCTTGCTCTTACCCAAGACTCGCACCTGCTCGCCTTGAATCTGCCCCTGGACTTTCAATTTCGAATCTTTGATCGCCTTCGTAATCTCTTTCGCTTTGTCCGATGCTAGGCCACTCTGGATCTTGGCTACCTGTCGCACGGTCCCGCTCAAAGCTGGTTCAATGGTGCCGTAATCGAAAGCCTTCAATGAGACTCCCCGCTTTACACACTTCGCCTTGATGATCTCTTGTACAGCGTTGAGCTTATAGTCATCGTCTGACACCACCACCAATTCCTTTTCCTTTTCTTTCAGAGTGATCTCCGTCTTGGAATCTTTGAAGTCGAACCGCTGCTTGATCTCCTTCGTCGCCTGATCCAGAGCATTCTTTAACTCCTGCATATGCACTTCTGAGACCACATCGAATGAAAACTGATCAGCCATGGTTCACCCTCTCATCTTTCTGTTCTTCCCCAATTTTCGGATGTTCACAAACGTCTTCCAACCAGGCCGCAGCAAGTGAAGAGGCGAGGCATACTCAGTTCTGTATGTTGAACCTCGGAGCGATGCGAGAACGAAGCTGGAAGCCTTTTTCAACATCCGTTAGCAACACCCTGTTCCATGCGGCAACTTAAAGCTACATTCATCACCGTGATGACTCATTGCCGTTTGCATTCGCCCCGCCGATCCTCCACCCGCCATCACCACAACCTCACTCGACGTAAACGGCTTCTTCAACACCACATAGCCATACCATTGCCGCAAACTGTCGCTCAAAACGATCACGCCTAGCACTGCTACCAACGCTACCAACACCGCATCAAGATAGAGCGTAAAGGCCTGCCCTGATGCCACAGCGTCTGCTTTCTTCAAGAACATCCAAAACATTTCATAGGATCCGGTCAAGGTAATCACACCCACGAAGAGCATTGGCAGCGCTGTGACCCAGAGATAGGGCGACTTCCACATCTTGATCAACACCGTCGTCCCAATGCAGAGCGCCAGCGTCCCCAGCAGCTGGTTCGCCGCGCCGAACATTGGCCAAATCGTCGAGATACTGCCGGTGCCAATCAAATAGGCCCAGCCCCCCACCACCAAAGCACTGCTCAGACACACACCGGGCAGCCAATTCATCTGGCGGAATGGCGCATAGACTCGGCCGGCCATTTCCTGAATGAGATACCGAGCCACGCGTGTCCCCGTATCGATCGTTGTCAGGATAAACAAGGCTTCGAACACGAGAGCGAATTGATACCAGTAGGCCATCAGGCCTGCCATGCCGGGTAACGCGGAAAAGATCGACGCCATACCAACTGCTAATGACACTGCCCCGCCAGGGCGTCCCGCTACATCCACCTCGACCATCTGAGAGAGCTCGGCAATTCTCAACGGGGCAAAGCCCATCGCTGTCAGTGCATCGGCACCCAACGTTGTATTGATCGCCAAGTAGTCGCCAGGAATCAGCACCGAGGCTGCGATCAAGGCCATGACGCCGACGAAACTCTCCAACAGCATCGCCGCATAACCCACCACCGCCTGCGATTCCTGCTCAATCATCTTCGGCGTCGTACCGGACGAGACCAGTGAATGGAAACCCGAGATCGCCCCACAGGCAATCGTGATGAAGAGAAAGGGGAAGAGCGTGCCGGGGATAATCGGCCCACCACCAGCGGCAAAACTCGTCACCCGCGGCATCTCGATCGTCGGCGCCATGAGAATGACACCGAACCCGAGCAGAAAGACCACACCGAGCTTCATGAAAGTCGAGAGATAGCCACGAGGTACGAGCAACATCCAGCCCGGTAAGACCGATGCAAGAAACCCATAACCAGCTAAGAGCCAGACCAGCGAAGGTTTATCGAACTCGAAGAGTCCAGCGTAGGACGACTGTGCCACCACACGACCGAACAGGACTGCCGCAATCAGTAGAACGACGCCGAGTACCGACACTTCCACCACCGCGCCAGGGCGAAACTTTTGGAGATAACAGCCCATTAGGAGACCAATGGGAATCGTCATCGCGATCGTGAAGGTCCCCCAGGCATTGTGATAGAGCGCATTCACCACAGCGAACCCCAGGCCAGCCAGCGCCACCACCACAATAAAGAGCACCGCCACCGCCGTGGCCGTGCCGGTGATAGAACCAAGTTCATCATGGGCAATCTCCGGGAGGGAGCGCCCATTGCGCCTCATCGAAGCGACTAGGATGATGAAATCCTGCACCGCCCCAGCCAGCACCGCGCCGATCACCAGCCAGAGAAAGCCTGGCATAAATCCAAACTGTGCCGCCAGTACCGGACCAAGCAGTGGTCCCGCTCCCGCAATCGCCGCAAAGTGATGGCCGAAGAGAACGACTTTGTTGGTTGGGTGGAAATTGACACCATCGTTGAGCCGCACTGCCGGTGTCACATATTGGTTGTTCAACTCAACGACATGCTTGGCCAACCAACGACCATAGAACCGATAGGCCAGCACATAAATACAGGCTGCTGCTACGACCAGCCAAAGACCGTTTACTTTTTCAGTGGGATTCGCGACACCGACGACATGGGCCAGCGCCAGCGCACCGAGGACGGAAAGAAATACCCAGAGTAGATTCACCAGCACTTTCATGCGCGGCATCCTAGCATAGTGCTGAAGAAAGCGGCCTGTTCAATTTCCTGTCCTCCCTTGCCCACAAACAGGCCAACGACGGTTGCACAGCAGAAGCATCTTGCACATGCATTGGTAATTATTTGAATTGCCTACTTTGATGAATTCTTTGCCGCAGAAGGGTATTCTTCTAGCCACCGAATCATACGGAATTCACTTGGTTTTACCTGATGCCACGCTTCGTCTCGAACGGTCCTGACATTCCAGAGCGGTTGTTATTATAGCTAGGCCCGCAATTACAGATAGACATGAAGACCGACTTGGGCGATCATGGGGACATGAGATGCTCAGTCGATTTGCGTCAGCGGGTGGTGGATTGTGTCCGCAGTGGGGGCAGCAAGGCCGAGGCAGCTCGGCGATGCAAGGTGGGTGAGGCTAGCGTCTACCGCTGGCTCAAGCCCGGCGGGGTGGCGTACAAGCGTCCTGGCCCGCAAGGGCCTCGTAAACTGGATTGGGAAGCGCTGCGCCGTCATGTCGCCGCGCATCCTGATCGGACCCAAGCCGAACGGGCGCGGCAGTTCCAGGTCTCCCGGCATGGCATCTGGCATGCACTCCACAAACTGGCCGTGACCCACAAAAAAAAGGATGGGCTACCAAGAGCGCGATCCTCAGCAACGGAAACGGTTCCTGCGCCTGCGGGAACGGTTCTTTCGCCGCGGCAAACGGCCCGTCCCTATCGATGAATGCGGCTGTGCCTCTTCAACGGCGCGGCGGTATGGGTACGCGCCGAAAGGCCAACGCGTGGACGGGCTGGTCTCTGGACTGAGGTAAGCTCGAAAAAGTGGACGCCTTCAACCTATGATCGAGGTCTGGAGGTGAGGGATGGAACACATACCGCGACAGCAGTATACGAAGGAGTTCCGGGAGCAGGCCGTGCAGCTGGTCTTGGAACAGCAGGTGCCGATTACGGAGGCCGCCAGACGCCTGAGTATGTCCGGCAAAACGCTGAAGAACTGGGTGGGGCGCGCCCGGCGCGGCCAGCTCGCCACGCTGGGGGCAAGCCGACGGCCCGTCACGGAGCTGGAAGCAGAGCTGTCTCGGCTCAAGCGCGATCTTGCCGAAGCGCGGATGGAGCGCGACATCTTAAAAAAAGCCACCGCGTACGTTGCGAAGGCGCAGCTGCCCGGTACGCACTCATGAACATGCTGCGTGCCCACTATCCGTTGAGTCTGTTGTGCCGAGTCCTCGACATGTCTCGAAGCGGGTACTATGCCTGGCAACATCGGCGTCCGTCGAAGCGTGCCCAGGAGAATGCGCAGTTAGAAGTGGCGATCCAAGCCGCCCATGTGCGCACCCGGCAGACGTACGGCCCGGAACGGCTCCAGGCAGAATTGCGGGACGACGGCTTCCCCGCCGGGATTGGACGCATCAAGCGGCTACGCAAGAAACTGCGACTCCGTTGCACACAGGTGCGTCGGTTCACGACCACGACGGATTCAAAGCACTCGCTGCCGGTGGCAGAGAATGTCGTGGCCCAAACATTTGTCGCGACACGCCCGAACGAGACCTGGGTGACCGACATCAGGTACGTGCCGACCGCGGAAGGCTGGTTGTATCTGGCTGGCATCAAGGATCTGTTCACCTGTGAGGTGGTCGGGCATGCCATGGGAGCGCGGATGACAACGGACTTGGTGAGCCACGCCTTAAGGAACGCGGTGGGGACGAAGCGCCCACGCCCCGGCGTGATCCACCACTCCGACCGTGGGTCTCAATATTGTGCGCAGGACTATCAGGAGCAACTACGGAAGTTCGGCATGACCGCGTCCATGAGTCGAAAAGGGAATTGCTATGACAACGCCCCGATGGAGAGTTTCTGGGGAACGCTCAAGAATGAGCTGGTGCATCACCGGCGGTATGCCACGCGGGAGCAGGCCCGGCGCGAGATCACGGAGTACATCGAGCTGTTCTATAACCGTCAGCGGCGACATTCGCGGCTAGGCAATCGCTCACCGGCGGCATTTGCCCAGCAGTGGGTCCGTCAGCAGCTGGCGGTCTGAGGCGGCAACTCATGGCGTCCACTATTGACAACCGAGGTCAGGACATCGCCGGCCACGGACCTCGCTCATTGCCGCTCGAATGGACGGGCGACTCGAAGAACCGCTGCTCTTCGAGGGCACCTGCGATACCGTGGTCTTCAACACTTGGCTGCAAACACAGCTGTGCCCACGCCTCAATGCCCAGCACCTCGTCATCCTCGATAATGCGACCTTTCACAAATCACCAGAGACGGCGCAGCTTATCGCCGCCACCGGTGCCACGCTGCTCTTCCTACCGCCGTACTCGCCCGACTTCAACCCCATTGAACATGATTTCGCCGCCCTCAAAAAACACCGGGAATACCATGAAACCGCTTCCCTCGATGAAATCGTCAGAGCCTATCAATAACTACAGACTTAGCTATAAGGCACGAGGAAGACAAGGTTGTTTTCTTTTGCGGTGCTGGAATCTCCTATCCTGCTGGCCTACCTGACTTCAAAGGCCTTGTCGAACAGATATACGACAATCTTGAAACCACCAGAAACCCCATTGAGGAGAAAGCATTTTCCAAGTTTCAATATGATGCGACTTTGGACCTACTGGAGCGTCGTATTCCTGGCAATCGACAAGCTGTACGGAGTGCCCTTGCTAAGGTGCTCAAGCCGAAATGGCAAAGAAAAGGTGCAACTGAAACACACAAAGCCCTACTGCAGCTCGCAGAAGACCGGAAGGGAAAAGTCAGATTGGTGACAACCAATTTCGACCAAATTTTCGAACGAGTCAGGACGCAATGTAGTCCTCCTCCTAGCTTCGCTGCACCACTCCTACCTATCCCAAAACCGACACGGTGGCATGGGGTTGTTCATTTACACGGTTTGCTCCCCAACACAATTGACGAAATCTCACTTAATCGCTTGGTGCTAACCAGCGGCGATTTTGGCCTAGGGGCTGTTCACACTACCGTAAGCCCTCCACGATCAAGGCGAAGTTGATGAACGCGACGAACATGCCATCAAGCTTCTCAAACCGTGAGAAGATCCGCCGAAATCCCTTCAGCCGGCGGAACAAGCGTTCGATCTCATTGCGGCGTTTGTACAGAGTGCGATCGTAGTCCCATGGGGCCCGCCGATTCTGCTTAGGAGGCACCACTGGGACATACCCGAGTTCCACCGCCAGCTGTCGTGTCTCATCGCCTTCATACGCTCGATCCATTAACAAGGGAATGGGGCGCGGCCGTTTCCCGAAGCGGTGGAGGAGCTTGCGGCCCTCAAGGGCATCGTGGGTCTGGCCCGGGGACAGGGCAAATGTCAGGGCCGTTCGAGCATCCGCGGCAACCAGATGAATCTTGGTGGTCCATCCACCGCGGGAGCGGCCGAGAGCTTGCGGCCCGTTGTTTTTAACGCGCCCGTCCCATCCGGGTGAACCTTGATGATGGTACTGTCCAACGCCACGACTTCGAGCGTCACGCGGATGATCTGCGCCTGTTGTAACTGAGTAAAGACGCGATCTAGTACCCCACTTTTCGCCCATCGGTTCATGCGCGTATAGATCGTGTGCCAGTTCCCAAACCGCTTGGGAAGGCCACGCCATTTACACCCTTGCTCGGCGACATACAAGATCGCGTTCAGGACCTGCAGGTTGTCGAGCGTGACGTTGCCGCGTTGGATCGGCAAGCAGGGCTCGATGTGACGATACTGAGGCTCGGTAAGTTCCATGGGCACAGTATCGCATAAACAGAATCAGTAGTGTTAGCAGGCCCTAGCCTACTTAACCGAACGCTGGGCGGCACGATTCGTTAGCGAGCTATTCCGTTATTACACGGTGTGCTTCGTCGGTTACAGCATCAATGTGATCTTCCCCCAATTTCACAGACACCTGTATAAGGAGGAGCGTGATGAAATCGGAGGAACGAATGATCACCAAAACCAGACGACGATACACAGACGAATTTAAAGCGGAAGCAGTCCGGTTAGTGCGCGACTCGGCACAGCCTGTTGCTCAAGTAGCCCGGGACCTCGGCATTGCCGACCATCTGCTGTATCGCTGGCGGGTTGAGCAGCGCCAGGCGGACTCGCAGGGCCACACACGCGAGTCGATGCGCACAGAACAGGAAGAGCTCGTGCGCCTGAGGCGAGAAAACGCGACGCTCAAACAGGAGCGGGATTTTTTAAAACGTGCGGCGGCGTTCTTCGCGAAGGAGTCGCAATGAGATATCGCGCGATCCACGAGTACGACCGCCGCTATCCAATTCGACTGATGTGCCGAGCGCTGGCCGTGTCACCGGCCAGATATTATGCCTGGCGAGTGCGGCCTGAGAGCCGGCGGAGCGCGGCCAACCGCGTACTCCTCACGGATATCCGGATGATCCACCAGGAAAGTCGCCAGACCTACGGGAGTCCGAGCATCTGGGACGCGCTCGTGCGACGCGGGCAGCGGGTCGGCGAGCATCGCGTGGCCCGGCTGATGCGCCAGGACGGCATTGACCCCGGTTGTCAATAGTGGACGCCATGAATTGCAGCCTCATGCCGCTGGTTG
>CABVRZ010000002.1:0-179690 GCA_902500775.1 uncultured Nitrospira sp.
CCTATCCATCATGGCTCCTAGAAGATCAACCCAGCGCTTAACCGGACAGTAATGGCTTTACCCAAATCCAGTCCATGGGAAAGAGTAGCCCTTTAAAATAAACCAAAGCACTGCACCACAAACCAACATCGCTGCGATGCCGCCAACTATTCGTCGGCATATGGGATGTGGGGGAACTTGTTCATTAGGCGGCATAGTAGCGCATAAACCAATTCCTACAAGCGCCGGATCCACCGGATTCTATCCGTACAAGATACTACTGCGCTTCGCGAAGGATACGCTGTGACAGTTAGCATTTCAATGAGCTGTGAATATTGGGGGCATGTATCACTGACTCTGAGGCGAATCGTAATAGTTTCCTCTCTTGGATAGATTCACTCCCCATCCTGTAAGCTTCGAGGTCAGAGCACCTTCGGCAAATCGATACATCCTTCCTTCGGTTTGGCTTGTCCTTCTTTTTAGGAGAGAGGGAGCTCGCTAGTCACATTGCGACCATGTACCAGCACTGACCAGACGTAAACGACGATTATTCCCGCGTGCGCGGTGCGCGAGCACAGGATACCCCGAGCTACCTCTCCCATCCTCACCCCGTTTGACTCATCCACCATCCTTTGTTACTCTCCGCGCGAATTGGCCGATTCTCTCGAAAGACGAACGTCATGAACATTGCCAACTATCTTGAACGAAAACGGCTCGACGTTGATCATTTTCTTGATCTGGTCGCGCCTCCGTCCGTGACCCCGCCGACGACGCTGCATGAGAGTCTGCGCTACAGTCTGATGGCGGGCGGAAAACGAGTTCGACCGATTTTGACGATCGCGGCGGCTGAGGCGCTGGGCCAGACCCCTCCCGGCTTGATGGCTGTGGCTTGTTCACTAGAGCTCATCCATACCTACTCGTTGATCCACGATGATCTCCCCGCGATGGATAACGACGACTTCCGCCGTGGGAAACCGACGAATCACAAAGTGTATGGTGAGGCCATGGCAATTTTGGCCGGTGACGCCTTACTCACCATGGCGTTTGACCTCATCAGCCGTCCTGATCTCATGAAGGGCTGCGACCCGGTACGGCAGGTCCGCATCATCCAAGAGTTGGCCTTCGGTTCCGGGAACATGGGTATGGTGGGTGGTCAAGTGTTTGACATCCAGGCCGAGAACAAGGATATCGACCTCCCGACTCTTCAGAATATTCACAAGCATAAGACCGGCATGCTGATGCGTGCTGCGGTTCGCATGGGAGCCCTTGCCGCAGGGGCCACCGACCGCCAGCTCGATGACATGACCGGCTATGCCGAAGATATCGGCCTGGCCTTTCAAATCGCCGATGACGTGCTGAACGTCACCGGCACCCGTGAAGAGCTTGGGAAGAATCCCAACACCGATGCGGAGCGTGGCAAGAAAACCTATCCCACGTTCTATGGCGTCGAGGGAGCCAAGAAACTGGCCGATGACTGTGTCACCCGCGCCATCAGCCGCTTATCGTCGTTCGGCCCCTCCGCTGACCCCCTGCGCGAAATCGCGCAATATATCACCGCTCGAAAGAACTAATGTCCCTCGTGAAGCGTATCTCGTGAAACTCAAACCCGGACAACTAAGCAGTTATCCTCAATTCACGCGTGTCACACTTCACGTTTCACGCTTCACGTCTCCGTCATGAAAGCACTCGTCACAGGGGCAACCGGATTTGTTGGAGCTGCGGTTGCCCGAGCCCTTGTACGAGCCGGTGTCGACGTTCGTGTCTTGGTTCGAGCTGAAGCTGATCTTACAAACCTAAATGGCCTTCCGGTTGAACGAGTCTCGGGGGATTTGCGCGACCCGGCATCACTTCGTGCCGCGCTCCGCGAGTGTCGCCACCTCTACCATGTCGCTGCACACTACGCTCTCTGGGCCAAGAACCCCTCTATCTTTTACGACATCAACGTGACCGGCACCAGAAATCTACTAGAGGCCGCTCGCGAGGTTGGCGTGGAACGGACGGTCTATTGCAGCACTATCGGCGCCATCGGGTTGCCGCCTGGCAGTGGGCTCGGAACGGAAGACACCCCAGTCTCGCTCGAACAAATGGCCGGTCACTATAAGCGCTCAAAGTACTTGGCTGAACAGGAAGTGCACAAGCTGGCGAAGGAGGGATTGTCGGTAGTCATCGTCAATCCCAGCGCACCGGTCGGTGAGGGCGACGTCAAACCGACGCCTACGGGCCAGATCATCGTCGATTTCATGAAGGGACGGATGCCTGCCTACATCGAAACCGGGATGAACATTATCGATGTCGATGATGTCGCGACCGGCCATCTGCTGGCTATGGAAAAGGGACTGCAAGGTGAACGATATATCCTGGGTGGCACAAATCTGTTGCTACGCGAGGTGTTTGAAATTCTCAGCACACTGACCGGGCTGAAGGCCCCAGCCGTGAAACTCCCACGGGGTGTCGTGCTTCCACTTGCGTATCTCAATCACTGGTTCGCCAACCTCACGGGCCACCCTCCACGCATCCCACTGGAAGGGGTGAAGATGGCCAAATATAAAATGCACTACGACTGCCGCAAGGCCATCCGGGAACTGGGCCTACCGCAGCATCCACCAGAAGTTGCGCTGGGGAAGGCCGTCCGATGGTTCAAATCCCACGGATACGCATGATTGCTGCCTCGCACTCCCATTGAATGGAACTCATCGTCCTCTTTTTCAAAACGATCGTCCTCCGGCCTTATGTCTTTATTTTCTTGGCCGCCTTTCTCTTCTCGGCGATCACACTGATCGGCTGGCCACGAACGTGGCGCTTCTGGCTGATTAGCTGGGCCACGGCGTTTGCGTGCGAGTTTTCCTCCACACGAACGGGCATTCCCTTCGGCTGGTATTTTTACAATGGGTCAACGGTTGGACAAGAGCTCTACTTCTTTGACGTGCCGTTCATGGATTCCATTTCATTTAGCTTTCTCCTCTTCGCTGCCTATTGTGTCGCGCTCGGCCTCCTGTTGCCTGTTGATTCGGATCCGATACGAACATACTCTCCGGTGCAGTCGTTACATTTCGATGTGAAGGCTCGCACGAGCTGGAGTCTCTATGGACTGACGGTCTTTCTGTTCGCGTTTATCGACATGGTGATCGACCCGGTGGCGTTACGGGGTGACCGTTGGTTCTTGGGGAAAATCTACTACTACCCCGATCCAGGGTGGCACTTCGGTGTCCCCTTCGCGAACTATGTCGGATGGGCCGTCGTCGGGTTGATTTCGCTAGCCATCTATTTTCCATTGGACCGGCGGCTTGCTCCGCTCACGATACCGTCCTCGATCACTCAGCGACTCCTACTTGGAATCGGGTTGTATTACGGCGTCTTAACCTTCAACCTGAGCATGACGTTTTGGATCGGTGAAACGTTCATGGGTATGAGCGGCCTGCTGCTACACTTTCCTGTCCTCATCATCCTGATTACTCGTCTTTGCGCACGCCGAATAGTGGGGTGACTTTCAGACTGAAGAATTTGTATAGTCAGATGACCATAGGGCTAAGGGGAACTATTATAATGAACAGACAGACGTACCCGCACCCAGTCGATCGAGAATACCCACGACACGGTTCCACTTTTTTCGATCGTGTTGGTGGGTTCTGTTCTTCTTGCTCTACCAGAGGCCATATCGTGCTCCTCACCGTCTTGTCGCTCTGCCTAATGGCCTCAAGCCCCGTACCTGAGCTCCTGCATGTACTCGGCATCGTAACATCGATTGATGACAAGCACATGGACGTGAAAACGACAAAAGGGCAAGTTGTGTCAGTCCTGCTGACCAAGCAGGTCAAATACAAAAACAAAAACAATCCCAAATCACTCGACCCGCCCGCCGTCGGTGACCGTGTCATCATCGAAGCGTCAAGAGATGAGAAGAATAAGAAAGTCACTGCGACGGTCGTCCATTATTCGCCGGGCAGCATTTCTTCACCTCCACAATAAGCCATGCCGACCCTTCGCTTTGCACGAGCCGTCCATGAATCGCCCTTTCACGGAGGGTTACGCCAGGCCTTTCTGCGGGTGTTCATCACCGGTATCGCCGTCTTCCTGGCCATCGCTATTGTTCCTGGATTGGAGGCCAACAGTTTCGGCGCCGGTCTGGCAGCCGTACTGGTCCTGACCTTCTTAAACCTCATCCTACGGCCCATCCTGTTTCTCCTCACGTTGCCGCTGATTGTCTTTACGCTCGGGCTCTTTCTCGTGGTGCTGAACGCACTGCTGCTCGAACTGACCGCGTTTTTCGTGAAGGGGTTTACCGTCTCAGGGTTCTGGGCATCCGTCGGCGGTGCGTTAGTCATCAGCCTGGTCACAACGGTCCTCAACGGCTGGACCGTTGATCGCCGCCTCCCTCCTGACCTACCCGAGGAACCACGTCGACCCCCCAAGATCATCAATCCGGATTGAGCCCTCTTAGTTCCTGCTCCGAACCGGCGTACAGCTAAAAAACTTCTAGCCCGCATTATTCATGACAGTTCGTGACGAAACCGATAAAACGCCAGGCGAGACGGGCACGCGGAGCCCTGAGAGACCGAGGCATACTTGCAACAGTATGTCGAGGTCACGAAGGGCGAGCCTGCTCGACTGACCGCTGACAGACCGCGGCCAGGCTTGTCGCAGCGGCGTATCGGCGGGTGCAGTAGAAGTGTTCATGAATAATGCGGGCTAGAGCAACCCTTCGACTAGCAGTCTGCTGAAAAACTCAATATGTGTGCTTCGACAAGCTCCGCACGAACGGAACACCTCAATAGTTTCAATGGCTAGCCTGTTCGCCCTGAGGCTCTCGAAGGATGAACGAAGAGTTTTTCAGCAGACTGCTAGTCTCGGTAGCCACTCAACTAACGGTCATGAACGCGCTTTGCACACAGAGAAGCCTTATTCGTTTGGTAATGGTTCGTTCCTCGTGAGGCCCACACGATGTGTAGAGATACGATACCTGAAGCTGGTCATGAGACCATTACGGCACGCCGAGACGAGTCATCGGCGTGCCGTACCCTTGAGAAAAGAACTAGCAGGCACTCCTCTGAGACGCTCTGGCTAGTCGCACTTCATTCATCTCAATTCTTATACGCATCTTATACGCACTATAACTTTCAGCAACTTTCATCCTGCCCTGATCCGCCGATATGATACACGAACAGCCCCAGCATCATGATGGCCATATTGATCGAGACCAAGATTGTGATCAACGCGATATCCCCAAACATACCGTCCCTTTCCTTTCTATTTAATGGTTAGAATAGTTTTCTTATGTCGAAGAGTCGGAGGCGCCTCCGACCTTCTCCCTTTCACTTCTGCTAACATAGCAACATGTGTGCCAGCGATGCTCTCACCAGTTACGTTGTCCATCTATCCATAAGTGATGAAAAACCCTGAACGTCCGCGTACTGGCACGTGCGATTGGTCTTTGAAACGGGAAGAAAGTTCAGCGGAGTGAATCCGATAAATACAGCCGACCGTATCGGTTTTGATACGAGTGGATATGGCCAAACCATCGTACCGTTCACCTGCGCAACGTGCTTACCAAGAGTGCGATTAGGCAACCTGTCGTCTTACGGCACCCTTGGGCAAGGCTGGACATGACGACCGCCGGCATGCATGTACTTGATAGCTCCCAGACCTCATAGTGACCTAGCTCCACAGAGAAGTGAAAAAGCTTTTCACCGGCCGTCTCTCCAAAGCTCAATGGCATCGGCTCAAGGCCGGACATCGGGCTGTAGCGAGAGCTTGGGGAGAATGATGTCGCCTTCCAAGAATGGAAGTTGAGTGATAATGAGCCGATTCTTGATTGTGGTGAATGTCATCGGACTCTTGTTCCCGCAATTGCCTTGGCGACGGGCTTACTTATGCATCAATGCCCCGGACTCGCCAACACGTTGCTCTACACGGATAGAGAGCAAGCCGGTTGTCATACAAGAGACCTCCTGTTTCAAAGTAAAACAGTTCTCCTACTAAGAATGAGATCATCGTGTAGGACACGACCTGCGTTTCTTACACGTCGCACAACAACCTGTACCTCAACTGTGCAACGAATAGTCTCCGGCATTAGAGCAGAACTCTCTTAATAGTGAAGAAGATCTGTGCTCGTGCGCGTTCCTGACATGTCACCGGACCAATCGGCATGCGCCTTGCTCCAGCATGGGTGCATTGTCCACTTACACACATGAGAGGTTACATGAAGCTGATACTGCCATTTGACCCTGCACGGAGGGGTCATCGACCACACCGCATCTCCTTTTGGATTCCACGCACGATCGTGCTCTGCCTCTTCGCCGCAACCATCAATATCCCCACGGCTGGATTCGGCGCATCAATGTCATCACCAGTCCCACTCTTTGTTGAAACACCAAACGATATCCCCGCTGCAATCGATCAGGCATTTCCGTCTCCTCAGATTTCGAAGCGATGGGTGCGTCGGCACCACACGACGGGGCTCAACCCCGCAGCGTTGGAGGCTATGAAACTTGCCCGCAAAGAGTCCAAGCAGGCTATCTCCCTGGATCTCTTTGAGGCCGGCTCTCAGACCATAGAGCTCGATGAACCCGAAGTCCATGGCAACAAGGCAAAGGTGTGGCGGGGTCGACTGCGAGGTGACCAGGAAAGCGATGTCACCTTGGCCGTACGCGGCAAAAAGATGGTTGGGACCATCGTCTCGGGCCAACGACTCTATAAAATTGAGCCGACGGAGGATAACCGTCACCGCCTCGTCGAGGTGGAAGAAGACGCCATGCCGCTGGATCACCATCCGATCGTCGTGCCCGACGATGGAACCCCTGCAGATCTACCTGCTCCGGAACCTGATTTTCAGCAGTCCGGCGTCGCTGCCGCGGCCGATACCGTGACAACTGCGGCTGCGACAACGAACACCGTCGTCGACCTGCTGGTCGTCTACACGTCGACTGCGCGAGCAAAACAAGGTGGCCAAGCTGCCATGAATGCGTTGATTGCGATGGGCGTTGATCTCGCCAACCAAGCCTATAGAAACAGCCGGATCGCCATGCAGCTCAGGCTCGTGCGGTCCGCCGAAGTCGCCTATACGGAAACGGGCAACATCAATACCGACCTGGTCCGGCTTCGTACCACAAACGATGGCTTCATGGATCAGGTTCACACATTACGTAATCAATATAAAGCCGATCTCGTCGCATTGATCGTACACAACGGTGGGAGCTATTGCGGCATTGCCTATGTCATGGCAAACGGCCCCCGCGCGAGTTTTGCTCCCTATGCATTCAGCGTGACGGATCGAGACTGCGTGGCGAACAATACACTGACCCATGAGATGGGGCATAATATGGGTGATGCACACGATCGCGCGAGTGGCGGTACCGGTGTCTATCCTTACTCATATGGCTATCGGGACACGGTCGGTAAATTTCGGACGATCATGGCTTACCCCTGCCCCACGGTATCCTGTCCACGTGTGAAATATTTCTCTAACCCAAAGATCTTGATTAATGGCCGTCCAGCCGGAATCGATCATCGGATCAACCCCTCTAACTCAGCAGATAATGCCCGCTCGATGAACGAGGTCCGTAACGTCGTTGCGGGGTGGCGAACGGGAAGTACCACATCCACAGCGACAGCTCCCGATGGAACTGGAGATCCCCGCACCAACTCTCGCGACGAGCTGGACGATAACGCGGATGATGACTTGGATGACGATTCTCGTGACGAGTCGCGTAAGGATTCTCACGAGAAGCCTCATGGAAAATCCCGTGCACCGGCTCCCTAGCTGATAAGATGCAGGGAGGGCCACGCGATGGTCCTCCCTATTACGGCTGTGCTTAGACGGCAAGTGCCCGACATTGAGGTGAGTAAAAAGAATGCCGAATCTTACGGGGCGATCAGCGGTTCACCAATTCCGACATCTGCTCCTCGCTACGATGCTAAGTGGCCTAGTCGGCCAGATGGCGTGGGCCAGTGAGCCACCTGGGCCCAAAAGCTTATGGCATACCGCTCTGACTCCGCCTTCTGTCGCCCAGCTACCGATGCCAAAGAAGCCGTGGATGCTTCGCGACCGAGAAATTGAACTCGACCTGCCTCTGCTCCACATTCTAAAAGATTCAGGCGCCAGGCCCATTCCCAGGATCACAGTTGAACTCTTTGACAATGCCAACCCCGAACTCGATATCTCCTCCACCGTCTCTCGGATTAACGACACCTCTGTCATCCGTGGGACCCTCAAGCCTCCGGTACAGGGCGACTTCACATTCGTGATCACCGGCAATCTGCTGATCGGAACCATCCAGATCGGTCCTCGCATTTATAAGACTGACCATATCGGCCATGGTCGTCTACGGTTGGTCGAGCTCGATCCTGATAAAATGCCCAGGGATTGAGGCGCAGTATTCAGCATAAGGAGACCGCCGAACAACAGAGCCTATCGACACAACGTAGAGAATGCGGTATGGGTTTATAGCGTGTGACGCACAAGACTAGGGAAACCCTAAGGCACGACCGAGATCTTGACGGCCATCACCTTGCAGAAATGACTCGGGAAGCACTCTGGAACGGACACAAGAAGACAAGCATCGCGTCGGGAAACTCCGTCACCACATCATTCATGAGATAAAGAATGAACCTCTTTCATGTGACCAAAAAACTTAATGGTATCTTAAGCCCACTGGATCTTGCCGTCGTCCGGCGAAGTCACTTTCAGGAAATGTTTGGGAACCCTGTTGAGAAGTATAAGGGCTGGTGTCATAGGGGACACGTTTCGGCTGAGGCTTTGGAATATCTCCGTCACGATAATCCACTCTTACAGGACTACAAAAAGCGGTACGCAGGACATCCTGCGACTCGCCATTCCATATGGGAGCCAAGATACCTTCAGGAAGATCTCAGTTTGGGGTCATTTCGTGATGATAACGTCTACCTGTGGCAAAGTAGGCGTGCGGGGCAGGACCTCTTGGTCGCCTATGCCTTCACGACCTACTACATAAAGGATATCGACACGCTGCGCCTTCTCGATAAATTGGATGAAGATGGATCATTTGGAGCCTTAACGTTCACCGTGGATCACGGAAAAATTGTGAGCAGGGATCTTCTGGATTCTGTTCTGGAGATGAGTTTCCTTGAGCGCCACCTGCAGTTATCACGGTGGCCTTCCATCCGAGTTCTTGATATTGGCGCCGGCTATGGCCGGTTGGCGCATCGCCTGGTGGAGGGCTTACCGAACATCCAATACGTCCTGTGCGCGGACGCAGTTCCGGAATCAAGCTTTCTCTGTCAGTATTATCTGGGGTACCGGAACGTGTCGGACAGAGCGAAAACCATACCGCTGGATATGGTCGAACCCAGCCTTGACGATCAGGCCATCGACCTTGTGACCAATATTCATAGCTTTCAGGAATGTACTATCGAGTCAATCGCATGGTGGTGCAAGGCGATTTCGCGCTCTAAGGTTAAATACTTCATGCTCGCCCATTATGACGATGAGCTGCTGTCACGAGAGCTGGATAGGTCCCAAATAAATTTTCACCCGCTCCTGGAACGGTATGGATTCCATCTTACTGCGAAAGAACCGGTCTATGCCCCAGGCACATTGGCAGGGCTGTACGGCCTCTACCCCAAACGATGGCACTATCTGTTTGAGTCCAACGTACGTACAGAATGCTAGCCGTGATTTGTCTTCTTCACGCATGACTATACTGCCCGATCAATCATCATTCATGCATTTCTGAGCTCCAAAGCTTTTTGAGGAGCGAATCCAATCCTTTTGCCTCCTCCCATTTCCGAAATCCCGCACCCGATTGGATTCAGTCCCCAAAACCTGGTCGGGATTCCCAGTCTCTGGAGTAGCTATTCATGAGCGTTCCAGCTACAATGCGCTCGCTTGTATTGGAACGTATGACCACGTCGACGCATCAGACAAAACCGACCCCGGAAACGCTTCTTCAACGAACGCTGAATTCGGCACTCAACGACGTCGGCACGGATTCAGTGCTGGCGGCAATCTTCCATCAAGAGAATGGTCCTCTCGTCGAACATGCCTCACGTGGGTTTACGCCTCGGGATGTCCAAGCCATTCTCCGCACGCTATCGACCCAACGCGCTGCAGCCCTGACCCCGAACACGGCCGACCCTGACAGTGGACGCTCTGTTCGTTTGCGGTTGATGACTCCGGGCGCCAAGTCCTTACTCGTCGTTCCGTTGCGCCACGTGAATCGCGTGTACGGGTGTCTGGTAACCGGCAGGAAAGAAGGCACCGCCTTTTCCAAAAAAGATCGCTCACAACTGGAACAGATGTGCGAGGGTCTGACCAAGGCGCTGGATCGCGAAGGGCTATTCAACACCTCCGTCGTACTGAGCCGTCCCTACGTCACACAGGAAGCAGCGCCTCCACAACAGACTGGAAGCGACTTGTATCCACCCATGGTCAAGCACTTCACGCCAGAACTACAAGCCAAGGTCGAGGCCATCCTCACCGAGGCCAACCAGTCTGTGGCGTATGACCGAGCCTGGGCTTGCCACTACGACCCACTGGCCGGCAATGTCGAGGTATTAGGCGTCGTCAGCGATGGAAAACCCGACCAACGTGACAGCAAGAAAGATCTCAAACCCGGTCAACGCCTGACACTGGATAGTTCCGCCGCCGGATGGGCCGTGCGCCATCGGAAACCACGTGTGGATCATGATCTGGCCTCGACCCAGGGACGGTTCCTCGATCATAAACATCTGTATAAGGATAGGTTTCAGTCATCCCTCGTCATTCCGTTTTTCGTCAAAGGGCAAGTGGGCGGCACGCTGACGCTGGGAGCCAAGGATCCTGAGCGCTATCAAACGACCGATGCTCGCACGCTGGAACCCACGATCGTGAAACTTGCCGATCTCTTACAAACACCGGCGCCCCAAGCGCCTGCGCCGGTTCCACCCACTGAGATTGGGGCACCAAGTCCTCAGGCCGTTTCGTCAATCCCTTCCGAGCCGAGTATCAGAAAGCAAGAACGCCAAGCGGCAATCGGGGAGTTCAGCGCATTCTTGGCGACGGAGGTCCGTGAACCCCTGGCCTCTATTCGATCGCAATTGGAAGAAGTGACCGGTGAGGGGATTCTTGATTTTGATCCTCAGACACGGGTGGAAAACGCCATGCGCGACTTGATCCGGATCGAGGCGATCCTCAACGAAATCCTCGATTTTGCCAAGCCGCTTGAGTTGAACCGGCATCTCTGCCGAATTCCTGAAGTACTTGAAAGCGCGTTGGTGGTGGTCGGGACCGATCTTGAAGCAACCCGCATTCAAGTCACGAAAGACTATGCCAATATCATCGCTCCAGTGCGTGGTGATGAAGCAAAGCTCCAGCAAGCCTTCTTGAGCATTTTCCGGAACGCCTGTGAAGCCATGTCTCCCGGTGGTCATCTCGCCATCGCCGTCACACAACATCGAGCCGGGCGCGGATTTGAAGTGCAGATTCTGATTAAGAACAACGGGGTGCCGATCCCCACTGAAATCGTGGATAAAGTCTTCGAGCCGTTTTTCACGACGAAACAGTCGGGTATCGGGTTGGGACTGCCCAGCGTCAAGAAAATCATCGAGGAACACCATGGGACGATTGCGATCGGGAGTATGACCGATGAAGGCACCACCGTGACCATCCGTCTGCCTGGCGTCAGCCGAGGACCAGCGTTCCGCCACCGTGGACGAGGTCGGCGACCTCCCCGCCGTCCAGGTTGACTCGAGTCTATTCATCTCGACGCACCTTGGAAGGCTCTGGGAGGATTTGCGTGTTTGACAGAAACGGCTACCGATCGCTATGATTCGACCGGTGCCGTTGTGTAACGAAGCTACGCCGTCGTGTTGTGATCCTCATTCACTCTTCTATCTCAAATGGAGAACGAGTATGAAACTTATCACTGCTGTAGTTGCCACAGCCTCCGTAGTTCTGTTCGGTCTTTCCATGGCTTCAGCTAACCCAGCACTGCTACCCAAGCATGAAGGCTATCCGATGAAGAACTCAGGCAGCCCGGTCACAGGCCAGCCGACTGCAAATGATCCTGGACAATTGGATGCCCATGGGACCTCTTCGCTGTTGAAATCCGCGGACTCAGTAAAGAACGCCGAGCAGAAGCTGACAAAAACCGACAACGCACGAATCACCGAAGGACAGGGGGCTGGTAGACTTCCACATGTGGAGGGGCCGCAGATCACGATCGCCCCACCGGTGACCTCCGCCACCAAAATCACCGGCGACCGCAAAATCGACTAACCGGTTTGTTGAACGATGAGATAAGCAAGGGGAAGTTCTTTAGGGGAACCTTCCCTTTGCTTTATGTGTCCTACGGCTACTGCTCGTGCACCCGTCTTCATCAATTAATCGGAACCGCCAAGGTTTTTTCGCCCACAGCCCCGCGTAGTCCACACCGATTCGTGGAAACGTTCCGATCTTTTTTCTGGCAACCTTTTCCCCTCGATCTTCAAACCAGATAGATTGCCCCTGGGTCAGATCGACTTTATGCAATGACCGGTCGATGTCCAGTTCGCGACAGAGCTTTCCCGGACCGTCTATCAATTCGCCATCCACTTCAATGGCACGGATCAACACGGCGGCAGGAAATTCTGCCCGCTCCGTCACGACATTCAGCATGTGGTACATACCGTAAATCAAATAGACATACGACATCCCCGAAGGACCAAACAGGACTTCTGTCCTAGCCGTCCGACCTTTCGAGGCATGACAGGCCTTGTCCTCTGCCCCGATATAGGCCTCCACCTCAATGATTTTCCCGGCAATCGTTCCCTTCCCATTCCGGCGTATCACGTACTTGCCGACTAATGAACGAGCCACCATGAGAGTGGGGCGATTGAAATAGGATTGAGAAAGTATCATTCGTTTTAGCGTCATGATTCTCAGCGACTGCTCAAACGCATTTTCAACAAGGCCTCGGGACGACAAAGACTCGAGGGGTACATACCAAGCTTTGCTTGAACCGCTCGCGTGAATCAAGCGCGAACAGGCAATCACCTTGATTGATGTACATTCCAATTATGTTGAGAAGCTACGTAGCCGGGAACACCATTGGAAGTCGTTTTCAGCAGTTGATTAAAAGTACCAGGCCAGACCTCCCATCACCGTTCGTGGATTGCCCGGCACGAAATGGATATCCGTCACACCTACCGGCTCGTTTCGCAAGCGGGAATCGAATGCAAAAATCGCCTGTTCCCACTTTGTATCGAACAGGTTTTGGACGAAGAGAAACGCCTCAAGTCGCCCGTGCGGCAATTTAACCGGAATGCGATACCGTTGCGATAGGTCGAAGGTGATCCACGAGGGAGATTTGATACTCCGATCTTCGATGAGAGGCCGAACGCCAAGATAGGTCGCTTGCAGCTGCGTGGTCAAGCCCTCCGGCCATTGAAGAATGGCCGCACCGTAGGCAGTGTATTCGGGCGCCAATGGAATGGCGTCTCCGTTCCGAAACTCTGCGTGCGTCCAGGTGAAGCTGCCGTTGACGTAGAGCGGTCCCCACACTTTCCCTCTGGCTGCAACTTCAACTCCCTGCCGCCTTGTCGCTCCACGAATTTCCGTCGTCCCTTCATCTCCAATTAGGACGAGTTCCGACTTGAGATCCAGTCGCCAGACCGTGGCGATCAACTCGAGACCTTCCGGACCCCAAGGTCTGGATCGGAGACCCACCTCATAGTTTTGGGACCTGGCAAGCGGTGCCGCCCCCATCGACACAGCTGATCGAGCATCATTGCTGTGAAACCCTTCGCCGTAGTTGACGAAGAATTCAGTCCCGGCCCAGGGCCCAAGAATCATGCTCATTTTAGGGAGAACGATCCCGGAACCGTTGCGTCCGTTCGGTTGCTCAGCACAGGTAGCACAACGGTTGCCGACGTTAAATGTGAAGAACTCACCCCGCACGCCACCGGAGAACCTCAGCCATTGAAACGGCTGGATTTCCCCCTTCACGAAGGGAGAATAGGACACGCTGCGAGCATCACTGTCGATCGTAATGCCGGTCGGAGCCCGGAGGGTTTGTGCTCCCAATTTCGTATGCACGTCATCGACTCTTGTCTGAAACCCCACAGTCCCGATCGCCGGCACGCCCAGAATGTTGACTCGCTGTTTGTATCCGATATCGCCGCCATAGATGACCCGGCGATCGTATTGCGCAAAGCCGTCACCATTCACAGGATCATTGAGAAAAAACGTGAAGTCCGTGAACAGATCCAGTCGATAATACTGCCCGTAGGCATTCGCAAAAACTTGACCGCCCGTCGTCGTATCGTAATGATAATTGAGTTGGCCGGTGGTCCGAAGCGTGTTCCCTCCTTCATACGGATTGATGGAACCGAACCGGTCCAGGAGCCCTGTACTGGCGGCACGGAACGGAATCTCGCCGGAACCGTCCCATCTAGACTGCAAGAAGGTGCCTTGCACACTAAGCTCATCTCGCCCAGTCAGACTGGTGGTGGCTTTACCGAACACATTGGCCCGATGATACTGATTACTGTTCTGGTACGGACCATTCGTATAGAACCCCTCGGCGGCGAACAACGTGCGTACACGATCTTTGGTAGGCGAAAGCATCAGGAGGTACCGCTGCGTGCTATATTCCCCACCTGCTCCTTGAATGACGCCCTCCTTCACCATATCCCGCGTCCGAAAGTTCACCGCCCCAGCCGTCACGAAATCACCATACTCCGGCAAATACGAACCCTTGTGCACATCGACTCCTTCGATGGTCTCTGGGATGATGAAGTTCAGATCCGTGTAGCCTTGCCCATGCGCATGTGAGCGGAGATTGATCGGCATGCCATCAAGGAAGAAGCCAACGTCTGTCCCATGATCCGCATCGAAGCCTCTGAGGAAGTACTGATCAGCCTTTCCCGCGCCGCCGGAATGTTCCACGGCCACGAACCCTGGAATCAGACGGAGTACCTGGGCCGGGCGGCCCTGAGGCTGTAGGATGATCTCCTTATCGGGAATGAATTGCTGAGAAGAAGCCGCGACCGGCTTTTCGCCAATGACAGCAATCTCAGGAACTTCCAGTTCAGGTTCATCTGGGTCATGCCCCCTAGCAACTCCCCACGAGCTGAGAACCATTGCAAGAGCAAGCACATATATTAGGGCGCGTGCCATCTCCACAGCTCCTTATCGTGCATGCGGTGGACGGATGAGACGCCCACGATAGTCCCTACACAGTCGACTCATCGACCGGCGTAGACCCTCGTGGTCTCGCAACTTTAAACGGATAGGAATGTTGTTATGCTTGGCCGGTCGCCTGTACGGCGACACGGACGCGAGAGAGGCACTCGTCAATCAGCACATCCATTGTGCGGCCTTCGGTCCCCACGATTTCTATTTGGACTCGATTCAGCGGCAACAGCACCTTCTTGGCCTTTGCCTCAAGAATCGTTTTCGAGACCTCAGAAGTCACTTCACCCAACATGGCACCGGGCAAGACCATGTTTAACGAGGCCACGATGACATCCACCGTCGGCACTGTCTTAGAGATGGCCTCAACCCCGGATGCAACCTGTTCAGCCCCGGCCTCCCGCATGGCCTCTGCTGCCGCAAGGTTGGTTCCCAACCCCAGAATTTGGCATGTGACACCCAAAGAGTCCCGTAATCCCGCCACTAACCGAGAACCCAACCCCCCACCTCGACCATCGATCACACAGACCCGCATGGTTTAGTCTAGATCCTTTCCGGTGGTCGTCATCGTCAACTTTCCGTGCTTTACACCTTTTACACTAACCAATGCATCCGCCACCTTACGAATGTCCGAACCCTTACCTCTCACGACCAGCACTTCAAGGCAATGGTCATGGTCGAGATGCACGTGCATCCCTGAGAGGATTTGACCATGGGAGTCATGCTGAATATCCGTCAACTTACTCGTCAGGTCTCGTACGTGATGGTCGTAGACAAACGTGATCGTCCCCACAGTTTCTTTGTTCTCATCCCACTCCCGACCGACAAGGTTGTCACGAATCAAATCGCGTAAGGCTTCCGAGCGATTGGTGTACTTGCGCCGCTCTATATGCTTATCGAATGCGTCCAGCAAGTGGTGATCCAGTGAGACGCCAAAACGAACCAGCTTTTTCACCACCCACCTCCCTCTCGACAGTAGCACGATTTTCTACTTCATAGCACTAGTGAAGACAAAGAGCAATCGGCTTTTTTAGATCTATCCCGTTCTACGAAGCTGTAGTGAAAACGGATTTGCGACCGCACGAAGATCGTCTGTCCGACCCTTATCTGAGCAATTCGTTCTGAGGAGAGGAAATGACAAGTAACAAGCACCCTTCCTCAGTCGAAGTATCGTGATGCACCGTCCCGGCTTCGGCCCGGTGATAATCACCGACCGCCATCTCACGACCGGCAATGGAACACCCGCCTTCTAGCACATAGAGTTCCTCGACCGCAGTATGACGATGCGGGGCATAGCTGGTGCCGGGGAGAAAACGAAGGAGTGTCGTGGTCCTGCGGGAAACCGGATCGAACGCGAGCAATTTGGCTGTCACCCCCTGGGCAATTCCCCGCCAGGTTCCTTCCGACGCCTTGACGAAGGTGAGCCCATTCGACGACGGTCGAGGAATCATGGAACAAATCAGAAGCGTCTTCAGAAAGTTCGAACCGGCTGCCCAGCAAGAATACAGCCACATCGAGAGGGAGGTCGCACCGTGCGAAACGCTCATCCTCTCTTCACTCACCCGTTCGTCGCTCGTCTGACTCGCGATATCTCTAAAAACGGGTAACGACTCATTGACAGCAAGTCGGACAGCCGAATGCGCTTGGATTCGAGAAAGGAGTCGCTCCCGTACTAAGTCCTGAGGTTTAACCGGGGTCGATCCTAAAGCCACGGTGTTGGCAGCCAGCTCGAAGTGTTCGACTTCCCGGGCGGCGTCTTTCGCAACCTGCTGAACCAGCCGCTCACGAAGGGTGGAGGGAGGTGTCACAGAAACCACAACCGTACTGAGAACATGAATGATCGCTTGATAGGCTGCTGTCGTTTGCCGCAGGAGAGTTGATTCACCTTCGAGTCTTAGTTCAAATGCTAGACGATCCTCCGGATCCATCACTCCAAAAGCATACAGCATCGCCTGCTCTTCCAGTTCTTCCGGCAACTTCGTCTCGGTCATAGCTGTAAACCCGCTTCGTATGGTGCGAGGGCCTCCCGCAATTTGATCAGGCCGGATCGCATTCGTGTCTTCACAGTACCGAGAGGCACGTGTAACTTCTCGGCGATCTCGCTCTGGCTTAATCCATAAAAATAGGCCAAGGCGATAGCTTGCCGCTGTTCCGCCGTCAGCCCTGCCAAAGCCTCTTGAACATATCGACGGCGTTCCTGGCCCTCCACATTCTGTTCCGGCGTCTCGTCAGGACTGGCGAACAACTCAACCGCATCCAATGATTCGATACGCCCATATTCGGTAGCCATGGCACGCAACCGGTCGATGGCTCTTGTTCTGGCCACCGTCATCAGCCAGGCCCCGGGCGCGCCTCTGCGTTGATCATACGTATGAGCCTGTCTCCATACCTGCGTGTAGACATCCAAGGTGACTTCCTCCGCAGCCTCTCGGTTGTTGAGAATTTTGCAGATAAAGCCAAACACCTGTGGACTTGTACGATCATAAAACGTGGCCAGCGCAGCCTGATCGCCCTGGGCGGTGCGCGCAATAAGTTGGGCCCACTCATGGTCTTGATCCAGTTTAGTCGGTTCTATGGTCATGGTCGACATATGGTCTTCCCCATAAAACTATACGAGCGACAGGGAAGATTGGATGGCTCATTCTAAGATTGCCCTGTGTCTTCAACGGTGAACGGACTATAGCACCACCCCCATAGCCCGACAACCAAACCTTCCTCCCGCACATACATCCAATTTCACAATCCCCTCGTAGTGAAGAACAGACCGCCGGCAGGTACGACAACAAGGACTGAGTCCTAATCGCAGCATTCACGAAAGAGAGGAGAGTCACGCCATGAAACAATCGATATTCTGGCTTCTCAGTGCCATCTGCATTGCCGGACTCTTGCCCGCTTGCAGCGGAAGCGACAACTCGCCAACGCTTCTCACGCCAAGCGGACCTACTGCATCCGTGGAGGAACAGCGTGGTCTGCAATCCGATGTACTGACGCCTGAGGAAACAACGTTGATGAGTCAAGCAGAGTCAGAACCAGATCCTGTTCCGCTCTTGGATCTGTAATTTCACTCGATCACCAAACGGATTGACTTACAAGGAGGACACCATGTTCGCTCACATTCGATCACTACTCGTGATGGCATTGGCCATGTGTACGGCAGTGCCAGCCATGGCAGCAAGCCATCGTGAAGCCCCGTTGATTACCAACGATCCGGCGGCAGATATCACGGACTTCTATTTCTTCCGCAGTTGGCAACACCCCGATAACGCGGTGCTGGTCATGAACGTGATTCCTAGCCAGGAACCGGGATCCGGCCCCAATTACTTCACCTTTGCCGATGACGTGCTCTATGAGATTCACATCGACAACAATAAAAACAACATCGCCGCAAACATCGTGTATCAAATCAGATTCAAGACGGAGATTCGTCAACCCGGCAACGTCTTCCCCCTCTCTTACGTAGCCTTGCCGCCGATCACGGCTCTCAGTGGGAGCGGTTCTGAAGGACTACTCTTGCAGCAGAGCTATACCGTCACGGAAGTCCGCTACGGTCAGCGACCAAAGGACCTCGGAACAGGTGTCATGTACGCCGTCCCATCGAATGTCGGACCGCGAACGATGCCGAGCTACGAAGATCTCGCCGAAAAGGGTATCTACCCGCTGAAAAACGGTGGGAGAGTCTTCGCAGGTCAGCGAGATGAAACCTTCTACATCGATCTGGGAGACACATTCGATACACTGAATCTCCACATTTCGCCGATTCTGTCCAATAGCGACGATGCGAACGATACCACCATCGTTGGAGCACCGAGTGCAGGTACAGCTGATACGTTCAGCGGCTTTAACGTCAATACCATTTCGTTAGAGATTCCGATCAGTGAACTGATCGGCCCGAACGGCAACAAAGTGCTTGGAGCCTATGCCAGTACGAGCCGCCCCAAAGTCAGCGTCTTGAAGAAAAATGGAGACCGAGACCGCAGTTCACGGTTTGTTCAAGTCGCACGAATGGGTCATCCTCTCGTGAACGAGTTGATCATCCCAACGAACATGAAGGACAGATGGAATGCCACGGATGCGGAAGACGAGAATGAATTTGTCTCCTTCTACTGCAACTCAGCACTGGCCACGGCCCTCAATACGGTCTTCGGCACCGGTTTTCCGACGACGAATCGCGAAGACCTCGTGAATGCCCTGCTGCGCTATAGCAACGGGCCATCCGTCTGTGGAGCCGGCAAAACGAACGAAGCGCTTGCTGACCTCTTACGAGTCGATCTGGACGTCTCACCCACTCCAGCCGGCGGGCAACGACGGCTAGGCCCCCTCGCGCATGATGCAAGCGGCAACCCAATGCCGGATAAAGCCGGCTGGCCGAATGGACGACGGCCGAACGACGATGTCACCGATGTGGCACTCCGCGTCGTGGCCGGTATCCTGACCAACCCGGCCGTCCCGAACCTCGGAGACGGTGTGAATTTCAATATCGGAGCCGTCGGGAATCAAAAGACACCGAACGGAATCGCAATGGAATTCCCGTTCCTCCCGACACCGCATGACGGCCGAGACCGTCGGCATATCGATCCGAAGGAAGCATTCTAATCATCACCAAGCGGGTGCCTCGAAGATACGCGGCACCCGCATCAGCAGAGAGTACGGTCGTGACGTCGAGAACAACGACTCCGGAATTGCATTTCCAACTCAGAAACGGGTGGATCGGCTCAATCGCCCTTCATGGGCTTCTGCTGCTTAGCTTGTTTCCCCTATTCCGTCAGTCGGTGACGGCCGTTTCCACGGAATCGTTTCATTGGGATGTCACCCTTGTTGAGTCACCACGAACAGCGAATGATCCAACGCAATCAGTTGAAGCTGCCAAACCAATGTTGGTGAGCATACCCAAGAGCGCGCCTCTACCGGCTCGTTCGAGCCGCCATGAAGCACCATTCACGAGACGCAATGCGCCAACTGCAGAATCGGTTGTACCAACATCTCACCCAACCCTCACTTCATCGTCTGTGTTGCCGGTCAAATCTTCCAATGCTTTACGTTCGGATATGCCGACGCCAACCCAACCACACGTCAGCAATCCTCCTCTACAGGCAACTGATGTACCAGCTGGCTCACCAACGGCAGCACCTCTGACAGCACAAACTACCGACGCCACTGTGAATGATGCAGTCGTACAAAAGACGGAACCAGCCCAACCAATGCCACTCATAGCTAAAGGATTGGCCTCTGAAACTGTGTCCGCCGCACGACCCGACTACGGCTGGCTTCAACAAGCGATCTTCCGACGGCTCGAGGGACTCAAGCGTCTGTCTCACCCCTACATCGGTCAGTCAGAACCGATGAAGGTCATGGTTAAAGCCGTAGTATCACGCGAAGGGACACTCTTGGACTCGCTGGTCGTGAAAAGTTCCGGCCTTGACCGCATTGACCAGGAAGCGCTGGCACTGGTGCAACAAGCGTTCCCCATACAACTCGATCGCACATTGGACCGACAGCAGATCGTCATGCGTATCCCCATCACCTATTCACAAGAGTAACGTCATGATGTGGTCTCGAACGCTCACTGTGGTCGCTGTACTTGGATGGTTGATGCTGATCCTCGCCGACAGAGTGTTCTCTGAACCCTATCGTCCAACAGACGATGTCCACGTTTTGGAACGACTCAGTTTCAAGGCTTCCGATTCTGTCGCTCGTGAAATCGCCACGTTGCGGACGAATGTTCGAGAGAATCCTCGCGCTCTTGCATCAGCCATCCAACTAGCCACTCGATATATTGAGCAAGGTCGCTCAGAAGGCGATCCCCGTTTTATCGGACAAGCACAAGCGGTTCTCAGTCCCTGGTGGAACGACCAGACTCCACCACCAGAGGCACTTCTCTTACGTGCCACGATCAGGCAGAACGCCCATGAGTTTGCCCAAGCCTTAGCCGATCTCGATCAGGTGTTGGCCTTGCAACCGACCAATGCCCAGGCCTGGCTGACCAAAGCGGCGATCCTTCAAGTCCAGGCCCGCTACGAAGACGCACGCCGAGCTTGCCAACGCCTCGTGCGGTTAGCTGCTACTCATGTACTACTTGGTTGTTTGAGTGATATTGCAGCTGTCACAGGCCAATCAGAGAAAACCCGTGAACTGATCCAACCGATGCTTGTGGATCAAAGGCTCATCGGTCACGAGCGTATCTGGATTACGACCATCCTGGCAGAGACAAGCGCACGCATTGGATCAATACGGGACGCTGAGCAGTATTTCGCAGAGGCTTTCAAGGTAAGCATCAAGGATCAGTATTTGTTGGGCGCCTACGCGGATTTTCTGCTGGATCAAGGCCGTCATGGGGATGTCGTCTCACTTCTCCGCTCGGAGACAAGAGCCGATGGACTCCTGCTCCGCCTCGCGCTCGCGGAACAGGCACTGGACATACCCTCATCCACGCACCATATTGCTGAGCTTGCCGCCCGCTTTGCCGCCAGTCGTGAGCGGGGCACTTCGGTCCATGTCCGAGAAGAAGCACGCTTCACGTTAGCTTTGCTCAAAGATGCTAAGCAGGCACTACTGTTGGCCCAGGCCAATTGGAATGTGCAGCGCGAACCAGCCGACGCCAGGATCCTCCTCGAAACTGCCGTAGCCAATAGAGACCGTGCAGCCGCCCAATCAGCAATCGATTGGCTGAAGACGAACCATGTGGAAGATTTTCGCTTGCAACAACTCGCCAAGCAGATTCAGGAGACATCATTCTAATGCCCGTCTTGATGATCATCGTCTTTCTGTTTTTGACCGTTCCTGCCTGGGCCCATAAGCCCAGCGACAGCTATCTTTCGCTGTCTATTCAGAACAACAATGTAGTTGGTCAGTGGGACATTGCCCTACGCGATCTGGATAATGCGATCGGACTGGATAGCAATGGAGACGGACAAATCACATGGGGAGAGGTTCGAGGCAAACATGATGAAATCAGCGCCTACGCGTTGTCTCATCTCACGCTGTCCACTGATATTGGAACATGCTCGGCTGAGGTACAAGATCAACTGATTGATGATCACACAGACGGAGCCTATTCCGTTCTGCGGTTTCGTGCCGATTGTGGCCAGACAATTCAAAGGCTCCATGCGGATTACCGACTGCTCTTCGAGCTCGATGCACAGCACAAGGGGCTCTTACGCCTGACAGAGGGTGGACAAACCAGCACCGCCATCTTCAGCCAAAGCCAACCCGTGCAGGAGTTTGCGCTCGCAGAGCGTTCAGTCTGGAGCCAAAGTCATCAATTCATCCACGAGGGCATCTGGCATATCTGGTTGGGATTCGACCATGTCCTGTTCTTGCTTGCTCTGTTGCTACCGGCAGTCTTAGTCCGTACGGAAGGTAAGTGGCAGGCGGCTGGCGCGTTTCAAGGAGTCTGCTGGAATGTCGTCACTATCGTCACCGCCTTTACCGTAGCTCATTCCCTCACGCTCAGTTTGGCCGCTCTCGATGTTGTCCGCCTCCCATCCCGCTTAGTGGAATCAACCATCGCCGCATCCGTAGTACTGGCCGGGCTTGGGAATCTCTATCCAATGATGACAAGCCGTCGCTGGATGGTGGCCTTCGGATTCGGCCTGATTCATGGGTTTGGATTTGCGGCTGTGCTCACGGATCTTGGATTGCCTCAGGACTCCCTGTTACTAAGCCTCGTGAGCTTCAACATCGGGGTAGAACTCGGCCAACTCGCCATCGTCGCCGCCTTCTTGCCTTTCGCCTATCTGCTCCGCCGTTCGTGGTCCTATCCGCGACTCGTGCTGACCGGCGGCTCACTGGCGGTCATCGCCATCGCGCTCGTCTGGTTCACCGAACGCGCGTTCGATCTTCAACTGTTTCCGCTCTAACACAATTCAAGAAAGACTCACGCTCGTCCAACAGAACCATGGGATGCCATGACGACAGGCATGTCGTCGCGACAATGGCGTCGCCGTCGGATACCGGCGCAATCGAACCTGTGCGCTCAGTCTTGATCGATGTTTCTGATGTGGGCTATTGTGCCTGTACATCCACCAGCACAGGCAGGAAACCAGGCAGTGCTGCCCGTGATCGTATGCAGACATCCGAGCAAGTCAGGAGCATGATCAAGAAACTTCCAAACACCGCCATCTGGTCGCCATGGGTAACGAGGTAGCCGATCTCATTGCACCGTTCGCGATCAGACTTAAGATGAGAAACAGTCTTGAGATTCCTTTTTCATACGCTGCTTATTGTGACGATGATACTGCCCTATCCCTTCATCGCCGGGGCTTGTCCTCCGGAATTGATTGGGCCTTGCGCACCATCGTCTGAAAAACGCGAAGAGCTCTCTGGGGCTGTAACACCTTGGGAATCGACGAATGCACAGCCTACCTTGCTCCAGGAAGTGCGTGCCGCCGGTGAGACAGTCATCGGCGATGCCACCTATCTCTTAACCTCTCCCCTCCGGATGGATGGAAAGAGTGCGCTGATTGCCGGAGGTGTCGGCGCCATGATCGCTGGACTCATGGTGGCGGATAAACCCATTCAGCGCGCGTTTCAAGAAAACCGAACCGAGACTGGGCATCACATCGCGGACACCTTGAATACAGTTGGAGATGCCCAGACCGTCTTGGGAGCAAACGTGGCATTGATCGGAGTGGGATGGCTGTTTCGGGAACATGACGAAGGGAACAAGCTGCTCAAGACAGCGCTTGTGAGTCTAGAATCTCAATTGTTTGTGGAAGGAATTTCGGGATTGACCAAGTTCGCCGTGGGCCGAGCACGGCCTAACGACGAGGACGGCACTCATTCATTCGACCCCTTCCACGGGTTCGACAAATCGTTCCCATCAAGCCACGCGGCCAGGAGCTTTGCCATGGCGGCAGTATTCGCGGACGCGTATCCGCAACCGATCCCCTTCCTGGCGTATACGGGAGCCACGTTGATTTCACTCGCACGAATTTATGAGAATGAACACTTCTCGTCGGATGTCTTTGCCGGCGCGGCACTTGGATTCGTGATCGGGAAAGCCCTGAGCTGGCGTCACAGCCAGTCTGATTCGGTCAGAACATGGAATGTGTTCCCCTATGTGCCGGATGCAAGAGGAGGGTTGGGCCTCACGGTTCAGCTTCGATTCTAATTGAGACATGCGCCGAACCAGGAGCAGCGACCGAAGAGGCTCTGCAGGGGAAATAAGGAGATGATCACAAGACGACAACCCCACAAGCGCGACGTTACCTCCGTCATTCTCTGGAGCCTGCTGGTCCTGACAGTGATTCAACTGCCGGCTTGTGTGACTCGACCGACAGATGTCGCAGGGCTGCACCAGCCCAGCCAGCAAGTGGAATCCACCCATGCCCGGCAAGATGTCGCTCCGCAACAACCTCCTGAAGAGCTGAATCTTTCGCGACTTCGATCACCCGACGTACAACAGACTGAGGATTCGATTGGTCCCGGCCCAGAATTTCGAATGAATCAGACCGTCCCTCACGGCGAACTGGAGAAGACCGGACAGGAGGATGTGGAGAACACGTGGCCGTACAAGCTTCTGGCCGCACCGGAATATGTCTGGGCGGGGCTGGCCTATCCGTTTAAGAAACTCATCATCGCCTATGAAAAACATGATGTCATGAACCGCGCCTTGGACTTGTTCCTGAACGATGCGCGGACCCGCGGGGTCTATCCCCGGTTCGCCATCGGCGGAACGCTCAGCAGCGGTATCGGGTTGACCGCGTTCGACAACAATTTTCTCCAACGTGGGAAAGAAGCCCGAGCCTCCTATCTCTTCGCCGCGCGAGGCAATCAGGTAGGAGAAGTGTTTTACCGAGATGCTTCCCTGTTCGGTTCTCAGTGGAGCTTTGAAACAAGCGGATTCTGGCTGGATTTCGATGAGGGCCATTTTTATCGCAACGGAAATCGTGCGCGTGAAGAGGATCGAGCGAATTTCAAGCTGAACCAACTGACCTGGGATACCACCTTAGAGCGGAAGTTATTCGGCCATTGGAGCGCGGCCCTCACGGGGCGTCTCATCATCGCCGATGCCAAGCCGTCGGATCATTTTCTGGAAACACCTACCTTCGTGACAAACAGCGCCAGGTCCATGACCGCACTCGCCGTCGAACCGAGCCTCCGGTACGATTCACGGGATAATTCCTTTCGCCCCACCGTCGGCTGGTTTGCGGAAACTGCGTTTACCTATACCGATCAAGTCGATCGCAATCAGTTCCGCTATCTCGGTTATCGAGTGGAAATTCAGCGATACATTCCTGTCTTTCGCGGTGACCGAGTGTTGCTGCTGCGCGCCTACGTCTCGAAACAGGATGGGGTGGGAGGGGGCGCGATTCCCTTCTACGAGCTGAACCTCTTGGACCTGAACAATGGCCTGCGCGGATTCGACCGAGGACGCTGGCAGGATCAAGGTGCCCTGCTCTTCAATATCGAATGGCGGTTTCCTGTGTGGCAGGACGTAGAGGGAAGTCTCTTTTTTGACGAAGGACAGGTCTTCCACAGCTACGAGAATATCAGCCTGAAGCAATTTCGCTACTCCGCCGGCGGGGGACTCCGATTCGTGTCCGATGACAAGTTCGGCTTTCGGATTCAAGCCGCCGTGAGCGAAGACGGCGTGCTGATGCTGATCCGTGGCAATCTAGAGTTCACCAGACGGAGAGCGGCCACGCTCGGGTTTTGAGGAGAACAGACGATGACGCGACTCCAAGTCGACCCGAAACACGCGGCGCGATTCGTCCGTTCCTTCACCTGTTGGAGCGCGGCCCTGTGCATTCTCAGCATCACAAGCTGCTACAGCACACCGGCCACGCAACGACCGATCCTCTGGAAGGTCGACGATCGGCGACCCATACCGGAGCCGAAAGAAGAGATCGAGGGGCAATGGACGATGTGGGACGGGGCGGACAAGATGGTCTTCTATCGGATCAGGCAGTTGTTCAATCTCGGTTCTTCTTCCCGAACGATCGGGACATGGCTTGGCCTCGCTGACCCACTCGAATCTCAGAACATCAATGCCTTCGATGAAGCGCCCGATTCGACATGGTTCACGAATCGACACGCGGTCGCCCGCCTCTCGCAAGAACATCTCGCGAACGGTCCCACCCAAGACCACGGACGGCCTGACCTGAGCGGCCCCTTGGAAGCGATCAGGGGGAAAGAGAGTTTAGGGACCACGCCGGGCTTCGTCGTTCGCGACCAAAAGCGCGACATGTATCTGCTCAAGTTTGACCCGCCATTGAATCCAGAAATGACGACGGCTTCAGAAGTCATCTCATCACGGTTTTTGTATGCTGCGGGGTACAACGTGCCGGAGCACTATTTGGTCGATGTCGACCCTGCGCGTATCACGATCGGAGAGAAGGCCACGATCCGTGGTCAGTACCATATCCCGCGTGCGATGACACAGGAAGATATCACCGCACTCTTGGAGCGTGTCCCACATCGACCTGACGGAACAATTCGAGCCATGGCCAGCAAGTTTTTACCCGGCATCCCCAAGGGACCGTTTCTCTACGCCGGACAACGACATGACGATCCCAATGACCGGATTCGCCATGAAAACCGGCGGGAGTTACGAGGTTTTCGGGTGATTGCCGCGTTCTTAAATCATACCGACACGAAGGCCCCAAATGCCCTCGACATGTACGATCCGGAGGCGAAGTATCTGACGCATTATCTGATCGATTTCTCCTCCACGCTCGGAGCCGACAACGCCGATCCACAGCTCCCCCGGTTCGGCAACGAATACTTCCTCGACTTTACAACCAGTGGCCGGTCCATCACCGCGGGCGGATTTTATGTGAGACCATGGGAAATTCCTCTCAAGATGGAGTTTCCCTCCGTCGGGTATTTTGAATCGGAGTATTTCGATCCGGAGCGCTGGCGGCCGACCTATCCGAATCCCGCGTTCCTCCGGACGACGGTGCGCGATGCCTATTGGGGAGCCAAGATCGTGACGTCATTCACCGATGAGGATATCGAGACCATCGTGCGGACTGGACACTTCACCGATCCCGCTGCGGAGCGATATGTGGCGGAGGTGTTGAAAGCCCGTCGAGACAAGATCGGTCGCTACTATTTCAACCTCGTCAACCCGCTCGATGGCTTCAGGCTGGTCAAGACGGCATCCGGAGAGCCGGCGCTGTCGTTCGAGAATCTGGCGCTCACGCGCGGCTATGCGCCATCATCCCATGCAACATACCGGTATTCCATTAGGCCACCGAGTGATCGGGACGTCATCAAGGGGCTCGCGGACGCGCCAGTGATTCCCCTCAACCGATTGGTCAATAACGCAGGGGAACACGCGGCATCCTCTCACGGCACGGCCGATTTCATTGCCTCCATCACAATCCAGACCAGCTATGACGGAGGGGTGCACTGGAGCAACGCCGCCGAGGTCTTCATTCGTGCGGACCACCTGACCAAGCAGCTGAGCCTGGCAGGTCTTGACTATCGGTCCTAGCCGTTACGACGAAGAGAGCGACCATGGACATCAGACATCTGATCGAACGATCCCTCGACATCAGAGGCGGTGAATATCGGAAAACCGGCCTGATGTTCGCCTATATTTTTCTTCTCATCCTGTCGTATGTGATCATTAAGGCGGTACGTGATTCGCTCTTTCTGGTGAAGCTCGGTCCCGAACAGTTGCCGTATGTCTATATGCTGGTCGCCGTCATCGTCGGAATCGTGGCGTGGGGGCATGCCAAGCTTTCGGCACGCGTCGGCTTGTCTGTTCTGCTTCAGGGGACACTGCTTCTCGTCGTATCCAATCTCCTCATTTTCTGGTGGCTCTTCCAGTCTGGTTGGCCCTGGCTCTTCTATGTCCTCTACATCTGGGCCGGTGTCATCGGCCTTCTGACTCTGTCGCAATATTGGCTCCTTGCGAATTGCGTCTTCAATACAAGGGAAGCAAAACGGCTCTTCGGTCTGGTCGGCGCAGGAGCCATTCTGGGAGGCTTGGTCGGAGGAGTGATCACGGCGAAAGTCGCACTGTGGATCGGCACCGAAAGCTTGTTGGGCATCGCTGCAGGAGGGTATCTCTTGTGCAGCGGTTTAGCATGGATCATCAGCCGCTCGACCGAGTCAGTAGATGGTCGTTCCGATTCAGTGACCGCATCGGATCCCGCCGGAGCGCCGGTTCCATCTTCAGTCCCGATTCTCGCCACCATCCGGTCGACCCCTCAACTGCTTATGATCGCCGGACTCATCGGCATCGCTGAGATCGTCGTGCTGCTGGTCGATTATCAATTCAAGGTCATTGCCAAGGAGTCATTTCCGTCCACTGACGCCTTGACCGGCTTCATGGGAATCTTCTCGGCCTTGGTCAGCGCGACCTCGTTCATCTCGCAGGTCTTCTTCACTGGGCGGATCCTCAGCACATTGGGACTGGGTATGGCGTTGCTGTGCCTCCCGGTCGGCTTACTTCTTGGGTCTCTTGCCATTGCCGTAGCCCCGGGGCTCAAATCGGTGGTCATCGCAAAGCTTCTTGAGGGGACCCTTCGATATTCCATCAATAAATCCGGGCTGGAGCTCCTGTATTTGCCGTTGCCAAACGCGATGAAAGCTGCCACGAAACCCTTGATTGATCCTACCGCTGAGCGAGTCGCGGGAGGAGTGGGAGGGCTTCTCCTTCTCATTGCCACCGGTACGCTCTCGCTGTCCACGGCACAGATCAGCTTCCTGACCATCGGACTGATCGGCTTGTGGATTCCATTGGCTGTGGCCAGCCGAACGCAGTACGTCCGTTCCTTGCGCCATGCGTTGGAGCAGAGGCAGCTGGATTTAACGTCGCCGATTTTCAATCTTTCCGACCCACACACCGTGACACTCTTGACCCAAACGCTCCGCGACTCAAAGAAGGATGCACTCATCCTCTACATCCTGAAGTTTCTCGAACAAGCGAACATTCGTCCTTATCTGCAGGCCTTGAAAGCCTTGCTCAGTCACCCATCCGTTACAGTCCGAGCCGCCGCCCTCCATCTCCTCATAGACACCAACGATCGCGCGCTTGTGCCTGTGCTGAACGCGAGCATGAACGATGCCGATATGGGGATTCGAGCCGATGCAATGCGGTTCATTCGTCTGCATAGCAAGGAGTCGGATGCATGCCTGGACGAATGGATGGCAACCGACGATCCACGCATTTCGACCGTCGCGATGGTCGCCGCACTGAACGGTTCGACATCAGATCTTCGTGCAAAGGGAGAGCAGCTGTTTAGCGTGATTGTCTGCGACCGTGGCCCTCACGGCAGAGAGCGACGCCGGGAGGCGGCCAAAGCTCTCCGCTGGATCCGTCCGGACGCCATCAGGTCCGAAGTGGTTATTCCGCTCATCCAGGATGACGACGACGAGGTGGCCAATCTTGCCGCGAAGGCTGCTGGCCTGCTCCAACGACGAGAACTTGTGCCGTTGCTTGCGAGCCTTCTGGCCAGGCGAAACACCCGGGGAGAAGCGAAAAGCGCACTGCTTCGGTACGGGGACAAGATTCTGGGGAACATGGCTGACGTACTCATCGACCCTCAGGAACCCATCGCAGTCCGTCGACGCTTGCCATCGATCATCGCCGAGATAGGAGGAGAGGTCGCGAGTCTCATCCTCCTGCGCAATCTTCATCACGAGGATCGATGGCTTCGGTACGATGTGTTAAGGGCCCTGAACAAGATTCGATGGGTGAACTCTGATTTGACGCTTGACCCGACAAGAATTGACACCCAGCTGAGGACGGAGATCCGGCACCAGTATGAAGTACTGCTGCTGCTCTGGCATCCATGGATTGACGACGTCGGTCAAGGGGCAGAACTGTTCCGACGAACTCTACGCGAACGGCAAGAGTTCCACTTTGAAATGGTGTTTCGTCTGCTGGCTCTACGATTGCCTATTCGGGATGTCTACGATGCGTATACCGGACTCATCGTCGATCAACCACGGCTTCGAGCCCTTGCCGTAGAATTCATGGATAACCTGCTTCCACCAGACTTGAAGCCCTACCTGATTCCCGTCATTGATCAATGGCCGTCGGACCAAATCGTGGAGGTCGGCCGGCGGTTGTTTGCCCTTGAATGGTCTTCGCGCGAGGACGTGCTGTCTTGGTTGATCCGGCGACCGGATCCCTGGCTGAAGGCCTGTGCGCTCTTCTCAGCGGGAGAGTGGAACTGTACCGCTCTGATCTCGGATGTACAAAAAGCCACCGACGACCCTGACCCATTGGTCAGAGATGCGGCCGTCCTGGCGTTGAAACGGCTAGGCGTAGAGGCCTCGCCTCTTGTTCAACAGGAGACTGATGCTCACCACAATTGAGAAAGTATTGCTGTTGCAGGGGGTCAAAATGTTTCTCCATACGGAGATTGAGCATCTCGTCAATATTGCCGCCCTGGCTCGCGAGGTCCGCTTCGAGAAAGGTGACCTCATTTTCACGGAGGGTGACCGAATTGATGCGGTGTACATCATGGTGGAAGGAACGGTGTCGCTACGCATCGACTCGCATGAGATCGTGATCAAGGAGAAGGAAGCATTCGGGTGGGGCGATCTGTACGAAAACGGATTGAGAAAAATGACGGCGACCGCGTGCGGTCCTACGATGGCGCTTGCGATCGGACGTGAAGAGTTCTTTGATCTGCTGTCCGACCACTTCGACATTGTTCGCAGCATGCTGCACTACTTCACGACGCTCTCGGTGCATCTGGACTACATGGCAAGAGTCACTCCTGTGCCGGATAACACCGGCCCATCAACGTGAGGGTTTCCAATGACATGTGAGAATGATGGCCTGACCAATTCGACTTGCGCACAAAATGAGCGGCAGCGGCGCGTGGAGTTGGGTGTCTTATGTGTTCTGGCGTGTCTGATGTTTGGGTGCGAAATCAGGCCGAAGCCGATGCTTCATCTCGTCGAATACCAATCCGGCCAAACTTGCGTATCCCATCCGGACGACTGTCCATGGGCGGATCTCGAGCGACAGGCGCAATTCACCGCGCTCACCAATTGTCTCCTCTCCGGAGCCACGACTCTGCACATGGACGATGTGCCGTTATCTGAGGGAACGTCTCAAACCGTTGTCGCCCCACATGTCCCTCGATTCGGTTACGCGCACGTGACCCGTTTCGGCGACGAGGCGAGGAACTGTCAGGCCCATGAAGCGATGTGCCAAGTCTCAAGCCGACATGACCGAACACGGACATGGGCCGCCTGCGGAACGGAGTCGGTCCAGGGGCCGCTTCGTGGCGGCAGCAGTCTCGCCGCTGCTGACCGCGTGACTGAGAGTGAGGTGCTCACCGGCCGTCTTGTGGAACAACGAAACGAGTTCGGTGTCCCACACGGTTTGGATGGACCGGACCAGTTCTTTACCTTTACCTTGGCGAAGCCCACATGGATGGAGATCGCGGTCGCGGCGAATGTTGCCTTTTGGTCCGGAAAGGTCGGCCTCGTCCGCGCCCCGTGGCAGCCGGCTCTTTATCTTCTAGGCACCGACGGAACGACGGTGAAAACAGGACACGCGCACCGGGCAGGCGTGACGGCACTGTTTCCAGGGGAGCTCGCGCCCGGCACGTACGTTATTGTTGTGGACAGCTCGATGCGTGAATGGTCGCGAGGAGACGGTGTGTACCGACTCTACATCGGCTTCAATGAGCATCTCATGGGCCCACCAATCCAATGAAATGGTTCCGGACTCGTGAACAATCCATCCAACGATCCTGCGTCGTGCGGTAAAGGCAGCTGCTGGGCCGTTCATGGCCATATCCACGCTTGGTCCTCACCGACAGTTCACTGGCTGTCATCGCCATCGCGCTCGTCTGGTTCACCGATTAGACCTTTGAGGTTCGGCTGCTTCCTCTCTAATTTTTGGAGTGGTGAAGGAGAAGACACAGCCACACGTTAGTCACAGGCTATTTCATTCCCCTACTGAAACAAACAATTAAATGAGGGCTGCGAATCTGCAATTCACTGAATTGACCACGCCATTTGTGAGCGCATACACTCCCTCTACGCACACCTTTGGAGCCACTCGTGACGTTGGAGAATCGATTCAAGCAATTCATGTCATCCATCCATGGTGTCGAATCCATTGACACCTTACTCTCACCAGGTTCATTCGAGCACAAGCAGCGAGCGGATTACCTTTTGGCCAATCGAAAAATAGTCATAGAACTGAAGACTCTCAAAGTTGATCCGTCGCCGAAGATAGAAACTACGCTGTCACAACACCGAGACCGCCCTGATTTCCCAATATTCTATGGCCAGCTTGAACTCTCCAAGGTTCTTCAATATTTGCCTGACGGCGATCAGATCAATCAGCGAATCTACCGCAATATCTCCCGATCAATAGAGGATGCGGTTCGAAGTGCAGAAACTCAGATTTCTGATACCGAAGAGATCTTCAACCTTTCCCAGCCTGCAGGCTTGCTTGTGCTTCTAAACGAGAACATCGATGTGTTGGACCCAAACGCGGTTGTATATAGAGTGAGTGAACTACTGACCCGACAGCGAACTGATGGCTCTGTGCATACATCAATCGATTTTGTCTGGCTGCTATTCGAGAGTCATGCCATACAAACTATTGACGGCCCAGCTCGCCCAAGTATTCTCCTTAAAGGACCAACAGCAGATAATTTTGATTGGTTCATTTCCGAATTTAGCCAGATCCAAACTTCATGGAGCACCTTCAACAACACACCTCTCAAGCATGCATGGGTCGAACGCATTGCAGATATGCCGTTCCGTTCATCCAAATCCGACCCATAAGCTATGTGTGGCCAAACTGTGGCAGAACTATCCTTTCCGACGTGATTTCATCGGTTCTTCACCTGCCTCTGACTGCTCTGTAAGTGATTGAGATTAAAACGATGAGGTACTATCAGGCACTATAGGCTCTGGCTCTGTGGGGGATTCAAATCTCGCGGACTCTGGCTTTCTACCAACCAGCTGCCTCTTTATTCTCCCTGAATCGGGACGTACATGACGTTGCCCTGGCGATTCACGAGCAGGAGCGCTAGATCGGTTGGTTTGATAGGCTCGGCAAGGCGTTGGAGATTCGCAAAGCTATTGATGTGCTGTCGGTTCAGTTCCAGCACGACGTCACCCGGCTGAAGACCGGAGGCTTCGGCCAAGCTGCCCTCTTCGATATCCGTCACCACCACGCCGTTACTCACCGGCAAATCCATCTGGCGAGCTAAGGGAGGCGTCACGTCATCGAAGACCACCCCCGCCAACGGGTGCACGGTCGAGGCTGTTGATGACGCCGCCTGACTTTTCTTTGGCCGTTCACGCGGCGCTTCCTGAATGACCAAATCGGCCTGATACTGTTTGCCTTCCCTGATGAGATCCACACGATGTTTGCTTCCGATCGGCGCTTGCGCCACCAGGTTCCGTAACTGGCCACTGTCCATAATCTCTCGCCCATCGAAGCGCACCACGACATCGCCGCGTTTCAGGCCGGCTCGTTCAGCTGATCCCTTGGCATGTACGTCTGTCACGATTGCGCCTTTGACATCCGGGAGGTGAAAGATCTTCCCGAGTGGCGAGCTGACATCCTGCGTGGAGGCGCCCAGAAAGCCGCGCACCACACGACCCGTCTTAATCAGACTCTGCATGGCGGCACGGGCCATATTGCTGGGAATGGCAAACCCGACGCCGACACTGCCGCCGGTAGGACTGGCGATCGCCGTATTGATACCGATCAGCTCACCATGGATATTGATCAAGGCCCCGCCTGAATTACCCGGGTTAATTGGTGCATCCGTCTGGATGAAGTCCTCAAAATCCGCGACGCCAACGTCGGCCCGACCGACTGCACTCACAATGCCGAACGTAACGGTACGGCTCAATCCCAAGGGATTCCCGATCGCGAGCACAAAGTCGCCGACAGCCAGTTGGCTCGAATCCCCCCAGGCCGCAGTCGGAAGATTCGATGCATGGATCTTCACCACCGCCACATCGGTTTTCGGGTCCGTCGCCACCACCTTCCCTTTGTATTGACGACGATCCGCCAAAATCACTTCGACATCGACGGCGTCCGCCACCACATGGTTGTTCGTCACGATATAGCCGTCCGGCGTCACAATGACTCCCGACCCTTGTCCGTACTGCCGGCGCGTAGGAGGCTCTTTGAACAGACCGAACGGTAACGCTTCGTCGCTGAACGACTGATCGCGCACCATAACGGTGGAGGCGATACTGACCACCGCGGGAATCACTTTATTGGCACTCGCCTTGACTTGCCCCTGCAAGTCGTGGACAGTCGCTGTGGGTATCTGCTGCGTCCCAGCCAGTCCTAAACCAGGAACCACCAGACCGACAAGAATCCCACAGACCACAGCTTGCATGACACTTTCCTGGCTTCGTTGCACCGATATGCCTTTTATCCCACTCGCGGTTCTGAATTCATCAAAAGATCGAGCGCCAGCTTATCATGCAGTATGAGTACAAGCATTCACAATTCGCTATGGCGTTAAGGAAGTCTTGGATGGTGTCAATTTATCGAACCTTCCTCCCTCCTTGCGAACGGTCATGCCCTGGGGGCATACATCATGACGAACATGCCACCTAAACAGAGCAAAGCACCCATGGCATCATAGAGATCCGGACGAACTCCGTCGATGCCCCATCCCCAGAGCAAGGACAGCACGATAAACATGCCGCCGTATGCCGCATAGACACGGCTGAAGTGAGCCGGCTGCAGGGTGGGAATAATTCCATACAGGCTGAGTACCAACGCACCCGCTGCCGCATACAGCCAATGTTGGTTCCCCCTGATCGCAAGCCATATTAAATACCCGCCGCCGATTTCACACAAACCGGCGAGGATAAAAAGCCCGAGTGAAATAGGAAGCGACATGGTTAACTCCATCACCCTCAGTGTGTGTTTCCTATGAGCGTGCCCTATCCGACATTATGAACGGACGACGCCCCGGGCCTGCTTCTCAACACGTTCTTCGATCCATCGATACAACACCGGCAAGACGATCAACGTCAACAGGGTCGATGATATCAATCCACCGATCACAACGGTCGCCAGCGGACGTTGAATCTCGGAACCAGGTCCGGTCGCCAGCAACAGGGGCGTCAGTCCCAGAGCCGCTACCAATGCCGTCATCAAGATCGGACGAAGCCGAAGAACCATCCCGGTCACCACCGCCTCATCCAAAGGGAGACCCTGTTGTCGCAATTGATTGATATAGGCGATCTTCACGACGCCATTGAGCACCGCGACACCGAACAGCGCGATGAAACCGACAGAGGCCGGGACCGAAAGATAGAGCCCCCCGACCAGCAGGGCGACAAGTCCGCCGACCATCGCAAAGGGGATCGCCAGGAGAATCAGCGCCGCCTGCCGGATATTTCCGAATGTGAGAAATAAGAGCAGAAAAATCAGGCCAATGACCGCCGGGACCACAATCGCCAATCGAGCCATGGCCCGTTGCTGATTTTCGAATTGCCCTCCCCAGGTGACATAGTAGCCAGACGGCAATTGCACCTGACCGGCCACAACCCTCTGAGCCTCCTCCACGGCCCCGACCAGATCTCTCCCCACCACGTTCGCCTCGATGACTACTCGTCGGCTGGCCTGTTCACGGCTAATCTGCGCCGGACCTTCTACAATTTGGATATCAGCCAGTTCGCGCAAAGGGATCCGAGCGCCATCCTGTGTCGTCACCCAAAGGGCCTTGATTGACTCAATATTGTCTCGACGATCATCCGGAAACCGCACCGCGATCGGAAATCGTCGTTGGCCTTCGAAGACTTCTCCGGCACGGATACCCGCACCGACAGCTTCGATCACTTCCGTGATGTTGGCCACATTGATTCCATGACGCGCTACCTTGGATCGATCGACGTCGATTTTCAAGTAATACAACCCTGAAACTTGCTCGACTCGAAGATCTGAGATGCCCTTCACGTGCCGCAGCAGGCGAGCGATCTCCTCTGCCTTCACCCGTAAGATCTCCAGGTCGTCGCCGAACAGCTTGACTGCCACCTGAGAACGAACTCCAGACACCAATTCGTCCACACGCATCGCGATCGGCTGGGACAACCCGAATGCAATACCAGGCACCTGCCCCAATCGCTGACGTATCAGTTGTTCAATCTCGTGCTTACTACTCGCCTTCCATTCGGATTCCGGCTTGAGCAGGACATACATGTCGCTGAGCTCCATCCCCATCGGATCCGTCCCTAGTTCATTGGCGCCGGTGCGGGTCACCACTGAACGCACATCCGGAAGCTCCAACAACAGCCGCTCAACCTGCCCAGAGATCTTGAGTGACTCCGTGAGGCCGATGCTCGGCAATCGCACCAAATTGACCACGATCGATCCTTCGTCCATGATCGGCACGAACTCTCGCCCGATCAAGGGAATAAGCGCGAAACCTCCGACCAATACCATCGCGGCTATCGTGACAATCAGGGGTGTCCGACAAACGGCCATCACTAACAGTTGCCGATACAGTCTCCGCCCTGTGGCCAAGGCTGGCCCTGCCTCCCCCACAGATCGAGGCCGCATGAGTAAGACCGCCAGTACCGGGATGACCGTCATCGAGAGCACCAGTGAACTCAGAAGGACGATCACCACCGTCATGGCCAACGGGATAAACATCTTGCCTTCGATTCCTTGGAGCGTAAGCAAGGGAACGAATGTGAGGGCGATGATCAATTCACCGAACAGGCTCGGCCGCCTCACTTCCATCACGGCACGAAGAACCAGCGGAAGCCGTTCCGATATAGTGGTAAGTGAGATGTGCCCTTCGGAATGCTCGGTCAAATGCCGTTCAACATTCTCGACTTGCACGATGGCGGCATCGACGATCATCCCGAGGGAAATGGCCAATCCCCCCAGCGACATGAGATTCGCGGAGAGTCCAACCTGTTGCATGATCAAGAACGTAGTCAGCGTGGCGAGCGGTAAGGTCAGGGCGACGACCAGCGCCCCGCGAAGATTCCTCAGGAACAGATAGAGGACGAGAACCACAACAACGGCACCCTCCAGCAGAGCCCGTTCGACCGTTTCGAGCGCCCGGGTTACGAGTTCAAGACGGTCATAGAACGACGTGATGGTGACCCCGTCCGGCAACAACTGATTGATCGCGCCCACCTTCTCTTTCACTGCGGAAACAATCTGTCGACTGTTCCCCCCACGCAGCATGACAGCGATGCCTTCCATCACTTCACCAGTTCCGTCTCGCGTGACCCCTCCCAGCCGAACAGCCGATCCCTGACGAACCTCTGCCACATCTCGCAAGTAGATCGGAGTTCCCTGGCGGGCGGTCACAACAATCCGCTCTAAATCTTCAGCCGAACGTGCCAGCCCCTGACCATAGACCACCAACTTATCGCCGCCTCGCTCGATGTAACTGCCGCCGGCATTTTGGTTGTTCTCGGTCACCGCTGCCTGAACCTGTCGCAATGTCAGACCCAGGCTGGTCAAGCGATTGGGATCCACGAGCACATGGTACTGCTTCGACAATCCACCCAACGTATCGACATCGGCCAGCCCTGGTACGGCCCGCAGCATCGGACGAATCACCCAATCATGAAGCGTCCGCAATTCCTGCAGATTCTGTGATGGTCCCTCCACAAGATACATAAAGACTTCGCTGAGTCCTGTACTCACAGGCCCGAGGACGGGTTCAGCACCCGGCGGTAACTGTGTCCGCACCTGAACCAGTCGTTCCAAAATCAGCTGCCGAGCGAAATAGATATCAACGGCATCATCGAAAACCACGGTGACCACCGAAATGCCGAACCGAGAGACCGATCGCAATTCCGTTTTCCCTGGCAAATTGGTGAATTCGATCTCAAGCGGAAAGGTCACGAGGCGTTCGATTTCTGGGGGTGCGAGGGAAGGGGCGCGGGTAATCACCTGGACTTGGACCGGCGTGACATCAGGGAAGGCGTCAATCGGCACCGAGTGGAAGGCGACGACTCCGCCTATGCTTACACCAACTGCCACGAGCAGCACGATGACCCGCTGCTCTAGCGATGTGCGGATCAGCCGTTCGATCACAGCGGGCCTCCCAGCGACATCTGGCCTCGAAGCGCTTCTGACTTCAGCGCGTAACTGCCTTCCGTCACGATCTCCTCACCTTCCCTCACTCCGGTCTTGATCTCGACGTATTCATTCGACGCCTCTCCGGTTTTCACTTCGAGCCATTCAAACCGGCGCGGGCCTCGTGTGACGAAGACCATGGTGCGGTTGCCGACCTGCTGTAACGCGGCACGCGGGATGGCCAAGACCGATTGTTCCTGCGCGCGCACCGTCACTTCAGCGAACATTTCTGGACGCAACCGCCGGTCCTGGTTAGAAATCTGTAAACGTGCCGTAACCGTCCTGGTGGCCGGATCGATCATGGCACCGATATAGGTAATGGTGCCTTGGAATACCGTCTCCGGATAGGCCGCGACTCGAACCTCCACCGCTAGACCGGTGTTTAGTAACCCGATCTGCTGTTCTGGAAAATCCGCCCTGACCCACACTGTAGAAAGATCCGCTACCGTGAAGAGCGTCTTGCTCGAATCAACCACCTCGCCGACCGTCGCATTCCGCTCGATGATTTCACCAGAGAAGGGAGCCCGCAGAAACACCTGGGCCACCTCGGCATGGGGCAACTGTTCGGCAGACAGCCGCTCAATTTCTCGTTCCGCCATCCCGAGCAAATGGAGTTTCTCCTCCGCTTCGTACAGCTCAGCCCCGGCGTTTTCATACTCGGCCTCCCGCCGCTGATATTCGCTGATCCCGATCGCACCTTCGGTCGAGAGCGCCTTGGCCCGTTCAAAAGCTTTTTCCGCCACCCGCATTGCCGTCCGCCGCTTGCGATATTCCAGCTGAGCTTCACCAAACGCTGGACTATCGAGCAGCAACAGCCGCGCCCCGGATTGGACCCGATCTCCAAGATTGGCATAGACAGCCACGATACGCCCAGGCACTCGTGGACCCAGATGGGCCAACCGATTCTCATTGGGCAAAATCTTTCCCCCTTGCGCTTTCAGCGAGAGCCGGATGGGATGGAATCCCACTCGCTCCGTATGCAGCTGGGCCTGCATGGGATTCCCTTCTGGCAACTCAATCATACCGGTCGGAATCGCCGGCTGTGTCGCTTGCGGAGGCCGTTTCTGGGTTTCATCCGAAGAGGGCTGACAGGACACAGAAAAGAGACACACGGCAAGAGATACGGCAAGCCGTAGTGCAGATCCTGGCGCGAGAGACTTCCAGGCATAGATCATGACCATTCTCCTATCGCCTGTGACCTGTCGTCCAAGGCGCGCGTTGACGCTAGTTGAGAGAGTCCTAACGGAGACGAAATTTATGCGGGAAGAGTCGGCGGACCACGGAAGGGAAGATCATGAATCAACCGTCGAGAAGACAACCGCGCGATGGCCTGCGGCTCTTGCAAAACGCTCGGCTCAAGATTCAGTGCCACAGCAGACACGAGAGCCTGAGCTTGGATCACGAAGGGATTGAACGACTTGCGATCGGAATCCGTCAGCAGTGAGAACCCAATCTCGATATGCCGATGCCCCACACCACCCACGATGGTACTGGCGTTCTGTGAATCGGTGACAACCGGCGGATAGTTCTCCACCTCGCAGTCGAGATCCGGCGACATGACCGTATGAACAGTCCCGCCATGGAGATGGCCTGCTCGTCCATGAAGATGGTCCGCGTCAGGATGTACATGGAATAAGGGAACGGCCAGCATCCATAGAGAAGCCCACGCCAAAACAGCTATTCGAAGACCGTTGAGTGCCGGACCCTTCGCTTTCATCCTGATTTAAGGCTAGCACAATTACCCATGGTCAGCAATTGAGGAACTTTTGCTTGTCCCTCAGATTCGAGGTAATGTCTGCCGCGACGCTTTCGTGAGAACCCGTATGACTCCTTCTCTGCCCCCAGAGCGAACCAACCAACAGCTCCCAACCGGAATCTGGGTCCTCGGATTCGTCAGCCTTTTGATGGATGTCTCATCGGAGATGATCCATGGCCTCCTTCCCCTCTTCATGGTTACGACCCTTGGGACCAGTGTCACCGCTGTGGGAGTTATTGAAGGTCTGGCCGAGTCTCTTGCACTCGTTGTCAAAGTTTTTTCCGGCACCCTCAGCGACTACCTGGGGAAAAGAAAACCGCTTGCGATCTTGGGCTATACCCTGGGAGCGGCGACAAAACCGTTGTTTGCCTTGGCCTCCAGTCTCGATGTCGTCCTGACAGCCCGGCTTCTGGACCGGATCGGTAAGGGTGTCCGTGGCGCGCCACGAGACGCGTTGGTCGCCGATATTGCTCCGCTTCATCTTCGCGGTGCGGCCTTCGGCCTGCGACAGGCGCTGGACACGGTCGGAGCCTTCCTTGGCCCGCTACTAGCCGTCGGTTTGATGTTGCTCTGGGCAAATGATTTCCGCGCTGTCTTTTGGGTCGCCGTCATTCCTGGCGTCATCGCAGTGGCCCTCTTGCTGTTCGGAGTGCAGGAGCCGGTAGCTCAACAGAGTCACCGCAGTGTCAACCCGATCCGACGGGAGAACCTTTCCCGCTTAGAACCGGCCTATTGGTGGGTGGTCGGCATCGGATCGGTTTTTATGTTGGCGCGATTCAGTGAGGCCTTTCTGGTGCTTCGCGCCCAGCAAGGAGGTGTTCCCCTTGCATTGACTCCGCTCATTATGGTGGCAATGAATGTCGTCTATGCCGGCTCGGCCTACCCATTTGGCATGCTCTCTGACCGTATAGGCCACACAAGATTGCTCGTGCTTGGACTGATCGTCTTGATCGGAGCCGATCTTGTGTTGGCTATGCACGATCATTGGGGTGCCGCACTGTTGGGGGTGTGCTTGTGGGGCCTGCACATGGGCATCACCCAAGGCCTGCTCGCCAGGATGGTCGCAGACACGGCCCCCTCCGATCTGCGGGGAACGGCCTATGGTTTGTTCAACCTCGCGAGTGGGATCTCTATGCTGGTGGCCAGTGTTGTCGCAGGTCTTCTGTGGGATCGATCAGGTGCGTCAGCCACCTTCTATGCCGGTGCGGTATTCTGCGCACTTACACTTGTGGGCGTGGCCGTGCGTCCAGCAACGCCTCCAACATTCAGCAGTCGCTGACCGTCGTTGTTTAGTTGAGAGAAGGATGCTTGCCACTTTTTCAGGACCCCACAATCATCCGCAATCATGCATGATGGTTCTTCCGCACATGCCTGTGCGGCGTACGCCACTGCCCAAAGCCATCACCGATTCTACGAAGGTAATTCATGGACCGGTTCATGATCGACTCTCCGATCACGGTCCATACTTGGATGCCGAGCGAAGATCAATGCGAACAACAGGAAGCGACAGGATCAGCCGACGTGGCTGAGCGGCAGTCCTTGTACGCACTCCAGGCCTTCAGGGCCCATTCCTCACCGGGACAACCTTGCATCGTCATGGCCACTTCGAGGAACTCCACCAATTCTTCCTGGGTGATTCCCCTGTCGTAGGCCATCTGCACGTACGCTCGGATACAGGGCTCACAACGAATCGCGATGGAGATCGCCATGGCGGTGAGCAGTTTGTACTTCGCAGCCACGGCCCCATCGCAATAAGCCTCTTGCCGCATACGCATCAGTCCGCCGGTCACTTTCGGACTTACCTTTCTCAGTTCGACAAATAGCTCGCTCTCAACCTTCGTGACCTGATTCATGATACAGGTATCCTCCTTTTTTTCATCCCTACTGCGCTCCCCCTCACCTCTTGTCCCGCACACGTGCCTTGTAGGCCGACAGTGGATTGCTTGCCGCTTCGATGGCCTTGACCAACTGGTCTATACCCGCTTGCGCCGGATCGAAGGTCACCCGTGCACGGGCATCCGTGTAATCGGAGAAGACGACCCATTTCTTCCCCACCGTCATCTCGACTGAACTGACACCGGGCACCTTAGTCAGGGAGGCTCTTACATCCTTCACGCAAGCCCCACAGGTCATACCGTCTATGCCTAAGGTCACCGTCTGGATTCCCTGAGGTTCACCAGCAAGAGTAGAGAGCGCAATCATCCCCAGCATCATCATGCTGAGATAGAAATTTCGTCCGACCAATCGCCACATGATTGATCACCTCCTCTTGCATGATTTACAAAACCAACCAATACGGTGCTAAGACCAATATCAACGCCATCGCGGCCAGAAGCCAGACCAAGGAATGATTCGGCCCATTCACTGATCGAGGCGCACATCCCTCTGCTGACCCACAAGACAAGGACGGTTTCCGGTATGCCATGTAGAAGGTCATGCCAAGTAAGAGCAGCGTCAGCCCGATGAAGAGGGGTCGGTAGGGCAGCAGTCCCTTCAGAATCCAGGCTGTGCTTGCTAACGCACTGGTGGCGCCGACGCCAACACCGAGCGCCGCAAACACCACTGGCCCGATGCAACACACGGAAGCCAGCAATGCCGTGCTCACTGCCCCAACCGAGATCATTGTCGCTGAATGTGTCGGCGGTCTTGCATTGGGATGCGTTTCTTCGCAAGGATGTGCCACAATCAGGTCCTTTGCCTGCCTTCAAGCAGCACCATTCTTTATTTTTCCAAACTCTTGAGAATCGAGCAACGATCGGTTGTCTGCCCGGCTCTGCAGGTGCGGATCAAGCGACGCAGCGTTGTCGCCAGCGCTTTCAAGTCCCGCACTTTGACCTCAACTTGCTCCAGTTTGACTTCCGCCCTCCGCTGGACGGCCCCGCAGCGGCTCTTAGAGCTGACTCGCAGATTAAGGAGTTCTTCTATCTCGTGCAGCGTAAATTCCAGAGCTTGCGCATTTTTGATGAAGCGCAGCAATTGAAGCGCCTCATGATCGTAGACCCGGTATCCGGACAGTTTGCGGCCTGCTGGCTGGAGCAAGTTGCGCCGCTCATAGTAGCGGATCGTCTGCACGTTCACGCCGGCGCCTTTGGCCAGTTGTCCGATCGTCAGTACCGAGGCCATAGCACAACCCTCTTATCGAACGGTACACTCTGTACCATGGTATAGAGTCAAGGGGGCAATATTTATTGGGCTAGAACCACATCCTCACACCAATTAGGAATCGAATCTGGCTCGGGTCTCCACCTTGCTGACGTACCAGTCTGGCCGTCTCCCCAAAACTGCGCTCGAAGGAAATACCGATATATGGAGCAAGCTCTCGACGGATCTCGTAGCGGAGGCGACCGCCGAATTCTAGGTTGTTCAGGCCCGAGCCGGTCGTAAACTCTTCCACACGTTGAATCGCCAGGTTTGTCTGAAAGCGACCTTGGAAGATCAGTCGTTGTGTGAGCAAGAAATCTTTCGTATAGGACAGGCGAGCCGAGACTGCGCCATTCTGGCCGATAAACAAGGCCGACTCGAACTCGTAATTGTACGGCACGATACCTTGAAGGCCAATGACTCCCAAGCCGCGCGTAACATTACTCCCGCGAAACGATTGCGTTTCCATTCGGCCGCCGACCTGAATGTCGTAATACTTCCAGAGAAACCGGCCATAGAGCAGTTGGAAGTCGACATCGTAATCCGCTTTGAATGCGGTATCCTGCTGCCCTTCACTCTTGAACCAGAGCCGGTTGTAATCTCCGCCGTACCACCCCTCGACATCCCAACGGTAGTCACCCTTACCTCCGGCTCCGCCTGAACCGGGGCGGTACTCCAGCACATCAACCAAGGTGAACAGCCGTCGTTCCTCATCATGAACGGGAGGGGACCACTGTTGTTTCGCAGTATCAGCCTCCCGCACTCGACTGTCCTGCCGAAGCGGCCCGATTCGATCGATAGATTCTGAACCTGCCCCCACATGCGCATGCTCGGATTCGGCCCATGCACCCGGGATGGCAAGCCCAACATGCAGCACCCAGACCGCAAGCACCGCACAGCAGCTCCAATGGGCTCCATTCACCGACGCATCTCTCACGTGTTAGATAGCGACCTCGACAACACGAAACATGCCTGCTTCCATATGCAGCAGGAGATGACAGTGAAAGCCCCACGGTCCAAGTGTGTCTGCGCTGACCAGGACAGACAGCCGTTCGGCCGGTTTGACCACGACGGTATGTTTCCGTGGGAGATACGCACCTGAACCATTCTCAAGGTGCATCCACATCCCATGCAGATGGAGCGGATGCTCCATCATCGTATCGTTGACGAAGGTCACTCGCACTCGTTCTCCGTAACGAAATCGTATCGGTTCCGGCGCATCCGAATATTTCTTGCCGTCGAAAGACCACATGTAGCGCTGCATATGCCCAGTAAGATGTAACTCGAGCTCCCGTTCCGGTTTCCGTTGATCTTGATACGGGACCAGACTTTTCAAATCAGCGTAGACCAGGACACGTCGGCCCGTCTGTTCGAGCCCCCTACCCGGGTCATGCATCCGGTTTTGCGAGTACTCGGCCACCATTTGATTGCCGGTCCCATGGTAATCAGGACCATGTTGTACCGGCACACTTCCTGAGATCAGCCCATCCCCGCCCGATCGCTCGTTCGGTATCGCATGAGTTGGCTCACCATGTGTCATCTGATGGTTTGCGGCGTGGTCTTCCATCGGCGTAGTGGGAGTCTGCCTCACTTGGAGATCGGCATGGCTGCTTTCATGTTCAGCCATTCCCATGTCCCCCATGGTTCGGAGAGGACGTGGACGGCGTTCTGGTATTTCTCCTTCCATCCCATGCCGAGGAGCTAACGTGCCACGAGCGTAGCCGCTTCGGTCCATCGTTTCGGCAAAGATCGTATAGGCCTGTTCGGCATCGGGCCGGACCACGACATCGTAGGTTTCCGCGGGGGCGACGCGAAACTCTTCGACGGTGACAGGCTGCACGTTCTGACCATCTGCCTGCACCACCGTCATCCTGAGCCCTGGAATACGAACATCGTAAAATGTCATCGCGGCGGCGTTGATGAAACGCAATCGCACCCGCTCCCCAGGCTGAAAGAGACCAATCCAATGGCCTGCGGGAGGCAGCCCATTCATTAAGAACGCGAACGTTGAACCCGTGACGTCTGCAAAATCCGTTGGGTCCATCCGCATCTCGTCCCACATCACATAATTCCGCATCGCCGACCAGAATCCCCACCTCTTTGCATCGGAAACAAACTCCCGAGCATCGCGTTTCTGGTAGTTGTAATAGCCGGAGGACTTCTTGAGATGGTCCATCATGACTTCGGCAGACTCATCGCTCCACTCCGAAAGGATGATGATGTACTCCCGGTCATACTGAACCGGGTCTGGTTCAACTGGATCGATGATCATTGCCCCATACATCCCTTGTAGTTCCTGACCGCCCGAGTGGCTGTGATACCAGTAGGTCCCGCTTTGCTTGACAGGAAACCGGTAGCTGTAGGTCTCTCCCGGCTGAATGCCCCTGAAGCTCACCCCAGGCACTCCATCCATGTGCCAGGGTAGGAGTATCCCATGCCAATGAATTGACGAGTCCTCCACGAGCTGATTCGTCACACGGATCGTGACGTCCTGACCTTCTTGTAAACGGATGAGCGGGCCAGGGATGGTTCCGTTGATGGTTGTAGCAATACCGGCATGCCCACCGAGAGGAAAGGACCGTTGACTGATCGTCAGATCAATCACGTCACCGCTGAGCGTTGAAACATCTTGGCTGTCACGAATTGTGGCTGGTCGTGGATGACTCACGCACGATGGGAGGATCGATTGGACTGTGGCAAGCAACCCCAACGCCCCCGCCTGCTTGAGCAAGAGACGCCTGGATACCATCTGGTCATTCATCTTCGTTGAGCGGTGGGCCCAAGCATAATTAGAGTGCCAGTTTACGTAAACGAAGTGCGTTCGTGATGACCGATACAGAACTGAGTGTCATCGCAGCACTGGCGATCATGGGGCTCAAAAGTAGACCAAAGAATGGATACAAGACTCCAGCCGCCACCGGCACCCCCACGAGGTTATAGACAAAGGCAAAGAAGAGATTCTGTCTGATATTCTGCATCGTCGCCTTGCTCAACCGCCTGGCCCGAACCAACGCACGGAGATCGCCTTTTACCAAGGTCATCCCGGCATTTTCGATCGCGACGTCGGCGCCGGTTCCCATCGCAATGCCCACATCGGCCAGTGCCAGTGCCGGCGCATCATTGACGCCGTCACCTGCCATCGCCACGACTCGACCTTCTGCTTTCAATCGGGCGACAACCTCGCCTTTTTGGTTGGGCAACACGCCGGCCCTGACATCGTCGAGACCCAGTTGTTTGCCCACAGCATTGGCTGTCTGCTGATGGTCTCCGGTCAACATCACCAGCCGAAGCCCATCATCCTTCAGCATGCGGACAGCATCTCCCGTTGAGGCCTTGATCGGATCAGCGACCCCCAGAAGACCGCCTGCCTTTCTGTCGATCGCAACAAAAACGACGGTCTGCCCTTCTTGCCTCATCCGCTCAGCGTCTGTTTCGAGTGCAGTCAGTTCACCGTCCGCTACACCGATCGTTTCCCTTAAGAACGACACTGTCCCGATTGCAACCGGAATGTTCTCAACGAGACCAGAAACTCCTTTGCCTGTGGCTGACTGAAACTGCGTCGCCGTGGCCATGGTGATCTTGCGGCTCCGTGTGCCAGCCACAATTGCTGCGGCCAGTGGATGCTCACTCCCCTGTTCAAGACTCGCGGCCAAACGGAGCACCTCCTGTTGGCTCCAAGGTGGAAGGGTACGGATGGTCATCAAGGCCGGTTTTCCTTCGGTCAGTGTTCCGGTCTTGTCAAACACGATCGTATCCACCTTGCCCAAGACTTCAAGCGCTTCCGCCTTCTTCACCAGTACACCAGCCGTCGCACCTCGACCGGTCCCGACCATGATCGACATGGGCGTGGCCAGACCCAATGCGCAGGGGCAGGCAATGATCAGCACCGCCACGGCATTCACGAGCGCATATGCCAGCTTGGGTTCCGGTCCCCAAAGAGCCCAGGCGATAGCCGTCAGCACCGCTACCGACACGACAAGCGGGACGAAGTACCCCGCAGCCACGTCAGCCACCCGTTGGATCGGAGCACGGCTTCGCTGCGCGTCACTGACCATCTGGACGATCCTCGCAAGGAGCGTCTCGCGGCCAACCCGTTGCGCCCGCATGAGCATACTCCCGGTGCCATTCATCGTCCCACCGGTCACGGATACTCCAACCTCCTTCGCGACAGGAATCGATTCTCCCGTGATCATCGATTCATCGACCGACGTACTCCCCTCCAGCACTACCCCATCGACCGGCACCCGTTCACCCGGTCGCACCCGCAATCGATCCCCCACTTGCACCTGATCCAGGGGGACATCATCCTCGCTCCCATCCTTGCGAACTACTCGTGCTGTCGCCGGAGCCAGTCGTAAGAGACTTTTGATCGCGGAGCTCGTCTGACTCCTCGCCCGCAGTTCCAACACCTGTCCAAGCAACACCAGCACCGTAATCATGGCGGCTGCTTCGAAATAGACAGCAACGGTTCCGTCAGGTCGATGAAAGGATGCGGGCAGGAGCGACGGGATCATCGTGGCGAGCACACTGTACCCATAGGCTGCCCCGGTTCCGATGGCGATCAGTGTAAACATGTTCGGCGCGTGGTTGACGATGGAAGCCCATCCTCGCTGGAAGAACGGTGCACCACCCCAGAGCACCACTGGCGTCGCCAGCAGCAACTGTACCCAGTTCAGCACCGTCCCTCCAAACCGATGGTGGAGCGGCATGCCCGGAATCATGTCGGACATGGCAATGAACATCACCAACACCGCCGGTCCAAGACAGCTCCAGAATCGGCGATTCATATCCTCCAGCTCAGGATTGCCGACGTCTTCAGCCGAAACTATTTTGGGCTCAAGCGCCATTCCACAAATTCGGCAAGCGCCCGGTTGAGTCTCCAGCACCTCCGGATCCATCGGACAGATATACTCGACGACGCCACCAGCGGGAACCGCAATAGGCTTGGGGACTCGCTGGTCAGATGGAAGCAGGTAATATCCAGGATCTTCACGAAATTTTTCGAGGCACCGCGTGGCACAGAAGTAGTAACTTTTCCCCCGATATTCGTAGGAACCGGCAGCCGTGGCAGGTTGCACCGTCATCCCGCAGACCGGATCGGTCTCACCCTGCCGGACCGGCTGCATCATCGGAAGCGACCTCCGCGGAGCGGGCATCGTGATCCTATTCTGCGGTTTGCTACTGAGCGCCCGCTCAGGATCTGCCCGAAAGCGCTCCAGGCAGGAGAGCGCGCAGAAATAGTACGTCGTGCCCTTGTAGTCAAACTGACCTGCTGCACGGGCAGGATCGACGGTCATGCCGCAAATTGGGTCGATCTCCGTCTTAGCGTGAGCACGCGAAGCGTCATGGGTCTCTCGAACATCTTTGCTCATATGATCATGTCCTGCATGCGGTTTCCCGCAACATCCGCTCGACGATTCATTCACCATGGCTCCAACTCCTTTTATTGTATCCCGTATGGCAACTTAATGTCGCCTCCAGCATTACAGACGGAGCAGGTCGTCAGATATTACAGAAGACTAAGAGACACACATGATGGGCGAAAACAGAGGACCAACTACCAAAACCGATGCGAGTTGTAGAAACGAGACAATCTTCTATCCACAGGCGCAGTTGAGGCATCCGTGTTTAGCGCAGATCCCACAGACGTCTTCAAGAGCGGCCCGCAAGGATTGGCGAGCTCGGTGCAAGCGAACCGTTAGATTGTTCCGTGATATCTTTAGTTCTCTTGCAACCTGTTCTGGCGTTTCCCCGCCAAGATCGATGCGTTTGATGAGGTCCGCATAATTTCCACGGAGACTTGGAATGAGATCGTGAAGGCAGGCACATGCGGTAGCCTGTACCTCATCAAAAGATGGCTCCTGGAGGATGCCGGAAATAGTCGATTCCTCCAGGAAGGCTTGATTACGGCGAGCTTCGGCTCCCTGTGCACGATAATAATCGGCTATCGCATGACGAAGGATGCGGTAGAACCAGGCAAGTACACTTTCCTCATTGTGCAAGGAGTGAGCGGAGGCAACTGCCCGGGCGAAGCTTTGCTGAAGAATATCGTCCACGAGGGCTTCTTCGCCGACCCGACGGTGAACAAATTTTCTCAGGGCTGATTCCTCCTCCAGAAGGCGTTGAATGATGCCCTGTGCCCTAGTCTCCGCCATTACAATCCTCACTGATTACTTTTTCGCATCCGCTTCCAGAATGCTCCGAACGATGGTGACGACATTCTCCGGTGTCATGTTCGCCCCGTCAACTTTGATGTTCCCATCCAAGAGAAGCGACGGCGTCGACGACACCTTGATGCGCTCTCCCCACTTGCGCCCTTCCTCAAACAACTTAGCCGGCTTCCCACTTTCCATCCCGGCCTCAAATGTTGCCACATCCAAGCCGACCTCCTTGATCAACAATGAACGAATCGAGCGATCCAACACTCCATCGAGTTTGTCCTTGTGAATGGTGCGAAACAAGATGGCCTTCATCTGATCGCCTTTCCCCATCATCTTGGCCTGCTCGTACATATCAAAGGGGGTCGGCAGTTTACCTGGGATCACAGGAAAACCGACCATCGTGACCTCGATCCGATTCCCGAACTCTTTCATGAGGAGGGGAACCCCCGTTTCTTCAAAGTGATGGCAATGTGGGCAATAGAAATCCGCGAACTCGATGATTTTGACTTTCCCCGGCTGATGGACGGAGGTTTCATCCTTGAGGATCTCGAATTTCCCCTTCAGCTCTGGCTTCACCGCCTGTGCCGAAACCGGAGCCAGCACCAATCCAATCACTCCCACCGCCCAGACCGCTGCCGTCCACCCGAACATCGCTCGACTCTTCATTTCCTACTCCTTTCTCAAATTAAATGAGCGAGAACCATTATAGCGGATGGAGAACGGTGCGCGCTTTGTTATAATTAGGAGCAATGCGACAACTCCTCGCTGCAAACCTTAGCGTCGTACTTCTCGTCTCCGGCTGTGCCTTAACCAGAGGTCAGACCGAGATTGTCCCACCCGATGTGCCTCCGCTGGCCTTTGCAGAAGTGAAAACCGCCCCTGAGTCTTATACTGGACAATCCGTCATCTTCGGTGGCAAAGTGCTGGGAGCACGCCGACTCAAAGAGGGAACCAGAATTGAAATCCTCGAGTTACCACTGGGCGCCTCCCTTCAACCGACCACCGATCTCAGTACATCACAAGGCCGGTTCGTCGCACTGCGGAAAGAGTTCCTTGATCCCGCTACAATCCCAGTCGGCACCTTCATCACCGTGACGGGTGAGATAACTGGATCCATCACCCTCCCGCTCGATGAAACGGCGTACACCTATCCGCTCATACATGCCACGAGTCTGCGTGTGTGGAGCGAACAGGATGAGGAGCCTCCACGCATTCGCCGACCCATTGGCCCTGGCCCCTATTGGGGGCCCTACTGGTCTCCCTATTGGCACCCTTGGCCTTATTATTGGTAGTACCCAGGACGGTGAGTGAGAGGAGCGTGTCGCCATATCCTCCTCACGATAGCTTGGTGGACGTGTAGGCCGCAGAGTGCCTGTATCTATATCAACGGTGCCAACGGGTAATGAAGAAGATGATCCATAAGAAAGGTCCAAAAGAAAAAGAGACCTCCGCCAATCTCAGCTTGTCGATCGTGGCGACGCTCAAAGAGGAAATCATCCACTGGCACTATCCGCCGGAACATCGACTGACCGAAGAGGAACTCTGTAAACGATTTCAGGTGAGCCGCAGCCCAATTCGAGAGGCACTCCGAGTCCTCGCCTCCGACGGCTTCCTCAAACGATTGCCCAATCGAAGCTATGTCGTGAAGCAGTACAGCGTTGAAGAAATCGAGGAGCTTTACGACGTACGCCAGGCACTGGAACTCTATGCGGTCGAGCGCTTGGCCGATATGGAGCTACCGATACATCATACGACTGAGTTGGAGGATCTCCGACGCACCTGGACGGAACTGCTCACTGAACCGTCCAAACGACCGGAGGAGTTCGCCATACTCGACACGCTCTTTCACGATACCTTGGCCAACCTTTTAGGGAACAAATCTCTCCTGCGGAGCCTTCGCTCGATCAATGAACGGTTAGCCCTGTTCCGAATGCTTGATTTTGAGAACCAAACCCGTGCGGAACGCACCTGTCATCAACATCTGGATATAGTAGATCGGATCATGGCCCAAGATAGGCCCGGTGCACGAGCCGCGATGCAGGGAAATATCGAAGAAGGACGGAACAACATCCGAACCACAATCAAGGACGCGCTCGCAAGAGCGTACCTCTCGAAAACTCCCCACGCCTGATTGTCTTACTTCTCAATCGTGTCAACCGCCCTTGGTAAATAAAGGGCGGGGCAAAGGAGGAGGCAGCCAACCTTCGCCCCGCGCTTGGTCCGAGCCGGAGGGTCACCTGCTCGGACGGGATACAGATCTTGGTGACGAATATCTCTCCTGAGAAGAAGTCATAGTTACTTCTATACGGCACTCCCAACACGTTGTCTACCGACCCCTGCTAACCGCTGCTACACAATCGTGTATCTACTTCATCTATCAGTCGAACTACGACTTTCCCGACTGTGAAAGCGCACCGAGCACGGTGTTCTCACTCCGTTCGATTAAGCCAATGATGGACTCGCGAAAGATTCGCAAACTACTCTTCCCAATCTTGGTTCCTCTCAACCGCCCTTCCTCCACCCATCGATAGATCGTCCAGCGGCTGACGGAGAGCAACTCAGCCGCTTCTCCAACTCGTAACAATGGCTTCCCGATAGCCGGTAGTACCCCGGCTTCACTGGTCACAGACATTGAACACCTCCTGGTCAGCCTGATGTGATGTCTCTTCTGGCAGCTAAAAGAGTCCCAACGTCATCCCTCCGTAGATCGCCCGTCCGTAGCCGGCAAAGAAAATCTGTTGCCCTGCTGCGGCAGCATGCGTTTCTCCGCCGATCACCTGGCCGGAGGCGGCGTACTTCGTATCCGCCACGTTATCGATCTCGACAAACACTTTCGCAAATCGCACCCATGACGACTTTCCGATCTCGATGTTCTTGTACACGTTCACATTCCCGATCACGTAAGAAGGAAATCCGAACGTATTGCTGTTGTTCAAGAAGTAACTGTTGGCATAATTGCCTTCCACCCACGCGCCTAATCCCAACGGCGCATGGTAATACTCCAACTTCCCATTCAAAATGTCGGTCGGCACATTGGGCACCTGTTTCCCATCGCGGACAACGAATCCCGCTGCCGTCCGATCGGAGAAATTGATGTATTCCGAGTCGATGTGCGTATAGGCGCCCGAGACGCGAAGCCCTGACACCGGCCGCCAATCGGCAAATACTTCGACGCCTCGGTATCTGGAAGAGTCTGCATTCACCGAAGCCGTGTTGGTTCCTGAAACGACCTGCGTGATGATTTCGTCCTTATAGAAGGTGTAAAACGCAGCGACGTGGACCAGCAACGTCGGATGCAGTCTCGCCTCCGTACCGATTTCTAAGTTCAGATTCTTCTGTGGCTTCAGGCTGAAGTTGGTGCCAGGCTGCCCAGTAACGGGATCTCGCAAGAGATTGTTGAATTGGGGAATACCGTATCCGGTCGACGCCCTAATCCAATGGCGATAGTCCGCCGACGGCTTCCAGGTGATCGACCCTTCCGGCGCCCAGTTTGTAAAGGTTCGATTTGCGCTCGCACGATTGGCCAACGCCCCGGTCGCGGGGTCGTAGTTCGTCGCATGCACACTGAGACGGGACTGTTCAAAACCAAGTCCAACCGCCACGGTCCAATTCGGGAGAAATTCTAGTTCCTCTCGAATACGTCCGCCGATATTGAAAATCGTCCCTCGGCTATTTTGGATGAGCGTGCCTTTCGTTCCCAAACTATCCGCCAGATTTTGGAAAGAGTTGCCCTTCTGCTCCAGTTGATTGACGAAGAACCCGACGTAACTCTTCAATGGCATGGTTGCCAACAGACCATCGTGTCTCAAATCGGCGTAACTCTTGTAGTTCGGATTCGTGTTCTCGGTAATCTGTGAAAAGGACTGCTGGATGTCCTTGACGTCGTAGTCGGCTTCCACCGTCAGCACGGTATTCGCATCAATCTGTCGCTCGTAGATGCCTCCGACGATGGTGCGTCGATCGACCCGACTTTGATTGAGAAGGAGCGCATTGGCGCATCCTCCGCTGAAGGTTCCAGGCGTACAAGTGGTGTGCGCCCCTCCCGCCTGCTGCTCGTCGGCAAAGAACTGATTTTGTGTCAGCCTGGTCGGCACTTTCGTATTCAGCCAGTTGTTGATGGCCTTGAAATAGAAATTCTGCCGGTCATCGATCTTGTACCGCACATTGAAGTTGATCGTCTGGGTGTTATAGTTGCTGTGCCGGATATACCCCTCTTCCGAGACATGGCTGCCGAACATGGAGACATCAAACCGGTCCGTTTCCTGGCCGATCGCGATACCATACTTCTGGTAGCCAAACGATCCGCCCGAGAAGAACGTTTCCAACCCCCGAATATCGCTCCCTCGTCTGGTGCGAAAGTGGACCATCCCGCCCAATGCATAGTTATCATACAGCGAAGAGGACGCGCCGCGGATCACTTCGACACTGCGCATGAACCAGGGGTCATGGATGTCAAGCCGTGAGAGTCCATCGGATTGCGTCTGAACAAATCCGTCTTCGTAGACCTTGATATCTCGAATCGCAAAGGTCGTCTTGGCGCCTTGGCCACGAATCATAATGCTGAAATCGCGTGGGCCATTGGCCTGGCGTAGGACGACGCCAGGAAGCGATTCCATGGATTCCTTCATGCTTCTCGTCGGTTGCGATTCGGTTTCTGACGGGACGGTTGCCGACAACGATACCCCCTCAGGCCGTTTCTGAAATCGCTTGCTGACGATACTCATATCGGACAGATCAAAGTCTGATTCTGCTGAGGAAGGGATCCCCGCAGTCCCCTCTGAGGAACTCGACTCGGTTTTCTCTTTAATGATGGAAGGACGCTCAGGCTCCGGTTTTGCGCTCTCTTTCTTTTGTTGCACCTCATCCAGTTCCTGAAGAATGGTCTTCAGCTGTTGGCGCAGCTCCTTCTCGCGCGGTGATGCGGACGGATCGCTGACCGACGCATCCTGAGCCAACACGCCACCGCTTCCGACTCCACACATTGCCACGCTTCCAATGACGACCGCGCAAGCCCATCGACATACAGGTACCGATTCAAACAGCATCACTCACTCCTTATTCGGACAATGATTGAACAAGAGTGGGCACGGCACAGCTCAGCTGAGCTGCCTGTGCGCACTGACCGACGCCGACTTGTGAGTTCGACCAGAGTTACCGAGGAGGAGCGCGAGAGCGTGAAACTGTGACAAGAAGAAGAGTCTGTGGAATGACACGAATGGACCGTTGGATCGCCACCAGAGCAATTCCCGCGAAGAGCGGCGCCGCCGCATAAATACTCTCCGTTGGATTCGCCTGGCACGCCCATGTACAAAATGGAGACTGCTCAGCATGGGACGGAGCATGGTGCGCATGACCTGTGCCGAGATCTTGCAGAGAGAGACACCCTGCTGCACCGAGCGCAAGTGCCGTGTAGAGCAGGACCATCCCAACTGCAATAATGGCAAACCACCGCTTCATTTCGTTCCTTCAAGCACGTACCGTACCAATGCGACCGACTCTTCACTGTCCCAAGCCCTGGGGCCGACAGCGCGAGCGACCGCATGGCCGTCTTGCGTAAGGAGAACGGTGGTCGGCAAACCACGCACCATAAAAGCTCTCGATACCTCTTCTTGCTCATCAAAGAGTACGGGCAGATGGATACCGAGATGATCGAGAAACTGTTTGATCCCCTTCGGATGCCTGTCTGTGGTCACCGTCACGACTTGGAATTGGGTTGGATCAAACTTCGCTTGAAGTTTGGCAAGTGAAGGCATCTCTTCCTTACAGGGGCCGCACCAGGTCGCCCAGAAGTTGAGGAGCACCACTTTCCCGATCAGTGCTTTAGAGTCAACGGTTTTTCCGTCAAGCGCCGTGAGATCGAACTCCGCGATCGGAACATCGGACGCAAGGCGAGTCATTCGAAGCGTCACGAAGGGATCGTTCACGGCTGCCGTCGCATGACGCAGGATTTCCCCCGTACTAAGAAGGATCACGCAACCGGCAAGGACCAGTGGCACCAGCAAACCTCGTGCTCTAGGGCGCATAGTGTCCATCCCGTTCAGCTGTCACATCGGCGGTTGGAAACTGCATCGTTTGCAGGACAAGACGATGGGCCGGCATGGCATGCTCCTTCCAGCCCAATACCACCGTTCCCTGCTGATTGACAGCGACGGTCGGCGTTTGCCCATTTTTCTCATTCAATTTGATTGGCCGGCTGAACGATCGGCCTCGATCGAGGGAATAGCTGACCACCACTTCTCGCCGCACTGGCGACTGTTCTTCCCAAATCACAACCACTCTTCCTTCAGGATCAACGGCCATTTGCGGATGATCCGGGAAGGTGCCCTTGGAACGATTGAGTTGTTGTTTTGGCGAAAATGTCTTCCCTTGGTCGTCGGAGTAGGCCAGATACACGGCTGGAGTTTCCTCGGCGCCTTCCGTATACCAGACGACATACAGGCGCCCCTGACGATCAACTCTCAGCGAGGCCGGGCGATGCGGACAGGCAGGATAGATCCATCGATCATGGCCGACGATGACTGAGGGAGAGAAAGACTCACCACCATCCATTGATCGCGCGACAACAGTCTCGCGGATGTTCCCTTCAAGAATCTTTCGCCACGCGACGTACACAACTCCGTCGCCTGATGTTGCCACCGCAGTTCGGCAGCAAACACACGTATCGTCATCGATTTTGAGGTTCTTGGTAATCGTGCGACCGTGATCCATTGATCTGGCAACGAACGTTCCCGGCTCTTTCTTGCCTTCCCGAGCGTCGATCCAGGCCATGTACAGGGTTCCATTAGCAGCCCGTTGAATAGAATCGAACGTATGCTGACTCACCAGACCATCATCGTTCACCAGGACGGAGGGCTCAAATGTCCGACCTCCATCTGTGGAACGACTCAAGCGCAGTTCGCTAGCAAACGGCTTATCTGGAGTGATTTTCGGATGAGTCTTCGACCAGGTGACGAACACTTCATTCTCATGGACTACCAACGCCGGAGATTCTTGCCGATAGTAGACCTCCTCACTTGGCTGGTTGACCTTGACTGGAGCTCCAAGCGGCCCACCGGGATTTTCTGATCTCGCAAAGAAGATCGTGCGGCTCTCCTTGTCTTCCTCCAGCCATACCACCGAAATGAAGCCTCGTTCATCGATCTGCACCGACGGACCCACCACATTTTTCACCTGGTGAACCGTCACAGTCTTGGGCCAGACGGGGAGCATACTTTCTGAAGTCTCTGCCCATCCCTCAGGCCCCACGGCAAGGATAAGAGTCCCAAGGAGTACACACAGAAACAGTGCCATCGGTAATCCTTTAGAATGTTCTTTTTGCCTGACAGGCGGACGATAGTATTCCAACGACATCTGTCACACTAACTGCTCAGTCGATACACAATCGGAAGGGTCACCACGATTTGCGGCTTCCCAAGCGCCTGCTTCATATGGATCGGGCAGGCGAGTTTAACCACCTCAAGCGCTGCCGCATCGAGTGCGCTATGCCCGGAACTCTTCTGAATCATGACATCAGCCAACTGGCCATCGGATCGGATGACCGCTTTCACGATCACCTTGCCCTCTTGGCCGTTCATGCGCGCCACGGTGGGATACCGTTTGAGCTCAGCCACCCGCCGCCACAGCGACTCCGCCAACCAACGATTATCCGCCTTCGTTTCGTAACCAGGTGTTGAAACCGTATTCATGGAGCTATCCAGAGACGGCGCCGGTGCAGAAGTCTCTTGGACTTCAGGGGACGATACAGAAGCTGAGGCAACAGGCTCACGTTGAATAGGGCTGGACTCAACCAATTCTGGTGAAGCAGCCACCGCGACAGGCTCGGGTGCCTTTGTCTCAACAATCGACTCCGGTTTTGGCCCATCCGCTTCGACGACCCGTTGCGCGACCGGCTCCTCTTGTGCCTGGGGAATCTCCACTTTCTGCTCGATCGGTTGTACCGTTTCGACGGTCGGCTGCAGTGGCTCGATTAGTTGCTCAGCGGGCGCCACAACTTTCGATGGCTCTGATACCCGTTTGATGTGAGATGGGAACACTTTTTTCGTGGACGATGGTTCTTGTGCCACAACCGACTTGACCTGCTCTGCCTTGGGCTCAGGCTTCGTCCCATCGATGAGTGCGACATCCCATTTGAAGACGTCCTCCGGCAAGATAGGCTTCACCTGTACCGCAAAGGCGAAGGCCAAGCCGACCACCGCTCCGTGCAAGGTCACTGAGATCGCCCAGGCGGGAAGAAGAAATTGGCGTTCTTTCATCGGTGTTATGTGTTCTGCGGACAAACTATCCTCCACACCGTTCACTCAGGTTGACGTGCGGGGCAGAGGCCAAGGGAGGAGCACCTCCACCCCGCGCTGAATCCAAGCCGGAGAACAGCCGACTCGGACAAAAGCTGGAGCTCAGATGAACTGAGACCCTGTGCTACAGCTGATGGGTAACCCATTGGAGTGCATGGGGCCTCCAATGGATTACCCTATCCATGACTGAGCTAACTACTCGCGTCCTAGGAAGTCACTTGATTATTAGCAGTCGCTATACCTTCGTAGTAAAACATGATGGCACCAGGATTAACTCCGACTACTAAACTATTCCCCTGGATCTGATTATTGGCATTGATGAGCGTCACCGAGCCTGTCACGCCAGCCCCCCCATTCGACACCAACACGGCACTTGCCTGGCCAGATCCCTGCACCAATACATCGAAGTTGTGCGTAGTCGCAGGAGAAAGACTGATCTCGGCTACCGATCGAGGCGCGGCAGGGAACGTCGATGGATTGAAGACAAAGAGGCGATCTTTTTTTTGCGCAGTCTTTTGCGCGTCATTTCCAGTATCAGTGTTTGACGCGAGCAAGTACATCCGCTGCCCATCCGGCGTGAATTTAAACGTGGAAGGAACAACATCAACAAGATCACTAAGATTTGTAATGCTCAGTGGGCCCGAAGCGCTAAGGTCGACCACCCCAAGTTTGCCGATGGTGTGTTGGGCATCGGTAGTAAGATCGACCCCACGGAGGAAAAGGAACCGGCCATCTGGCGTAATCCCATATGATGTATAGGGGGTACCAGCCAAGCTAAGTTTCCTGGTTATTGCCGCCTGATTGTGGCCTGGTCCGAGGACAACGAGTTTAGGGTCAACTTCAACAAATTCCTTGTAGGCTTCCTGAAAGCTATAAATCTTGCCTGTCGATATTGACCAACGGATACCATGTGGTCCCGAGCCATTCTCCGTAAACGGTACAGTGAGGGCCTTGGCGCTTTCGTTGTCACAGGCCGGTCCTGCAGGAGTCAGACTTGACTGGCCAGCATCCGTGCACAGATCAAGTCTGGCAACAATCTGGCGATACGTAGGGGAAGTTTTACTACTATTCTCAAGAAACGCCATCTGGCCGCCGTGTTCATTCGTAATCACAGCATACTTGGGAATGGTTGCATCGGTTGCTGTCGGTCGAGAAAACGCGGTGACACCATGCCCAGCTGCAAGCGTGCATGTGGTACCAGCCACCTTGGGCGGATTTCCACCTGAACCCAGATGAGAATTGTGCAGGACCGTGACAGACCCGCCTACAGCGCAGCCGCTATCATTTCCGTTGGTCGCATCACCATCGTTCATCGACCAGATGACCTCTCCATCGGTCGGATCCCGATAGATATGCACGGGACGAGTCCTTGTCAGAAGATTGTCTTCATGAATTGGCGTCGCTCCGCTCAGGGGATCGATCGTGGCCACTTTCCCCCCTGCTGTGAGATTCATGAAGACCCAGCCGCCATTGGACACCTGCATATCTCCCAATGCATTGTTCTCAAATTCTCCAGCGGATCCCATTGTCGAAATTAGTTTTAGATTACCTTGCGTGTCCGTACCGACGACTGAGAGTGTATTTTGGCTACCAACACCACTGTTTTTGACAAAAGCAATCGGCCCCTGCAGCGTCGCGCTGCCACCCTGTGTCGGCGTCGCAGTAGTGGAATCTCCTTGGCTACAAGCTGCAAGCCCGATCAGCGCAAACCCTAACGCGCCTGTTGTGACACCCGATACCACATTTTTCCTCTTCATCGCTTTCATGGCCCGTTCCTTCCTCGTTAATGATCGTCTTCGACGTGATTGGCAGGAGCCCTGCCGGCTTCCTGAATAAATGTATGCTACGCAATCCGACAAATAGGCTGCGGTGGCCCACGGGGTGGAAACTCACCAGCACAAGCAGCATCTCCTATGCAGATATCTCCGAGGCTCCAGACCCGGCTCACCTGCGTGTCAGTGGAGACTTCCCCCTGTCCTCCGCCGCTCTGAACATCAAGACCGCCACAGTGCCATGCACAATGGCTATGGCTCTCTTGCCCATGCTGCGTCTGTCCGCTCGGACAGTGCGGCAGGCTCCATTGCGGTAGCAGATTCCCCTGTACAGTCGACAGCGACCCGGCCAGCCAGAGCACGACGCAGCAGGTAGTCAGTGCGCGAGAGATGTGTTGTCGTGTCTTCGTCAACATGATCGATTCAATCGTGTTGTTCCAGTCCGCGACCTAAGAGGCCCCACCGAACAGTTGGAACGATTTGGTCATGCCGAAGATGTAGCTGATTTGCTGTTCCAAATTGCCGTTGAAGTCCCGATGGATCGGAATTTGCGCGATGAAATACACTGACGCGTAGTTGAACACGTTGAACATGACCCCAGGCGAATAGGCGACATAGGTTGAACCGGTCGTGGGCACCGCGCGAAATCTGATCGTGGGATCGAGCAAGCTGGGCAGGCCTCCTGGGCTGACCTGAAACAGTGCGGCATCCATCGCGTCGTTCTGCATCCATCGAAAATTGAACTGCTGGGTCAGCACCAGCCAAGGGGTACTTTCGAGTGGAATCACATTGAGCCCTAAGCTTGCATTCACTTCATCTCCAAACTTATAGCCGTCACTATTCTTAAACGTGTGCCGATAACTGACCGATGCAAATTGGTTTACCCGATGGGGAATCAGTTCATAGGTCTGATACATCATCGGGACGATACCGAAATTACCCCGACCGATTTGGAGTGTCGATTCCGCCAAGGAGGTTCCTTGCGCAAACCGGCCGTAGCTGCCTGTTGGAAAATCCACCCCAACTCCAACCACAATCATGCTCCGCAATGTGGGCAACACGTTGTACTTCAGCGTCATACGAATATCACCAAGCCCTCGCTCGCTGTACGGCACCGTGGCTACGCCTGGGATTTGCGCATCCGATTCCACGTGCTTGTAGGGAATCGCCACTTGAATGCCTAAACGGTCAGTCAGGCCGTAGTTCATATCCAGGGTCGCGGTGCGTGTCGTGGTTTCGATACGATTCACATCCAAGTTGGCCAGCGTAAGAGTTCGGGCACCTTGATTGGCAAATGGGATGCGCCCGCCCTCGCCTGGCGGCGCTTCCATCGGGGTGAAGTTGTAGATGGCATTAATGGTCAACAGGCCTTTCATCGGCACTTGTTGTTGTGACCCGATCACGACGAAGCAACTCACGGAGCCACACGACGCTTCAACATGGGATGGGCTGAGCATTGAGACCATGACTCCGACACCACTTGTAACAGCGAGGACACAAGACCAGATTGTGCGCACCATGGTTCCAAACTCTTTCTGTGCTGTGACACGACGGAATCCGTCCATCGGAACCCGCCGCGAGACACGGTTGTTAAGAAAACACCTGCCGACTGCAGGCGTTATGCGAAATGAAGAGGAGGTCCGCGGAAGAAGGAGTGGAACGAAACGACAATCCGAATTGGATTGATGGGAACGGCAACCGTTTGCTCGACCAGTTGAAGCGTGGACTGCAACGAAACCGATGTGGATTCAACGTCCTGTCCTGCCGCACAGAACCAGGCACAGATTCCACTGGAGTGAGTCCCGGCATGATGGTCTGCATGATGCTGGGCATGGCCCACGCTGGGCGCAATCATAGACCCGTTCACTAGCACGAGGCACACCAATAACAGCCAAACAAACCAAGATTGTTTCAATCGTGCCAACATGTTTCTTTGGGTTACTTGAGCGACGCCGCTTTCATGGGTTCCGATTTTTGAAGTCGAGCCACGGTATCGAGAATGACCTGCTCCGTCAGCAGGCCGCCCTTGATGTACTCGCGCACGACACCCTTTTCGTCGACAAACACGCTCACCGGCAAACCGAATACTCCGAACTGGTTGGCCACTTTATTGTCGCGGTCCATCAGGACGGGGAACGTATGACCATGTTGCTTAATGTGTTCACGTACCTTTGGCTCATCCTCGAGTTCATTAATGGCCAACACCACAAATCCCTTGTCTTGGAGTTTGTCGTACGTAGCCTGCATGGCAGGCATTTCCGTCGTACAGGGCTTACACCAGGTGGCCCAGAAATTTACGAGGACGATCTTGCCTCGATGCTGGCTTAAACTCTGCGGTTTACCCTCCAAATCAGCCAAACGAAAATCCTCGGCAGTCGTCCCCACGGCCGGCACTCGGGAGCCCATCGCCCAGACCAGGCTGCTGCAGGTCAGAAGTGTGAAAGTAAGTGCCAGCGCTGCAAACTTTGTTGGATTGTACGTTCTCATGGTCGTCTCTCCATTCGGCATGCTGATTGCGTTTATGTACCAGTCTTCGTTAACTGAAACGACCTCGTCACGCCAAAGATGTAGCTGATCCCTTGGGCGAGACCGTTATTCGAATCTCTCATGATAGGAATCTGCGAGTGGAAATAGATCGAAGTCCACTTGGTCAACGGAGAATCAATTAATCCATCGAGACTGACCTGAAATCCAGGTGAAAACGCAAAATAGGTCGAGCCGGTGGTCGGGACTCGGCGGTTGGAGATCGTAGGATCAATCACAATCGTCTCGCCTGGGAAGTCCGGAGCATCAGCAGGCGTGGCCGATCGTTCCAGTGATGCGCTGATATTGTCATGAACCAAATATCGCCAGTGGAACTGACCCGTCAGTACCAACCACGGCGCCTGTTCGAATGGGACGCCACTCGCACCGAGATTGAGGTTGTACTCATCCCCAAACTGATACCCATCGTTATTCCGGAACGTATGCCGATAGCTGCCGTAGAAAAATTGATTGAGCCGGTGAGGGATCAATTCGTACGTCTGATAGAGCGATCCTATGAGCCCCACATTGCCCCGCCCCAATTGGGTCGGTGACTCCATCAACTCACCGGCATCGTCTCTGGCGCTGGTGCTACCAGTCGGCACTTGCACACCAAATCCCAGGACAATCATGCTTCGGAGCGTAGGAAGCACATTGTACTTGGTCGTAATGATCATATCGCCGATCCCGTTATCTCGAAATGGGACCAGTTCTCCTCGCCCATTGTCTCCATCTTCCCCCAACCCATCGATATGCTTATGGGTCCTCCAGAGATACGGAATCGTCACCTGGACACCCAGCCGATCCGTGATACCGTAATTCAGGTCGAAGTTGACGGTCTGGGTGATGGTGCGAACCTCTTGGTGGTGATCCAGAATCAGTCGACGGTTCGCCTGATCAATGGCGGGAATCACCCCACTGGTCCCATCAAGGAGGCGCATCGGGGTGTAGTTGTACATCGTGTTAAATGTCAGGAGCCCTGCTTGCGGCACCTGTTGCTGGGAGCCGACTACGACAAAACAGGTGACCGACCCACACGCTGCTTGAGCGTGCTGAACAACCGGCCCAGACAGATGGACTAAGCTGAGTCCTAACAGATATGTGAACAGTAAGCGTTTCATTGATATTTCAACCACCTCAGCTTCTCGGAAAACGATCTTGAACCACCTGCGACCGGACCCTTCACGAGGGCACCTGCCACAAGACCGTTCAGATGAGAACGACGAAGATTACGAGAAGAAACTCGGGGGGGCTCGGCTGCAGCTGATGCGAGACGGCTCAGAGATGATGTCCGCTGAGTGAGAAAAAGACAGAAGCGCGACAGGACTGCGCTCCATTTGAATGACGACGATATCACTGTCAAGCACGGTCCCGGCAGCACACATCCAAGAACAGAGGACTGTTCCGTGTGTCGCCGTTTGATGCTGAGCATGGTGCCCAGCATGTTCGGCGGATTGCGCCTGAGCTAACCCGCCAACTGCAAGTATGCAGAGAATCAGTGCGATGGAAAAGAGCTTGTGGAGATCGTAACGCATGACACGTGCTACTAAATAAACCTAATAAACCTAAAGTCTCGAACTTGGCTTACATTAAAAATCTGCACCCAGCTACTACGGAATATAACAATTTTAAATACTAGGTGACTGCGACAAGGTCTGTCAAGACGTCCGAAGGCTGCCGGAGGATCGAGTAGGATTCACCGAAAAGATGCTGTATACTGCACGATCTATTTTCCAACATTTACCCACATCCAACACAACATCACCTTATGGTTACGCAAGTACTCAATCTCATCTTTGGCAGCAAAAACGAACGTGAAATCAAGGCCCTGCGGCCGATCGTGACTCAGGTCAATGGACTAGAGGCCGGACTCACTCCCCTGTCCGATGAGGCGCTCGCCGACAAGACCCAGGACTTCAAGAAGCGACTTGAAGCAGGTCAAACGCTCGACGACATTTTGCCCGAAGCGTTTGCCGTCTGCCGGGAGATGTCACGCCGGAAGCTCAACATGCGGCATTTCGACGTACAGCTGATCGGTGGCATGATCCTCCATCGCGGGCGGATCGCTGAGATGAAGACCGGCGAAGGGAAAACCCTCGTCGCAACCTTGCCTGTCTATCTTAATGCCTTGGAAGGCAAAGGCGTCCACCTCATCACCGTCAACGATTACCTGGCAAAGCGTGACGCCCAGTGGATGGCGCAGCTCTACCATGCGCTGGGACTCTCCACGGGCATCATCCAACACGATGCTTCATTTATGTACGACCCGACCTACGAGGCATCGGACAAACGGCTGCAGCACCTCCGTCCCTGCACAAGACCTGAAGCCTATCGCGCCGATATTACCTATGGGACGAACAACGAATATGGCTTCGACTACCTTCGCGACAACCTCGTCGTCACGGCCTTGAACCAATGCGTCCAACGTGAGCTGAACTTTGCAATCGTGGACGAGGTCGACAGCATTTTGATCGATGAGGCTCGTACCCCGCTGATCATTTCCGGTCAAACCGATCAGACCACGGACCTGTATTACCGGATTAATGCGATCATCCCTCAGCTGAAGACCGAAACAGACTACACCATTGAAGAGAAAACTAAGACGGCGGCCTTGACCGAAGACGGCAACGCCCGCGTCGAAAAGCTGCTGGGCGTGGACAATCTGTACGATCCGGCCAACATGGACATGGTCCATCACGTAGTCAAGGCCCTGCAGGCCTACACGCTCTACAAACGCGACGTGGACTATGTGGTGAAGGACGGCGAAGTCATTATTGTGGATGAATTCACGGGACGATTGATGCCGGGTCGGCGCTGGAGCGACGGGTTACATCAAGCCGTCGAGGCCAAAGAAGGGGTGAAGATTGCCAACGAGAATCAAACCCTCGCCTCCGTGACCTTCCAGAACTATTTCCGCATGTACAACAAACTGAGCGGCATGACCGGGACCGCCGACACCGAAGCCGCCGAGTTTGCCAAGATTTACAACCTCGACGTCAATGTCGTGCCGACCAATCGCCAGATGATCCGCCAAGATTACGCCGACGTCGTGTATCGCACCGAGAAGGAAAAGTTCTTGGCAATCGTCGAAGAGATCAAAGAATGCCATGAACGCGGGCAACCAGTGCTCGTCGGCACCATTTCGATCGAAAAATCAGAGAAACTTGCCGGACTCCTGAATCGCAATGGCGTGAAACACAACGTGCTCAACGCCAAGCAGCATGAACGGGAAGCCGAAATCGTCGCACAGGCCGGACGCAAGGGTGCCGTCACGATTGCTACGAACATGGCAGGCCGCGGAACCGACATCTTGCTGGGCGGTAACCCGGACTTCATGTACAAGCAGGTGTTGTATCGTGAAGAAAACATCTCTGAGAGCCGCAAGCTTGAAGTCTATGAGGATATTCGATCCGACTGCGAAAAGAACAAGCAGGAAGTCATCGGGGTGGGGGGACTGCATATTCTCGGGACGGAGCGCCATGAGAGCCGCCGCATCGACAACCAGCTTCGTGGACGAGCCGGTCGCCAGGGCGATCCCGGTACGTCACGGTTCTACCTCTCGCTGGAAGACGACCTGATGCGAATCTTCGCGTCCGAACGGGTGTCTCAGTTGATGCTCAAGCTCGGCATGGAGGAAGGTGTCCCCATCGAACATGGCATGGTCACCCGGGCGATCGCGAACGCACAAAAGAAGGTAGAGGCCCATAACTTCGAAATCCGGAAACAGTTGCTTGAATACGACGATGTCATGAACAAGCAACGTGAGGTGATCTACCGTCACCGTCGGGCTGTATTGAGTGGAGAAAACCTGACCACCGATCTCCACGACATGATGGGCAGCTCGGTGGAGTCGTCCCTCACTGTGTATTGTCCACCGGATCAATACCCGGAGGATTGGGACGTCAAAGGGTTGACCGAGGTCGTGCATGCTCAGTTCGGTCTCGACATCACCCAGGGCAAGCACGATGGTGGAGACTCATTGCGCGATGTGGGGCGTGACGCCTTGCTGGAGGATCTTAAGACCCAAGTACAGGAAGCCTACACGAAAAAGGAAGCAGAACTGGGACCGGAGTTGATGCGTTTCCTGGAAAAGACATTCATGCTCCAGGTCATCGATCACCATTGGAAGGACCATCTGTTGGGGATGGACCATCTGCGAGACGGCATCGGACTTCGTGGCTATGGCCAGAAAGACCCCTTAATCGAATATAAGCGGGAGGGGTTTGATCTGTTCGCAGGCATGATGGAACGGGTCAAGTCCGACACACTGGAACGGCTGTTCCATGTGCAGGCCGTCCGCCATGAAGGGGAACAACCCGCCACCACACCTGAACCCGTCCCCCAACGCTCACAACCCAAACTGACCCTCAACCGCGGCGAGGAGCCAGTCTCGGCACCTGTTCCGGCTCAACGGACTGAGAATAAGGTCGGTCGCAACGACCCCTGCCCCTGCGGCAGTGGGAAAAAATACAAGAAGTGCCACGGAACGTGAGGGAAAGGCTGTGGCCGTCGCACTGACTTCGTTCCATACCCCTTCGACCCTTTGAGGATCCGGCTGGATAAACCATAAATATAGGATCGAGCCCCGGGGTCACCGATTGTATACAAATCTGATTCGATTGTTTGCCATGAAACCGGCAATTCTCCCTGATCTCACCTTGACTTAACGCAGTTCAAGAGGCTACCCTATCCCCCTTTCAACACCAGGAGATGGGTACATTTGGCCCATGCTCTCGGGGTGTCCTTTTTCCCATAGTGACTGTAAATTTTGGAGCTCTTCGTGAGTGCTGGACATCCAGAACTCGTTGCTGCCATTGCATCGGAGGTGATCGCCTCCGGTCCAATTCCGTTTGCGCGGTTCATGGAATTAGCCTTGTACCATCCACAGTTCGGCTACTACATGCGCTCGTCGAAACCGGCGGCTGAACGCATCGGCAGAAAAGGTGATTTCTATACAAGCTCAGATGTCCACCCGATTCTTGGGCAAGCACTCGCCAAACAAGCCGAGCAAATGGACCGGCTGCTCGGGCAACCCAGTCCCTTCACCATCGTGGAGATGGGGCCTGGTAAGGGGCTGTTGGCGCGACATATCTTATCGACCGCTCGGCGCGACTATCCTTCGCTGTTCAACCACCTGCGTTATGTCTTGATTGAACGAAGCCCCGCCATGCGTGAGGCACAACGTACCAATCTGGCTCCATGGCTCGATCGACCTGAACGCATGACCTGGGTTGACGGTCTCGCGCAGATCCCCCCGCACAGTCTCACCGGTCTGTGCCTCAGCAATGAACTTGTGGACTCGTTTCCGATTCATCGCATTCAGATGACAGCGCGTGGCCTTGAAGAACTGTGGGTGGACTATCGGGATGGACGGTTTGTTGAATGTCTCAAACCGCTGTCATCTGACCGGCTCGCATCTCATCTTCGGCGTATCCCTTCGGACTGGCCGGAAGGGTATCGCACGGAGATCAATCTCCAGGCCTTAGATTGGATGACTCAAGTGGCTCAACGTCTCAATCGTGGTTTTGTACTCACCATCGATTACGGCCACACCGCACAGGACCTGTACAGCGTTGACCGAACACGCGGGACGTTTCTCTGTTACCGGCAACACAAGGTTCATGAGGATCCGTTCCTTGACCTGGGTGAACAGGACATGACGTCTCATGTAGATTTCTCGAGTCTGGCGACTGCCGGTGAAGAGCAAGGTCTCCAGACGACCGGCTATACCAACCAGATGAGTTTTCTGATGGGGCTCGGTATTGAGCAGATGCTGGCAGGGCTAGCCCAGGATAGCCCGGAACTCACAGCGGCCATTCAGTTATTGAAACCAAACGGGATGGGTACGACATTCAAAGTGCTCGTTCAGCATAAAGCCGTGCCGAGTCCAAAACTCGATGGATTGCGGTTCAAGCCGTTCTTCCGTTCAGTGCTTGCAACACAATCAGCCGCATGACGGAACTAGAGTCATGGTTACTTTGATATTCAGCAGGATTTCACATTTCGCACTTCACGTGTCACGGTGTTGCTATGAGTAACGCACCCGTTCCAGAAAACTATTTGCCCATCCTCATTTTCATTGCCGTGGGGATTGTGCTTGGGACGTTGACCCTCTTTGTCGGGAAGTTCGTCCGCCCCAACCAACCCTATCGAGCCAAGTTGGCGCCGTACGAAAGTGGGAGTCCCCTCTTCCAGGACGCCCGCGTGCAGTTTCCGATGCGCTATTACGTCATCGCGATGCTGTTCGTCATTTTCGATATCGAAATCGTCTTCATGTTTCCCTGGGCCGTTGCCTTCACCAGTCTTGGCCTGGTTGGATTAGTAGAAATGATTGTCTTCATCGCCATTTTGGTCGTGGGGTTTTGGTACGCGTGGAAAAAAGGCGCGTTGGAATGGGATTAACAAACGTTAGACGTGAAGAGTAGAAGCAGCCGTCTTTTGTTTCACGGTTCACTGGGTCACGCATGAGTTTACTTGAACGACAATTCGACGCCAACATTGTGACGACCAATCTGGATGCGGTCGTCAATTGGGCGAGAAAATCCGCACTCTGGCCCATGACGTTCGGGCTGGCATGCTGCGCGATTGAAATGATTGCCAGTGTCTCCTCCCGCTACGACCTCGACCGCTTCGGTGCCGGCGTCTTTCGCGCATCTCCCCGACAATCTGACCTCATGATCGTCGCGGGAACAGTCTCGCGCAAGATGGCGCCGGTGATTCGACGGATCTATGACCAAATGCCCGAGCCGCGCTACGTCATTTGTATGGGCTCCTGTGCGACCTCCGGCAACCACTACAATAGCTATGCGGTCGTACAAGGCGTGGACCAGATCGTGCCGGTTGATGTCTATGTACCTGGATGCCCGCCGAGACCAGAGGCCCTGCTGGACGGACTGTTGAAGTTACAGGAAAAAATCCAGCGTGAACGGGTATTCGTGAAATAACACGGTGACGCCTCTTCCGTCACGCGTCAGACGGATTACGAGAGGAGTCGATGTCATGGCGGATGACACCTGACGCGTGATGGACTCATGCAAGCTCTCACTGAAACACTGCTGAGTAAATTCCCGGAGGCTGTGCTCTCCGTTGACGTCGACCCTGCGCACTCGGAAACGACCGTACATGTCGCAGCACCTCGAATCTTGGAAGTGATGCGTTTCCTGCATGACGCACCGGAAGCCTGTTTCGACCACATTACGGATATCTGCTCCGCTGACTACCCGTCCGACCAGCAGCGGTTCGAGGTTATCTATCAGTTACTCTCCCTCCCGTACGGGAAACGAATTCGGCTCAAAGCTAGAGTTACAGAAGAGAATCCCTCGCTCGATTCCGTCACAAGCATCTGGCGCGGCGCAGATTTTCTGGAACGTGAAGTGTACGACATGATGGGGATCCGATTTACTGGTCATCCGGATCTTCGTCGTATTCTCCTCCCAGAAGACTATGCCGAAGGCTATCCCTTGCGGAAAGACTTCCCTGCCGAGGGACGTGGCTGGCGCAGTCAGTTCGACTTTATCCCACGACTTGATGAGCCGCCAGTGGAGCACGTTGAGAGCGAGGTCCCAGAGGCTGAAAAGAAGTTGTTCCTGGCAAACCCTGATGCCCCGCCTTCCAAGCGACGGGAAGAACTCTTGTTGAACATGGGCCCGCAACATCCGAGCACACATGGCGTCGTGCGGGTCATTCTCGAGCTGGATGGTGAGCGGATCGTCAAGGCCACGCCGGATCTCGGCTATCTTCATCGAGGCGTGGAAAAGCTGGCCGAAGGTCTCGCATACATGCAGATCATTCCGCACACGGATCGACTGGATTATGTCTGTGCGATGGCGAACAACTACGCCTATGTCCGAGCCGTCGAAAAACTGCTCGGGATCACCGTTCCCGAACGCGCGGAATATATCCGCACCATTGTTGCGGAGATGCAGCGTATTCTCGGTCACCTCTTCTGGTTGGGCGCCCAAGCCTTGGATATCGGTGCGATGACGGTGTTCTTCTGGACATTTCGCGAGCGGGAAATCTTGCTTGATATGTTCGAGCAACTCTGCGGAGCCAGACTGACCCTGAATTACTATCGGATCGGCGGAGTCGATAGCGACTTTACTCCGGAATTGGTGACCAGACTGAGGACTTTCTTGGAAACGTTCCCGCAGAAGGTCGACGAGTATGATTCGCTCCTCGCCGGCAACCGTATTTGGCTGGGACGGACCAAAGATATCGCCGTGATCTCAGGAAAAGACGCCATCAATTTCGGCATGACTGGTCCGGCCCTGCGAGGATCCGGCGTGGCGTACGATGTCCGCAAGCTCGAGCCCTACGGGGTCTACCATAAGGTGGACTGGGAGGTTCCGGTCGGAAAAAACGGCGACACGTATGACCGATATTGGATACGCGTGGAAGAAATGCGCCAGAGCGCGCGGATCATCGCGCAATGTCTCGATAAGATGCCGTCAGGCGCAATCATCGCAGACATGCCGCAATACATTCCACCACCGAAGCCGCTCGTGATGCGGGATATGGAGAGCTTGATTCACCATTTCATTATCTTTACGCAAGGGTTCAAGCCACCGAAAGGCGAAACCTATTGCCCGACTGAAGCGCCAAAGGGGGAACTGGGATTTTTCATCATTAGCGACGGGAGCCCCCGTCCCTATAGGCTGAAAATTCGCTCGCCCTCGTTCATCCACATGGGCGCGTTCGACCATATGGCGCGGGGCTATTTGATTTCCGACATCATCACGATTTTCGGGACCTACGATGTCGTCATGGGGGAATGCGATAGATAGGAGTGAACGATAAGAAGTGAAAAGTACAAGGTTGTTTCAACTGGGGACATCAACTTCTCGTTTTTCACCGCTCACTTTTCACAAGAGATAAACCAGGCTTACATGTTGCGCGACAAGTACCAGAAAGAAATCGATGAGATCCTGAGTCGCTATCCGGTCAGACGCTCGGCGTTGATCCCGCTGCTCTATGTTGCCCAGCGTGATCAGGGATATGTGAGCGAGTCGGCGATGCAAGAAATCGCAAAGCTGCTGAGGCTGACACCGCCGCAGGTCTATGAAACCGTCACGTTTTACACCATGTTTAACCTGAAGCCGGTGGGCAAGTTCCATATTCAAGTCTGTAAGTCGCTCATGTGCGCACTCGTCGGTTCAGACACTGTCATTGAATGGATCAAAATGAAACTGGGGATTGCTCCTGGAGAATCAACAGCCGATGGCCTCTTTACCCTCAGCGCGGTGGAATGCCTGGCGGGCTGCGGAACCGCTCCCATGATGCAGATCAATGAGGACTACTACGAGCGCCTGACAGAGGACAAACTCGACCACATTTTGGCCGATTTGCGATCGACCGGAACCAGCTCATTAAAGACCGGGCCCTTTATGTGGCCGGAACCTGTGAACGGTAAGGGGTAAAGCGGTGAGGAGTAAGGGGATGTCTAGCAGACTAGTCTTTCCAGCAACCTCTTACTCCTTACCCCTCACTCCTCACCTGTGGGATTAAAGATGCCGCAACACGAACTGATCTTATTGAAGAACATGATGCAGCCCAGTTATACCGGATCGCTGCAGGACTATGAGAAGGCGGGAGGCTACCAAGCTGTTCGCAACACCCTGGGGAAGGTTGCTCCGGCAGATGTGACTACCATCGTGCGCAAATCCGGTCTCCGTGGACGCGGTGGTGCCGGCTTTCCGACTGGTGTAAAATGGGGATTTTTACCCAAGGATTATCACGGGCCTCGATATCTCTGTTGCAACGCCGACGAGAGCGAGCCCGGCACGTTCAAGGACCGACAGCTGATGGAGCGCGATCCGCATCAAGTCTTAGAAGGGATCGTCTTGGCTTGTTATGCCATTGGAGCGGAGACGGCATACATCTATATCCGCGGAGAAATGGTCCTTGGATCAAGGATTTTGGAACAGGCAATCAATGAAGCCAGGGCTGCCGGATACATAGGAAAGAACATTCTCGGTACTGGCATTAACGCAGACGTGTGGGTGCATCGTGGAGCAGGCGCCTACATCTGTGGTGAAGAAACGGCCCTCCTGGAATCCCTCGAAGGCAAACGAGGACTCCCACGCATTAAACCGCCGTTTCCCGCCACGCATGGGCTCTACAATAAACCGACGGTAGTGAATAACGTTGAAACCTTGGCCAACCTTCCCCACATCATGAACCGCGGCGCCGAATGGTTCGCGGCGATCGGGTCCCCGCCGAAAAGCACTGGGACCAGGGTGTTCTGTGTAAGCGGACATGTCAAACGACCGGGTAATTATGAAGTGCCGATGGGGATCACGATCCGAGAGTTGGTCTACGAACATGCCGGCGGTATGCGATTCGATAAACCCCTGAAAGCGATTATTCCCGGTGGAGCCTCGGCGCCCTTTTTAACACCGGGGCATCTCGACGTGAAGCTGGATTTTGAGCACGTGGCCACGGCGGGATCGATGCTGGGATCCGGTGGCGTCACCGTCATGGAAGAAGGCACCAGTATGGTCTGGGCGGCACTCCGACTGATGGAATTCTTCTACCACGAGTCTTGCGGAAAATGCAGTCCTTGTCGGGAAGGCAGCTCATGGCTTGTTCAGACATTGCGCAGGATTTTGGCAAAGCGTGGCCGGATGGAAGACCTTGAAACCTTGTTGGATCTATGTAAGAACATCGCAGGTCGGACGGTCTGTGCGTTCGGTGATGCGGAAGTCGCTCCGATTCAGAGCACTCTGAAGCACTGGCGGCAGGAGTATGTGGACCTCATCCACGAAGCAGAGACCGCCAATCTGATCAAACCTGAGCCGGTGGCACGACACTGAGCGCCCGGCGGCGCTCGTTGAGTGAGCAGCATTAAACAATGTCTGACACGACAACCCCAATGGTTCGCATGACAATCGATGGAATGACCGTCAAGGTCCCGAAAGGCACCTTGGTGATCGAAGCCGCCCGTCGTGTCGGGGTTATGATTCCACATTTCTGCTACCACCCAAAGCTCAAACCGGATGCCAACTGCCGAATGTGCCTAGTCGAAGTCGAAAAAATGCCGAAGCTCCAAACCGCCTGCAGTACCCCAGTTGATGAGGGGATGAGCGTGCGCACTGCCACGACCGTGGTCAACGATGCCCATAAATCCGTGCTCGAGTTTATCCTGGCCAATCATCCACTGGATTGTCCGGTTTGCGATCAAGGTGGGAAGTGCGACCTTCAAGATTTTTCCCACCAGTACACGGCCACCAGCCGATTCGTTGAGACCAAGCGCATCTTCCCAAAAGAGTATTTCAGTCCGCTGATCGAAACGCAGATGAATCGCTGCGTGCAATGTCTCCGCTGCGTCCGATATTGCGACGAAGTGATGGACGTCAAGGCATTGGCACCGGTCGGTCGCGGCACCATGACTGAAATCAAGCACTTTGGCCCACACCCATTGGACTGCGAGTTCTGCGGAGGTTGCGTGCAAATCTGCCCGGTGGGAGCCATTACCAGCCGTCTGTCCATGTATGAATATCGCCCGTGGATGCTGAAGCGAGCCGACACGATCTGCGGCTACTGTGGAGACGGATGCCAGATGACCGTGCACACGAAGGAGAAGGAGTTGATCGAAGTTAACTCGGCCCATGGAGCCGGACGTAACAATGGCGACCTCTGTGCTCGAGGATTTTTTGGCTTCCATGCGGCCAGCCATCCGGAGCGTCTGACACACCCGCTCATCCGCCGAAACGGCATGTTGGTCCAGACCACATGGGAAGAGGCGTTGGAATATATTGCCGGTCGTGTCAGTGAGATTAAAACGATGCATGGAGGATCGAGCTTCGGCGGTTTAATTTCAGGTCGATGCACGAATGAAGAGCTGTACCTGTTCCAAAAATTTCTGCGTGTCGCCATCGGCACCAACCACATCGATAGCAGCGCCCGCTATGGCCACGTGAACGGCCTCCATGCCATGCGACTCGTCCAGGGCACTCATCGGTGGACCGTCACGTTTGATGACATTCTGGATGCCGACGTCTTGCTTCTCGTTGGAACGAACATTACCGAAACCAACCCGATCACTGGACTCAAAGTCAAAGAGGCGGTCAAGAAGCGCCGGGCGACCTTGATCACGATTGAATCCCTGGAGCCGGTGATTGGGACGACGAGCAACATTGCAACACTCTCGCACTATCACTTCCGCACCGCGCCAAGCGACATCCCTAGCACCGTCCTTGGCTTGCTCAAGGCTGTCGTCGAACACAACCTGACCCAGCCAAACCTGGCACAACAGTACCCCACCTATGTCGGTGCGATCACGCACGCGTTGCAGCAAGTTTCCTGGCAAGATCTCCGGACGACGACGGGAATAGAGCCCGAGGCCTTCGCACAGGCTGCTAAGGTCTTCGCGGCTGGACGGCGCGTGGTCGTGCTCGCCGGCCAACTTCTCTTACGTAACGAACGAGGATATGGCAGCTCCCTTACTCTGCTTGATCTGTTGCTGCTGACCGGAAAGCTCGATCAACCGGGCTGTGGATTTGCGCCGCTTGCCGAAGAAAATAATGACCAAGGGGCTGTGGAGATGGGTGCCGTGGCCGAATTTTTGCCCGGCGTCTGTTCCCTGACAAGCCATACCGACCACGATCGAATCGTGAAGCAGTGGAGTAGAGACTTTCCGGCCGACGCAGGCGCTTCCCTTGTAGAAATGCTGGATCGCGCAAAGACGGGATCGCTGAAGGCCATGTTCATCGTCGGAGAAAATCCGGTTGGAAGCCTTCCCGCTTCGGTGCGCGCGGAGGACGCCTTGCGCAAGCTCGACCTGCTGGTCTGCCAAGAGCTCTTTTTGACTGAAACTGCAGCGCTTGCTCACGTCGTACTGCCAGCTGCATCATCCCTGGAAAAAAGCGGGACGTTTACAAATACCGAAGGGCATGTGCAAGCCGTTCGTCCCTCGATAGACCCAATCGGAGAGAGCCGACCGGACTGGGAAGTCTTTTCGGCACTTTCCATTTTATTGGACTCACCGATGGAATACGCCGAGAGCAAGGAGATCCTCAAAGAGATTCGGAGCCTGATTCCCGGCTATGGATCCCTGGGACCTACCCCGTTGCCGCCCAAAGTCGATCGCGTGATCATGGATCGCTATCTCACTGATGACTATCAGCGGGATATTGCGACGCGATATCGACTTGTCATACCGAAATCCCGCCCGGATGGAACATTGCGGCTTGATTTAGTCCAGAGCTTGTTTCATTCCGGAAAGTTATCGACTCGCTCCAAGGGCTTATTACAGGTTGAAGATAAAGGATGGCTTCGAATCAATCCGATTGACGCGTCCCGTTTTGCCTTAGTGGACGGAGACCGCGTTCGCCTTTCCAGCACGGTCGGAGAAATGACGACCGAAGTAAAACTTGTGGAGCGGGTTCCACAGGGAACAGCCTGGTTCCCCGACCACTTTGGCCAAGCTGCCGTCCGGCTATTTGATTGCGCTATTGATCCCATCACGCATGCGCCATCCCTCCGAACAGCAACGGTGTCCATGATGCGGGTGGCTTGAGGATCGGCTGAGCGCTGCGACTTATGTGAATTGAGGAGTCTCATGGTGACTGAATTTGGATTACGTCTGGCTATCTCCCTTACGCAAATCGGCGCGGTCATGGGCATCGTGGTCATTACGGTGCTCATCCTCACCCTCGCGGAACGAAAGGTCCTCGGCTGGATGCAGGATCGCATGGGCCCAATGGAAGTCGGTCCGTACGGCATTCTTCAACCCTTTGCAGATGCCATCAAACTGTTCTTCAAGGAAGACATTGTTCCCGCTGGGGCCAACAAATTCATCTTTACCATGGCGCCGATTCTCTGTCTGATTCCGACATTCATCGGATTCGCCGTGATTCCCTGGGGACCGAATTGGACGTTTGAGATCAATGGTATCTCCGTGAAGCCGTTCGTCATCAGCGATATTAATATCGGTATCCTCTATGTCCTAGCCTTCGCCTCACTCGCTGCCTATGGCATCATCCTCGGAGGATGGGCCTCCAACAGCAAATACTCCTTGTTGGGAGGCCTCCGATCAGCGGCACAGGTTATTAGCTACGAGCTCAACGTCGGATTGTCGATTGTCGGTGTGTTGATTCTAGCCGGCTCGCTCAGCTTGGTTAAAATTACTGATGCCCAGGCCGGCTGGTTTTGGAATTGGTACATCTTTGCCCTGCCGGCCCCACAAATCTTTGCCTTCGTCATCTACGTGATTTCGGTCGTCGCTGAAACCAACCGAGTACCGTTCGACTTGCCTGAAGCGGAGAGCGAGCTGGTAGCAGGGTTTTTCACCGAATACAGCGGTCTACGGTTCGCATTCTTCTTTCTTGCCGAATACGCCAATATGGTACTCGTGTCCTGTGTGGCTTCCGCGTTGTTTCTTGGCGGCTGGCACGCACCCTATCCTGGAACGTTGATGGACCTGGTTGGCTTGTCATCCTGGTCATGGATCGAAAGCACCATGTGGTTTGCAGTGAAAACCTATTCGCTCTTGTTCCTGTTTTTCTGGCTCAGAGCGACGTTACCAAGACTGCGCTACGACCAGCTGATGCGATTCGGGTGGAAGGTGATGCTGCCCATCGCGCTGGCCAATATCGTGGTGACGGCCATCGCCGTGTTTATCTATCAACAGATCAACTAGCGTACGGAACCACTATGAGATCCGCGCCTACGACCAAACGTTTGAGCCTGTCCGAATGGTTCAAGACAATTACGTTTTACGAAATTCTCGTCGGTATGAAGGCCACCCTGTCACACCTGCTCAATTATCGTCCGGTGACGTTGCAATATCCTCACGAGAAACGCACGTTGCCGGACAACTATCGAGGCATGCTCGCCCTGCTGCGTTACGACGACGGAACGGAGAAGTGCGTCGGGTGCGATCTCTGCGAAGCGGCTTGTCCGTCGCGTGTCATTCGGGTGGTCAGCGCGGAAGTGCCGGGCGAACCGACCAAGCGCTATTCAAAAGAATATTACATGGACATGACCCGGTGCTTGTTCTGTGGGATGTGCGTGGATGCCTGTCCCGTCGATGCACTGGGGATGACTCGAGAATTTGAGTGGGCGGTGTACGATAAGCGCCAACTTCATCTGAACAAACAACAGTTGCTCGCCATCGGAGACCGTTCGTTTCCGGTTCGTGAGAAACGCTTGGAACTTCAGCATCCAAACGTGGCGTTCTTTAACATAGCGTTCAGCCACGTACCGCCAAAGCCGAACTGAACCAAGGGATTACGTATCGGCAGACCAAGGGTTACAGCATCCGTGTACTAGTCCGGTCCGATCGACCTCGAACACAGGAACTGTCAGATGTCGCAACTCATTTTTGTATATTTTGCCGGCATGATTGTCGCGACATCCATTCTCGTTGTCGCGTTGAAAAATCCCGTCTACAGCGCTCTGTCTCTCCTCGTCATGTTTTTCCACGTCGCTGGGCTGTTTGTCACTCTTCATGCCGAGTTTTTGGCCGCCGTGCAAATTATCGTCTATGCCGGCGCGATTCTTGTGCTGTATTTGTTCGTTGTCATGATCTTGAACGTCAAACAAGACGACCGTTACCACAGTCAATGGCGGATCGCAGGATTCGTCTGCGTTCCCTTGCTGATCGAGGCCATAGTCCTTCTGTCCAGTGGTAGAGGGGCACGTGCGATCGATACTCAGGCCATGTTCGTTCCGTCACAGGAGGCCATCGCTTCCGATAATACGCTGGCCATTGGACAAACACTGTTTTCAACCTATCTCTTTCCTTTCGAGGTCGCTTCCTTGGTGCTCTTGGTTGCCATGATCGGCGCCATCGTCCTCGCGAAGCCAGAGATCGGTGAACAAGACAATCCAGGCCCCCTGGTTCAAACGAAGGCCGCAGAATGACCATCCCCATCTCCTACTATCTTATTTTGAGTGGAATCGTCTTCTTGACGGGAATCGCCGGCGTCCTCATCCGCCGCAACATTATCGCGATTCTTCTCTCGGTTGAGCTGATGCTAAACGCGACGAATATCAACTTTGTCGCATTTTCTGATTACTTTCGCGATCTGGGAGGGCAGGTATTCGTCTTCTTTGCCCTGACCGTTGCCGCTGCAGAGGTGGCCGTGGGACTTGCGATCATCATCGCGCTGCACCGTTCACGATCGACCATCAATATCGAAGAATTCAATTTACTGAAATGGTAAGAGAATCGTCACTCATCAAGCGTGAATCGTCTTTCGCAGGGAATTTCAGAGCCTTGCAGCCATGCATCCCTCTTGCACTTCACGAACGAGGAAGAGCGAAGAACGGACACTGATGCTCTACGCGCTGATTCCATTCCTTCCCCTTGCCGCGTTCCTGGTGCTTGGACTGGCCGGCTCACGGTTCAGGGAGAATGCCCATGTGGTGGCGGTTCCAGCGGTGCTGTTGTCGTTGGTACTGGCGCTGGCGGCTTTTATCCAAGTGGCATCGGGCTCGGTCATTTCCGTCCCCCTCTATACGTGGCTGACTTCGGGCCAACTCGACATCCATATGGGCCTCTACATCGACAGACTGACCGCCGTCATGCTGCTGCTGGTAACCGGTGTCAGTTCACTGGTGCACATCTATACGATCGGCTACATGCATGGGGAGCCCGGCTATGCCCGCTTCTTCAGCTACATTGCACTGTTTACCTTCTCAATGCTGATGCTGGTGTTGGCCGACAACCTCCTACAGTTGTTTGTATTTTGGGAAGCCGTCGGCCTGTGCTCCTACCTGCTGATCGGCCATTGGTATGAACGGGCGTCCGCCTGTGCGGCGGCGACCAAAGCCTTCCTCGTGAATCGTGTTGGAGACTTTGGGTTCCTGCTCGGCCTACTCCTGGTCTGGTATCAGTTCGGCTCACTGAACTACCTTGAAATCTTTCCGTCACTTCATGAGGCGAATGGTATCACAGTCAATCTCCTCAGCCTGTTGGGAGGCACCTGGGAGGTTTCTGTGTTCACGCTGATCGCACTCTTGCTGTTCACAGGAGCGGTGGGTAAATCAGCCCAAGTGCCTCTTCATGTCTGGTTGCCTGATGCAATGGAAGGTCCGACCCCGATCTCAGCACTCATACATGCCGCGACCATGGTCACGGCCGGCGTATTTATGGTTGCTCGTCTGGCCCCCATCTATAACCTTTCCCCAACTGCCATGAGCGTCGTGGCCGTTACCGGAGGCGTCACTATGCTCCTCGGAGCAACCATCGCGCTGACGCAAACCGATATCAAACGTGTCGTCGCTTATTCGACCGTCAGTCAGCTCGGGTACATGGTCATGGCCTGCGGACTCGGAGCGTACGCTTCCGGTATGTATCACCTCCTTACACATGGAGCATTTAAGGCGCTCCTGTTTCTCGGCTGTGGATCGGTCATTATCGCGCTCCATCACGAGCAGGACATCCGCCATATGGGCGGACTGAAAAATAAGTTACCGACTACCTACTGGACCTTTGTGGTGGGCTCATTGGCGCTCGCAGGATTCCCGCTGACAGCTGGATTCTTTAGCAAGGATGAGATCTTGGTCTCTGCATGGTCCTCCGGCAGTCTTGGGCAGGGACTGGCCATTGCTGGCCTGCTGACCGCTCTCCTGACCGCGTTCTACAGCTTCAGGCTGGTGTTTGTGACCTTTTGGGGCGAATCCCATGTCGACCCTCATCACGCCGGCCATATCCATGAACCTTCTAAAACGATGACGACCCCACTTCTAATTCTGGCATTTTTTAGTATCGTCACCGGCTACCTAGGCATTCCGTCATTTCTTGAGCCCGTCTTTGCGACTGGGCAAGAATCGGTTGCACACCATGGTGAAGCTGGCATAGCCATCATGATCGCAGCCACACTGCTTGGGCTGACCGGGATTGCCGCAGCCTACTATGCCTACGTGCTCAAACCGGAGCTCCCAGAGCGCCTGGCCCAACAGTGGAGCCATCTATACCAAGGTTCGTTGAATAAGTGGTATGTCGATGAAGCCTACGACCGTCTGTTCGTGCGCCCCACCTGTGCGGTCGCTGCGGCACTCTGGAAACGAGTCGACGTCGCCGTCATCGACGGCGCGGTCAACGGTGTCGGCCGAACGATTAGGTGGGGGGGATGGATCTTGAGATTGATCCAGAGCGGGCAAACTCAACATTATGCCTTGGCCATGGCGATGGGCATCGTGATTATCACGGCCTATCTGTTGCTCTGAGAGAGACCACGAGAACCTGTAGGTTTGAATTACTGTGCACAGAATGTAATGGATTGAGCGCTCAATGACTGGCTTTCCTTGGTTAACCCTATTGATCGTTCTTCCCTTGTTGGGAGCCGTGGTGGTGTTTCTCGTCAATGAGGCCTCGGTTCGGTCTACCGCTCTCGCCGTCACTATCGCCGATCTCCTGATCTCGCTTCCGCTGTGGTGGCTATTCGATGCCAGCTCCGGTCAGATGCAATTCCTCGAATCAGCAGCATGGATCCCATCACTATCGATCAACTACCGTCTCGGTCTGGATGGAATCAGCCTCCCGCTAGTCATCATGACGACGATTCTCATGCCGCTCTGTGTCTTAATTTCATGGCACGCCATTGAGACAAGGCTCCGGAGTTTCATGGCCATGTTGCTGATCATGGAGGGCGCCATGATCGGCGTGTTTGCGGCGCTCGACTTCGTCTTGTTCTACGTGTTTTGGGAGGCGATGCTGATCCCGATGTACCTCTTGATCGGAGTGTGGGGGGGGCCAAATCGTCTCTACGCCGCGATCAAGTTCTTTCTCTATACCCTTGCCGGAAGCGTGTTGCTGTTGGTCGCAATCTTAGTGTTGTATTTCCAGGGTGGCCATACCTTCGATATTCTTGCGCTCAGCCGGCAGACCTATCCGCTCTCTCTTCAGACATGGCTGTTCTTTGCCTTTTTTGCCGCGTTTGCCGTAAAGGTCCCGATGTTCCCATTCCATACCTGGCTGCCTGACGCACATGTGGAGGCTCCCACAGCCGGCAGTGTGATCCTCGCCAGTGTCCTGCTCAAAATGGGCACCTATGGCTTTATACGCTTTAGCCTGCCGATGCTACCCGATGCCTCGCGCCTCTTCACCCCTCTGATAGTCGTCCTCTCGATTGTGGCCATCATCTACGGAGCCTATATGGCATTGGCTCAATCTGATCTTAAAAAACTGATTGCCTATTCGAGCGTTAGCCACATGGGATTCGTCACCCTCGGCCTGTTCATGTTCAACATCCAGGGGATCGAGGGTGCCGTCCTGCAGATGGTAAATCATGGCATCACAACCGGCGGGCTTTTTCTCTGCGTCGGTGTAATTTACGAGCGTACCCATAGCCGGCAAATCGCCGATAACATCGGCTTGACCAAACCGATGCCTCGGTATGCGACGTTTCTGGTGATTTTTGCCCTCTCGTCACTGGGTCTTCCCGGAACCAACAGTTTCGTTGGGGAGTTTATGGTTCTGGCCGGTACGTTCCTCTGGAGCAAGGTCGCCACGGCTTTTGCCTCACTGGGTATTATCCTGGCCGCCGCGTACCTGCTTTGGATGGTTCAACGAGTCGCCTTCGGGACACCAGCTCCTCACATGCTCCCAAAACTGTCTGACTTGAACCAACGCGAACTGGTGATGCTCCTCCCCCTGGCGATCCTGATCTTTGGGATCGGCCTCTTTCCCAACCCGCTCCTCAGTCGGATGCACACCAGTGTCGAACAGGTCATCGCTCGCGTCGTTCCCTCCTCCCATCAACAGACTTCCACTCGGTCTGTTCCGGGCCGGCCAACTCCGTTACCGGAAAACAACCTCGGAGCGACGATCAACGTGGTCCATCCTCCATCCGCCAAGCCTCATAGCAACCTGCCGCTCACAGAACAGCAGAGGGAACGGCCATGACCTTTTCTGCCGCAGACCTCTTCTTCGTCCTGCCGGAGTTACTGGTCATTACCGCCGCCTGTGTCGTGCTGGTGCTCGACCCCGTGCTTCGCCCATCCGATAAGGATAGCCTGGTGTGGCTCAGCCTGGGAACGCTCGCTATCTGTATGGGCCTGACAGCGTCCCAAATGGGAACGCAGGCGTCAATCTTTAGTGGTCTAGTCGTCACCGACTCCTATGGAGCCTTCTGGAAACTGCTGTTGTACTTCGTGACAGGACTTACAGTCCTCCTGTCCTACTCCTATTTAAAAGAGGAACGGTTGTATTTCGGAGAGTATTACGGCTTCATGTTGCTCTCGCTATCCGGCATGATGGTCATGGTCTCTGCCTCCGACTTATTGACGATCTACCTAGGCACGGAATTGATGTCGCTGTCCCTATACATCATGGCTGGTCTCAGGCGGAAGGAACCTCGGTCCCTCGAAGCGTCGGCAAAATACTTTGTCTTGGGCGCATTTTCCTCCGGCATCCTTCTCTACGGCATCTCTTTGCTTTACGGAGCGACCGGCAGTACGAGACTGCCGGCTATCGCCTCGGCAATTGCGACCCAGGGGTTCACTGACCCGTTGCTATTGTTTTCAACGATCCTGTTGGCAGTGGGATTCGGATTCAAACTGGCGGTGGTCCCGTTTCATATGTGGACACCAGACGTCTACCAAGGGGCCCCAACTTCCGTCACCGCGTTCATGGCCGTGGCATCGAAAGCTGCGAGCTTCGGCGCGTTCCTCCGGGTGTTTGTGGAGGGTTTGGGAGGAGTCAGGGCCGATTGGTCGGCCATCTTCCTCTTACTTTGTCTTGCCACCCTTGTCGTGGGTAACATCGTTGCCCTGGTCCAGACAAATATCAAGCGGATGCTGGCCTATTCGAGCATTGCGCATGCTGGCTACGCACTCGTCGGTGTCGTCGCTGCCGGACGCGTTGAGCATTCATCCGGTATCGCGAGCGTGCTGCTCTATATCGCCCTGTACACATTCATGACATTCGGTGCGTTCGCCATTGTCGCAATGCTGCGAAAAGGAGCGATTGAAGGTGAAGAAATCGAGGACTTCACCGGCCTGGCAAAGCGCCACCCGCTCCCAGCACTTCTCATGCTGGTCTTCATGGTTTCTTTGGCGGGTCTTCCTCCGACTGCGGGTTTTATCGGCAAACTCTACGTCTTCAGATCAGCCGTGGAAGCCGGCATGGCCTGGTTGGCGGCCATTGCCCTCATTTTTGCAGCGATTTCAGCCTATTATTATCTCCGGGTCGTCATGGTGATGTACATGCGAGAGCCACTCGACGGACCAGACCCTGTTCCTCGGCTGGTGATGTCCCCGACCCTTTCCATTGTTCTCGCCTGCACTGTCGCAGGAGTGGTGATCCTCGGAATCTACCCCAACCCGCTTGTCAATCTTGCGGTACAGGCCGTATTGACGCTGAAGTAGGCCCATCCGTGTTCTATCAATTGGCATGCGGGGCCTCATGAATATTCTCCGCTTCCTAGCTGAAGCTGTCACATCGTTTTTACGCCATGGGTGCCCCAGTCTCGCTGCGTCGTTGGCGTTTTTCTCCCTGCTCTCATTGTTCCCCCTCGTGTTTCTGCTCTTGTACGGAGTCGGTTTCCTCGTGAGTCAGAATGTGATCGGCGAGCAATTCATGCTCAGTTTCCTGAAAGGATTTCTTCCTTCGTTAGGTGAGCGGTTAGCTCAAGAGCTCCATCGGATCAGTTCATTGGAGAGTGTCCGGTGGATTGTTCTGCTATCATTCTTCTGGTTCGGGGGACTGGTGTTCTATGAGCTCGACTATGCCCTTAATGTCGTGTTTCAGAGCACACAAAAGCGCCACCCACTTATTTCCACCGCGATTTCCGTCGCACTGCTGGGATCCACTGGCCTGTTACTGTTCACATCCTACGTGGCCACCCAAACCATTACCCTCTTAACCGCCTATGCGCCTCGACTCTGGGGATTGGATCTTGTGGCCTTAGCCGCACACGACTTTCATCTGACCTACACGCTGCCCTTTGCCCTCGCATTCCTGACGGTCAGCCTGCTCTACCGTCTTGTCCCTCGACGTCGTCCACGATGGAGAGACGCTATGGCTGGCGCCCTCACGTTTAGTCTCCTCTGGGTCTCGGCCAAGCTCTTGTTCGTCAATTATGGAGATTTTTCGACGGTCTACGCGCAGCTCTATGGATCCTTACTCGAGGTCGTGCTCTTGTTACTCTGGGTCTATTATTCTACCGGACTTCTCCTCTTTGGTGGTATCGTCGCACACAACCTCAAGCAGATCTCCTGGCCATCCCCTTCCGCACCGGTTGACGGCCCCTAGCAGTCCGCTGAAAAACTCAAGCTGTGTGCTTCAACAAGCTCAGCACGAACGGAAAAGCTCAATAGTTTCAATGGCTGCCCCGTTCGTCCTGAGGCGCTCGAAGGATGAACGAAGGATTTTTCAGCAGACTGCTAGCAGAAATGTTGTAGCAAGTCACGACGGCAAGATCACAATTCAACGGACGGGACGGCTGCGAAGCTGCAAAAAATGGACAAGGGCCGAGTGCGTCACGAGTCCGACGATTTCTCCATCCTGCACGACGACGAGTCGATCCCATCCTTCACGAGCCATGCGCCCCATCGCCTGAATCGCTGAGACATCTGGTGAGATGATCATCGCGTCTGAAAAGGGACGCATCACCTGATCAACCCGACGCCTGGACCACGCGTCTGCCGACACAGCCTGAATATCAGGCACCGTGACCAGTCCGATGAGACGGCGCTCGTCTACGACAGGAAATCCCCCATAACCATAGGCCTGAAAATATCGGTTCACGGCCTCATCGAGCGTCGTGTGGGAAGGAATCGACACCACTGTGGTCACCATCATGTCCTGAATTTTTACCGCCGAGATAGCATGCCGCAACGCCGCTTGGCGACGGCTCGCCAACGCCGCGACATAAAGAAAGATTCCGATCAGCGCCAGCCATCCCCCCGTCCAGATCATTGATGAATCGAGCTCACCGGTTGCCGCTTGCCGGATTCGCAGCAACCCCCATAGCACAAAGAGCAGGCCAAACCCGAGGCCCGCCATCGCCGCTTGTTTCGTCGCGCGATAAAAGTCTTTTCCCAAGGCCCACAGACCTGCGCGCAGAATTCGCCCCCCATCCAGCGGAAACCCGGGGATCAGGTTGAAGATCCCGAGTTGGAGGTTCCCCATTCCCAACAAGAGGCCGAGCATGATTACCCCACGAAGCGCCTGCTCCTGTTGAATCGCCTCCGCCAGCACGACAAACGCTAAACAGATTCCGCTGATCACAAAACTGACGATCGGTCCTGCGATCGCGATGAGAAACTCGGCCTTCGGTGACGGAGCTTCTTGACGCATGTGTGCGACACCGCCGAAGAGAAACAGCGTGATCTGTTCAATCGGAATACGGTAGTACAGCGCCACGTAAGAATGTCCCAATTCATGCAGGAGGACGGAGAGAAAGAGGAGCACCGCCGCAACGGCTCCCATCACCCAATAGCGACCTGGACTGAGTCCTGGCAGAGTCTCCGGTAGATAATCGGTCGAGAGGGTCCAGGTCGCGAGGAAAAAAACGACGAACCAGGACGCATGGATTCGAATGGGAATGCCCAAGGCACGTCCGATTTCCCAGGAACGAATCTGCATACCACACACGGTACCAGCGGGACGGGGAGGGGGTCAATCTTCTCGGTGCGTTCATGTATACTAATCCCCATGAGACGACTGATTCAGCCACGTGCATTGCTGGGCCTGCTCTTTCTCCTGGCTATCGCGCTTGTGCCTTCGCCCCACAGTGTTGCCCAAGTCATCACGGCTGGCTCACCGACCTGTCCCGGTGTGGCTCTGACGTTTGATCTCTGCCCCGTTCGCAAGGGATCCGGCTACGATCAGCCTTTAATGGACTATCTGATCACACACCGTATTCCCGCCACGTTCTTTATGTCCGGCAAATGGATGGCGAAACATGAAGCGGATGTGGAGCATCTCTTGGGTCTGGACTTTTTTGAAGTGGGAACTCATGGTGAGGTCCACGCCCACCTCCCCATGCACGACGCGGACGAGCAGCGTACAGAGATCCTAGGACCCGTGAAACATCTACAAGAATACTACGGTCATGAAACCACACTCTTTCGTCCACCGTACGGAGAATATAATGATGAGACGGTCAGTGTAGTCAAGCTACTCGGTCTCCAATTTATTCAATGGAATATCGAATCAGGCGATCCAGACCCGACTCTTTCCGCCGACAGCATTTTGGCGAGAGTCACCAGGCGTACGAAGCCCGGAAGCATCATCGTGTTTCACGCCAATGGAAAGGGCAAACAAACTCGACGAGTGATCGAGCAACTCACGAGCAAGATTCTCCCAGCCAAGAGGTTGCGCCCGATGACCGTGACTGAGCTCTTGGATTGCCAATCCCAGACTCCATGACGATCTCGGCCATCAGAACCATGGTATCGGATGATCGGAAAGGAGTCATTCAATTGTTGAGCGATTCTGAACCCTGGAACTCCCTTGGCTATGGAGCAGCTGATTGGAGCCGTATTTTTGATCCTCTACCGCAAGGACGGGATTGCTATATCGCGGAACTTGATGGACAAGTGGCGGGCGTCGCGATCGTAAAACAGAAATTTCTTCTTGGCGACTATCTCGAGCTCTTGGGGGTGGCCGCATGGGCTCGCCAAAAAGGAGTCGGTGGTCACCTGTTGACGTACATCGAACGGCTCGTCTTTGACCGAGCGAAGAATCTTTTCGCCTGCGTGTCGGATTTTAATGAGCCGGCGCGTGCCTTCTACAAGAAGCACGGCTACCAGGAAATCGGTCCGATGCCCAACTTTCTGATTCCAGGCAGCTCAGAGATACTCCTGAGAAAGACCGCTGGACCAGTACGACAGAACAGATAGTTCCTCTCATGAAAGTCAAAAAACTTCTCCACACTCGCATGCGTGTCAGTAATCTGGATGAAACCATTCGGTTTTACACGACTGTATTAGGGCTCGACGTCATCGAACGAAAGACCTCTCCTCGCGGATCAGAGCTCGCCTTCTTGAAAGTTCCCGACAGTGATGAGCTGATTGAACTGACGAGCTTTCCTCCAAGCGGACCGGTGAAGGTCCAGGAAGACCTGGTTCATCTGGCTTTTCAAGTCGAGAGTCTTGACGAAACAATCGCCTCGCTTACATCCCAAGGGGTCAAAATCACCGACGGACCTACACAATCTTCATCTGGAAGCCGATTCATCTTTATCGATGCCCCGGATGGTTACGAAATCGAGCTGATCGAACGGCCGGCTAGCGTTCCCATTGTGTGACCTACCTCGTCTATCACGTACTCAGCTTTTTCTCTGTCCTTATCGACTCTTTCCATTGACGATCAGTCCCCGTCCGCAGTACCTTTCCCCTCTGTCCGCCGAATGGTTCACATGTCACGATCGAATATCCTGGAGGTTTTTTGAATGAAGAACGGATTTTTCCGCGGTCATGGGCTCGGCAATGACTATCTCGTGATGGACCCCAAGGAACTGACATTCACGCTCACCCCGAAGAATATCAAGTCAATTTGCGACCGGAACTGGGGGTTGGGCAGCGATGGAATTCTTGCGCTCGTCCCATCAAAGAAAGCTGATTTTGGCCTGCGTATCTTCAACCCGGACGGCAGCGAGGCGGAAAAGTCAGGGAACGGCCTTCGTATCTTCGCCCGATATCTCCATGCGACCGGGAGGACCAAGAAGAAACAATTCACGGTCGATACGAAAGGTGGACTGGTGACAATTGCGCTGCACATAGACCGGCATGGCGATGCAGCTGCCGCAACTGTTGAGATGGGAATCGCCACCTTCAGGCCGGATGCCCTCCCCTGCTCATTGGATGTGCCAGAGTTGATTCAACAGCCGATTGACGTGGCTGGAAGGCCTCTGATGTTTACTGGCGTGAGTGTCGGGAATCCTCATTGTGTTGTCTTCAAACCGATGGGAGCATCCTGGTCGCGGGAAGAGCTCTTATCCCTTGGGCCAGCCCTGGAAAACCACAAACTGTTTCCCAAACGGACAAATGTACAACTGGCCGTTCCAATCGGACCAAAGGAGATCTTCATTCTGATTTGGGAACGTGGGGCCGGAGAAACACAAGCGTCCGGTTCCTCATCCTGCGCAGCCGCAAGTGCTGCCGTGCGCCTCGGCCTCGTGAAGAGCCCCGTGCGGGTGAACATGCCAGGAGGAGCGCTGAACATTGAGGTGGCATCAGACTTCAGCCTGACCATGAAGGGTCCCGTCGCCGAAGTCGCACGAGGCACCGTGAGTCTATCGTTCGTACGCACGCTGAAGTAGTCAGCGCTCAGTAAACAGTTGCCAGCCATCAACTTGATGAATCTCAAGATTGCTCACGCCTCCTTCGCACCGTACAATATCCGGTATCACCCTATCGTTTCTCTTACCTGAAGACTGATGGCTGCCTTAGCAGATTTACAATCCAAGCTTGCACACCTACCTGATCAACCTGGCGTGTACCTGTTCAAGAACACTCAAGGAGAGATCCTCTATATCGGAAAAGCTGCGGTCCTGGCGAACCGCGTCCGTTCGTACTTTCAGAAGAGTGTTGACCATAGCCCCAAAACCAGTCTGCTCGTTGGCCAGATTACTGACCTGGAAACCATGGTAACCCGATCGGAGCTTGAAGCGCTGATCCTCGAGAGCAACCTGGTGAAACGGCATAAACCACGGTTCAACATCGTGCTACGGGACGACAAGCAGTATCCCTATTTGCGACTACCTATTAAAGATGATTTCCCACGGCTTTCGATCGTCCGTCGGGTTCAAAAGGACGGAGCGCTCTACTACGGCCCCTATACACCGGCGAATGCCCTGCGAGAAACCTTGAAGCTCATTAAACATGTCTTTCCCCTCGCGACCTGTTCCATCGACATCGATGGAACGGCGGAGCGCGCCTGTATCGAGTTTGAGATCAAACGTTGTATGGCCCCCTGTACCGGGAACCAGTCACGGGAGGAGTACCATCAGATCGTCAAACAGGTTCGCCAGTTTCTCGAGGGACGCGATCATGAGTTACTGGATACGCTTCGCCTGAAGATGGAGGCCGCCGCCGAGCAAGAGGAATTTGAAGAAGCTGCCCGTCTCCGAGACCGGCTCTTCACAATCCAGCGCATGTTGGAAAAGCAACGCATCACCCAGACGTCGGCCACCGATCAAGATGTGATCGGTCTGGCTCGCCAAGGGTCCGCCGTCGACCTTCAGATTCTCTTCGTGCGGGGTGGATTGCTGATCGGTCGCAAAGATTTCTTCTGGCCTCACTCGGCGGACGTCTCCGACGAGGAACTCGTACGGTCCGTCATGGAACAGTTTTACAATAAAGACGGACAACCTCCGAAGGAGATGCTGCTTCCCGCTCAATTGGATGATGTGGCCATAATCGAACAATGGCTTTCTGACAAACGAGGGGATTCCGTCTCTGTTCGTTCGCCAGAGCGAGGGGCGAAACACCAGCTAGTTCTCTTGGCTGAGGAGAACGCAGCTGCAGCGGTGGCCGATCATCTACGTGACGAAGAACTTGACCGGCAAGCCGGTGAGGAACTCAAACGACTACTGCGGCTGGACGAAGCTCCACGTCGGATTGAAGGATTTGATATCTCGAACACGATGGGAAACCACTCGGTCGCTTCCATGGTCGTTTGGGAAAACGGCCACATGAAGAAGGCTGATTACCGGCGCTTCACCATTCAAACAGTCGTGGGAGCCAATGATTTCGCGAGCATGAAGGAAGTCGTGACTCGTCGCTATCGGCGAGAGGAGAACCTGGCCAAACCGGATCTGGTCTTGATCGACGGGGGATTAGGTCAACTGGCTGCTGCGCTCGAGGGGCTCAAAGAAGCCGGACAACAGGGATTGCCGATTCTTGGGCTGGCCAAGGCCCGTGGTGAAAAAGAGGAACGCGTCTTCTTGGCAGGACGGAAAAATCCGATCCCGCTCAAACCACAGGCTCCGTCCACCCATCTCCTCCAGCAGATTCGCGATGAAGCCCATCGCTTTGCGATCACCTTTCATCGTAAGTTGCGAGGCAAAGCCCTCATCAGTTCAAAACTCGACCAGGTGATCGGCATCGGTGAGATTCGGCGCAATCGGCTATTGAGTCAATTCGGGAGTCTCGAGAAGCTTGCATCAGCCAGCGACGACGCACTCCGAGAAACCGGCCTCAGTCCAGAGATGATTGTGAATCTTCGTCAGACACTCAAGCCATGATCCCTGCACCAGCTTTCTCAGTACTGCTAATACAGATAGCGAATACTAAATGTGCCTAAATGCACGAAAGCATGATATGTTCCGTTCACGATCGGATTCAGGTTATCCACAATTGTTCGGGATTCATAAAACCATTCCTGATAGGCCAGGTCGAACCCAATCCCTTTGGGCCATAAAACCGACTCCCTCGCACAGGGAATCAGGCCAAAAAGTCGCCCGGCTCCCTTGCAGAGAAAACCCACTCCAAGCGAGAGTGTATGGGCTGGCAACGAAATAATTCCAGGATTGAACGTCCGATCAGGAACAGGATCTCCCGTGTAGGTATACCCGGCCCGCGCGGCAACCTCCCAATGTGACAGCCCCTGCGGACTCAGCCATTTATATTCTGTTCCCACTGCGATGACCGGAACATTCTTCCACTGTTGCGGCTGAGGGATCATTGCGCCATTCGACAATCGGACATCGAGATTTCTATTCGAACTCCATCCGACATACTCGAGGTCGAGCTCCACTTTCCATTCGTTCTCTCGAGTCCGCACAGGCCATAGGGCTATGGCTCCCTTGAATCTTTGTGGCAACACAAGGTCGGTGGAGGCATCTGCGATTTTGGCTCCGTTGACCAACAACACCCCGTCCAGCGGTACAACGGCCTGACTGCGATAAACAACACCAAATGAAACGATCGGTTTACCAGCATTATTCTTGACCGGGGCATAGAGCATACTTACCGTCACACCTGCGCCTGTTCCAGCCCCGTTCAGCTCGATGAAGCCTCCTGCAGGTATTCCAGCGAGTCCTCCACTGACTTGTTGCTGCTCGACATGCCCCTCACCAAGGAAACTAGCAAACGTGTAGACATTTGCGGCCACTCCCACTGAAAGGCTGTCGCTGATCTTGTACGCGAGTGTCGGCATGATGTTGATCAGCGGCAGCTCCGCCGAAGTCACAGCGGTCTTCAAGGGGCCATCGAGGGGATACCGTGTCCGTAGACCGAATGGTGAGGTCAAACCCAAACCAACCGTGACTGCGGAGAACTGACGCAGACCAAGGGATCCGAGGTTCGCACTCAGATAGCTGTGGCCGGGAGGAGGGAAGCTGACACTGCCACCATAATCTCCACGTGTATCCAGCCCTTCCGACGTTTTTGCCTTAATGGAGCCACCCAATAAGGCCAAACCAAAGACCGCTTGTATATGAGGTACTTGGGTCAGTCCCGCAGGATTATAATGGATGGCAGACGCATCGTTGGCTTGAGCTGTGAATGCATTCCCCTGACCTGCGGCAGCTGCTCCCTGTGGTTGAAACCGTAGGGCTTGTGCCTTCGTGATGACTGGAAAGAGAAGCAAAATTCCGCCCATGAAACATCCTGCTGCCAACGTGGCAGAGGTGGGGAAATTAGCTAGAGTAGCCCCCCACATGTAGTGACCTCATATCCTTCTTTCACCTTCGATATTGCGCCAAGCGCTACGTCAATAGCCGATTGCACCACGCAAGCATAGGACCATATGGCCCTATGTATTTGCCTCTATCAAACTCGTAATCGCTTCTATATAATTACTGGCCATTCTGTTATCGTCTCAATATGGAGGCATCCATGGGACAGGCTGAAGGAAAGCGTCCATTCCCTCATCAAATCTTCGAACAGCTTTCAAAATCGGAATGTGCTTCTTTTATCGAGGCTCTTCATTACATCACCGAATCGAGCACGACGGCTGACGTCAAAGAGGCGCTCGTGCGCTTTCAAAATCTGTTTCATTTTTCACGAGTCATTGGCGGTCTTGCACGCCTGACACCAGGGGGAACTTTTGACGGGTTTACCAATGTCGTCAATGTGAGCTATCCAGATGAATGGATTAAGCTCTACTGGCAAAACGGCTACTTTGAGGTTGACCCAGTTTTCCAGACCGCCCTGAATAAAGCAGGAACCCAACACTGGGGAACGACATATCGTGAGGCAACCTCTCCGAAACAACTGGAATTTATGGCTGCAGCCAAGGAATTTGGACTTGGAGATGGAATTACTACAGGATCCTCCGATCCAGCTTGTCGAGTCGCAACATTCTGTTCCTTTGCCTCAGCCGACAGGGTGGACGCCGCACGGTATGTCCCTCTCATCGAGTATTTTGGGTACTATGTCCATTTAGCGCTCCTCCGAACTGCACCCCCGAAGGCCCAGTCCATGGACCGCTGTGTCAAGAAGTTAACGCTGCGGGAGTTAACAATCCTGAACTGGGTCAAAAATGGTAAGACCAACTGGGAAATCGCCCAGATTATGGGAGTGACTGAACGCACAATCAGGTTCCACGTTGAAAGCATTTTTTCTAAGCTGGATGTCACCTCACGATCTCAGGCCGTTGCCACAGCCATTGAACATGGGTTACCCAATGTCGTCTAAATTGTGAGGCCGTTCTCACTGCGATTTCACCATCCCAACACCTCACGCCATGGCGAGTGATGTCGTCTTCTTCTCATAAGACGATGTCCGACCCGATACCACTTCACCAGTGAGTGTCGTAATCACCGATATCCATTCAAGGAAGCTCGGTCGCTTTTCTGAGTTTTCGGCGTCAAATTGAACCATATCGTAGAGTGCCGCAACTGCCGCCGCTCCCGCAGGTGGCAGTTGCACCACAGGACCAATCGGCTCACACGGAAATCCCAGCATGCGCAGCGCTCGTAAGAATCGGTGTTCGACTTCAAGGTAGTAGTAGCGAATCTGGTTCTCAACCGCCCACTGATAGATTCCCTTCAACACGCTTAGCATCACTCGACTCGAAAGCTTTGGATCTTTGATATCGGGATTTACGGTAAGCCGTGTGATCTCCGCCGTATCGTGCTCTCGTCTGATCACGTAGTCGCTCGGTAGTAATGCCCCAAACTCATTTCCCAACATAAATTCTCCGGAGGGGGGCAAAAGGCGCGCCATTCCAAGCAACACCCCATCCACGGCAAAAACTCCAACTGTCACTCCCCAGAGATCATACATATCCATTTCCAGGCGATCTTCACTTTTGGGTACCCACTTCAGCTGTTCCGCAAAAACGCGATGTCGGAGCTCGTAGGCCTGCGTTAGTTCCTCCTTGGTCTCAAGGGTCTTGATAAAGAAATCCTCTTCACAGAAATGAACATGCCTCACCGCATGATCGGTTAGGACTGACATAATAGCCTCCTCTCAGGCTTGGCTTTTTATGAAAATTGGGGCCGAACGTTTATCGAAGGATGCGGATGGTTCCATCTACTGCAGCAAACGTCACCTGGCGGACCCGCCAGGTGCTTTTCTTGACTTGACGGCGTAAATAGTGGAGCCGTTAGTGCGATGTTTTCTGTGAACAGACCAGTCGGATAGGGAATTGAGCTACAAAGGAGGATGTATCGTGACAGAAGGCAGAGCTAGGCTTCAGCTATTGGAAGGTGGGTTCCGGTCAACCTCAACATTCTCTGTTGCTCCGTCTGTGAAAACCTCGATACAGTCCTTTGGTTTTCAGCAGTTAGAGCCCTGTTCAGGAGAGTTGACAACAGCCTTCAAAGCAACCCAGCAGCGCTTACACAAGCTATTGGAAGATCGTTCGCGTATCGGTCGTGATTTGCATGACTCTGTGCTGCAATCCCTCTATGCCATCGGCCTTAGCCTTGAAACTTCATCGCGAATCAGGCATGCTTACAATGATAAGGAATGCAGATCATTTGATATGAGAACTATATTGCAGATCAATCAATTGATCCATGAGGTTCGAGGAATGATCCGCGAATTAGAATCCGGTATGGTGCAGGAATTTGATCTCTCCTCTGAGCTCAACACCTTGCGTACGACCTATGGGCAAACGGGACGGCTGAACGTGAAGCTAGATATCCAACGAAACGCTATTGAGGTGCTGACGCACGAAGAAGAACGGGAGATCCTGAATATCGTACGGGAAGCGCTCAGCAACTGTGCCCGCCATGCCAGCGCAACTCAGGCGGTCGTGTCAATTCGTATGAGAGATGCGAGGATTCGGGTGAGCATCAGCGACAACGGCGTTGGGTTTTCACCGACGGGTGGACAACCACAGGGATATGGGCTTGCCAATATGGAGGCACGGGCTAAACGGCTCGGAGGGGCCTTGCGAGTCCTGGCCAAAGCGGGAGAGGGCACACAAGTCATTGTTGAATTTTCTTTGGAACCTGTACTGACATCTATATGAAACCAACACAAACCAGCATCGTACTTATCGATGATCATGAAATGGTCCGCCGAGGGCTCCGCGCCTTGCTTCACCTCGAAGCAGATCTGGTGATCTTGGGAGAGGCAGCCACCGTTGCCAGCGGTGTCAGCCTTGTCGAGCGACTGACGCCTCAGATGGTCCTGCTCGACGTCAAACTTCCCGATGCCACGGTCACCGAAGCCATCCGCCGTTTGCTGGCCGTTTCGCCAAAACTGCGAATTCTCATCCTCACCAGCTATGCTGAAGATACGACCGTCATGGCTGCTGTCCAAAATGGTGCCCATGGCTATGTACTCAAAGACGTTCGCATGGATGACTTGATTCGGGCTATTCGTACCGTTGCCTCAGGTCAAGGCTATCTTGATCCTCGAGTAACACAGCAAGCGCTGCATTGGATTCGGACCAGCTCACACCTGGGAGTCCCTTCACAAGGCGTCTCCCGTCTCTCCCCGCAAGAACGCTTGATCTTGCCGCTTCTTGCTGAAGGCAAAACCAACAAGGAGATTGCTGTTCAACTACGGTTGAGCGACAAGACCATCAAGAACTATCTGGCGAATATTTTTGACAAGCTCCATGTGAAACGACGTACCGAAGCTGTGGCCTGGTTCATGAAAGAATCTCATATGCCTAGTGTGAGCCAAAGTCCGAAACTCTGACGCTCCCGCGACCACCAGAGTCCTCTCATTCATCGCTTACCACCAACCCCTCTGCCTCCATCCCCCTCTGGTTTTGTCAGATCACCGGGTCCTATACTATTCTCCGAATTCTTCGACCATTGATTGCAACGATACTGACACTAGGGTTTCGTCTGGACGACCCAAAGGGTTCTGTTTATGAGTTCACCGCTGGAGACCGACCCATCAACAATCAGCGAGCTCACCCAACTGCGCCACCAGATCCTTGAGCTGCAACAGGCGCTCGTTCATGCGAAACAAGACCATCATTCAACACAGACCACGGCGCTCGAGGCTGCCCAAGTAGGGACATGGGAGTGGGACAGCCGGACAAATCGGATGATATGGTCAGAGGAAACGGAACGGATCTTCGGCCTTACTCCCGGTACGTTTGATGACTCATATGAAGGATTCTTGGCTCTCGTACATCCGGATGACCGCCATTATCTCAGTGCAGCTATTACAAAGGCCGCTACTGATCACTCTCCTTACAGAATAGAACATCGCATCCTCACTTCTTCTGGAGCCACGCGATGGGTAGCCTGTCGTGGTCGTGCTACATGCAGTGAGAAGGAACCGACGTCGGGCGTGGTGGGCACGGTCGAAGATATCACTGTCCGTAAAAAAGTCGAACTGGCCCAGCGTGCTACCAGAGAAACCCTAGAAACACTTGTCCGAGAACGAACAGCCGGATTGGAACAGGCTGTCCATGAACTGAAGACTGAAATCGCGCGAAGACAACAGGCTGAATCGGCACTCAAGACAAGCGAGCAGCGCTACCAATTGCTGTATGAACAGAACCCGTTCATATATTTTACGCTGCTCCCTGACGGGACCGTGGTATCCGTCAATCAGTTCGGGGCTGATCAGCTTGGCTACCGGGTAGAAGATCTGATCGGCCAATCCATTCTGAAGGTATTCGGTTCGACCGAACACCGAATCGTATTGCGGCAGTTGGCCGCTTGCTCCGCGAATCTGTACACCGTCTTTCAGTGGGAGATTCAAAAAACCAGGCGGGATGGGACTCGCCTGTGGGTCAAGGAGCACGCTCGGGCGGTTCACGACCACACCAACCAAATTCTTGTCCTTGTGACCTGTGAAGATATCACGGAGCGAAAGCGCACAGAAAAGCAGCTCCACGAGACGTCTCGCCTCCTCACAACACTCGTAGAAGAGTCCGCACTGCCGATTGTCAGCCTCGATCGCGAAGCGCGCGTGGTCAGCTGGAACCACGCTGCAACTCGTCTGTTCGGATGGTCCGCAGAAGAAGTGCTCGGACGTGAACTGCCATATGTTCAGCCGGAAGAAGAAGGCCACGCGGATGCCCTCTGGCAAGCAGGAACCCGCAGGGAGTTGACCGGTCCAATCGAACTACGGCGCCAGCACAAAGATGGAACGATGCTGAATCTTCTTCTCTGGCCTGTGTTCGTCTATGACGAGTTTGACCAGCTTTCCCTGGCTGTTGGTCTCTATGTAGATCAGTCTGAGCTCAAGCGGGCTGAGGAGGCTACACTGAGGGGCGAAACTCGACTTCGCTCGTTTTTGAACGCGCTGGACGACCTCGCCTTTGAGTTTGACCAGGATGGGCGATACCTCAATGTCTGGACCCACAGCGACGACAAGCTTCTGGTACCCAAACAGGAACTCATCGGCCGACGCCTCCCCGACCTGTTTGGGGAAGAAGCGGGTTCCCACTATCTCGAAGCGATCCGCCAGGTGTTTACGACCGGTAAACCTGCGACGATTAATTATGCCGTTCAATTGCATCGTGTCATGCGTTATTTTTCTGGGGTCCTGACCTTGATTCCAGGGAGCCAAACGTGTCCGGCGACTGTTGGCTGTCTCGTACGCGATATCACCGAGAGCCGCCTCATCGAGGCGCAGGTTCGAGAAAGCGAGACTCGATGGAGAGCGCTCTATGAACATGCGGGGGTCGGCATTGCCCAACTGAACCTCGACGGACGATTTCTTCGAGTCAATCCGCACTTCTGCGAGCTGCTGGGCTACTCATCGGAAGCCATGCTCCAGCGAAGGTTTCAAGATCTCACGCACCCGGATGACCTCAAAACGAATCTGGTCTACCTCGACGAACTGCTCAAGGACAAGCGTCATTCCTTCTCCATGGAGAAACGGTATCGTAAAAGCAACGACACGTGGATGTGGGTTGATTTGACCGTATCGCTTGTCCATCGTGGCTCTTCCGATGAGGCCTATTTGATAGCCATTGTCCAAAACATTGATGATCGCAAACAGGCGGAACAGGCCCTCCAAGAGCAAGAAGCACTGCTGCGATCCGTCATTGATACGGCACCCGACATCATTTTCATGAAGGACCTAGACGGCCACTATCGATTTGTCAATTCGGCATTTGCGCAGACGCTCGGCACACTCCCCGAAGATATCATCGGAAAGACCGATGCCGAACTTTTTCCTCCTGAAGTTGCTGATCGCTGGATAGCCGGAGATCGTGATGTTTTTTCCGGCGCGATCGAACGGGAATTTGAGGAAATTGTACCCATTAAAGACACACCGCGCATCTTCCATCTGATCAAGACGCCGCACCGAGACCAGAACGGAAGCGTGATCGGGTTGGTCGGGGTTGCCCGCGACATGACCGACCTGAAGCAAGCCGAACGAACCCGCCGGCTGACTCAGCTGGCCATTGATCGATCTGCAGACTTTGTATTCTGGGTCGATCGGTCAGCTCGTTTTCTCTATGTCAATGACGCCGCCTGTAAACGACTTGGGTACTCTCATGACGAGTTGCTGCGAATGTCTGTGAGTGACATTGATACCGAGTACCAAGCGGAACGGTGGCCCGAACATTGGGCGGAATTAAGTCGGGCAGGGCGCCTCCGATTTGAATCGCGTCATCGCACCAAATCTGGTGAAACATACCCTGTGGAAATTGTTGCTAATTTTATTGCCATCGAAGGGGAGGAGTACGACTTCGCCTTCGTTCGTGACATTTCTGATCGGAAACGATCGTACTCACTCCTGCAAGCTGCGATCAATTCAGTGGCCGATGGACTACTAGTCATTGACCGACAAGGGAAGGTCACCAGTACAAATCAGCGCTTCCTGCATCTCTGGAACATTCCCCAGACGCTCGCGGACGAGGGGGACGACGAAGCATTATTGAACTTTGTCGTGGATCAAACCGAGGAACCGGAGGAGTTTTTGCGCAAAGTCCATGAACTGTGTGCTCATCCGGCAAGGGAAAGTTTTGATGTCGTCCTTTTCAAGGATGGGCGAGTATTTGAGCGATATTCACGACCACAGGTCCTTGACAACAAAATTGTCGGGCGTGTCTGGAGTTTCCGGGATACCACGGAACACAAACGTGCCGAGCGGGCATTACGGGAGAGTGAATTAAGGCTTCAGCGGTTTGTGGCTGAAGCTCCGGTTGGACTCGGCATCCTCGACGAAAACTGGCGAGTGATCAGTGCCAACCGAGCCTTGTGTGAGCTCACCGGGTATGACGAGCACGAAATGGTCGGAAGCACCTATGCCTTGTACACACATCCGGAAGATCTTCCGGCGAATATCGCGTTGATGGACGAGTTTTTTCAGGGAGTTCGATCGAGCTATTCTTTCGAAAAACGCTATATCAGAAAGTCGGGTGACATCATCTGGGTCTTAGTCAAAGCCACGCGCATCGAACTGTCAGGCCACCAAGGGCCGCTCCTTCTCGCAGCGGTTCAAGATATTACCGAACGTAAGCTGGCACTGGAAGAACGAGAGCAACTCAGTCGGGACCTTCACGATAACCTCTTGCAAGCCCTGTATGCAGTCGGACTGCAGCTCGAAGCTGGCAAGCTTGCAATGGGACGATCACTCCGCCGCTCAAAGACACATCTATCCCAAGCCATCCGTCAGCTGAACGGTCTCATGGTCGATGTTCGACGGTTTATTGCCCTCTTATCAGAACGTACTCCGGTCCAGATGGACTTCGGACAGTCACTTCGAGAACTGATTGACTCCACGGCAGACGCCGACTGCATCGCCGCGGAGCTGGACATCACGAGCCCCGTTCTCTCCTTCATTACCCCTCAGATCGGAGGGCAGTTGTTGAATATTGTCCGCGAGGCCCTGAGCAATAGTTTGCGCCATGCGCGTGCCTCCCGCCGCTGGGTACATCTGAGTCTAGCCCATAACTCGATCCGGTTACTCATCGGGGACAATGGTATCGGCTTTTCTCCTGCGCGCAAGCGCCGCGCTGGCCGAGGGCTTGCGAATATGGCCGCTCGCGCTCAGCACATGACCGCCTCGTATACTCTCGAAAGTGTACCAGGACGTGGAACCACGATCACCGTCGACGTGCCACTGAAAAAGGATGCCCTGTATGAGTAAGTCACCAACGATTCGACTCGTCATCGTCGATGACCACGAAGTCGTACGGATCGGGCTCTGTGCCGTCCTTGCCCTCACACCTGGGTTTAAGGTCATCGGTGAGGGGAAACGGATGGCAGAGGCCAAGAAGCTTTGCTTTCGCCTGAAGCCAGATCTCGTCTTGCTTGATATCCGATTACCGGATGGAAGCGGTGTGGAGGCGGCCCGCGACATTCTTGCTCGATGTCCGAACACCCGGGTCTTGTTCCTCACGAGCTTTGCTGACGACCATACGGTGGCCGAAGCAGTTCTCGCCGGCGCTCATGGGTATCTTCTCAAAGACATCGCTTCCCAGACTCTTGTGCGTGCGATTCGAACGGTTGCCGCTGGACAGACACTTATGGACCCTCGCTTGGCCCAACACACGTTGAACTGGTTGAGGCAGGTCCCCACCGAGCCAGGGCCATCCAAGCGCTCCTTCCTCTCACCCCAGGAACAGCGCCTCCTTCCTTTGGTTACCAAAGGCCTTACGAACAAAGAAATCGCTCATTGTTTGCGACTCAGCGAAAAAACCGTCAAGAATTACCTCGCCAATATCTACACCAAACTCAATATCGGCCGCCGCTCACAGATCGCTGCCTTCTATGCCGGCAGCTTCAAAGGTTCGAGTACCCGCCTACCTTCAGGACGCAGCTAAACGAATCCGGATAGTAGATTCGTGGAAGATCCCGGTGTAAAGAACTTGCCCTCGTATTCCGATAAGAACAGAGTCATCCTAGACGATGACTGCAGGCTCGGATGCGACGCCATCTACAAACACCGCGTACCAACACAGTGCCATCGTGATCATGTCCACACAGTTGCCATCGTCCAGTGCGGCTCTTCTGATCGAACCAGATCCAGACCTTGTCAGGATGTTCCGAGAGCTGATCGCCTTTGCCTACCATTCAGCTGTTCCACTGGATGTCGTCTCCTCTCTCCACGAAGGTCTCACGTATCTGCAAACCCATCGCGTGCCGCTGATTCTCATGAACCTCTCTCTGCCGGACAATGCAGGACGATCGGCAGTGGAGTTGGTGCGGCAGACAGCCGGGTCCAGTGCGATCATTGGGTTTCACCATGCCACTGATACGACAATGCTGTCCAACGCCATCCGTGCTGGAGCCCATGAGGTATTACCTGTCATCCCACCAACAGCAGAAACACTCCGGCTGTCTATTACCAATGCCTTGATCAGAGCGACCCGCCTTCTGACGACGACCGAGCCGGCACCGTCGACTGGAGTGCCCCCTCCCTTGTCCGCCCCTCTCGCGAAAGTTGTGCACGACTTAAACAACTGCCTGACATCCATCAACGGATTTGCCGATATTTTGTTCGCACGACTGCCCGCAGAAGATCCATCGCGATATTGTGCTGCACAGATCAAACAGGCATGTACACGAGCTCAGGACTTTGTCCGGCAGCTCCCACGTATGACCAACACATCCTCCTCTTCTCAGCCTCCAAAGCCAGTCGATAGTGCTCCAGCGGCCTAACCGTTCCACCGCTCGACCGAATTGACAGGCCTCCATCCTCTGACTAGGATACGGGCGATTCTAGATTAAGCCCATTGACCCCGTTGTCATTTCTTCTGAAAGGAGTTTGTAATGTCCGACTCTGGTTTACCCGATAACCGGGAAACCCACCGCTCGCCCAAACCCGCTCACTCCGCCAGCAATCAGATCGAAGCCGTCTTCGAATCGGTCGTCTTTGCCAGCCGATGGATTCAAGCACCCCTCTATGCGGGATTGATCGTGGCGGAATTGCTCTACGCCTACAAGTTTCTGCACGAACTCTGGCATATGGTAACTCATATCAATAATGTGGAAGAGACTACCTTCATGCTCGGCGTCTTAGGTCTAATAGATGTCACCATGGTGGCCAATCTGCTGACCATGGTCGTGATTGGAGGGTACGCCACGTTTGTGAGCAAGCTGGACTTAGAACACCATCCAGATCGCCCCGATTGGCTGACGCACGTGGATCCCGGCACGATCAAGATCAAATTGGCCGCATCCTTGATTGGCATCTCCAGTATTCACCTGTTGAAGGGATTTGTAGACGTGGCCAATGAAAATCCAGAACACTTGAAGTGGAAGATTTTCATCCATATGACGTTCCTCGCGTCTGCCATCTTACTGGCCTGGACAGACAAAATTATGCAGAAGGACAAGAAGCATTGAGCTGTGAAGTTTTGCCTGATAGGTGCAGGCACGGGCAGGCGGTTTAATACGATTCAGCATGCTGTGGTATCAGCAGTTGAGGAGAAACGCTTATGACGCATGCGGGTAAGAGACCAGGTCTCCTGCTGCAGCCTTGATCGATTCAACTGTGAGTGGTTTTTTGAGATGTCCGTCCACGAAGAAGGGAAGATTGGAGGGAATCTCGCCACAAGATGCGTCGTGCGCTAGGCCAAGAATGCGTAAGTGAGCAAATCGCTGTTTCAACCGTTGCACGTGGGCACGCTCTGCCTCCGAGGTCAATAGACTGAACTCCACCACCAATAAACCTGGTGAGAGATCGGGACTAACCTGGTCTAGATCGGCTGCGTTTATCAGGCTACAAACCTGGTAACCCAGCTTTTCTAACGTCCTTCTGATAATCGCCTGACTGACCGCTTCCTTCACGTACATGACGGCGTTCCGATGTTTCACCACCTGTGAGGAACTCGCACTTGCCGTGGGAAAAGGGAGATCGAACCAGAATCGGCTTCCCCTTCCCCGCTCACTCTCAAATTCAATGGTTCCTCCCATCAATTCGACGAGCTGCTTTGCGAGAGCCAATCCCAATCCCATTCCTCCGTATTTCCTACGATTGGACCCATCTGCCTGTACAAAGGGCTGAAACAATCGATTCGCATCTGCCTTATCAATACCAATTCCTGTATCAGTGACGGTAAATCGTATCCAGTTTGCCCTCTCGGATGAGTGCCCTTCCATACCCCCGACCACACCCGGAATCGAGGTTACCTCTAGGGAGATCTCACCCCGCTCGGTGAACTTGACGGCATTATTGAGAAACCCAGACAGTAATCGACCAAGACGAACCCGATCGCCCCAGACTTTCGCAGGGACCGTCGATACGATGTTAGAGCGTAGCAGGACCTGTTTCTCCTCAGCTCGCTCTCGCAATGGTGCCAGGAGCTCCTGCACCACCGTCTGGATTTCAAACTCCTCCCGACTGAGTGTCACGTGGCCAGACTCCAACTTGGAGAAATCCAAAATGTCATTAACGATGTCCAGTAGGACCTTGGCAGAAGTCTTGATCGTTTCTGCACAATCGCGTTGTTCTGCTGTCAGGTCTGTATCGAGCAGCAAGTCATCCATCCCAATGATGCCGTTCATCGGTGTCCGGATTTCATGACTGATTGTAGCCAAGAACTCCGATTTCAACCGCGCCCCTTCCAGCGCCGCGTCACGGGCCTGCACCAGCGTCTCTTGGCTGTCACGCAACTCTCGCATGGCTTGGCCATGCCCGCAACATGTAGCGCACTCGGTGACTGAGCAAAAGCCCATTGATCGGCTTGACAATAAAATCGGTAGCCCCGGCATCGTACGCCTGCGTAATCGATTGATAGTCCTCCAACCCTGTCATCATGAGTACCGGCGTATGCGTTCCTTTTGACGATCGGCGCACCTCAGCACAGACGGCAAACCCATCCATCTCCGGCATCATAATATCCAATAGTACCAAGTCGGGATAATGGCGTACGAACGCCTCGATTCCCAGACGCCCGTTTTCTGCTTCTTCCACGAGCCACCCGGACTGTTCAAGCGCTTCGCGCGCGAGCATGCGGGCGATGGTATCATCATCAATAATCAGGACTGTCGGACGACGTTCGGTGGTCATGCTGCAATTCTTCCTTTTTTCATCTCGTCTCGAAGCGCCGCACAGGCCACCGCATAATGCTGCTTTAGCCGACCTAGCGCCTCATCGACATGCATCAAATCTTTGCGCTCCCCCATCAGTTCTAATTCACGACAATCAGCGGAGACCGCCAAGGCTCCAAGCTGGGCACTGCTGGACTTAAGACGATGCGCAGCTGCGCGAAGTTCCGTCGGATTCTGTGACTGCACGGCTGAGTATATTCGATCGAGAATATCCGGCGACGTTTCGAGATAGGATGATACGACACGTACCACAATATCTGGCTGCCCTGAACGTTGCAGCGCGCGAATTCCAGCGAGGGCTGTTTGATCAAGGACTGCTCTTGATGGTTGCCCTACCACATCCGATACGGGATGAGGTTCTTGCTGCAGTTTCCCTACCACCTTTTGCTCAATAGAACCTGAGCGAGGCACGTGGTCACCAGACCCAGCTCTCGACCAGAGCGGCACCCAACGTGAAAGAGCCTGCTCAAGTAGCGCGAGGGTAAATGGTTTGGTGAGGTAATCATCCATGCCGACGGCGAGGCACTGTTCCCTGTCACCCTGCATCGCATGCGCCGTCAAAGCAATAATCGGGATTCGCCGCTTGGAACTACTCCCAGAACTTCCGCCAGGTCCAGCTCGCTCTGCTTCACGTGCCCGAATCAGTTTGGTCGCAGTCAGCCCATCCATCTCCGGCATCTGACAGTCCATAAAGATGAGGGCATATTCCGTCTTTGCGATCGCAGCAATGGCTTCCCGCCCATTCTCAGTCGTATCGGTCTGACAATTGAGCATGTCCAGCATGCCGCACGCCACTTCGCGATTCACGGGATTATCCTCGACTAGGAGAATGCGAACCTTACCGACATTCACCGAAAGTTGGTCATTGGCCATCTCACCACGCTCCGCCGACGCGGTAAACATTTCCACTGGCTTCTGAACCTGCAGATCAGAGCGCGTGCAATAGATCCTGAACTGAAAGCACGTCCCTTGTCCCAGGCGACTCTGCAACTCAATCGTCCCGCCCATCAGGGTCACCAGTTGCTTGACAATCGCAAGGCCCAACCCTGTTCCACCATATCTTCTGGTCGTGGACCCATCCGCTTGGGAAAAAGCGTCAAAAATGTGTGCCTGGGCATTAGGAGAGATCCCAATACCCGTATCCGTCACACTGATGGACAGTCCGTACCGCTCGTTACAGATCTCATTCAGCTCGGCACTGACGGCAATCGTTCCCTGCTCAGTAAATTTGACCGCGTTGCTGACCAGATTCACGACGATCTGCCTCAGCCGTGTCGGATCACCAATAAGGAAAGACGGAATTTCAGGGTCAATATGACAGGACAGTCGCAAGCCCTTCTGCTCCGCAATAGGGGCAGAGACGGCAACAGCCTCCTCAATGGTGCGTCGGGCCTCAAAGGAGATAGCCTCCAATCGTAACTTTCCCGCCTCGATTTTTGAGAAATCGAGAATATCGTTGATGATCGAGAGGAGTACCGATCCAGATTGATGAATCGATTGGGTCAAATGACGCTCTTTCTTATTGAGAGGATAGCGAAGCAGCAACTCCGTCAACCCCAGCACGCCGTTCATCGGAGTCCGAATCTCATGGCTCATGTTGGCGAGAAATTGACTTTTTGCCAGGTTCGCCGCTTCTGCCGCGTCTTTGGCTTGACGAAGTACCTCCTCAACCAGTTTTCGATCCGTCACATCGATATTGATACCGACCATTCGGGCCGACAGTTCATCGGCATTTTTAATCGATGTTCCCCGAGTGAGAATCCACCGGTAGGAGCCATCCTTATGGCGAAGCCGATGTTCCAACTCAAACTGAGCGGTCTGAGCAAGCAAGTGATTCTCAATGGTGCTCCACGTCTGATCACGGTCGTCTGGATGGAGCCGGCTTTTCCACTCTTCGAATGAATTGGCTAACTCATAATCCTCATGGCCCAATTGCCGTTTCCATTCAGTAGAGAGGTACACCTCATTTGTCGCCAGATCCCAGTCCCAAATCCCAATATTCGTGCTCTGGACCGTTGTCGTCAGGCGCCCTTCGCTCGTACGCAAAGCCTGCTCAGCTTTTTTCCTATCCGCCGCCTCAATCGCGAGCGCGAGCGTATTCGCTACAGACACAGCAAAATGCTGTTCTTCCAAGGTCCAATGTCGTATGGCACCAACGTGCTCATGGCAGATCACCCCCACCATCCGACCGTTTGACCGGATAGGCACATCGAGCATAGAAGTAATCCTGAGTGGAGCCAAATACTTTTCTGTAAACTCAGCAGTCCTTGAGTCTCGCTGGGCATCATCTGCCACCACGAGTTGTCCCGTCTCCAACTCCTCGAAATATCGGGGATATGCTGAAGCCGTCAATACCATTCCCTGAGAATACTCCTTCGCGGTGAGTTGATAGAGTTTGGCACATTGGATAACGGTATGATCTGCCGTATAAAACCAGATGCTGACACGCTCAATACAGAGAAAAACCGCGGCTACCCGCGTGATGGTTTGAAATGCGCGTTCGAGATTTCCACCGTAAATTTCAGGACTTTCTGCTAGTTCAGACAACCCGGTCTGAATTCGACGAAGCAGGTCCTCTGTTTGTTGGCGTTCCCGTTCGACATGTTTCTGAATGGTGATATCTCTGAACACGAGCACCGCTCCAACTACTGCCCCCTCCACTACCATGGGTGTGACAACCAGAGAAATGGGCAGGAGCCGGCCATCGTCGGTTACCAGCAGTCCATCATCTGTCCTGTAGGGCTCACCGGACGCAAGTGGAGGAAATGTGGCATCGGTGATGAGACATTCGTCTCGATATTCTTTGGGTCCAGGTGAAATCATCCGATACACAGATCGACCAAGCAGGGCCTGCGCCGTGTTCCCGAACAACACCTCGGCCTCATGATTCACCATCTGAATCTTCCATGTTCCATCCACGACACACAGTCCATCGCCCAACGAATGCAACACCGTCTCGAGTTTGCTCCGCTCTTGCGCTAATTGAGTTTCACTCGTCTGTTTGAGTTGGACATAAAGATCTTGCATCTCCGTCGACGAAAGGGCGAGTGATCGTTCCAACAGTGCATGACCTTGATCAGCCTCGAGATAGCTCTGACTCACTCGCATCAAGATCTCACTCCACGCCTCCAAGGTCGATGGGAGCTGTCGCGAGTCAAGATCCAATCGCTTGAGCTGTCTCACTAATAGGGGATGCATATCGATTCACGCGGCTTCGCTGAAGGTCGTCAACGTCATCGTCTGGTTATGGAGGTCACAAGTTCCTGTCGCATACGGCGAGATTTCTCCATACGAGTAAAAACCTACCTGTTGCGTCCCAGGAGGCAGCACATCCAGCGTCGCCTCCGTCTCCTCTTCAGTTCGCTCCCCAAGCACCAATCGCCGTCCGACACAGCTGATCGCAACCGCAAGGGTGCTCGAGCATTCCTGCCCCGATAATTTGATCGTCGTAGCCGCCTCCGAAGCCCCTTGAACCAACCGATCAAAGTTTGCTTTCATCAACTGCGCCAGGGTTCCCTCAGGAATATCACCAGCAAAGGTGAGTGATTGGTCCCGCTCATTGACCGCAAGAATGGTTCGCACCAGGCTTTTGGTATCCTCTTGGTCAGCGCGTAGCGCAAGGGGGAACAAGAGCCCTGTCGCTGGCAAGCCCGATGCTCGGTCACCAAGATATTCCTTATACAGTTGAAGCGCCGGACGGTCATCCAGCTCAAAGAGGACGTTCCCCTTTGACTTGGTCACCCGGCGCTCCGGACCGAATCGATCCCAGCCCCCTTTTGATCCATGCCCGATTCGGATATGATCGCCATAGAAGCCAACAGCTGTGACTACCCCAGCCTGAGGACGTCCTCGATGCAAGACCCACGTCCGACGAAACCTATCGCCATCTCCTGCCAGCCCTCCCGTCACGACCACTGATGAAGACACCTGCGTATTGAGGCCTCGCACCAGCTCACTCCCGTTCACCTGCAGCCCATCCGACAGCACAAAAATACCTTTCAGACGAGCATCATTCAGCTGACGAGCAATATTTTGCCCTGCCGCAAATGACTCGTCGGCTGACTGTACAGGAGCACTGGCCATCCGGAGATCAGTACGATCAAATCGTACGACCGCCGCGCTCACACTCTCATCGCAAATTCGTGTTCCCAGAATTTCTCCTGCCGTCGAACAGCCGATGGCGAGCGAGCCAGGATAGTCGTTGAGCAATTCAGCGATCGGGCCATCGGCGTCGAGAAGGCTTGACGATCCAAACAGCACCACGAGTGTTCGAGACGAGTCAATCTTTGGTCGATGGTTGACTGACCAGCGCTTCTGCTGATTGAACCCAAACGTATGGACTTCCATTTGACAGCCTCCTTTGTGCCCTGCCCTACGCGGCGATTTCTCCTGAACCCGAATCATGATCCATCAGCGAGCCGTCTATTCCTTCTTCATCAAACTGCACCGTAAACCAAGCCTCATCTCGACAAGTCGTTTGGAGATTGCCAGATCTAACCCCGTGCCATCATGGTGTCACCGCTTATCCCATCTCACAACTTCATGATACTGCAGAATTTTCGACAAACCGATGCGGTACTTTTTCGGTCTGAAGAACAGAAAACTTGATAGAGACTGCAAGGAAGGTATGAAAGCAGGAATAATGCCTCACCCCAGGATGGCCTTACGCTAAATAGAGAGGACCACGCATCTGCAGTGGGACATCATGAACGGGTAGCCATGTGACTGTTTCCCCTGTCCTGAACGAAACATCCGATGCGGACCAGCGGATTCCCTATCAGGGATTAGGGATGAGAAAGTAGCGCCTCGACATGGCACAAGAAGGTCTCCGCATCGAACGGCTTGGTCAGGGCATCGTGAGCCCCGAGAACTCTTGCGGTTTGACACATCCTATAACCGATGAACTGGTTGCCGGAAATGGCCAGAATCTTTGTAGATTGAATGCACGATCGAATGGAACAAATGACTTCTATGCCATCCATATCGCCCATAAAGATATCCAGTACAACCAGAACAGGCCTCGCCTCTTCAATGGAAGTCAATGCTTCTTTGCCATTGCAAGCTTCTTCAATCTGATATCCCTTGACTTCTAGCAGTCTGCTGAAAAACCCTTCGTTCATCCTTCGAGAGCCTCAGGACGAACGGAGCAGCCATTGAAACCACTGGGGTTTTCCGTTCGTACTGAGCTTGTCGAAGCACATATATTGAGTTTTTCAGCAGACTGCTAGGGTCGCCGTAACCACGCCCAAACCTGTTGGTCGTCATCCACGATAAGAATCGTCGCCATGACCAGCTCCGATCTTGGGCGAAAATCCCCTCTACCATCGGCACATGGGTACTGGCGTCTTTAGATGGAACGTCCCCTTGGGAGCGCGGTCCTCTATTCTCCAATTGGTAGTCGCCGACTCTGAACACGACACGTAAGATACTATTTGACTGTGAGTACGTATCCGCTCAATTTGGTAGAGAGCAGTGCCGCTTTCACCCGCTCCGGGAGTGTTTTAGGGTCTAGGCTTTTTTCGACCGCAAGCGACCGCTCTCTGGTTAAATCGATGATGGCCGCTTGGTCATGCGAGGATTCCCGCTCATACAGCATGATCACGGGACGAAGGCGCTCCTGCCCGCTACTCTTCAAAACCACCCCAAAACTTCCATCATTCAACTCGACGAAGGAACCCGGAGGAAACACCGTCACCGTTGCAATAAACGGCTCAATCACATCGGGACCATATTTGTTCTTCAACTTCGTGAACATATAGCTCAAGGCCGGGCCTGGTCCGAGATAACCCCGCGATCGCTGGTCGCTGGCCAGAGTATTGTATTCAACGATCGTCCCCACCAACCGCGCCAGTTTGGAGATATCTCCATTGATCAACCGCTTCGGATATCCCGTCCCGTCGAGATATTCACGATGTTGATGAACGATCTCGACAACGTCGGGGGCGATGCCCGGAATGGTTTCCAATATCTCTTTGCCGAACTGGGGGTACATCCGAAGAAGCTTCGCTTCCGTAGGGGACAGGTCATCTTCCTGCTTGACGCGCACAGCCAAGGGCACTCGATTCATCCCGATATTATGGAGCAGTCCCCCTATCCCTATATGATGGGATTCCTCTGGAGTGAGGTGAAGGGTCTTGGCCGTGAGTAGAGCCAACGTACTCACATTGATGGCTTGCATTGCCAGCTCCTGACCTGGTACCGGATGACTCTCCGCGCACACCAGACTGAGCGTGACCGCCTGCTGCTCGAGCACTCCAGTCATGGCGGTCATGATCTTATCGGCCGAGCGCAAGGCATCAGGCTGCCCTGCATTGACCATCGCCAGTAAAACCGAGACCTCATTCGTCGCGTCGGTATAGGTGCGGAGGTTGTCTTCGATGGCCTTTCGGTGATCCAGAACGGTCTGGATCTGCCGATGCTTTTCCTTCAGGATCGACTGCTCATCGGCTTCGGCGTCCTGTAACGTGTCGGCATCGAGTTCGACGGCATGAACGGGAAGAGATGGATCAGCCAGAGCCGCGACGACATCGGCGTGGGAACGGTCCGGATCGTAGAATAGCTTTGTCAGCCGGTGTTTCCAAAGGATCGCGATTTCGGTCGGCGAAGAGACGGTGAAGGTATTCCGGACGAAGGGGTGCTCCATCCAGGAATGGTCGATCCGAATATAGAGTCCGACACGCAACGACTGGGGGTCCAACGGGAGCCAAGCCATACCGTAGTCCCTACAGCCGATGCCACCCTCTGAACAGCAAGTGGCTATCGACCATCTCTATCCTCTGGAAACGGAAAAGGCCGTTTCTGCCAGTGGGTTGATACACCGGCTTCGAGAGCCTGACTGACTTTCCAGACGAAGCGATTGGGCTTTGAGATAGAGCGCCACCGCTTGGGTTCGGTGATTGATTTCCAGTTTCACGAACATATTGGCGATATAATTCTTGACCGTCTTGTCGGACAGAACCATTTTTGCGGCAATCTTTTTATTGGTGTACCCCTCGGCAATGCACGAGATAATTCGGTGTTCCTGCGGGGACAAAATCCTCAACTCCGAAGGAGAAGCAGCTTCTGTTTGCACCTTGAGTAGGCGAAACGTCTCCCCGAAAGCTTCTGGATCCAGATAGGAGTCTCTCTTTCCGAGGGCACGAACCACCTTAATCAGTTCGTCACGACCGAGAGTCCCCAACAGAAAACCCTGCACTCCCACTTCGATGGCACGGCGAAAGCCGATCGTGTCATTATCCTCGATCAAGGCGATGATCTGGACGGCGGGAAGGGCCTGGGATAGTCGCTGGCACATTTCCCTCTCTGTACTACCGGGCAGGCCATACGCCAGCAGTAGGACATCCGGCTTGGTTCGCTGAGACTCGATAAGGAGATCTTTCGCATGGTCCGCCTGACCGACGACTTCAAGGTCTCGCTCTCCCTTCAGCAGGGCACAGAGCCCGGCTCTGACGACTTCGTACCCATCGGCGATGAAAATGCAGATCGGGCGCGAGCGGACGGCGGTTCGAGCCGAGAGATCAGGACAAGGTTCCTTCTGGTTCTGTCGCACTCGTCTCTGATAGGGAGTCTTCCCTGCCAATAGAACGGCCGCCTTTCATGATGTTGATACGAGGCTACCAGGAACTACAAAGGCTAGGTATCAGAATGAAGTCCGTTCTGGTGTCAGGCTTCGTCCTACATGCAGCGTGCGAGCGGCCCGATGCTACGGCACCAGTCGAGGATAGACGGCGTAGCGGATGAGGTCGGCGGTCGTCCGAAGACACAGCTTTTCGAGCAGTCTCGTTCGATAGGTACTCACAGTCTTCACGCTCAGCCGTAAGTACTGCGCCACCTGTGAAACGGTGCGGCCTCTTGCCAATAGGGACAACACTCCCAGCTCGTACACAGACAGTGCGTGGTGGGACCATGTCGCATCGGACTGCTTGGAGTACGAGGTCAACATTTCACGGAACGGCTCCGTGATCGCCCGGCCTCCGGACAACAACTGCTGGACGGCATCGTACAACTGGGGAGTTCGCTCCTTTTGTGAGATAACAGGTGGCCTCATGGGCCATCTCAAATTGGGCATATTGACGCCCCTCATGCATCGTCAAGACTAAACACTTGACGGTCGGACGCAATTGTTTGAGTCGTCTCGACAGAGGGGCTCAGGAAATTCTGACAGTGTGCTAAGTGGTAGCCTGACTTCCCCCATGCCGCTGTACAGCGGTCAACGAGAGGAGCGAGGCAATGAAGCGCACGAGACGGAATCACGGAGCCGTCTTTAAGGCCCAGGTAGTCTTCACCGCGGTCAAAGGCGATACAACGCTAGCGGAGTTGGTCGAGCAGTTTCAGGTCCATCCCACGAAGATCACCGAATGGAAGCAGCAGTTGCTCGCACGGGCCGCAGACGTGTTTGCTGGCGCCACCCCAGCGGAGAACACGCCGGATCTCAAGACCCTCCATGCCAAGATCGGGCAACTGACGCTGGAGAATGATTGTTTAGAAGGGGCGTTCATCAAGGCCGGCTTGCTGAGCGCAACGCGATGATCGATCGCACCATTCTCACGCCCCAATCAGGGTTGAGCCACCGATATCATCTATATTCCGATGCGGCGGGGCTTTCTGTATCTCTTCGCGATGCTCGACCGGGCAAGTCGCCGCGTGTTGGCCGGGCGGCTGTCCAATATGCTGAGGATGGATTCCTGTCTGGCGGCCATGTGGGAGGCACTTACGTAGTGGCTGCCCGGAGATCTTCAATACCGATCAAGGGTGTCAGTTCACCAGCCAGGAATTCACGAGGCTCTTGAAAGCCCAGAGGATTCAGGTCAGCATGGACGGCAAAGGCTGCTGGCGGGATAACGTGTTTGTGGAGCGACTCTGGAAGAGTATCAAGTACGAGGAGGTGTGTGTGTATGCCTATGAGAGGGTTGGGGCTGCGCAGCAGAGCTTGGCACGCTATCTGACCTTCTACAACCAGACCCGGCCGCATCAGGCCCTTGACGGCCAGACGCCTGACCAGGTCTATGATGACCATCTGACAGTATGGCAGGCCGCCGCGTAGTCAGTCATCCGCCAGGCGCCACTTAAGAATGGGCAGAAACTGTGCAATCAACCGAAGCCCCCTCTGAGCGCAACTCCGACCCCGATTGGTCAAACATGTCGGTGAGCAGTTGTTCCACAATCCCAGGCGCGCGAGTACCAGCAGACGGTTGTAAGGGGGATCCTCAGCACTCAGGTGTTGGGTCATGACCGTCCCCCCAACCGCCAGGTAGGAAAACAAACGGGACCTGACTAAGTCGCGGCATGCTACGCCGCACAGCACAGGAAACGCGAGTGGTTCCCTGTGACAGCCACCAGCCGGGGTGTTCTCGTTCTAGCACCAGGCCGATGAGAGGACTCCCTTAGCGTCCCGCCAATGCGGGGTCCAGGCAAGCGCCACAAGTTTTACGACAATGTTCGCCTTGGTCGGCTTGAGCGCAATGGTTTCGAGCTTCTCGTTCAGCGGATCCGTCGCCGCAGCCAAGGCATCGCTCTCCGACTTGAACTGGGCCTCGAGATCAGCCAATTGCTGTTGGAGCGCTGCGACATTTTCTTCCGCGACTCCGACATCTTTGGACTCTTTCACCACGCGACCCGCAGTCCGGATTGCAGTCGTGGCTCGACCGATATTCGCAGCGCTGATCGCTTTTCTTCCCATAAAGGCCCCGAGTATCGAAGCGCCGACGGAAATCGCCGCCTGGACCTGGCTGGAACGCGATTCGGCTTGCTGCTTTTCCTTTGCCAGCTCCGCTCGTCTGATGCGATCTTGAAGGGTGGCAATCTTCGACGCATATTTTTGACGAAGCGCATCCGCACCTCTATCACGCTGCTCCCGGCCTGTCTGCTGTAACCGCACGCGGAAATCCCGTTCCGATTCCCCTGGTTTCGACACGTCCTTGGAACTGGGACTTTTGAACAACTCGACTTTCTGGGTCCGAAAGAGCCAGCCCCCGAAGTCCTTATTCCAATCCGTATAATTTTTGGCCTTGCCTGCGCTGGCCGGTAGCGGCAAGAATTGGGCGCCATCCTCAGGCGATGATTCAAGATCTCCCACAGCTAGATCCGTTGCTGTCGCTTTATCCCAATCGACAGCAACCGGGCCTTCTATAATTGGCGCCAACGCCGTTGCATCTTGTGTGGTATCGACGCCACTCTTTGAGTCGGAGAAGCGGATCTGTGATGAGCCCAGTAACATGGGCGCGTAAACCAGTTCACTGCCATCCGGCTTGGAACCGCGCAGCGGGACAAAATGTTGCGGGATATCAGGCGGCAACATAGGCCTTGAAGCCAGTGTTGAGGACTGAGGAGTGAGGGCTGGGTGCCCTCCTGGCATTTCACCTTTCACGCTTAACGTTTCACGTCTCACCGGATCCATGAGCTGCTTGATCTGCGTTCTGGTCAGTGGTCCACGGAGGTAGGACAGACACCACCGTGTCTCGAACACGGTCGGCTCATCCTCATGCACGTTGTTCATCAAGAAGATCCGATTCCCAAGACCGGCCAACGTCTGCTCCATGCGACCTCGGTCGAACTTCTTTCCTGAACTGGTTGAGGCCCCTTCTAGTCCTTCCAGCACGCGGGCCTTATCCCGTTCCGTCTGCAATCGTCCAATAAACCAGGTGCCGGTGTTGGCCAGGCCTTTATAGTCGAGATCGACCGGGTTTTGAGTCGCCAGTACCACTCCGAGGCCGAATGCCCGCGCCTGCTTGAGCAACGTCATCAAGGGCAGCTTCGACGGTGGATTGGAGACCGGCGGGAAATATCCGAAGATCTCGTCCATGTACAGAAGCGCGCGCAGACTGGTCGTGCCCGATTGCCCTCGCATCCATCCGACCATTTGACTCAAGAGCAAGGTCACGAAGAACATCCGTTCAGCATCGTTCAAATGCGCAATGGAGAAAATCGCCAGGCGCGGCTTGCCGGTCGAGGTATAGAGCAACGATTGAATATCGAGTGCCTCCCCTTCGAGCCAAGCTTGAAAACCTGGCGCGGCGAGCAAATTATTCAATTTCATGGCGAGCGCAAACCGATCCTTTGACGGGAAGAAGGAATCCACATCCATCACGCCGATCTTCGAGACCGGCGGCGATTGAATCGCCTGAATCAACGCAGCCAAGTCGAGATCTTTCCCTTGCTTCCACGTCTGATCGAGAATCGTCGAGAGGAGAATATGCTCGCGGCTTTGAATCGGGTCAGCCTCGATGCCGAGCAGGCCCAGCAAGCTCGTCACGGTCGTGCTGATACGCTCGCGCAGCAACTCTGGGTCGTTGAGCACATCGGCAGCCGGTGCGGAAAATGATTTGAGGATGGATACCGGCAATCCAGCGCTGCTCCCCGGCGTGTAGATCGCAATGTCCACTGCGTCTCGGAATCGCTGGATACGGGCGCCGTCTTGTTGCCAACCGGCCAAACCTTTCGCCCATAACTCAGCTTGGGCCTGGGCGTAATCCGCAGCGGACAGGCCTTTCTTACGCGCGTCATCCTCATTGACCCACGGCTGAAAGTCTTTCCCTTGCAGGGACGGAAAGGTCAGCATCAGATTGCCCAGATCGCCCTTCGGATCGATGATAATGGCAGGAATATTGTCGATCGCCGCCTCCTCCAACAGAGAGAGGCAGAGTCCCGTCTTGCCGCTGCCGGTCATGCCGACGCAGACCGCGTGCGTGACGAGATCCTTCGAGTCGTACAGCAGCCAACCGGGCTTCGCTTGCTTGGCGGCAAGATCATAGGGACGTCCGAGATAAAACACGCCGAGCTTTTCAAAATCTTCTGCAGTGGATGGAGTAGGCGCAGACTTCTTCGGAGCCTCGTCTGCTTTTGCACTCGAATCGGTCTTCTTCGCTTTCGGCATGCCAATCTCTCCCTTCGCTCAAGAGCCGGGATGAAGTTCGTGGCATTGTAGTGGTCTACTGGATATGCTGCAAGCGGGAGTGGACGATGTTGGTCTACCGGAGGAGCAACGAATCTATGATTGCGGCTGAGTCGCATGGCACTACGCTCATCACCATTCCTTGAAGATAATAAACACCGCGACAACGATCAGCGCGAATCCCACGATATAGTTCCACTTGAGCGCTTCTTTCAAGTATACGACTGAGAAAATCGAGAACACGACCAGTGTAATGACCTCCTGAATCGTCTTGAGCTGCGCCGCGCTGAACTGCCCATGACCGATCCGATTGGCTGGCACTTGAAAGCAATATTCGACGAAGGCGATCCCCCAACTCGCCAGAATTACCGTGAACAAGGGATAGTCCTTGTACTTCAGATGGCCATACCAGGCGATGGTCATGAAGATGTTTGAAATCGTCAGCAACGCGATCGTCTGCATCGTGCAGGCTCCTTTTTTAAGAAATATTGACGTATTGTCCTTTGAATCCGTGCGGCAGGAAAGAAAATGGCCGATTATAGGAAAAGCTTTGAGGACCGCTGTCGAGACATCAATGATGTTGTTAAGCAGATAGAACTTCGACGCTGCGATTTACCTCCCGGAATAGTCTGCTCCAGAAGCAGATTCAAAGCGGTCACAGTATTGCCGAAGGCTTTCGAACATACTTCTCTCGCCGAAGGCTTTTGCTGCAAGCCCAAAAACAAGGATTCCGCGATAGAAAAAGTTCCACATGTCTCTTTCGTGCTCTTTGATCCTCGGCGTCCCAAGCAGTCCTCGAACATGAAACTTTACGGGATTCCCGCCATACATCTCCATAATATGAGGTGAGGCACCATGAACATAACCTGAATAGGCTTTACTGATTGTGCGTGACGACAAAATACTTTGGGTGGTCTCCATTCCAGCCACTTCACACTTTGCAATGTAGGCTTGGATTTTCTGGCGAGGTATCATTGGGCGATCTTGTGCGGAATTTATCGGGTCGTCAGGCTCGTCGAATTCTTCCTGATAAAAAGCTTCAAGATAACGAGTGTGTAACTCTGTATTGCCGTAAATGACCCCGAGGCTCAAGAAGGTAACATCTTCCCGAAATTCGTCTATCATCCTTTGAAGAGCTCCGTGTTCCTGCACAAAGCCATGAGTCAGCAGAAGCAGAGCTGCTCGCAATCCACTGATAAGGCGGGCGAGCTTTTGAACAATAGCTTGAGGGGTTGTTTTTTCGGTGTACCGGAAAGCCGAGTGTTCACCAATAGGCCCTAGCTTGGGAGGTGGCACACGGTTCTCGAAAATACGAAAACATTCTTCCATCCTCTCTAGCGCTTCCAGGTATAGGTGGTTCATTCGTTTAGACTCGAAGGGTCAGATAGCTGTGCTATTTTTTACATTAATGGCTGATGACTATAAGCACCATCAGCCATTATCCCCTTCCCTTTAGCGGGGTGGAAGGGATGGATCTTTCGGAATAGCCATAGCAGGAGCGGCAAGATGCGGCTGATGAAGATGTCGTGTGCGACGACATCCGATGCATTATCGCGCCTCACAGACGCATGCGGCCATAGGCCAGCTCTCCCTTTCCTTATCCCATAGAGCGGACCGGCTGGATTGTCCTTCGCTGCGCGCATGCAACGAGCACCGACCACTTCAATAAAAATTCGATTGGCATTGTGTGCGCGTTGCGCGAGCACGAAGGATAACCAGTCGGCCCGCTCTACAACCCTGCCTCTTTCAACACCTGCCCCGTGTAGGATCGCTTTGCTTTGGCAATTTCTTTCGGCGGCCCTTCGGCCACAATCTCACCACCTCGATCGCCGCCTTCCGGCCCGAGATCGATGATCCAGTCGGCGTTCTTGATCATGTCGAGATTGTGCTCAATGACGAGCACCGTGTTGCCGGCTTCCACGAGTCGATCCAGTACATCCAGCAATCGTTGCACATCGGCGAAGTGCAGGCCGGTCGTCGGTTCATCCAAGATATACATCGTCCGTCCCGTTGCGCGTTTTGACAGTTCGCGCGACAGCTTCACCCGCTGCGCTTCGCCGCCGGACAAGGTCGTTGCTGACTGCCCCAGCTTCACATAATGCAGGCCGACATCGTGCAGGGTCTGGAGCTTCGTTTTGATCAGCGGAATATGCTCGAAGAATTCCAGCGCGTCGTCCACGGTCATATTCAGGACATCAGCGATGCTCTTGCCCTTATGCAAGATTTCGAGCGTCTCCCGATTGTAACGTTGCCCTTTGCACACCTCGCAGGTGACATACACATCGGGCAAGAAATGCATTTCGATCTTGATGAGACCGTCGCCCTGGCAGGCCTCGCAGCGCCCGCCTTTCACGTTGAAACTGTATCGGCCTGGTTTATATCCACGGACACGGGATTCCGGCAAATTGGAATAGAGATCGCGAATGTAGCCGAACAAACCCGTATAGGTAGCAGGATTCGATCGAGGCGTCCGGCCGATCGGCGATTGATCGATGTCGATAACCTTGTCGAGTACATCCACGCCTCTTAAGGCTTTACACCCGTCGATCTTGGGTTTCTTGTGATACAGCAGTTGCGAGAGTGAATGAAACAACACTTCCAGCACGAGCGTGCTCTTCCCTGATCCGGACACCCCCGTCACACAGGTGAAAAGCCCCAGCGGAATTTTTGCTGTCACGTTTTTCAGGTTATGCTTCTGTGCCTCCACCACCATGAGCGTTCCTCTCGGCTTCCGCTGCCGCTGTGGCACGGACACCGTCTGCGTGCCACGCAAATACTGCCCCGTGAGTGAATTGGAATCACTCATGATCTGCTGCGGCGTCCCCTGCGCGATCACATGTCCGCCCTGCGAACCGGCACCAGGCCCCATATCCAGCACATGATCGGCCGCCATCATCGTTTCGGTATCATGCTCAACAACCACGACCGTGTTACCGAGATCCCGCAATCGCAGTAACGTTTGCAGCAACCGACGATTGTCCCGCTGGTGCAAACCGATCGATGGTTCATCGAGAATGTACAACACGCCAACCAGACCGGACCCTATCTGCGTCGCCAACCGGATACGCTGTCCCTCGCCACCTGAAAGAGTTGCCGCTGCCCGATCGAGCGTCAAGTAATCCAAGCCCACATTGACGAGAAAGCCCAACCGTTCTCGAATCTCTTTCAGAATGCGATGCGCGATGACTAACTCGCGGTCGGTGAACTTGAGCGACAGAAAGAAATCAGCCGCCGCACGAACGGATAGCTTGGTCACCTCGGCAATCGATTTCTTGGCAAGTTTGATGGACAAGCTTTCCGGTCTGAGTCGTGCCCCATGGCAGACCTCGCAGGGTTCAAGCAGCGTGAAATCTTCTTCTTCCTCACCTCCCGGCGTCACCGCATAGCCGATCCCGTCACAGGCAGGACAGGCGCCGTGCGGACTATTAAAGGAAAAGACACGTGGCGTGACCTCCGGATAACTCACGCCGCACTTGATGCAGGCAAGCCGGTCACTGTAGAGCCTTGTCTGGCCGTCTCCGGTCAGCACACCAACCAGCCCGCCGGTCAACTTAACGGACGTTTCAACAGAATCCGCAAGCCGGCGCATCAGCGCATCACCAGCCTTCATCACCAATCGATCGACGATGATTTCAATCGTATGCTTCTTCTGTTTATCGAGCGAGATGTCCTCACCCAGGTCTACAATCTTCTCGTCGATCCTGGCCCGCACATACCCAGCCTTGCGCATCTCGAGCAGCTCTTTTCGATATTCCCCCTTGCGCCCACGGACGATCGGCGCCAGGATCTGGAACTTCATCCCTTCTGGTTGCCCAGCGATGGCATCGACCATTTGCTGGACAGTCTGAGCGGTAATCTCCTCACCACATTGATAACAGTAAGGTCGCCCCACGCGGGCAAAGAGGAGCCGGAGATAATCATAGATCTCCGTAACGGTGCCCACGGTGGAACGAGGATTGTGGCTGGTACTTTTCTGCTCGATAGAGATCGCGGGAGACAGGCCTTCGATCGAATCCACGTCCGGCTTCCCCATCTGTTCAAGAAACTGCCGGGCATAGGCCGAGAGCGATTCGACGTATCGCCGCTGCCCTTCAGCATAGATCGTGTCGAATGCGAGCGACGACTTACCGGACCCACTCAAGCCGGTGATCACCACCAGCTTGTCGCGCGGAATCTCTACATCGATGTTCTTGAGATTGTGCTCCCGCGCACCCTTGATAACGATAGAGTGGCCCATACTGGGCGGGATTATAGCATCTCTGTTTTGTTCGATGACACTTCGCCCGACTCGACTGACACAACCCACTTCAGTTTTTTGGATTTGCACCGATACATGAAGGCCGGTCCAATCTCCCCACACACTGTCATCCTCTTGGCCCCATGCTTGACGCGTTAGGTCTCTTCAAACGGAATATCAATCAGCTTTTTGGAATCTGCGTTGATATCATGAACACCGGACGCTCGCTCCAGCTGCTGTCGTCATCCATGCAGACGCTCGCCAATAATGGCGTCATCCAAGCCGCGAAGATTGGAGGCGGTAAAGGCCGCCCCATCTTGGCGCTCGTTGAGAGCCTTAACCAGACGCCTCGAGAAATTAAACCCGAGGTGGAAGCCATCGAACAGCTCTGTGCTGAACTGGCTCGACTCACCGCCCAAAGCTCAAATATCGTGTGGCGATACTACCAACTGATCGCCAGTGTGCTTGTGGCTATGCCCCAGGGCCGCCAGGCGTCTTGTCTGATGGACAGGGACCTGCCTTCTCGTCTGCGCTTCACAACCACAGCAGACATCAGCCGGTTGATGTCGCACCCATCGTTCCAGTTTGGTGAACCGCTGGAACGGGACAACCGAAGTTCCATCGCGGCGATCTGTCAGGCCAACCTGACTGAACTGCATGCACGATTGAGCGAAGCCTTACGCTGCCTCAATGACACACGCCGCGCATTGCACGGCCTGAAGATGATCGGCCTCACCGCCCGCTATATGGCTTTTTGCATTGCCTCCGAAGCCGCGGCATTGGATGAGGGCGGCATGAACTTCAAGACGCTTGCGGCAGAGATCGGCCATGTGGTCGACGAACTGGACGCCAGAACTCATGCCATGAAGAGCTCAATCGACGAGGGTCAGAGCTTGGTGGAGTTGCTGCTGAAAGGGGATAGTTATGCAAAGCAAGACACTCTTCAATGAAAACGGTCACCAATGGATCGTGATCGGTCGCGACCCTCACAAAGACGCTCACGTCATTGACACGAACGAGTATGTCATCATCAGTCGCGGCCAAGCCATGTTACTGGACCCCGGAGGCATCCAAATATTCCCTCAGGTTCTGGCCGAACTGGCCAAATATGTGCGCGTCCAGGATATCCGCGTCATCTTTGCCAGCCATCAAGACCCCGATATTTCGTCGTCGCTTGCCATGTGGCTCGATCTCAACCCGGACATCAAGACCTATTGTTCGTGGCTGTGGACCGGATTCATCAGTCATTTCAGCACGGGTACTGCCATTGAACTCAACGCGATTCCCGACGAGGGTATGCGTATCAAGATCGGTGATCTCGGCGTAGAAGTCGAAGCCGTCCCTGCCCATTACTGTCATTCCTCAGGCAACTTTTCGCTCTACGACCCTCTCGCCGGCATCTTGTTTTCTGGCGATATCGGCTCCGCCTTGGTCCCCAGTCATGAGGCCGGCTTGATCGTGACGGACTTCGATCAGCACATCCAATACATGAGAGGATTTCATCTGAGATGGATGCCCTCGACCACGGCCTTACGGAGCTGGACCCAACGGATTCGTGCCCTGAAGCCCAGGATGATCTGCCCACAGCACGGCTCCGTCTTTCAGGGCGATATGGTCACCAGATTGCTCGACTGGCTCGACAGTCTTGAAGTGGGACAATGGAAAGGCTCGACTCCACCGCGTGAGAGTGCAAAGGCCGCTTAAGACCTGCTCCGCTTGCACAACTTCTCTTGGCACCCTGAGGACAATCAGGAACCAATACGTTTGCGAAGCCAGACAATGGTTTCGATCATCCCTGCGGCCATCTCACCTTGACAAAGCTTAAAACCGGATGCTACCACCGTGATATGGTGGGAGCCGAGCCTCATTCTATGACTCAGGATCCGCAAACTCCGGCAAAGGTGGTGTCAACTTGGTCCGGCCAGGCCCGAGAGGACGCCGTCCAGAGGATGTTCACATCCATTGCCGGAGCCTATGACTTGAACAACACGCTCTTGAGCTTCGGACTCCATTACTATTGGAAGAAGATCACCGCCTCCTTCATTACTCCGGTTGGCCGAGGAACCGCCCTTGATGTCGGATCAGGCACAGCCGACCTTGCACTACTGATCGAGTCTCGCATGGGACCGAAGGGCCGTGTGATTGCCTCAGACCTGAACCATGCCATGCTCGCTGAAGGCCTCAAGAAGATCGGCGACAAGGGCCTCAGCGACAAAATCACCTGCCTGCAGGCCAGCGCGGAACATCTCGGGTTTGGTGACAATACCTTCGATGCGGTCACCACCGGGTTCTGCATGCGAAACGTCGGAGATCTGCCGCAAGCCGTACGGGAAATTCGTCGAGTAATGAAGCCCGGTGGCCGTTTCGTGTGCCTGGAGTTTTCCCGTCCGATCTTTGGCTGGTTGCGAACCCTCTACGATTGGTATTCATTCAAGCTCTTGCCCTTCGTCGGCACGATAGTCGCCCGAGACCGTACCGGCGTCTACGAATACCTTCCTGCCTCGATCCGGACGTTTCCTGATCAAGAGCGGTTGTGCCAGATCCTCCGCGATGCTGGATTTCGTCAAGTCTCGTATAAGAACCTCAGTGGTGGCATTGTCGCCATCCATATCGCGACGAAATAGCCGAGAAACATTAGGCGTGAAAGGTACGGCGACAAGAAGACTTTCACTACCCCTCACCCCTTGCGCTTTACCACTCACGAAGCCATCATCATGAATTCCATTCTTTACATTTTTCTCCCTTGTAAGAAGGTCTATCCGATTGGGATCACCTACTTGGCAGACTTCGTCCATCGGCGGAAGCCGGACGTGCGTCAGCGCATCCTTGACTTATCCCTCTTTCCGGTCAACCAGCGTAGCCAGGCCATTCGCGATGCTGCGACGGAGTTCAAACCGGATCTGGTCTGCTTTTCATGGCGGGACATACAGATTTTCTCACCGCACGAAGGCGATTCGTCGCTGGAACATGCGTTCAACTTCTATTTCGCCAGTAACCCAATCAAGCGTGTCGCCGCCTCGTTCGCCGGCATCAAGCAGCTGTATCGGTACTACAGCCATATCTATACGATCCTGTCCTACCCAGCCCTCGTTCGCAAAGAGTTCCCCAAGGCTCAGATTATGATCGGAGGCGGGGCGTTCACCGCGTTTGCCGATCAGCTCATCGAAAAGCTTCCCGAAGGCACGATCGGTATCCTGGGTGAAGGCGAGGATGCGATCCTCAAGCTCCTCGAAGGTCGTTCGATCAATGACGAGCGCTATATCGTCAAAGAAGGAGGCCGGATCAGAAAGGGCTCCCAAGGTTCACCCCCGCTGCTCGATGCACCGGCCGTTGACCTCCCCTATCTGACTTCCATCTTCCCGCAATGGCGGGAGTTCACGAACGAATCGATCGGGGTGCAGTCGAAACGAGGCTGCCCCTATGATTGTGCCTTCTGCCTCTATCCCTACATCGAGGGTAAGCGGGTGCGCTACCGGCCGGCGGAAATGGTCGTCAAAGACATCTCTCAACACTATCATCAGTGGGGGGCCCGCCGGTTCTGGTTTACTGATGCCCAATTCATTACGGGCAAGGAAGCCTATCCGCAATGTACGGAAATCATGGAGCGCATCATCAGTGAGAAGCTGGAGATTGAATGGTCCGGCTATATCCGCACCTCATTGATCACCCCCGATTTCGCCAAGCTGATGGTTCGCTCTGGCGTCGGCGATTTGGAAGTCGCCATCACCTCCGGTTCGCAAGAGGTATTGAACAATCTCCACATGGGCTTCAAGTTAGAGCGGCTCTATGACGGCTGCCGCTATCTGGCGGAGGCGGGCTTTAAAGGCAAAGTGATCCTCAACTATTCACTGAACAGCCCCAAGGAAACGGAGGAAACCCTACTCCAAAGTGTCGAGTCTTACAAAGTGGTGGCATCAATCCTCGGCGAGGAGAGGGTCTTCCCCCTGATGTTCTTCTTGGGCATCCAGCCCAATACCGACCTTGAACAACGGTTGTTGGAAGAGGGCTATCTGTCAGCCGGCTATAACCCCTTGATGTTGACGCCGACCAGCATCCGAAAGCTCCTCTATAACCCAGCACCATTGAATTCATTTATCGCCAAGGCATGCCTTCGTGCCTGGGAACGAAAGCAAGGAAGCCGTGATCCACGCAAATGGACAGGCTCTCTCTCGCAGACGACCGACCAGTCACACGCATATGCCGATAAAAGCTTGAGCAAAGGGATTGAAGGTAATTCCGGACGAGATGCCCTCCTATCACTCGAGGAAATTCTTCGTTCCCGCCGTCCAGCACCAACCCCTTCCCACCCCATAGAGCAAGGGACCACATCCGCCGGATAACCGGCATTGCCCCCTCTGTCGTGGCGTCATTTCCCGTTTTCCGCTTGCTGTAAAGAGGCCTCGCGTTCCTTGCTCACGCCTTGCATTCCAGTTTCAGCCGATGCTATCATTCCTCCTCTCTAGCAGTTGGGGTAGCGCGTCAATCATCTGGTTTTTCAGACCATTACGCCCCCAGAATCTCTGTTGAACTTGCGCCTTAAGGAGGCGCCTCCATGTACAAGACGATCTATATTCCGGTCGATAATTCCGACCACTCGAATACAGCGGTAGATGTCGGGGTCCACCTCGCGAAAACGTTTGGATCCAAGATCGTGGGAAGCCATGTCTACGCGGCGAAGATGCATGATAAACGCTTCAAGCAGATGGAAGCCGGCCTCCCCGAGGAATACCACGATGAGAAGGAACTCGACCGTCAACGCCAGATCCACGATTCTCTGATTACCCGTGGGCTGCAAATCATTACCGATTCCTACCTCGACTACGTCGACAAGAAGTGTAACGAAGCAAACCTTCCCATCGAACGGCGGTCGTTGGAAGGGCGCAACTGGAAGGTCTTGTCCGAAGATATCAATACCAACGGCTATGATCTCGTCATCATGGGCGCGCTGGGCGTCGGAGCGGTGAAAGACAGCGTGATCGGCAGCAACACCGAGCGGGTCATCCGCCGCGTTCGTAATTCCGACATGCTCATTATCAAGAACATCCAACCCATGACCAGCGGGAAGATCGTCGTGGCCGTGGACGGCAGCCCCTATTCTTTTGGCGGCTTAATGACGGGCCTGCAACTTGGCAAAGCACTCAATATGCCGGTCGAAGCCATCTCCGCCTTTGATCCCTACTTCCACTATGCCGCGTTCCACAGCATTTCTGGGGTCTTGAACGAAGAGGCGGGCAAGGTCTTCCGCTTCAAGGAACAGGAGAAACTCCACGAAGAAATCATCGACAGCGGTTTGGCCAAGATCTATCAATCGCATTTGGACATCTCGCGTGAAATTGCTCAAGCCGAACAGACTGACGTGAAGACCACGCTGCTTGACGGCAAAGCCTTTGAAAAGATTATTCAGTACGTGCGTAAGGATGTCCCCACCCTCCTGATCGTGGGCCGCATCGGTGTACACAGCGACGAGGATATGGACGTGGGCAGCAATACGGAAAATCTGCTGCGAAGTGCGCCCTGCAACATTCTGGTCTCGAACCGTAAATACGTCCCGCCCATCGATACGCAAGCCGAGTACACGATTGCTTGGACCGAAGAAGCCTTGCGGCGGATGGAAAAGATTCCGGTCTTTGCACGCGGCGTTGCCAAGACAGCCATTCACCGCTACGCGATCGAAAAGGGTCACACGATCATCAGTAACACCGTGGTGGATACCGCAGTAGGACACATTCTTCCAAAAGGTGCCATGGACGCGATGCGGGCGCTGGGCGGAAGCTTGGACGCCGCCGGTATCGATCGTGACAAGATGCAAGCCGACGAAGGTGTGACGAAGGACCTCATGGGTCCAACCTTGAGCGGAATCATGACCCAGATCGTGGAAGAGAAGCCCAAGGAAATTAGCGCATCGACACAGGCCTACCTGGACCGGATGGCGCAAACCTATTTCGTCTGTGACGGATGTGGGTACATCGGGAAGGGGGATGCCCCCGTTAAATGTCCCGTCTGCAGCGCCGATGGGACCAAGTTTAAGCAGGTCGACAAGAAGATTTTTGAGGTCGCGGCCACTGCGGAAGGTGAGCTGGAAACAGATGTGGCCTACGACGACGTGCCGATGCAGTGGACCAAGGATGCGAAAGAAGCGATCCGTGCCGTACCGGCCGGGTTCCAACGACGCCGGGCCAAGGCGAGGATTGAAAAAACCGCGCGCAAATTGGGGATGACGACCATCACCCTCGAATACGCGGCCCCGATGATCAAAGAAGCGGCATCTGAAGACTACACACCGATTTTTTCCAATAAGGGTACCGGGACTGCCCCGGCAGCGGAAGGGATGGTAGCCGCAGCCAATGGGAATGAGACGAACGGTCATGCTGAGAATGCATCACCCTATACCTGGACAAGTGACGCACAGGCCAGATTGGATCGGGCGCCGGAAGGCTTCATGCGTGATTGCACTAAAGCCCTGATTCTGAAACATGCCGAGAAAATCGGTGCGACCGTGATCACCATCGAAGTCGCAAATGAAGGTATCGAACAGGCGAAGGGCTATATGGCAGATGCGATGAAAACCGGGAACCTCAAAGACATGATCGCCAACCTGACCGGCAAGGGAAGTGCCTAGTGCTGGGTGCTGAGTCCTGAGTGGGTCGGCCCTTGGTCATGGTGCTTTCCATTACTCAGCCCTCAATTCTCAGCCCTCAGTACTAACACATCATGGGTAAATCGCTTCCCATCTTTAACGGAATTTCCGGAACTCTGGGCTCCCTGCAACAACAAGACTCCCAGTTTTTTCCTCCGACTCCCAACAAAAATGACGGGCCCTTTGACGGACGAACCGTTGATGACTTCAAGCCCTATCTCGTTGCACTCAACCTCACCAAGCGGTGCAATCTCAAATGTGATCACTGCTACCTCGATGCGACGACCAAAGCTGCAGGTGGGGACGATGAACTGACCACCGAAGAATGCTACCGGTTGATTGATCAGATTGCCCAGGTCAATAAGGGATGTCTGTTGGTAATTACCGGTGGAGAGCCGCTGGTCCGCCCCGATATTCTCGACATTGCTCGCTACGCCGTGAAGCTCGGCTTCATGGTGGTCTTTGGAACGAACGGCATGTTGATCGATGACCAGATGGCCAAGACCCTGGTCGAGATCGGCGTCATGGGGGTCGGAATCAGCATCGATTCGCTGGATGCCGCCAAACATAATGCCTTTCGCGGTGTCCCCGGCGCTTGGGAAGCGGCGGTTGCAGGTATTGAGGCATGTAAGCGAAACGGACTACAGTTCCAAGTCCATTTCAGCGCGCAGCCGATGAATTACAAAGAGCTGCCGGAGGTCATCACGTGGGCACACCAACTCGGAGCCCTGGTGCTCAACGTGTTCTTCATGGTGTGCACTGGTCGGGGCGAAGAGCTGACCGATATTACTCCAGCCCAGTACGAAGAGGTGCTGGGTTATCTGATTGACTGCCAGGACAATTATCAAGGGATGCTGATCCGTGCCCGCTGCGCCCCACACTTTAAACGACTAGCCTACGAGAAAGATCCTCATTCTCCGATTACCAAGGCAACCGGGTACATGGGAGGCGGGTGTCTGGCCGGGACGAATTATGCCCGAGTAACGCCGAACGGCGAGCTCACCCCTTGCCCCTATATGCCTCTATCAGCAGGGAATCTCCGTGAGCACAGCTTTGTCGATCTGTGGGAACAGTCGAACATCTTTAACTCCTTCCGATATCCCCAACTGAAGGGGAAATGCGGTGACTGCGAATACAGCGACATCTGTGGTGGCTGCCGGGCTCGCCCCTATGTCGACCACGGTGACTGGCTGGATGAGGACCAATGGTGCTTGTACGAACCGAAAGGCGGAGAAAAGGTTAAGGTGGCGTTCAACGTCGTAGAAGAGACCGAAGTGGTATGGGACGAATCCTCCGCACTCAGATTGAGCCGTATTCCGTACTTTCTCCGCGCCATGGTAAAGAAGGGCGTAGAGAAGCACGCACGTGAAAATAACGTACAGACGATCACGATCGAATTGATGGAGGAGCTGCGAAAAAAGCGGTTCGGTAACGACGCTCCAGTCTTTAAGTTCTAGGTGAGAAGTAAGGCGTTTTCTTTCTTTGATACTCTGGCATAGCCCAACCTTTCACTTTTCACCTTTTACATTTTATACTGTTGACTATGGATACTCTCGAAAGCATTGCGACGGATCTTAATATCCTGATTCCGATCATCAACCATTGGTTCCATCTGCTCTCAGCCGTCATCTGGATTGGCGGCTTGGCCTTTCTCGTGATGGCGGTCACTCCAGGACTGGAGAAGGCCGTGCCGAAGGATCAAATTAAGCCCATCACGGATATTTTTTATCGGCACTATAAAAAGGTCGCCGGCATTTTGCTCGTCGTCCTGCTGTTCACCGGGGGAGTCAATCTCCACTACGTCAATCAAGTCATTATTTCGCAAACGGGCACCGGGGTGCAGCACCACTCCAAGTATCTGATGGTCTTCATGATCAAGCTGCTCCTTGTGTTGGGCCTTCTCACGCTGTTTCTTTACACTGTCATTTTCAAGTCAGATGATGAGGCTGAGGAGGGAGAGTCCTATGAGGCCATTCCCTTCCAGCGAGCAGCCCTCTGGATGGGATTCTTCATCATTCTGTGTGCCGCCGCTATGAAACATCTCCATCAGTAGCCCCCACAATCTTTTCGCCTGCGACAACTCCCTCTGTCTCATATGAGACAGTTCTTGTGTCAATCAGATACAGTCTTACCTGTCTCTCTCATGGCAGACCAATCCAGTATGAAGACAAATCAATCACTTACCGCGTTATAAACGATTTTCCCCCTGGGAATGGAGATTGCTCAGGTTACTTAACTAGAAGCAGAGAGGGTTTCTGGCTCATCCCTGAACTACTCACCGTAAAGGAGCACAAGATGGCGCTGGCAATTATAGAAGTTGAACCGAAGAAAGCCATGCACCTTGCATCCTACTCCCTCAACTCTGAAACAGGGCAGTCGTCATCGGCATACGGCGAGACACAAAAGCTGGCCGAACGGACGCACAACCGCACTGAACCTCAAACCGCACATTCCGCCCTGATCGTTGAGGACGATCCTGACATCGCATTGGCACTGCAGGACTTGCTCGAATTCGAAGGATTCGAGGTCGATTATGCATCTACTTGCCGCCAAGCCTTCGCTTCTATCACACAGAATACCTACGATGTCGTTCTGCTTGACCTTGGATTACCTGATGGAGATGGTAGTTCGATTTTGAACAATCTCCATGTCTCCCATCCCTCACTTCCCGTGATCATCCTCAGCGCATCGAATAGGGACCTTAGCCCCTTGCCCGCATTTGCCCACGTGACGAAACCCTGGGTGCGAAAGGAGCTCTGTAACCTCCTCCACCAGGCGCTCGAGTCGACACCTGCAGCAGTGACTCAGTGAACAGGAGAAATGATGAAGCCAGGGGAAAGCCCCACCGCTTTACAGCGGCAGAGGACGGCAGGGGTGAATGGCGGAGTATTATTTAGATCGATCGAGTCCCAGAGCTCGCTTGAAGACTGTGGTAAAGCCGAAATATCCGAAGGAGTCTTTGAGGTTCGAGTACAACCGCTTGACTGTTCCCATCTCAGGGTTCGTGACATATTCCATCGTCAGAGCAATCCGCTCTTCCCCCTCTCCAAGCGGAGTGACCGCATGCCAGAGCTTGTCCCCGTTAAAAATGACCATGTCTCCCGGCTCGGTGACCAGCTCGAGATGGCGTGACTGCTTCGTTGGATGATCTTTGAAGAGTTCGCAGACGAGCTTGCATTGGGTTGATCGATCGACCAGCCCCATCAGAATGGTATAGCGCGCGCCTTTGTAGTAGGACGTATCGTAATGGAAGCCAATGTGGTCACCTGGTTCCGTATAGTAGTAGAGAGCACAGGAGTGGGGATCGTTGTCCGGACAGAACATCAGCTTCGCGTTCACGAGTCGATCTAAGAATCCTCGGAACGAACCTGCACGGTATAACTCAAGAAACCGTGGAGCCTTCTCCTGTACCGTATAGTAGCTGACACTCCCACCTTTCTTATGGCCGGGAATGTAATTCCGGTTCAGGTCTGTTTTGACCGCTAGGGCTTGGGGAACGAAGACCTCTTCAACAAAAGTCCTGGGCAGGAATTGCTTGATGACCAAAAACTCGTTTTGCTCCCAATACTCGTGCCGGAGCCGGTCAAAATCTAACCGCGCTACCGCTTGATCAACGACGTCGACCAGGCTGCCTGTGTCCACTGTCATGTTTGCCCTCGATCGTTAGGCCAATTGGCAGTATGGATTATTCCCCTGAACCATCACACTTTGCAAGGGATAGTGGCTGGCTAGGGACCGTTCAACACAGGAGCCTTTACCACTTCAGCATCCGGAGGTGTTTTAAAATCAAACACCTCGTTCCCTACTCCGAGATTGGGTTTCAGGTTTGAGAACTCAAAGCTGGCCACGTTCCCGCTGACTTCGTAGAGAGATACGGTTCGGATATAATACGTTTTGGGAAATACCTCAACGACGATCTTTTGGAGATTCTGCGTCGAGTCCTGTTGCTTGGCCTTCGGAATGAGGGTCAGAAGCGGCAAACCAGCAGCCCCACGCTCCTTCCCCTTCGTCGGTTCAATCTCAAACGATTCATCCAATTTTGCCGCACCTTGCAACAACTCCAGCGGTGCTTTGGAGGCAGCCATGTGGGTGAGTTTTCCCACCAGCACCTGCTTGTGTTCGGGCACATACACCTTCACATCATCTTGATTGACATAGATCTGTTCAGTTGCGGGATCAAGATAATCCCATCTTAGCCGACCGGGTTTTTTGATGTAGACCTTGCCGGACGACGTCACCGGACGCTCGAACCCTTCAATCTTCGTCTTCTGTGAAAAGTCAGCTTGAAGATCCGTGGTCTTCTCGTATCGCATCTGCAACTGCTTGACAACATTGCGAACCTCTTGTGCGACCTTCTCGTCCTTTGATCCATCATCCGCCCAGACCGGGAGGGCGAAGATCACTGAGACTGTGGCCACCACCCACCACCGTGTCATGCTTCCGCCGCCCCGACGGGGCCCCGTCGACCAAGAACTTCCCGTCGCCCATCACGTCCTGCTGCCCCCACAATCCCCTCCGCCTCCATCTGTTCAATCATGCGCGCCGCCCTCGGGTAACCGACTCGCAGTCGACGCTGGATCAATGATGCCGACGCCTGACCGCTCGACAAGACCAGTTCCTTCGCTTGCTCATACACTTCGTCTTTGGATTCCTCTTCTGCCGCTTCGTCCAATTTGAGCGACTGGAGCTCCGGATTATAGACCGGCAGAGCCTGTTTCTTCACAAACTCCACGACCGAGCGGACATCGTCATCGGAGACAAACGAGCCATGCAGCCGAGCAAGCCGGCCGGTTCCAGAGGCCAAGTAGAGCATGTCGCCTCGCCCCAAGAGTGCCTCAGCCCCGTTGGCGTCCAAAATGGTTCGCGAATCGGTCTTGGAGGAGACTTGAAACGCAATCCGTGCCGGAAAGTTCGCCTTAATCAAACCGGTTAAGACATCAACGGATGGACGCTGCGTTGCGAGGACAAGGTGAATCCCGGAGGCCCTGGCCATTTGAGCCAGGCGAGCGATCTTATCCTCTACATCTTTCGGGGCGACCATCATCAGATCCGCCAACTCGTCGATCATGACCACAATAAAGGGTAGCGGTTCCGGTGGCGTTGGCTTCGGCCGCATACACCCTGGCTCCCCTTCAGCAATCGAGGTTTCCCCTGCTGATAAACGTTGCTCTTCGGAGAGAAACGCCAACGGACGGTCAGCCTGTTCCCCAAGAGATAAATGTTGCTCAACAAACGTCTCATGCAGGTCAGCAACTTTCCGATTATAGGCATCAATATTCCGCACTCCAGCTTCCGCCAGGAGCTTATACCGCCGTTCCATCTCGGCCACGACCCACCCCAATCCCCTTGCAGCAGATTTGGGATCCGTGATGACCGGTCTCAGGAGATGGGGAATGCCATCGTACGACTGAAACTCCAACATCTTTGGGTCAATTAGCAACAGTTTCACTTCACTGGGCTTGGCAGAAAAGAGGATGCTTAATAACATCGTGTTCAAACTGACGCTCTTCCCGGCCCCCGTGGCACCGGCCACCAAGAGATGCGGCATCGTCTTCAGATCCGCCGTAATCGGCGCACCGAAGATGTCTTTCCCCAAGGCCATGGTCAATCTCGATCGAGCGCGGCGAAACACGTCACTCATGATGACTTCCCTCAGCGAAACCGTTTCTCGCGAGCGGTTCGGCACCTCGATCCCCACGACCGATTTCCCAGGTAACGGCGCGACAATGCGCAGACTGATCGCCTTCAATGCCAGCGCGAGGTCATCGGCCAAATTCACGATGCGGGCCACTTTCGTGCCAGGGGCAGGTTCGAACTCATACATCGTCACGACCGGGCCCGGTCTCACCTCCGTCACGGTACCGTCGACTCCGAAGCTCCTCAACGCACGAGACAAGACTTCAGATTGCGCCTTCAGCTCCTGCTCCGACATCCGGTCTATGGGTCCTGATGGATCACTTAACAGCACCTCCGGATCCGGGAGACGATAGTCCTCAGACTCCCTCGACGGGACTACCACGTCCGAGTCGGCCGCCTCGACGTCTGTGGACGAATTCGTGGCACGAAACGGCTGAATGATAGGAGCCGGTAGCGCGGAGACTACTTCTGGTACCTGATCCTTGATCGTTACTGCTTCTGATTCATAGTCAACAGCCGCCGACCTTGCCGACCTGCCTCGTGGCCGCCTAGGGCCAACTTCCTTTTCAGCTTCCCTGGATCGTTCGGGTATCAGGGCAACTATTTCCTCACGGAATGTGGCCCAGCGTTCCGGGATGCACCGCAGAGCTTCACCCATAGAGAGGGGCGCACTCAGGAGAAGTGAGACCAGGAACCCCGCGATAATCACGATATGGGCGCCGGTTCCCGCAAATACAGCACGGAGCCCCTCGGCAATCGTCTCGCCAGCCACACCGCCGGCCAGGCCCTGGGCGATGATCCCACTGGTCATGGTTGGAATGCCAATCGCTTCAAGATGCAAAAATGCGCTGAAAAACACGACGGAGGCCAAAGAGCTGGCAGCAGTCCGCAGCTGAAGACTCACCGGGGTCAATGAGAAGCACCGAATGCCCCATCGCCCCAGCAGCAGCGGACAGAGATACGCGGCACCACCAATCGCATAAAAGAACCCACCGGCCAACAAAGCCCCAAAAGATCCAATGAGATTTCGTGGCGGATGTGCCACAGGATCACCATTGGCCACAACCGTGGCCTCTCCTGGCACAAAGGACAAGAGACTCAAGAGCATGAGCAGGCTCAGCGCGATCAAGATCACGCCGAAGACTTCCCGCTGAATATGAGAAGAGGAAGAAGGGGCCCGGCGGGCTTCGCCCCGCCTACCCGAGGTAGTCGCACCCATAAGAAATGAATGCTAGCACAGGGGTGAGGTCATTTCAAACGAACGCGCATACGGATCACGACCCCGTTGCACGTGCCAAGTGGCGTGGATAACAATCTGAAGCCCTTATCACAAAACTGTCGGCGCGGTGTGCCGGATGATCTTACCTTCAACAAGATAGACCACCAACTCGGCGATGTTGGTGGCATGATCGCCCACACGCTCAAGCGATTTGGCGATAAAACTCAACCGAATGGCTCGTGAAATCGTATGGGGGTTCTCTACCATGAAAGAGAGGAGTTCACGAAACAACTGTTCCATAAGATCGTCGACGAAGTCATCATCCATGATCACTTTTCTGGCCAGCTTGGCATCTTCTTTCACGAAGGCATCGATGCTCTCTTTCACCATCACCCGGGCCAGGTTTCCCATCCGCGGGATGTCTATGTAGGGCTTGAGCAGCGGTTCTTCGTTCAGCTCGATCGCCCGCTCACAGATACTCTCCGACAGATCGCTGATGCGTTCAAGCTCCGTGGACAGCTTCATTGCTGTTGTCACGAGGCGTAGATCACGCGCCGCCGGCTGATGGAGCGCCAACAACTCGATACAGGCTTCGTCGATCTCCACATCCATGGCGTTCACTTTGTGATCGCGCTCAATGACACGATTGGCCAATGCCGAATCTCGAGTAACGAGGGCAGCTAACGCCTTGTCAATTTGGTCTTCGGCCAAGCCGGCCATGCGGGCCAGCTTGGTCTTGAGCTCGGCCAGCTCTTCATCGAAATGTCGTTGGGCCATAGGTTCACCCGAATCGTCCGGTGATATAGTCCTCGGTCTGTTTTTTCGAGGGGTTGGTAAATAACTGTTTTGTCAGCCCAAACTCAACCAGCTCGCCCAGGTACATAAAAGCGGTCCAATCGGATACTCGGGCCGCTTGTTGCATATTGTGGGTGACGATCAGGATTGTCACACGCTGTTTCAGATCAAGCAACAGTTCTTCGATATTGGCTGTGGCGATAGGATCGAGTGCAGAGGTCGGCTCATCCAAAAGCAGTACCTCCGGGTCCGTGGCCAATGCTCGAGCAATGCACAAACGCTGCTGTTGTCCCCCGGACAGAGATGTTCCTAAACTGGATAACCGATCCTTCACCTCTTCCCATAATGCCGCGTGCTTCAAGGCCTGCTCGACCTTTTCATCCAACACACGCCGGTCTGTCATCCCCCGAACTTGTAACCCATACGCAACGTTCTCATACACCGACTTCGGGAAGGGATTGGGCTTTTGAAACACCATGGCAAGCCGCATGCGAACCTCAATGGGGTCAATATCTCGCGCCAGGATATTCCGGTTGTCTGGATAGAGCAAAATTTCTCCCTCGTACCGAGTACCCGGATAGAGATCGTGCATTCTATTAAAGCATCGCAAAAAGGTGGATTTGCCGCAGCCCGAAGGTCCGATCAATGCGGTGATCCTTGATTCAGCGACGGGAAGGGACAAATTCTTTAGTGCTACTCGACTGCCGTACGCAAAACTCAAATCACGCACTTCCGCCTTGATCGACTTGGGCCAACCCTGACGTTCAGCCGACTCGGTTCGAGGTAATTTCACATGTGTCACAACAGGGTCCTTACCAGGAAACACGTTTGCGCATACGATACCGGACATAGATGGCTAACCCGTTCATGGCGAACGTCATGCAGACCAAGAGCAGTCCGGCAGCCGCTGCATTGCTGGCGAAATCCGCACCAGGTCGTGAGACCCAGGCAAACATTTGAATGGGCATCACAGTAAAAGGAGACATCAACCATTCAAACGACAAAAACGGCGGCTGATCCGTGAAGGGGGCGGGAGGGAGAAAGGCAATGAACGTGAGGGCACCGATCGTTACGATGGGAGCGGTCTCCCCAATTGCACGACTCAATGACAAGATAATCCCGGTGAGGATTCCCGCCGCCGAATAGGGCAGCACATGGTGGGACACCGTCTGCCACTTGGTCGCACCCAAGGCAAAAGCAGCTTCACGAATCTGAACAGGAATCGCCCGAATGGCCTCTCGTGTCGTCACGATCACGACGGGAAGAATGAGAAGTGCCAACGTAAGACCGGCTGTCAAAATACTTGCTCCAAGCCCCAAGATATAGACAAAAAGCCCCAACGCCAACAGGCCAAAAATAATGGATGGGACTCCGGCCAGATTCGTCACCGTCACTTCAATCAATTCAGTCAACCACGTGCGGCGCGCATATTCCTCCAGGTAAATTGCAGCAGCGACGCCTAACGGAATACCCACCACTGCCGTGACCAGCATGATCAAACTCGAGCCGACCAAGGCGGGAAGAACACCGGCCTGCATGGCACGACGCGATGGAAATGAAGTAAGGAATTGCCAATCAATTCGGCTCGCTCCTTCAACGACTAGGGCCCCGAATAGGAGCGCCAATGTTCCAATCGCGAGCGCGAGTGAACCAATCCCGACTATCTTAAACATCGCCTCTGTTCGCTTCCTGCGCCTCAACATTAGTAGATCTCCCGAAACCGCTTTCGCATGATATGACCAAGCATATTGAAGGCGAACGTCATGACGGCGAGTACAAGCCCTGCGGCAAAAATGCTCTGGTAGCCGATGCTGCCATGCGGAAGATCACCAAGGGCAACTTGGACAATATAGGCGGTTATGGTGGCAGCAGGCTCCATGGGGTTCCACGTGAGATTGGGGTTTTGTCCAGCGGCAATCGCCACTACCATCGTCTCACCAACGGCACGAGAAACTCCAAGCACATAGGCTGCAACAAGCCCAGATGTCGCAGCGGGCACGACTACACGCCAAGCAGTCTGAAGCCGTGTGGCTCCTACGGCATACGATCCTTCTCGTAGTACCATCGGCACCGCCCGCATCGCATCCTCACTCAAAGAAATTACCAAGGGCAGAATCATGATCCCGATGACGATGCCTGGACCCAGCATATTGAAGCCCGGAAGGTCTGACCACAAGGTTTGGAGGGCTGGGGTGACCACAAGAAGGGCGAAGTACCCATAGACAATGGTTGGGACCGCTCCTAAGAGCTCTAAGACGGGTTTGATTGTTTCTCGCGTCCGAGACGATGCGAACTCTGATAGATAGATGGCCGACACAGTCCCAAGCGGGATCGCGACCAACAGGCCAACCATACTCGTGACTACCGTCCCGGCCAGCAGCGGTAGAATCCCATAGTGGGGATTAGCAAAAAGCGGCGTCCATAACGTATCCGTCAAGAAATCGATGAGTGGAACGGTCTTAAAAAACCCGAGCGACTCAGAAAAGAGTATGGCGAGGATCGTGACCGTAGCGGCTACTGATACGAGTGCAGCAAGAAAGAGCCCACTTTCAATCACCAGCTCTCGCCGCTGTCTTGCCTTACGGCGGGCCCCAATCGCCGCCACGGTTGGTTGGCGCGCTGAAATCCCATCCTGCATTGCCGCTACTGCCTTATCCATAATTCAACAGGCTCTTCCCGTCTCTCTAAATGTAACCGGACACAAAAGGTCTTGCTACTGTTTAGGCGGACGATTGAGAATTTCTTCAACGGATAATCCAACTTCCGGCTCTCCGGCGAACCCAGTGCCGACCACACCTCGATGAAATCGTTCACGAGCCATTCCATACGCTTGGTCAAGCAGGGGGATATACCGAACTTCGGCAATCAGTTTTGGACCTTCCGTCAGGTAGTACTCCACAAATGTTTTCACCTCTGCTCGCTTGGCTGCAGTCTCACTGACATAGATAAAGAGGGGCCGTGACAAGGGCTGATAGGTACCTTTCACCACTGTTTCCGCGCTGGGGAGGATGGGCTTTCCCTTACCTTTAATGGCAACCGTTTTGAGTTTTTTCATTTGCGCAGCATAATAGGCAAAGGGGATGTAGCCGAGCGCATGCTTGTTCTTTTCGATCCCTTGTACCAAGACATTGTCGTCTTCACTGGCCGTGTAGTCGCCCCGACTTGACTTGGATTTTCCTACAATCGCATCAGTGAAATAGTCGAACGTGCCTGAATCTGAGCCGGCACCGAAGAGGATGAGTGGGGCGTCCGGCCACTCAGAACGAATTTGGTTCCACTTGGTAATCTTACCCTGTGCCGATGGCTCCCAGATCTTCTTCAGTTCCTCTACGGTCATCGACGTCACCCAGGTATTCATGGGACTGACCGCCACGGTCAGCGCATCAAAGGCAATTGGCAACTCATAGTACGTAATCCCGTTTTTCTGGCAGAGCGCCATTTCTTCCTTCAAAATGGGCCGAGACGCATCGGCGACATCAATCTCACCTCGACAAAATTTTTTAAACCCGCCGCCGGTCCCGGCAATCCCGACTGTCACGCGGACCTTTCCCCGGTTGGCATTCTGAAATTCTTCCGCGACCGCTTCCGTCAAGGGATACACCGTACTCGAGCCGTCAATCTTGATCATGGCTGACTGATCGGCGTGAGCCGACTCACTCCCTATGCAAAGAGTTGCGGCAAAACTGGCTGTTACGATGCACTTTACAGCTTGACCAACGGACATAGGTCCTCCTCTCTTGTATTTTTTCTGGGAAATACTCCTTTACCTGCTCCGCTCATGAGGCACGAACCTATCGTGGATGTATTCCAGTGCTATCACAGTTATGTTAACTCCGTGTTAACTCTTTCTCGGCCCAAGAAGTACTCTATCGCCAGGGGAAAGGAACAAACTCAAAGTGGGTATAAGAAGGGAACGGTCTCCATGGAAAAAGATCCGGGGGAGAAGAGTCCTGCAAGAATTGCTTTGGGTCGCGGCTTAGGGACCCTCTCGGCGTAACCGCTCGACCTGCTCCTGCAACTGCTGCATACGTTTATTCTGCTCATCGAGCCGCGCTTTCAGCTCCTGATTCGTACCGGAGAGTTCTTGCAATTGACGTTGCAACTCATCCGGCGAACTATTGCCTTGAGGATGCTCCGTTGAAGTTGCGGAAGGGGGAAGAACCGGCGAGTCGGTTCCATCTTGTCTTGTGTGTACCGTCGGGAGGTACGCTTTTCGCGCTAGAACATCCTTGGCGGGCAGAGAAATATGAACTCTCTCGAAGTGGGCCCATCGAGGCTTTTCAAGGTCTGGGACCATCGCTGCTTGAGCAGGACTGGCCACCCAGAGCGTCATGCCCTTCGTGTCCCTGATATCTTTATACTCCCCGCCGCCGGTGTCGGTGCGAATCACCGAGGAATGGTCAGTCACAACCACATGGAGATAGGGGCCACGAAAGAACATGGCCCCAGCGGTCCGATCTTCACTATAGGCCACATCCGGCTTTGGCAATGAGAAAAACACCCGCTCCGTGGGCTTCGCCTCTCGGAACGCCCTGGCGAGATGCTCTGAGATAAATGCTAACTCCTTCGGTGTGAACAGAGGTTTCGATTGCGGTTTAGCCATCAGACTCATGATGGTCCCGCTGTAGCCCCTGACCTGGATGGACTGAAGAATCGATTCAAGGTCTTTCGATGTCCAATCGATCGGGTGATTATTCAGTTCCGCCTGGCTAGATCGGCTAACTGAGGGGTCGTCTTCCAATCCGATCCGACTCCCTTCTCGGTTATACAGCGTTCGTCCTTCGTTGAAGAAGGTGCAAGCGGACAGCCCATTCAGAGTCACAACCAGCAACAAGAAGACAACAGACGGCAGTGATATGAGGTTTTCTCGACCGATCATTGAATCCAGACACGGTGACGAGGCACACACTGTTATCGATTGATTATGCATGACCTTATACCATACCCACACTACATATATCGCAACTGCCACTGCAGGAAGAAGGCGTTTTGGGCAAAGGGGTCATTCGCGGCATTGAGGGGGATGCCAGGCCCCAATCCCGAATGGTGCCGAAATTCGTAATTGAACTGTAGTTTTGACTGCATTTTAGGAGGGAAATTTTCAAAATAATAGTTTAAGCCAACGATCTGCCTGGTGTAGCGATCGTTCGACAGGCTGGTATTGGGGTTGAATTCTTCATACATGTAGACCGGTTCGAAGTTTTCGAGCGGCCCTTCTGTAAACAGATATTTTGCTAACACATACCAAGTCTGTCGGTTCGCGCCCGGTGCACCAGAGCCACCGCAGACGGTCGTATCGAGACAATCTCCATTGGCCGGAGTCCCGACGGTGGTTGCATTTGACCCGTCATGCCCTTGCCAATATTCCCCGTATACTGTGAAACCTGGTAAGAACTTTGGGTTCCAGCGAGCATCAACCCCATAGCGATCGAAGTGACCCTTGCCACGTCCATTGATGAAGGTGCCGGCGTTGTTTGAGGTTCCTTGGATCATTGTAAAGCTGACAAATGAGTTTTCATCACCGAATAGTCGCAAGCGCATGTATACCGCCTTTGGCTGGTTGGCACCACCGATACCAGAAGTGTTACTTACGATGCCATTGGCTTGAAAGTTATTGTTATTCATGATTCCGACCACATACTCCAGCCGATTCATGATTTTCCCACGCACATCGACGAAGTAATCACGCTCTTGGAGGAATTCAATGGCCCCACCCGTGCCGTTTCTGTTCTGCCCTGGTCCACCACCACCTCCCACTCCGTTTAAGTATGGAGAGCTGATGATATCTCGCAGACCGCCTGACGTTTCCGTGAAAATACCGAAAGGCATACGAAAAACGCCCATTCGGATGATGTTGAGATTAGGCGCCCACGATTGAACCGGACGCACGTCGATATAGGCTTCACGAAAGAAGGTTGCCACGCTTGGATTTCCGTTTGCAGTACTGCTGTTACCAGTCGGAGTGTTGCTCGTCAGACCCGTACTCTGAAACTCCATCAGCATATGCCACCGAGGAAGATAGTCGCTCAGTTTTCCCCAGAATACCATCTCGGCTCGTCGGACCGAAAAGCTGTCCTGACTCTTTCCTTCAGGAACATTGGCATTGACATGCCCATACAGAAATTGAAGGGCATTGAGGCCGAAATTCACTCTATCCTGTAAAATCGGCAACACCTCGGCCTTACCCTTCCATTCCTCTAGGTTATCCAATCGCCGTGATTGTTCGGCGACTTTATATTCCTGTTCAGCACGAATTCTCAGCCACTCATCCTTCGTAATAGTTCCCTTTTGGAGAAGAAGATCTTCCAATGATACTCCGGTTGCTGGTAGCTGGACGGCCGGAAACGGCCCTTGCGTTTGTGCGTCTGGCGTAGTCTGTTGTGCGGTGACGATTGGACCCGGCAATTGCTTCTGAGCAGTTGCAGCCTCCTGGGCCAGCGTAGGCTGGTATCCCAATGCGATCAGTAGGACTATAACCCATGCCATAAGCCTCACGTGAGCAGTATCCGGTACCACAGACAGACCTCTCATCCGCGTTCCTCCTAGAAAGTTATCCTGTTGGGTGTTGAGCGTCGTTCTTGTCGAGTGCACTATGGATTCACAGACAATGCCCGTCCTGCAGGAACGCCGAAAGCAATAGCCCTGTTTTCCGCTTGCCTGGGATGCAACGGAAATAACCCGGCCTTGAGCATCGCGTCTTCCCCTTCCCGACTGATGAGGAAGGTGAGAAATTCATGTACGGCATCAGGCAGAGCTGCCGTGGGCGCCTTATCAAAGTACAAATGCAAGGTGTGTCGCAGCGGATACGTCTGATCGGCCACAGTTTCTTGAGTTGGAAGCACGAAGGGCATCCCGTCCTTGTCTGCGATCGGGACTGTTCGTACGCTTGATGTGTGCAGACCTATTGCGCTGTAGCCTATTCCCATCGGATTATGACTTATATCTAAGACCACCGACGCCGCCCCATGATCTTCATGGATTTCCGATTTGAACTCTCCTCCCGCCAGGCCATACTCCTTGATGAATGCTCTGGCTTCCGATTGTCTCTCGCGACCGTAGAGCTGAATCGTTCGATCTCTCCAGCCATCGCTCAATCCCAGTTGCCCCCATTGAGTAATAGCCGTCTGCGTCCCACGCTTTCGCGTCGAGGAAAACAGCGCATCGATCTGATCAAGAGTCAGACCTGGCAATGGGTTATCCTTGTGTACGTACAGTGCGATAGCATCGACGGCCATCGGCACAACGGTCGGTTCATATCCATGCTTAACCACAAACTCTTTTATCTCGACGTCAGACATCTGATGCGAGGTGGCAAGCAGTTGAAAGCTTGATGCTCGATCGTCGACCATCATGATCTTGCCCATCTTGCTGAGCGGTGGCTGCTGGAACTCTTCGATGGCTTTGGGGTTTCCTTTCTTTATGCGGATGTTCACCTTTGGTTGAAATCGCTGAAAGTCTACGCTAAGACGGGTGAGCAGCGGGTAGAGTGAATCCGAGCTTTGAACCTTGAATGCACCAGCGACATGTTTCTTTGGACTATAATGGGCCAGTGTCGAATTGGCACTCACGGTTGCATAGGGGTCGTTGTGCTCAGCTACGGATGACCCCACCAGATACATCGGAGATGCCAGTACCAAGCCGAGTACGCCAGTTTTCAAAAGTGTCGGCATCGTGATTCCTCCCCATGATGACAAAGAGTTGTAACGAGCAGAGCTTCTACAGGGAGAGCATTGCAGGGGAGTAACCGTATTATTACAAGTGTGTTAATTTTTTCTTTAGAGAGCGTGACGCGAGGTGACTACCCCATCGATTCCAGACAAGGCAGCCGAATCCGAGCCGCCACTTTGGTCGATCGCGATAGCTGCAATCGTTATCCTTAGTGCTCCACTGGTGCTCTACTCCTTAGCCCCGGCAGGTCCCATTCGGCCGGGTGATACCGTCTTTTCCGAGGGGCAACAGCAGGTACACATACATCATCTTCAGGTAGGTCGGTTGAATAAGACGGACGAGAGTTGTCTACTCGATCCAAGCACTCCCTTGATTGTCATCAATTTCGAGACCGATCAGGCTGGTGATTCGATTGTTGCACAGGTTCAGGGCAATGGATCTGGGGAATGGCCCTTTTGCCCCGTCTACACCGAGATCCTATTCAAGACCCATCAAGTCTTCCAGAAGCCAGCGGTCATTGGGACAGTACGAGACATTTTGGTTGGATTGTTCGCTCGATGAGCGGAAGGGACCTAACTTTTCAGGCGATGGGCAAACTGTTTTCTGAACTTCGCCACCTTTGGCCCTACTACGAATTGACAGTATCCTTGGAACGGGTTTCGAGCAAAATATTCCTGGTGGTAGGGTTCCGCCTCGTACCATCGTATCGCCGTAACAACTTGCGTCACAATGGGATCTCCGTACAGCTTTTCGTCAGTCACGCTTTTCATGACTTGCTCAGCGATCTGGTGCTGCGCAGGGCTACAGTAAAAGATCGCTGAACGATACTGCGTGCCGATATCATTACCTTGTCGATTGAGCGTGGTGGGATCGTGAGCAACGAAGAAAATCTCGAGGAGCTCTTTGTAAGAAATGACCTCGGGGTCAAATGTGATTCGCACGGCCTCAGCATGGCCAGTCTGTCCCCCACACACCGCTTCGTACGTTGGATTGTCCTGGGTTCCACCGATATACCCGGACTCGACCGCCTCTACACCCAGCACCTGGTCATAGACGGCTTCAAGACACCAAAAACACCCCCCGGCGAGTATGGCCACCTCCTGCCCCGATACCATCACTCGTGATTCGTCGGCCATAATTATGATGATGTGGTCGAAAGTAGTGCGGAACCAACGCGGCAGATGGAGACTAGTTACTCCTCTTCTTCCTCCTCGATATCCTCAATTCCTTCGTAGCTCATTTCTGGGAACGAGGCCGAGGCCTTCTCACAGGCCGTCTCGACCATTTCCTCAGCGTCTTCCGCTGAATCCGCATCGACCAAAAATTTCACCGTGATTGCATACCGCTGTTCCACGCCCAACTCCTTTCTCCAGGACCCTGCCCCATACTTTGTGATCGAGGCACCACATGACATCGTACTTTCTGATAGTTGTGGTGGCCATGTCAACCGTTTCCAGGCCGTGAAGCGACCCGCTCTGTTTGGAAACCAACGAGGATAGGGGGTAAAAACCGATGGACGATGCGGCGTTAATCGTCGTGTTCGAGATCGGCAAGAACCGATGTGAGCTTGATCAATTCGTCAGGAGCGATACGCGAAAATGCAAGTCCGAAACTATTTGTGCCAACCCAACGCACCGTGGCTTCGTCTATCCGCAACGGCCAGTCTAGCCCAGAAATATGGAGACGGCACTCAAATTGCGCACCTTGCTCCACCTTCATACTGCTTTCAATCTTACAGCCACCAGCCGAAATATCTAGCGTTCGCCCATGCCCTTCCTGTTTGTTCCCGGAAAACGTGCCGCGAAATTGGGCGGTGAACCGCGTTTGAACTCGGCGCTCGTCTGGCGCCGGCTGTTCGTACATCGATTCCACCTTTTCCGTTTGAAAGAATGAACGAAGCTTTTTCACCACTGACGACTCTTCAACGAGGCTTGTGACTATCAGGATCATGGTACATCTGGATCGTCACTCCGAGATGCCGCTGCTCACTTCGTCGAGAGCAACATGTGTCCTCGTCGATTCTGCTGATAGCAGGATTCGTTTCGATCACCGCAGAACGGCCGTTCCTTCCCGTAGGAGACAATTGCGATCTGATTGGGACTGATGCCCGCTTCTTGCAAGTAGTGCCGAGCGGATTTGGCACGTTTGTCGCCGAGGACCATATTGTAGTCACTGGTCCCTCGCTCATCGCAGTGGCCTTCGATCTTGAGCACAGCTCCAGGATGATCCTTGAGATAGGCCATATCGTGATTGAGCGCTTCCATTCCCGTTTCAGACAATGTCCATTGGTCATAACCGAAGAACACATCCTGCAACCCAGCTTCGATGGCAGCCTGTTCTTCTTTCGTGAGCTCGGCATGTTGCCGCACTGCAAAACCTGACGGGTTCAGACTCGTTGGATGTCCACCTTGCGAAAGACGTTCCTCGTTGGGATTACGTGAAAATCCCTTAAGATCTCCACTCGAGCTTTCGCCAGAAATGGTTGGAGTCTTTGAGCTGGTACTTCCGGATCCCCCTTCGCTCTCAGACTGAACCCATTTCTTGCTACACCCTTGGTCTGACAAGAAAAGAAGTCCCACGACCACCACTGCTCCCACCTGCGCCACCACTCTTGTCATAGCCTTTCTCCTCTTATGACCTCCTAAGCTCACCACTTCCACAACTTCACCGTTTCGCAGCCGATTGAAATAGGAAGGACCTTCCAACGCGTCCCTGCTGAACCTACACCTAGCAATAGCATCGACACTGATGAAGTATGTGCAGTAACAGGAGTTTAGCCGATTACTAACAGGATGCCTAACAATTTTTCATATCCGGCCGGATGACGGGGTGAGTAGAGGATGATCTCTCTGGGCAAGAGGAGAGACGAAGTAGTGCAACGAGGAGAGGTCATCCAACGTAACGAGTCGCGGACAAACCGACCACCTGGATCAGTGACACTGACGAATTACCGCCCTGCTCAGCGGTGGCTGTTGCGATCAACCCATCGGACAGGTCGCAATACAGCTCCCATGCCAGCGATCGCGCAGATAAATACCAGCATGGCGAGAGCAACCACCAGGAAAAATGCGGCTCTCATGTCGTGCAAAACAGGGAGCATACGATGTCCCTCCTCTTGCTCGATGTGTCAACTACGCCATCCACAGACACAGACCCATGGATTCATTGGATCGGCTTTCTGAAGGGGCTTCCCGCAACAGGGACATTGCCGAGTCCACACTTGCCTGCCAGGCCAACCGAACACTAGAGCTGTACGCGCTTCCTGACTGCTATATCGGTAAATTCGACCCACAGGATAACCCTGTCCCTTGTGAAGTGTAGATGATACTGGTCAAGTGGTCCATGCCCCGTCCCGTTGGCACTAGCGTCAACATCCCCACAACCTATTGTAAGTGCAGTGGGGTATCGAAACCACCTGGTGCCCGAGCAGAAATTCATCCTGCGACCATCATCATCCGACAATATGGCTGACAGAGTAAATTCGCTAAAACGCGCACACAATTTGACGTTACACAGGCAGACGAAAGAAAATCAAGGCAAGATTTCCGCAATTCTTGAACCCTCACCGTAATAGATACAAGCTAAAGGTAGACTGATACAACCATGCCAATACCAGATCAGGCTCAATGTCCTGCTTTGGGGAGGCTGTAGTGGCTATTGGTGGCCCAGCGCTGCCGCCACCTATCGGTTAATGCAGCAATTCATACTGCACAGCGCGAAGTAGTGTGGGAAGATCCAGTGGCTTTGCGAAGGTTTGCCTCGCTCCAAGAAGTCTGGCGATCTGCAATTCATCTGAAGAGTGCCCACTCATGGCAATGACCCTTACATTCAGGAACGCACGGGTCAGTTCTAAGATGAGGTCCAGCCCATTCATCTCAGGCATCTCCAAGTCCGTAATGACGAGATCCATGGGTTGCGTACGGAACCGCTCAAGCCCCTCTCGCCCGTTTGCGGCCTCGTAGGTTTGATACCCAGCGTCCTCGAGGATCTGCGCCAGCAGCATCCGTATCGACGCATCATCCTCAATGACCAGAATCGTGGATGGCCTCATCACTCGATCCCTTTCATATCCTGGCATCCGCACTCAGCACCTACTTTCACTATGCAGCCATCGAGTCCACTTTTTCAGATCCCCAATCCAGATCGCACGTCTCGTAATCTGGCATAGTCTCTATCGCCACTTTGGCATACGCGCGACGGTGGTGTTGAATGACTGCATCATCTCGATGGCCACAATTGACACAACGAGTACTCGCACTCCACATCTCTCCGTACCCCCCCTGCATGTCGATCATATGCTCATCCAACATCAACCCTTGGCAACGTGTGCAGGTCATCATGGCTCCCTCCTATTGGGTGGTCCATTCGGTCTAAGAGAACTGTACCAGGGATGCGAATTCCAACCAGATCTAAAGGGGTTACGTCGAAGGAGGGGTATCCAGAAGGACAGGTGAAAACCAAGACAGAATAAGGGGAAAGCCTAGGTTATACAGGATTACGTTTGATCTGTTTTTGTTCGGATGCGTGACGAGGAGACACGGAAAGGGATGGTGCGCCCGGCAGGAATTGAACCTGCGACCTACGGGTTCGAAGCCCGGCGCTCTATCCAACTGAGCTACGGGCGCAACCAGACCCAACATGAATCATGTTCGGGCAAGACTTGTCAAGGTTGAGGGATATGGGTGTGATGGTTAGAGTCGCGCCACTATCTCATCAGCAATCTGCGTGACGGATTTCCCCTCCGTCTCAATGACATGATCAGCCGCCGCTTGATACTTTGGAGTCCGCTCGCGCAACACATCCTGAATCTCATCCACAAACGACTTGGTTCCGGTCAGCGAAGGCCGCTGCGTATCGGACCCGATTCGCTTCGCAATGGTCTCAACAGAGGCCGTCAGCCAGAACAGTGTCCCCGTATGTTTCAGCACTGCGACATTTTGCGATCGGAGGATGGCTCCCCCACCCGTATCGATTACCAACCCATCCTTACCAGCCAGATCCTGACAAATCTTCGTTTCAAGGTCGCGAAAGTGCTCCCATCCATGCTGTTCCACGATCTGAGGAATGGCCTGCCCGGCCAACTTCACAATCTCCACATCTGTGGAGAGCAGTTCGCGATTAAGACGGGACGCCACCATCTTCCCAACCGTGCTTTTCCCTGTACCACGATAGCCGATCAGCACCACGTTCATTGAAAATGAGACTCCAGGACCGTCCGCATCACTGCAACGGGAGCAGATTGATTGGCCCAGAGCTCAATTTGAGCAACGGCCTGATTGAGAAACATCTCCAATCCGGGAATCGTTTTGCACCCCACGCGTTTGGCATCTTTCAGCAGCTGCGTCTCCCGTGGATTGTAGACAATGTCCATGACGGAAAGTTTTTCGTGGAGGAGCGACGCAGGAACACAGGTCGTATCGACTTTGGGAGACATGCCGACAGGGGTACAATGAATCAGAACATGCGACTCAGGAAGAACCTGGCGCAGGGTGGACTCGTCCAGAAAAGAATCCTCTACCGCCATTGCCGCCGCAGAACGAATATCCTTGGCTAACGTCGTCCGCTCACGATCCTCAATTCCCAACAACGTCAGCTTTTCCGCGCCAGACTCAGCAGCCAAGGCGAAAGCGATCGCCCGTGCCGCCCCTCCGGAACCAAGCACCACGATACGCTGCCCCTTGAGATCAACTCCTCCCTCCCGTAACGCCCGCAAGGCACCTATCGCATCAGTGTTATACCCTGTCAGCTTGCCCTTCTCAGCCACGATGGTATTGATCGCGCCGATCCGTTTGGCTGTTGGCTCCACATGGTCAAGGAACTGTATCGTGGCCACCTTGTGCGGGATCGTCACGCTCGCCCCACGGAAGTTGCCCAGGGCCCGAAGCCCGTTGACGGCCTCGCCGATGGCCTCCACCTGCCACGCGAGGTAGACAAAGTTGAGCCCCAATGTTCTGAATGCTGCATTGTGAATGGCCGGCGACAGCGAATGACCAACCGGGTTGCCGATCACCCCGCAGAATTGTGTCTTCGTATCAATTTCCATTGCCTGGTCCACCTAAGTGCCTGTTCCCATTACTCCATAAAATCGTTAACTCTTATTGACAGTCATACCCCCATCAATAGGGAATGTCCCCCCAGTCACCCAAGCCGCCTCATCTGACGCGAGGTACAACACCATATTCGCCACTTCTTCCGGCGTCCCGACTCTTCGGATCGCATACTGCGCAAGAATGGGCTCAAGTCTCTCCGGGTCAGTCATCAGGGAGGCTGCCATCGGTGTATGAATCAGACCGGGGTTCACCACATTGCAACGGATGCCTTCCTTCGCATACTCGATCGCGAGGGCACGAGTCAGCGCGTCAAGTGCGCCTTTGGACGCTGTGTAGGCAGCCAACCCCGAGAGCCCGACGAGACTCGCGATGGACGAAATATTCACGATCGCCCCTCGTCCTTGCCGCTGCATGTGAGGAATGATGGCTCGCGTCATGCGAAACACTCCGGTGATGTTGATGTCCAACACCTTGGCCCAGGCCGCATCGTCGGTTTCGTGGAGGCGCTTCCCAAACTCGCCGATTCCCGCGTTGTTGACCAACACGTCGATCCGCCCAAAGCTGTCCAGCGTTCGACGGACTACATCTTGTACATGAGCTTCATCCGTCACGGATCCGGCCACACCGAGTACCTTCCCCTTATTCAATCGGATCACGCTAGCCACGCGATCCAACTCCTGTTGCCGACGTCCGGTAAGAACGATCGAAGCCCCCTCATCCGCAAACCGTTTTGCGATGGCTTCACCGATCCCGGCGTTTCCTCCAGTCACGACGGCCACTTTCCCTTCTAACCTATTCATGACTCCTGCTCCTCTTCCGCTTCCTCGACTCCGTCCTCTGACTCTTCTGTAATAGACCTCGATTTGTTCATCGTTGGCCCCAACAACCCAGGCTCCACCTTACGCGCCACAGTGATGAACCCCGAGTGGGCGACCATTCGATGATCCGGCCTCACACTTCGACCCTGGATCGACCAGGTCCGCAACAACGTCTCGAACGTTTCAATCATTCCGAACACGGTTGCCCGCTCCAGGGCTTCGACGGTTTGCATTACTTGCGGGATAGTTGGGACAAAACTCAGATAGATGCCGCCAGATCGAAGGGCCTGAACGGCATGAGGAATAACGTGCCAGGGTTCCGGAAGATCAAGGACGACTCGATCAAACAGTACCTGGTCCTCCAGTAAGTCGATGCCTTCATAGGCACTTTTCCTGAAACAGCGCAAGTTGGTCGGGTTCATATACCGAGCAATATTGGTCTGTGCCGTCTGCGAAAAGTCTTCTCGGATGTCATAGGTCACCACCAAGCCGCTTGGCCCCACCGCACGCAAGAGCGCCATGGTCATGGCTCCTGAGCCAGTTCCCGCCTCGAATACGCGAGCCCCAGGATACACGTCCGCCCACATCGGGATGATGGCAAGATCTTTGGGATAAAGGACCTGTGCCCCACGCGGCATTTTCAGCACATAGTCGCCAAACGTCGGTCGAAGCGCCACCATCTTCTTCCCGCCGGAGAGCGTCACAATAGACCCGTCAGGACGACCGATGAGCGCATCATGGGCGATTCGTTGTCCGCTGAATTGGTACGTTTCTCCCGCCTTCAGCGTGAGGGCATACTGCCGTCTTTTTTGATCGACGAGATGAATGCGGTCGCCGTTGGCAAGCTGAGACATGGCGCGCATTCTAGGAGGTTCCCTCCTCGATTTGCAACCAATGGGCCTTCCTTGACAGGGCCGTGAGGGGCCCGTAAGATCTTCTTATTCTTATTATTTTCTACAATGCTTCTGCATAGTCGGCACAGGAGCTGTTCACGTCGGCAGGGCCTCACAACAGCGATTGTGAGTCTCGGACTAGCCTTCTGTCCGATTCCCTCCCTGAGTCCTGCTCATGGCTCGGAGATCGTGGTGGCAAGCTATGAAGGGGTCATTAACCCCGTTTCGGCGGAGTATCTGCATGATGCGCTCGCCTTCACCCACTCGTCCGGTGCCCAGGCGCTCATCTTGAATCTAGATACTCCCGGAGGATTAGATACCTCCATGCGCCTGATGATCAAAGACATGACCGCCTCTACCACTCCCGTCATCGTCTTCGTCGCTCCTTCGGGAGGCCGTGCGGCCTCGGCCGGCGTCTTTATCACGATGGCCGCCCATGTGGCCGCCATGGCACCGGGCACGAACATCGGAGCAGCCCACCCTGTCGCTATGGGTGGTGGCGAGATGGATCGTACGATGAAGGAGAAAGTCGAGAACGACGCTGTCGCCTATATCAAAAGCATCGCGGACCAACGTGGGCGAAATGTTTCCTGGGCTGAAGAGGCGGTTCGAAAAAGCGTGTCCGTTACAGAGCAGGAGGCGCTCAAACTCAAGATCATCGACATCGTGGCTGATAATATGCCTGCACTGTTAAAACAATTGAACGGGAGAAAGGTCAGTCTTCCCAATGGCTCGATCACGCTCTCGACCGACGCTGCGACGCTTCACGAGTTTCCCATGGGAACACGCCTCGAATTACTCAAGATCCTGAGTGACCCCAATATCGCGTATCTTTTGATGTCGATTGGCACGATCGGAATCATGGCCGAACTCTATAGTCCCGGCGCGATCCTGCCTGGAATTATCGGAGCCATCAGTTTGATTCTGGCGTTCTACTCACTCCAGTCACTTCCCGTAAACTATGCCGGTGCCCTGCTCGTCATCCTCGGTGTGATCTTCCTGCTGCTGGAAATCTTGATTACCAGCTATGGAGTACTAGCGCTGGGTGGTGTAGCCGCAATGACCTTGGGCGGCCTTCTGCTTATCAAGAGTGAGGCTCCGTACCTCCAGGTGTCTGTGTCATTTTTATTGCCGACGGTCTTGATATTTGGCGGACTCATCGGATTCGTGGCATGGACAGCCTTCAGAAGTGGCCGCGGCAAACCGGTCACCGGAGTTGAGGGAATGATTGGCTCGATTGGAATCGCCAAGACAGACTTAAACCCACGCGGCCAGATTACCCTCCATGGAGAAATTTGGGACGCAGTCAGTCAACATCCGATTCGGCAAGGAGAGACCGCCGAGGTGGTGTCAGTCGAGGGATTGACGGTGACCGTGGCCTCACCTCACGGTCAACCGGTCTGAAGACTAAGGAGCTGTTATGTCACTGCTGATGCCGCTCGTCCTACTTGGCCTCCTACTCTATGCGAGTTTTAAACGAGTCATGGAATACGAACGGCTCGTGGTATTTGTTCTGGGCAAGTTTCACACGGTCAAAGGTCCGGGGATCAGGCTGGTGATTCCAGGGCTTCAGCAGATGGTCCGCGTTAATCTCCAAACCGTCACCATGGAAGTTCCCTCGCAGGATGTGATCACGCGCGACAATATCTCAGTGAAGGTGAACGCCGTCATTTTTCTCAGGGTGGTAGATTCGCAACGTGCGGTCTTGGCGGTTCAGGACTACCTGTACTCCACCTCCCAGGTTGCCCAAACGACCTTGCGGAGCGTGCTGGGGCAGAGCCAGTTTGATGACTTGCTTTCGAAGCGCGACGACATCAACGCTGAACTGCAGCGCATCATCGATCAGCAAACCGAACCATGGGGTGTGAAGGTCTCGGCCGTTGAGGTGAAAAATGTCGACATCCCGCAAGACATGCAACGAGCCATTGCCCGGCAGGCCGAAGCCGAACGGGAACGCCGTGCTAAAATCATCCATGCGGAAGGGGAGTTTCAAGCCGCCCAGAAACTCGCGGAGGCCGCCAATGTGATCAGCCAAAACCCCGCTGCCCTTCAACTCCGATATCTCCAAACACTCGTGGAAATCGCCGCGGAGAAGAATTCCACGACAATCTTTCCGATCCCCATCGATACGCTTGCCCCATTCTTAAAAAATCTCTCATCAAAATAGTGTGGCATTCCGGCAGAGCACTGATGCCAATTCTACATAGATGCCGCATTCATGCGACAGTTGCTTCTGAAGTTTCTCATTAACTCACCCTAATCTTTTCGATTTATTGAGCTGATCCCCGCGCTCCTTTCTCATCTTCTATCCAGCATCCCTTTTGCTTCTTTTCAACCACCGTGAAGGCTCTGACGTAGATGAATCTTCTCGGACGAATTGGACTCTAACTCATAGAACACGACGTTCAACCTCATAAGAAGGGTGACACCATGAAAGAAGGAATACGATTCGAGGAGCGGATAGAGGGGAAGAAAGGGTTTGTTTCCGATGTCGATACTGATGCCGACGATGCACGGGCCAGCGGAATGCTCGGCCGAATCGGCCGCGTCGAGGCTGGGGAGTCCGATTCAAAGGGTACATCCAAACCGGTCCTACGGACGATTCAGACTACCAGTCCATTTCTCTTGGAGTCGTTATACTTCCGATCTTTCGGCGAGCGTGGACTTCTCTCACGCGAAGAGGAAATCGCGATCGCCAAGCGGGTGGACCAAGGCACCAGGCGCATTCGAGTTGCTTTACGGCAAGCCATTCGAACCTTGCTCAAGGCTCGACGGACTCCCGCTTGGCAGGAGAGTGTACGAGCGCTCCAATCGGTTCGACGGTTAAGTGGGCTGTCGGCCACCGCATTGGACCAAGCCGAGCAGGCCTTGAATACCGTGCTTCACCCGTTTGATCCCACGGTTCATCCCGCAGCGATGATTGCGAAACCGCTGCAGGCCGTGCTCGACGAAATACGCGCTGCGCGAGTGGTTTTAGAACAGGGCAAGGATGAGCTGGTGCGATGTAATCTCCGGTTGGTTGTCGACGTGGCCAAGCATTATACAGGTCGAGGGTTGAACCTGTTGGATCTCATACAAGAAGGCAACATCGGATTGATGAAGGCGGCGGAACGGTACCAATATCGAAAAGGGTTCAAGTTCAGCACCTACGCGACCTGGTGGATCCGGCAAGGCATTACTCGCTCGCTTGCGGACCAATCTCGAACCATCCGTGTTCCCGTTCATCAAACCGAAGCCTCGCATCGTATTCTCCGAGTGATGCGGAGGATGTGCCAGCAATTGGGGAGACCGGCCCGCTTGGATGAAGTCGCTCAGGTGCTCCGCATGCGCCCCGAGCGACTCCGAGAGACGGTTCAGGCTTTCCAGGAGCCAGTGGCATTGGAGACGCCGATCGGTGATGGAGATACCCAGTTTGGCGATGTCATCCCGGATCACCAGGCCGTTCCACCAGACGCCAATGTGAATCGAAGTGAGCTGACGGAACAGCTTGATCGTATCTTGAGCATACTCACCCCTCGTGAGCAGACGGTGATCAGGCTACGTTTCGGCATAGGGTATGACGAATCAAGTACCCTTGAGCAGGTTGGGCAAAGCCTGTCCGTCACGCGAGAACGCATTCGTCAGATTGAAGCAAAGGCCTTGAAGAAACTGAAGACTCCTGCGATCAAGGAACTGTTCGCCGCGATCAGGTAGACAGGTCCCCCTACTCATCCCCAGGGCAAGCCCCCTTGCCCTGGGAACACACCTTCCCAGCTCATAATCGAATATGCGACAATATCCCACCTATGCAAATATTTGCTTTGCGCATCGTGCATTCCATCAGACACGCCAAATTTCTCAACAGCTTCCAGTGGTTATCCTCCGACCACTCTCTCGCTCTCCACTGGGTGTCCAGATGACCGATTGGGGCGTGGGGAGGTCCTCGGTTCTCGATTCGCAGCACGGAGCCATTCATCTCTTTTCTGAGCCGGTCCCCTATCTCCATGCATGGCAGTTACAATTGCAGCTCCACCACGACCGAGTGCTGGATCGCCGACACGACACCATCCTGATCCTCGAACATCACCCTGTCTATACATTAGGGCGAAGCACGGACCTGTCGCATGTCCATGGAGAAACCGCCGATTTGTGTCGAACTGGAGCCGAGCTACATCGCGTCAACCGTGGAGGATCCGTCACCTATCACGGCCCTGGGCAGATCGTGGCCTACCCGATCCTCAAGCTTGCAGGCCATGCCCCAGGACCAAGGCAGTTGGTCTGGCTCCTCGAAGAAGCCATGATTCAAGTGCTCAACCGTTGGAATATTGCCGGCCTGCGCATCGCCAAAAGACCCGGCGTGTGGGTGCAGGCAGCTATACCGGAAAAGATCGGTTTTGTCGGGATCCGAATTGACCGCGGCGTCACTTTACATGGGCTTGCCCTGAACGTCGATCTCGACCTGGCGCCGTTTCAGCACATTCACCCTTGTGGATTTGCTGATTGTCGCGTGACATCGATGGCCACTGTCTCGGCAAAACCCCTTTCGATCGAGGCAGTGAAGGCTGAGCTGGCACAGGTCTTTCGTATCATGTTCAATCTCAACCAGTCCGCGATCGCATGCGGTCATTCCGGAACGGACTCGCCACTCACCACTCAAGAGGTCTGTCATGCGAGAACTTGATACGCCTACCTTCCGTTTAGCAGTGGCTCAGTTTGATCAGGCTGCGGAAGCCATGGGGCTTGATACGAACCTGCGTGAACGACTGAAACTGCCCCAACGTTCCCTCGTCGTTAGTCTCCCGGTCCGTATGGACGATGGACATGTCGAAGTCTTCACGGGCTATCGAGTCCAGCATGATTCCTCGCGAGGTCCGTCGAAGGGAGGCATCCGCTATCACCCTGATGTGAATCTCGGTGAAGTCGCCGCACTGGCCATGTGGATGACATGGAAATGCGCACTCGCTGGGTTACCCTACGGAGGTGCGAAGGGTGGGATTACCGTTGCCCCCAAGAGCTTGTCTGCCGGGGAATTACAACGGCTGACGAGGAGGTACGCCGCCGAAATCTTCCCACTCATCGGACCGGACAAAGACGTTCCTGCGCCCGACGTAGGGACCGACGCCCAGATCATGGCTTGGATCATGGATACCTATAGCCAGCAGGTGGGCTATGCTGTTCCCGGGGTGGTCACCGGCAAGCCCCTTTCAATCGGTGGAAGCCTTGGCCGAGAAGAGGCCACCGGCCGAGGGGTGGTCTATGTCACGTTGGAAGCCCTCCGCCATCTCAAACTGTCGATCGAGCACGCGACCGTGGCGATCCAAGGGTTTGGGAACGTAGGGTCGCATACCGCTCGTATCATGCAGCAACAGGGCGCTCGCGTGATTGCCGTCAGTGATGTCACCGGAGGCATCTTTAACGCCAATGGGCTGGATATCGCCAAACTACTTGAACGCAATCCAAGCCGACCGTTGCATGAAACGAAACTGGGGGAAACGATCACCAACGAGGAGTTACTGTCACTTGACTGTACCGTGCTTGTGCCTGCTGCCTTGTCAGAACAGATCACCGGAAAGAATGCCGACTCGCTGCGCTGCCGCATCCTCTCCGAAGGAGCGAATGGTCCGACCACCCTCGAAGCCGATCGAATCCTCGCCGACAAGGGAGTCTTTGTGATCCCGGATATTCTTGCCAATTCCGGCGGTGTCATCGTCTCATACTTTGAGTGGGTGCAGGATCTCCAGCGATTTTTCTGGAGTGCAACCGATATCCAGGGTCGCCTCCAAGATATCATCACATCTGCGTTTCAACGCACCCTTCGATTCTCTACGGAACGTCACGTGTCGATGAGGATGGCGGCGCTCATGAGCGGAATTGACCAGATTGCCCAAGCACATCTGCAACGCGGGCTCTACCCCTAACCCTGGCGTTGATTGAGCGCGTGCCTTTTCATCGGTTCACGTGAGGCTTGCTCCTTACCCAGTCCATGCGTTAGGGTGCGGACTTCCAGCTATTCCACTCACCATGGAACCACTCGTGGATCGTAGCGCAATTATCGCCGCCTGGGAGCACCATTGCGCCGATGACTGGCCACAGTTTTCAAGCCCACATCAAGGGCCGTTAATGACCATCGACACCGTGATTGGTGGGTGTGTCGTCTACTATCTCGATAGCTCCGATGGTCTCGATGACCAACGACTTGCCATTCTCGAAGATTGCTTGCACGATTTAGACAACCTGACCGATGAACTTGATGCTGAATCCCAGCCATACTTTCTCCGACTTCGACGCCTCGGAAGGCTGTTGCTGGACACAAGAGCCGCGTCGTGATTCACAGAAGCGGTGGAACTGCCCTGTTCAGTTTGTAGCGACTGCGCACGGGTCTAGAGAAGCTTCCTTGCAGGTGCGGTAGATGATTCGCTACAATTTATTCAATATGTCTTCCCGATCTTGCTTTTGACGACAACTGAGATAGAGCATTTCGATCTACGATTGAGAGTGATAAAACCATGCAAAGGACTCCGTATTGCTTCGCAGTCATCGTATTCATCGGCCTTCTCTCCATATCACCCGTAGCTCTCGCTGAACCTTATGAACTCAGTGAACACGACGTCACGGATCCGAAGGCTATTTCCAGTAGCACCGTTTCTCTCTTTGGCGTCAAACTCGGCGATCCAGAAGGCAAGGCAGCTGAAGCCTTTGAGACGCTGGTGACAAAGAAGACGCTTGGAATTAAAGTTGAACAGGAGGCCACCTTTATCTTCCTGCTCGATCAGCGAAAACCAACTGGCCCCATGGCCGGTATCCGGGTCCAAGACGGCAAGGTCGATCTGCTGTTCATCAATAACCGATTTGCCTATCGCACTAGGGGAATCTTCCGCAATGTCCTCAATAGCGAGAGTCCCGATGACATCAGAAAGTTACTGGGCAAAGAAGAATATGGCGATGAAAACGTGATGGGAGCCGTCATGGCTTACGACACACAAGGCTTTCAAGTGAACTATCTTGGGAAAGATATTAATATCGAGTTTACGCCTCCCCGTTAGCGCCTATCACGACGGTTCACCTTTCTCCACGGCAAGGCTTGATGAGGCCTCCCCTCAACATTCTTAGATTGATTGATGTCTACTGGAGCAGTCTACTGAATCGGATTGGTGAGACGAAACCCGTAATCGATGAGGCTTTTGGCAGTCGTCCATCGACGATTTGAGTTCAGGATAACCAGTAACAAGTCACTGCCGTTTTGAGAAACCTTCGCGATCAGGCACCGACCCGCCTTGGACGTAAAGCCTGTCTTCACGCCTTCCACCCCTGGAATCCGACCGAGCAGCCGATTTGTATTGTGCAAGACATAGGCACGATAGCCGCTGACAGGTGTGATGATCTCTCGTTCGGCTTTCACCAGGTTTCGGAACGTGGCATTTCGCATGGCTACTTCACTGAGCTTCGCAAGATCGTCCGCCGTTGAGTAGTGGTCGGGCCCATCGAACCCACATCCGTTACTAAAATGCGTATCGGACAATCCCAGCGCTGCGGCTTTGGCATTCATCAATGTGACAAACTGTGCTTCGTCACCACCGACATGCTCGACTGCCGCTAAACAGGCATCATTGGCCGATACCATCATCATAGCCTTCAGCAGGTCGCCCAAGCGAAACACCTCGCCGACTTTGATCCGTAAATGTGTCTTTGGTGCTCGGGCCGCATTCTTGCTCACGGTTGCCAGGTCATCGAGCCTGGCTCTTTCCAGTATCACCAACGCCGACATGATCTTGGTCAAACTGGCGGGCGAGAGGCGCTTCTCGATATCATGTTCAAATAGCACGCGTCCCGATCGTAGTTCTTTGAGTAGAATGCTGTGAGCCGGGATACGCTTCCAATGCAGCACGTGAGGAGCGTAGTGGAGTGATCGAACAGCACCCTGCGTATTGTGCTGAGCTTTGGCCAATGCCGTCGGAGGGGCACCAGCACTCCACAGGAAGAGGCACCCAACCAGGAGAGTCACGGGAGAGAGGTTACGTCTGCCGTTCCACGGACGATGAGGAAGCCCGATCTGATCCTCGAGTGCCAAATACCACCGCCTCGCTAGAACATGTACGATTCCCGAACCTTGTCACCTTTTCTTCCGCTATCGATGACTTTGTGAAAGAAACGAAGAAGGTCAGCAAGATCAATCCAGAATCCGCAATTGAGGCATCGAGCATAAATCCGCCGATTGAGGAGGGTATAGTGGCGTTCTACCATCATAAACCCTCTGCACTTGAGGCACTGCATACATGTCCTACTCTCTCTACGTTATCGAATACGATTCATAATTAACGCGACACATCCGGCGAGTAGTCCCCCGCCGATGAGTGTGGTGCCAAAATAAACAAATACATTCGTCCCCCCAGAAGGCTGGGTCCCTTCCCATAGGTCGCGCACCCCACCCTGAACCATCAGGACTGAGAGCGTCAACAGAGCACCAATCGTAAACCACCATGCAAAGGATCGAAGCGCCATTCTATCTGCTCGTAATTCGTGCTCTTTGCCGACTTTTTCAACTGTATCGAAGGGCCCCAAAGCTGTCAAGAAATAGACCTGGATCGCGCGTGGCTCACCCCTTCGGATCAGACCGGACGAGCGACTTGAGCCCACGGTGAAGAAAGATGGACACGCTGCCGCTCCCATTATCGGCGATGGCGAGTCCCGGTTCTTCTCCCCCGGTCGTGGTGACACGGAATGAGGAGAGCGCGAACGGCCCGGACTTCGTCCGATAGTTCCTTGGGGGATAGTGAAAGGTCCCATCACCTTTCCCGAAGAGAATCGACAGATCGCTTGATTGGAGATTCACGATCGCTACATCGACAAGCTGATCCCCGTTAAAATCTCTGGCAAGGCCAAAGTTTGGACCGGCATCCGCACCGGCATCTTTCCCAGGACGAAACGTCGCATTGCCGTTCCCTAAAAAGGTCGTAAAACTGTCCTTTTCTCCATTGATGACCAACAGATCCCTATTGTGGTCATTATTGAAATCTCCGAAACTCACACCCAGGGGGCGGCGGCCAGTGGAGTAGTCCTTGGGATCGCGAAACGTCCCGTCCCCGTTACCGAGCCAAATCGACACTGCGTTGGACATCGGCCCTCCGTTGGTAACAACCAGATCGATCTTGCCATCATCGTCAAGGTCAGCCAAGGCCACGGAGGTGGGCGTGTCCCCATGCTCATACTGCACACCGTGCCGCAACTCACCCTTTCCATTTCCAAGAAAGACTTTGACCTTGTCGTTCCGAAGGGCCACGGCCAGATCAACATGATGATCGCCATTCAAATCTTCGGCCGCTACTGACACGGGGCTTCGATGGACGGGATAGCGGGTCCCTTCTTCAAATTTCCCATTCCCGCGACCAACCAGGAGCGCGACTTCATCTCCGCCCGAACAAGCTAAGACGATATCAGCATGCCCATCCTCATTAAAATCATTCATGGCGAGGGCACGGGGCTCCTGGCAGACATGCAGTTGCGTTTGCTCTTTGAACGTGCCGTCACCGTTTCCGAGCAGGATGGAAACAGTATTGCTCGAAATGTTCGTCGTGATCAGATCGGTAAATGAATCGTGATTGAGATCGCCGGTCGTAATGGTCGTCGGGTTCTTGCCGACTGGATAGCTGGCAAAATAGTAAAACGGATCAGGTGGTAGATAGGGCTCTGCCTTGGAACAGGCCCACAAACCTGTCCCCAAGAGACCACAGAGTCCCGCCACACTACAGACAGACCTGACTAATTTACACAGTCTATTCATACATACTGCCTGATATTCCCCTGATCAGAACTTTCAGACTCACCGGGGTTATGGACGGGAGGAGGCCTCGCATAGTCTCCTCCCCTGCACGACAACCATTCGAGCGAGGCAGGTGGAACCCTGGAAGACCTATTCACTAGTCTGATCGCCTACTGACTGCCTGACCAGAGGACCCAGTATACAGAGGCCCTGTTCGGACCCGCAATCTGCAATGCTTCGCCGTCAGCCTTTGAATTTTGGCAGCTGTTTACGTTAAGATCTATGGATATATTTGGGAGGGTCCTATGAGCAAGACGGTGAGTGTCGATATTACGATGTATGGAATTGCTGAAGTCCTCAATTGGTGCCACGATCGAAACAAGGGGCGCGTTCCCGGCGTTGACACGGCCGGTTTTAAGAAAATGCAGGAGTTGTTGGCACAGAAGCCTCAGTCCGGCGACTACTTCACCCTCGATCAGTTCTGGAAAAAGAAGGTCAGTTTGCCGTTAACTGAAGAGGAAGTGGCGACTATCGATCGATGTCTTTACGATATCCCCAACTTCGACAATGAGCCGCTCCCTCAAATCCGTCATAAGTTCTGGCCCCAAGAAGTTGCGGCACACTAACCAGGCCCATTGAACGAGTCATGGCGCCACCTAGGTGGTGCCATGACAGCTCTGGCCTGGCCAAACGAAACCCTGCCTAAATCGTTTTTTTACTATTCATTGACGTTTCTTAATAGGACTATCCTTAGTCCATTGAACCGACCAGTACAGAGAAGAATACCGACGACTTGAACCGGTTCTTCCACTACCCTGAGACCTTCTAAAGATGAACAAAGGGGAGGCCTCACCATATGCCACGCCAGTGAGACATAATGATGTAGGCTCAGAATATTGCCGGCGTGATATTCGGTGTCAGAAAACTGGATCGTGAAGAGTGGAACGATAGATGGGGAATATCCTCAAGATTAGAGGGTGCCTTCCCCTTTGAGATACCTCCGGAAACGATCCATGAGCTCAGCTCCCAGCGTCCCCCCCTCAGGCTTCTTCGTTGCAGGGTCGGCGAAGTGGTCGCGGATCTCCTGGAGACGCTTTTCGGCTTGGTCATTACTCTGCAGGCGCTTGGTTTTCTTGAGTGCAGTCTCAAATGCATCGAATGTCAAGTCTTGATACCCGAATGAGCGGATGCGTTTCACGGCCTTCATCATCGCCTGATTCCGAAAGGTCGTTAAATGGTCGGAGTCGATCTCTGGCAGCCCCAGCTTGCGAGCACGCCGCTCCGCGGCTTTTCTGATTCCGCTTCGGACAAAGTCTGGGGATGTCTGAAGCCGTTTCCAGGCCTCATCGGTCCAGACAATTTTTGCCTGAGGGGTCTCCCATACAGCACGGAGGGTTGATTCATCGATACACGTCAGCTGCTTCTCTCGCGCCAGATCCTCGGTATCACGCTTCAACATATCCGACATGAAGTCTGCGGCAATGGATGGGGAGTCTTTGAGCTTGTCCTGAAGCAACGCCAAGGCACCCTCGGTCCACTCCATTGAAAGCTTATCCTCTTCGCGAGGATCACCGAGTGCCTCAACCTTTTCAAACAACTCAACATTGACTTCGAGATGGCCTCGCTCCTTCGCAATCTCTTCCGCAATCTGCCCGATCATGGGTTGCATGAATCCCGGCACCGTTGCCAATCGCTCTTTTGCCGCTGCCGTCCATGGGAGCTGCCCTTTGGCCATCTCGTCAGCAGCAGCTGTCATCCCGGCTTCACCACCCATGCCTCCCATCATCTGTCCCTTAAATTGCTCAAGAACCTCCTCTGTAATTTCTTCATATCCCAATTCGCGTGCTTTTTTTTCCGCAATCCGACGGACCATACCACGCAGAAAAATAGGTGCACGTTCCATGCGCTTCAGTGCGCCGTCGGTCCACCGGATATCCGTGGCTGCAAACTGGAATGAGTCTGACATCGATCTGAGTCCTTGTGAGAGAATCGTGTCTCTATTGATTCAGTAACTCTTTGAGCTCCTTGCCTGCTTTAAAAAATGGGACCCGCTTGGCCGGAACGGCGACTGTTTCTCCCGTCTTGGGATTCCGCCCCTCTTTCATCCGACGAGCGCGTAATCGAAAGCTGCCGAACCCTCGAATTTCCGTCTTATCCCCATTTTTCAGTGAGTCTCGCACGCAATCAAAAATCGTATTGACCACGACTTCCGCCTGGCGTTTGGTCAGCGTGGTCACTTGCTCTGAAACTTTCTCGATGATTTGTGCTTTCGTCATAGGCTCGTCCCTCCCGCTTCGATGACCACTGCATCCGTGATGGCGCAGCTAAAACGCCATCAGATATTTCAGGCTGACACCAGGCTGCATATCCAATTTCGGGAACACCATGCTCAGCTTTGAGTCCAGCATCTCGCGAATTGAAAACCGGCGACGTGGCTCGACGACCTTGGGCTCTCCTTCGATCCCTACCACATCTGCCGCCAATTGAATGGCATCTTCCAGGTCTCCGAGCTCATCGACCAACTTCGCGTCTTTGGCCTGGCGACCGGTGAAGATTCGTCCGTCCGCCAGCGCTTGAGCCGTCCGCAATTCCAGCGATCGGCCTTCTGCCACCGCTTCGATAAATTGCCGGTGAACATCATCCATGACGCCTTGCAGGAGTCCTCGCTCTTCAGCGCTCATCTTGCGCAGGGGAGATCCCACGTCCTTATATTTTCCACTCTTGATGACGACCCCTTCTACTCCGATCTTTTGGAGCAACCCCTCCACGTTGGCGGTTTCCATAATGACCCCGATACTCCCGGTCAAGGTTCCCGGATTCGCCACAATACGGTCCGTCGCGGCGGCAATGTAATAGCCTCCCGACGCCGCGACACTCCCCATCGACGCGATTACCGCCTTATTAGACTTGTTCCGCACACGCTTGACCGCATCATGAATTTCCTGAGATGGCACCACTCCACCCCCGGGCGTATCAATCCGCAGGACGATCGCCTTGATGGACGGATTTTCGCTGAATCGTTTCAGCTCACCGACCGTCGTTTGGGAATCCATGATGACGCCCTCGACTCGGATCAAGGCAATCCGGTCTTCACTCGACAAGTCGAGGTCAGGATAGATGAGATTCGCTAGCACCATCGCACCCACCCCTGCCGCAAAGAGCCAAAAGACTTTGCGAAGCAGATGGCGTTTGGGTGGGCGCGCATCCTGTGTCACATCATCCGCCATAAGACCCACTGCTCTGGTTTAGAAACTCCTTATTCCTGCTCGTCAGCCTGCGTGCGCTTCCGGCTCTGCTTGGCAGCCCGACCAAGACTCTGATCGATCACACCCTGCGATGAGTGATAGTCATCAACCTGCTTCCGCTCCCAGTCGAGTTGATGGTCGCGAAGGCTGAGCGCGATTTTGCGTTCCTCTCGATCAACTTTGATTATCTTCGCTGTCACGTCCTCCTGCAACTTAAACTTTTCTTCCAGCTTCTGGGAAGCATCCAGGCCGGATTCACTGACGTGAATCAATCCTTCCACCCCGCCGTCGAGCTCAACGAAGATGCCAAAGTCAGCGACCTTGGACACTTTACCGGTTACTGAATCACCGACATGATATCGGGCGGGAATCGTCTCGTCCCACGGATCACGCGTCAACTGCTTATAACCCAGTGAGAGCCGTTCCTTCTCCTTGTCGATGCGTAAGACAATCGCCTCGACCTTCTGCCCTTTCTTAAAGAGTTCAGAAGGATGTTTGATATGCTTCGTCCACGACATATCCGAAATGTGGATGAGCCCATCAATACCTTCTTCGAGTCCAACAAAGACCCCGAAATCCGTCAGACTCTTCACTTTCCCTTCGATGCGAGTCCCGATCGGATACTTTCCCTCGATCATATCCCACGGGTTCGGGGCAGTCTGTTTCATACCCAACGAAATCTTCCGACTTCCTGGATCGACATTGAGCACCGCGGCTTCAACCTGGTCTCCAACCGCCACAACGCGCGACGGGTGCCGGACCTCGTGCGTCCACGACATCTCGGAGACGTGCACCAGCCCTTCCACGCCTGGTTCGAGTTCCACAAAGGCCCCGTAATCAGTCAAGCTGACGACTCGACCACGGACTCTGGTTCCAATGGGATACTTTCCAGCGACATTGGTCCAAGGATCCGCACTCTTTTGCTTGAGTCCCAGAGAAATACGTCCCGTTTCTCGATCGTACTTCAATACCGTCACTTCCGCCTTGTCACCAACCGTGAACAGTTCAGAGGGATGTCCGACCCGTCCCCAAGACATATCGGTAATGTGGAGCAATCCATCGATCCCGCCGAGGTCAATGAATGATCCATAGTCGGTGATGTTTTTCACGGTCCCCTGAATCAACTGACCTTCCTTGAGATTCGCCAGCGTCGTTTGCCGCTTCTTATCCCGCGTTTCTTCCAACAATACACGGCGCGACACCACCACGTTCCCTCGTCGATGGTTGATCTTGATGATCTTGAGGGGGAAGGTCTTTCCGACGAGCCCGTCTAAATCGCGCACTGGATGAAGATCAATCTGGGAGCCCGGCAAGAACGCCTTGACCCCGATGTCTACCATCATGCCGCCCTTGATACGGGACACGATTTTCCCCTCGATGCTCTTTTCATCCTTGTACATCTTCTCGAGTTCTTCCCAAATTTTCATCTTGTCGGCTTTTTCTTTGGAAAGAACAAGATTGCCGTCTGCATCTTCACATTCTTCGATATAGACTTGGAGCCGGTCGCCGATCTTGAGGTTCGCCAGATCATCTGACGAGAATTGATCACTCGGGATCATCCCTTCCGACTTATACCCGATATCAACGATGACCTTGTCCTTGGTCAGAGCCACCACTCGACCTTCGGTAATGGTGCCTTCCTCCAGATTTCGGAAGGTTTCTTCGTACAACGCCGCCAAGGCATCGCGGTCTAACTGCGCATCACTACTGTTGGATACCGTCCCCATATGAACATCCTACTCTTCCGACTTTCGTCGGGTGCTGATGGTGAAATCGCCGGGCTCACTCAGCGTTGTGAGCGTCGGCGGTCGGCCCGTTCGATGCATCGCCGGCCAGGTCATCCTTTCTCGTTGGAACGGGAACTTGACCTAAGCCTGCAATATGTTCGATCACCGTACGGCTGACCTGTTGATAGAACTGCTTAGTTTCGGCTCGTTCTTTCTGCTGTCCTAGCTCAAATGTGATGGGAGCCCCAAGCCGAACCGTCACCTGACGCCATCGAGGCCAGGAGGCCCCCGGTGGCAGCACGTCAAAAGTTCCTTTCAAGTACGCTGGAACCACCGGGCATCCCGTCTGCGACACGATCACGCCGATACCTGCCTTGGGCTGTCGGAGGTGGCCATCCTGAGTACGTCCTCCCTCCGGAAAAATCACCACCACGTGACCGGCCCGAATCAAGTTCGCGGCCTTCCCGAAGGCCTCCCGATCCAGACGACCCAGCCTGACCGGTATCCACCCCAGTGACTGTAACAAGCCATTTAATACCGGGATCGGGAACAAGTCATGACGCCCAAGATACCAGGCCCTCCGATTCATCCCGCAACCGAGAAGCGGAATGTCGAGATAGCTGGCATGATTGGCGGCGATCAGTACACCCCCACTGGGAGGAACCTGGCCTTCGACACGGTAGCGAAAACAGAGCCAGGCGACGCTTCGCGCCAGAATCCACAACAATCCGTAGACGATCCCGCTCACAACCCGGTCGACACAGTTGCAATCATCTGCTCCACAACCTGATCGGGACTGAGAGCAGAGGTATCAATGAATCTCGCATCAGACGCGAGGACCAGTGGGTCGACCGCGCGGCTCCGATCTCGCTGATCCCGTTCTGAGAGGTCGCGGGAGGTGGTCTCAATCGATCCGCCACGCCCTGCAGCAACCAACTCACGGTGCCGTCGTGCCACTCGAACATCAGCGTCGGCGTCCAAGAAGAATTTGAACGGGGCAGCAGGAAAGACTTTGGTGCCGATATCACGACCTTCTGCTACCACGGACCCTCCCTGTCCAATCTGTCGCTGGATCGGCAACAACCATTCACGAACCGCCGAAATGGCAGACACAAGAGAGGCGGAAGCGGTCACTTCTGGCATACGCAGTTGGCCTGTCACATCAACGCCATCGACCAACACCTGCATCGCGCCATGGTGAAACTGCATATGAATCGAGGTGGTTGGCAAAAGTGTAGCCACTTGTGCATGATCGGTCGGATGGATCCTGGATTGCAAGGTTTTCCATGCGACAGCCCGATAGAGTGCCCCAGTATCGAGATAGAGATACCCAAGCCGAGCGGCTAATAATTTAGCCACAGTGCTCTTTCCCACCCCGGCTGGTCCATCAATCGCAATAATCACTCATCCCTCTTCACGTCGAGCCCTCACGACGGGTAGACCAACAGATCCGTCAGCATGGCTTCAAAATTTGGGAATGACGTCTCAACGCAGCCGGTATCGGCAATCGTCATATCCTGTGCTGCCGTCAAGCCACCAATGGCTAGCGACATCGCCACCCGATGGTCTCCGTGGCTCTGCGCTTTGCTGGAGGCCTGTAACTGCCCGTTCTCTCCCCCTCGACCTAAACCGCGAATCACCATGCCATCGGGGCGCTCTTCGATCAGAGCACCCATGGCCTTCAATTCCAGACTCATCGTGGCAATCCGATCGCTCTCTTTCACTCGCAGTTCTTCCGCGCCTGAAATAACGGTGTCCCCCTCCGCCACGGCAGCCGCCACGCACAGGATCGGAAATTCATCGATTGTTTTGGGGATGAGGTCATGACCGATCGTCACCCCTCTTAGGGCGGCAGACTGTACGCGGAGATCCCCAACCGGCTCTCCGGCCGCCTCGCGTAAACCCAATATTTGGATGTCGGCTCCCATCTTTCTCATGATGTCGATGAGGCCAGTTCTGGTCTGGTTCATCCCAACATTCCGAATGGTGACGTCCGATCCTGGCACGATCGTAGCCCCAACAAGAAAGAATGCCGCAGCCGAGAAATCGCCGGGAACTGTCACATCCACGCCGCGCCATCCAACCGACGGTCTCCCATCAAGGATCAAGGTTCCCTCTTCGCGCCTGAGAGGAATGCCAAAGAACTGAAACATCCGCTCCGTATGGTCCCGTGACAATCGTGGCTCTCGATAATGAGTCTGCCCTTGCGCAAAAAGGCCGGCGAGAAGAATCGATGACTTAATCTGTCCACTCGCGACAGGGGAGTCGTACTCAATCTCGTGAAGGCCGGAGCCGGTAATCGCTAAGGGAGCCAATTCTCCTCCCTTGCGACCAGCAACCACGGCACCCATCTCGCGTAACGGCTTGACAACCCGCCCCATGGGACGCCGTCTGATTGACTCATCTCCCGTGAGGACGGAGAAGAAATCCTGCCCAGCCAACAGGCCGGCCAGCAGTCGAATCCCGGTCCCAGAATTTCCACAATCGATCGGGGCGCTCGGCTCGGTCAACCCCCAAAACCCCTTCCCGCAGACGGTCAATTCTGTGGGCGTCGCCGTGATGGGAATACCGAGGGCCTGAAATGCTCTCATCGTGTTCAGACAATCTTCACCTCGACAGTAACCGGAGAGGATGCTCGTTCCCTCCGCCAGCGCTGTGAGAATGATCGCCCGATGGGTGAGAGATTTGTCGCCAGGAACGCTCGTGGTTCCCCTGAGTGAAGAGCCTGGACTGATGGTTAATGATGTCATGAGTGCCGCACGGTTGCGCTCGCAAGTTTTTCGCGTTCGCCTTTGGCTCGTTCAAGCGCTTTTTCGATGCCGGCCGCATCACCGGCTTGAATCAGCTGCTTCAGTTCTTCCAAGGCTCGTGTGTATCGGTCGATATACGACACCACATTATCGCGATTCCAGAGAAAAATATCCCGCCACATTTCAGGAGAGCTCGCGGCAATCCTTGTCGTATCCCGCAGGCCTCCTCCGGAATGGGCAGCCAGATCCAACGGCGGCAAGGCCTGATCTCGAAGCTCTGACAGGGCATTCATAAGTGCAAAGGCCGCCACATGGGGCAAGTGACTGACGGCACCGAGGATTTGATCGTGGACATGCGGATCCATCGTCAACATAATCGAACCGGTTGCTTCCCATAACTGTCTGACCCGTTCGAGTGCGGTGGCATCGGTTCGTTTCGTCGGCGTCAAAATACAGCGTGCCCCTTTGAACAGCTCATCGGACCCAGCTGCGACTCCCGTCTTCTCTTTCCCCGCAATGGGATGCGCTCCGACAAAGTGAACGCCAGACGGCATGGCAGCCTCCGACCGTTCGACCAACGTCCCTTTCACACTCCCCACATCACTGACAATTGCTCCTGGAACAAGGGAATGGGCCCATTCTTGCAGATGTCGCTCATACGTATCCACAGGTGTGGCCAACACGACCAGGTCTGCTCCGCGAACGCCATCTTGTGGGTCAGCCACGTATCGATCGATCGCGCCCAGGGTCACTGCCGTCTTGAGGTTCTCTACTCGACGGCCAACGCCCACGACGTGATCGGCCAGGGCCTTGCGACGGAGAATCATGCCGAGCGAGCCTCCGATCAGCCCGACCCCAATAATGGCGACTTGCTTAAAATGAACCGGCATCGGAACGTTATAACTCTCTTCCCACGGCTTTCGCGATATTCTTGAGATCCCCCATCAGTGTCTTGAATTTTGACGGCTTGATCGATTCTTCCCCGTCACAAAGCGCGCATTCCGGATTTGAATGGACCTCAATGAGCAGCCCATCCGCCCCGGCTGCGACCGCCGCTTTGGACATCGGCGCCACGAGATCCCATTTCCCTGTGGCATGACTGGGATCCACGATGACCGGAAGATGAGACAACTCTTTCAATGTTGGAATCGCGGCCAGATCTAAGGTGTTGCGGTACTGCGTCTCGAACGTTCGAATCCCCCGCTCACACAACATCACGTTTTGGTTACCGCGTGACATGATGTACTCGGCGGACAAGAGAAATTCTTTGATCGTGGCCGACAACCCCCGTTTGAGGAGCACGGGTTTATCATAGGCTCCAACTTCCTTGAGTAACTCGAAGTTTTGCATATTTCGAGCCCCGATCTGGATGATATCCGCCTTTTCTAAGAACAGTTCGATATCGCGCGTATCCAGAATTTCACTGACGACCGGCAACCCAGTCTGCTTTCTCGACTCCACGAGATAGTCCAGACCTTCACGACCTAAACCTTGGAAGGAATACGGAGACGTTCTGGGCTTATACGCTCCACCCCGGAGAATGGTGGCTCCGGCGGCCTTCACTTCATGCGCGATGCCGACCGTCAACTCAAGACGCTCGACCGCACAGGGCCCCGCCATGATCGTGATTTTATTGCTCCCAATTTTGACACCTCCGACATCGATGATCGTCGGCTCTTTCTTAAACTCACGGCTGACCAGCTTCCACGGGGCCAGAATGGGGAGTACACTTTCGACGCCAGGAAGTGCCGTCAATGGCTGATTATGCAGGATACGATCATCGCCGATGACTCCGATGATCGTGCGCTCCTGGCCCGTGGAGATCTGCGATTTGAGGCCAAGATCCCGCAATCGATCGATAATGTGGTCGACCTCGCTTTCCGATGCTTCCGGTTTTAATACGATAATCATTATTCCCTCTTACAATTCTTATCGACCGCCACCCAAGACTTTCCCGAGCGCCTGAAGAAAGGCGGTATTTTCGTCGGGTTGGCCGATGGTGACACGCAGCATGGTACCTTCAATATGTCGCGCAATAATGCCTTCTCGTAGGAGTGCATCAAAGACCAGACGTCCATCCCTCTTGGCGTCAAAGTAGAGAAAATTGGTCTCCGTCGGGATCGGTGTAAGCCCAAGCGCACGTAGCCCCTGTCTCACCTGTTCGATCCCCGCGGCATTGACCGCCCGACTCTTCGCCACATGCTCGTCATCGCTCAAAGCAGCCAGCGCGGCTTTCTGGGCCAGACTATTGGCATTGAAGGGAGGTCGAACCCGATTCAAGAAATCGATGACTTCTGGTGTGCTGACGCCATACCCAATTCGTAATCCCGCAAGTCCATAGATCTTCGAGAAGGTCCGCAGAACGATGGCATTTCGTCCTTGCTTCACATAGGCCATGGCATCGGGGAATTGAGGATGCCGGACATACTCAAAATAAGCCTCATCGAACACCACAATCACATCGTCCGGTACTCGCGCCATGAACCGATCGACGGCTTCGGCTGATACCATCGTTCCCGTGGGGTTATTGGGATTGCAGAGAAACAACAATCGTGTTCGTGGTGTGATGGCCCGTCCCATCGACTCAAGATCGTGGGTCCAGTTGACGAGCGGAACGATCACCGGCTTCCCGTGGACGGCCGTAACCTCCATCTTATAGATCACGAATGTGTGGTCCGCCATCACGGCTTCATCACCAGGCGCCAAAAACGTTCTGGCCAATAAGCCGATGATCTCGTCAGACCCATTCCCGAGAATGACGTGCTCTCGTGTGACTTTCCATCGATCGGCAAGTGTCTGCCGCAGTTGATAGCCCCCCCCATCGGGATATCGGTGGAGCGTATCCTGCGCTCCGTTCAATGCCGCCACGGCTTTCGGGGAAGGCCCCAGCGGATTCTCGTTGGAGGCTAGCTTAATGATTCTGGTCAGTCCAAGTTCCCGTTGGAGCTCGTCGATCGGCTTCCCAGGCACGTAGGGGCTCAGCGATTGGATATCGGGGTGTACCTGTAGTCCCATAATCAGGTGTGCACCGGGTAGGAACCCAAAATCTTCATAAAGAGACAGCGTGCCTTCACCTCTTCCACGGCCTTGCTGACCCGATCGTCAGTGATGTGCCCTTCGACGTCCACAAAGAAAATATACTCCCAGGCTTTGCGCTGCGAGGGACGCGATTCGATCTTTGTCATGCTAATCCCATAGGAGGCGAACGGACGGAGCAGGTCGTAGAGGGCCCCGACTTTATCCTTCACCGACAACATCAACGACGTCTTGTCTTTCCCCGTCTGCTCCGACGGCTTTTGAGACAGCACCAGGAAACGGGTGAAATTATTCAGGTTGTCTTCGATCCGAGCCTTGATTACTTTGAGACCATAGAGCTGGCCCGCTAACTCAGACGCGATGGCGGCAGAGGCCTCATCATCGACGCACATTTCGGCTGCCCGGGCCGTACTCGCCACCTCCATCGTAGGAACATGGGGGAGATTGGTCTCGAGCCAATTCCGACATTGGGCCAGGGCATGCGGATGTGATTGAATTTTCTTCACATCTTCCATAAGGCCTGACTTTGATAATAGATGATGAGAGACCTCTTGAAGCACCTCACCATAGATCCTCAAATTGGAGTCGATAAACATGTCGAGGGTGTGATTGACCACCCCTTCCGTCGTGTTTTCGATCGGCACCACCCCAAAATTAGCCCGGCCTCGTTCCACTTCGCTGAAAACCTCTTTAATACTCTGGACCGGAACATACTGGACAGAGGAGCCAAATTTCTGCATGCAGGCCATATGGGTAAAGGTTGCCCTCGGCCCGAGATACGCCACCTTCTGGGGAGCCTCAAGCGATAGGGACGCCGACATGATTTCTCGGTAGACAGACCGAATAGCCTCGCTGGGGAAAGGACCTGTACTGAGTTTAGTCAGCCGTTGAATGATTTCAGCCTCTCGGCCGGCGGTATGGAGGTTAGCGCCGGCATCCTTCTCTTTTTTCAGCCGGCCGATTTCGATGACGCTCTTGGAGCGTTCATTCAAAAGTCGAATGATTTCGTCATCGATCTTATCGATTTCCTTACGATATTCTGGCATGTCTTTGGGCATATGGTGTCTCGTTTCACGCACCCATTCACAGGAGGGTTTCCTCATCCCCTGAGGGGACGGGGATCATTGAGACAAGTGGGGAATTGTACAGGATCGATGGAAACTATTGCAAGAACAGGGCATGTCTGCGGAAGGTGGTCAACCCGGGAGAGGGGAACCAGTTTAGATTAGTATCTGCGAAGACCGTTTGAAATGATCATACGCCAGCTTCGTCACCTGACGGCCACGCCCAGTACGATCTAGGAACCCGGCCTGGATCAGATACGGCTCGTACACATCCTCGATCGTACCTTTATCCTCTTGGACGGCAGCCGCCAGGGACTCAACTCCCACCGGCCCACCATTGAATTTCTCGATAATCGTGAGGAGCACTTTGCGATCCATGTCGTCGAACCCAGCTTCGTCAATGCCGAGCCACGCCAACCCTTCTTGAGCGACCTCTTTCGTGATATGCCCATCGGCCTTAATTTGGGCGTAGTCTCTGATACGCTTGATGAGCCGATTGACGATCCGTGGCGTTCCTCGCGCCCGACGCGAGATCTCCGCCGCCCCGTCGCGATCGATCCCGACCCCCAGGACCGCAGCCGACCTTACCACAATGGCCTCCAACTCGGACGGGTCGTAGAACTCCAGCCGGTAGACCAATCCAAAGCGGTCGCGGAGTGGGGAAGTCAGAGCACCGGCCCTCGTCGTCGCTCCCACCAAGGTAAACGGTGGGAGATCAAGCTTCACAGTCCTGGTAGCCGGCCCTTGTCCCACAACCAGGTCCAACTGGAAGTCCTCCATCGCCGGATAAAGGGCCTCCTCCACCGATGCCGGGAGTCGATGAATTTCATCAATGAACAACACATCATGTTCTTGCAGATTGGTCAGGACAGCTGCCAGATCGCCTGCATGGGCAAGGACCAACCCCGAGGTTGACCGCAACGCCGCTCCCATTTCCCGTGCAATGATGTGGGCGATGGTCGTTTTGCCAAGGCCAGGCGGACCATAAAAGATGGCGTGGTCTAGCGATTCTCCCCGCTGCCTTGCCGCTTCGATACAAATGCGAAGCGACTCCTTCATCTTTGCCTGGCCGACATACTCCTCGAGCGTCTGAGGCCGCAGGACTTGCTCGAGTCCTCGTTCCTCGTCCGTTGCGCGATTGGTGACAACCCGTTCAGTCATAGCCAAGTCCGATGTTTACTTATGGTCTGGCACCTGGTGATACCGTGGTGGTGGTGGAATCGCCCCCTGGCCAGGCTGTGCCGCACTGCCACAATCGGGAGGACAGGTCTTGTACCCCTGCGTGGCATCCGGGAACGTCGTCTCCATTTTTCGCAGTTGGCATTGGGTCAGCCGTCCCCCGTCGCTGTTTCCACAACGCGCAGGGACAGAAGAACTCCCAATTTCCGCATAGCCCTCCGGACAAACGCCGCAAATGCCCAGTATATTCGCCCCGAGTGGCACACATTGCACGAGTACTCCATCGTGATCTTTGCAAATGTCCTGAGAGGCTGTCACACCGGTCGTCGCATAGCCCTCCGGACACTTCCCGCAGGTCATCCTGATACTTTTCGGTTCTGAAGAGTCCTCCGCTAGGCTCACGGATGGATTGAGGGGACTCAACAACACCATCCCACTATACAGAATAAGCCTGGCAGTGGTCCCCGCATGCAATGGCACCATGATTACCCCCTTGCTAGTTCCTTGAGCCCTTCGCGGATGAGCTCCTTCAAGGCCAAGGACCCTGATGCGGATTTGGTGACCCGCTTTAAGGCGTCCTTGGCATCCTGAGCACGATAGCCCAAGTGTACCAGAGCCGACAACGCATCCTCGTAGAGCGCATCAAATCCTGCCGGCTCTGTAGTAGAAGAGGGGTGGATACCTTGGATTTTACCGACCTTATCCTTGAGCTCCAGCGTGAGACGACCAGCCGACTTTTTGCCGACCCCTGGAACCGTCTCGAGCTTCTCGGTATCCGCCGCCTGAATAGCATGGACCAAGTCTGTCACTGATAAGCTCGACAAGACGCTAAGCGCCAGTTTGGGGCCGATTCCGGAGACACTGGTCAACAGCAAAAATGCCTCTTTCTCGCTCTGCGAGAGAAAGCCAAATAGCTGGATCGCATCTTCCCGGAGATGCGTATGGATATGCAGCGCCGTGCTGTCGTTGAGATTCGGAAGCGAGTAGTAGGTGCTGAGGGGAATATGAACTTCATACCCGACCCCTTGCACATCAAGTGTCAGATGGGTGGGTGTCTTCACTGCCAACCGCCCCGTGAGAAAGGCGATCATCTCGTCTCGTTATCCGAGGACACGTACCATCCTATGAGTCAATGGAGGGTTACCCTGTTGCAGTCGCAGCTACTTTCTCCATGACATCATCCGGAATGTCGAAGTTCGCATGCACTTTCTGCACATCGTCATGCTCGTCCATGATTTCCATCAACTTGAGCATTTGCTCAGCAGACTTTTCTTCTAACCGGATGGTATTTTGTGGGACATAGGTGATTTCAGCAAGCGTCGTCTCGATTTTGGCATCGGCCAGAGCCTTCTTCACCGCCTCGAAATCTTGGGGCCCCGTAAGCACCTCATAACTCTTTTCACCGACCCTCACGTCTTCGGCCCCAGCGTCGAGCGCCACTGACAGCAGGGCATCTTCCTCGACCTTCCCCTTTTCAATCGCGACAAGCCCCTTCTTCTGAAACTGCCAGGCGACGGCGCCCGCTTCAGCCATATTCCCATGGTTCTTAGTGAACAGACTCCGGATCTCCGCCACCGTCCGGTTCCGATTGTCACTCGTAATTTCGAGTAGCAGAGCAGTCCCTCCGGGGCCATAGCCTTCCAACGAAAACTCTTCGTAGGTCACACCGGGCAGCTCTCCCGTGCCACGCTGAATCGCCTTCTTCAAGGTATCGCCGGGCATGTTGGCTTCCTTCGCCTTGGCGATGGCCAGACGAAGCCTTGGGTTTCCATCTGGATCTCCGCCTGAACGGGCAGCGATCGTCACCTCACGAATAATTCTGGTAAAGATCTTCCCGCGCTTCGCGTCCTGGGCTCCCTTGTGCCGTTTGATTGTCGCCCAGTGACTATGTCCACCCATGTGCGTCCTCCTCTATCCCAACCTGACGTGCCTGGTTGGTTAGAGATACATGATGATTTACGAATGACTCGTGAGGAGCTAGAGGTAGCACAGGCCTCAGAAAGGTGTCAAATGCACAACAGCATGGAAGAAATTTCCCGGGACCTTTATTGGGAATACACGAGGAGTAGAAGACCAAACAGGATCACGGACCCTGCCCAGACAAGTTCCCATCGTTTTATGGCAGCAAACGATGTCCCTGGTAGCCAAGAAACCATGCCCGTGGACAGCGCAGCGCCGATACTCACGATGGCCAACAAGGAATGTTGAAACTGGATCTTCTCAGCAGCGGGGTGATCTCCGTGTGAATGGAGCCGTCCACACCGGGTGCCGCCCCCTGCCTAACCGACGAAGCGTCTCACACCACACAATCAGTAAGGCCAGAACCCCGTAGAATTTGTATTGGACGATCTCCCGATCTTCGCCAGAAAACATTTCACGAAAACTGAGCGAGCTGATCGGCCAGGCTGCATGGTCACTCCAGAAGAGCACAAACCCACCGACCACCTCGATCGCACCAGACAGAACAAGACGGGTCCAGAGCGGTAATGGATACTGCCGCGCATAGCTCAACTCGGCAAGGCCAAAGACGATATCGAAAAAGCCGGCGAAGTGATGATTTAGCTCTGAAAAAGCCTTCCCGCCTGGTGAGCCCTCCCAACGTCCACTGGCATGTCCATGTTGGGGATCATTCACTAGACGAGTTTCAGTCGGAGCATCCTGCACACCGGATGGCGATTGCGCCTGTACGGCTGACAAACCGGCACAGAAAATAACGAGAGCCAAGAAAACGGACAGCAGAGAAGACCGAGGCTACATACAGGAAGGACTTCCGCCAGAGGAAAGCGGGTAACATCAGCGAAAACACCCTACTTATACAGACTCCGCTAGATCTATTCAAAATACAAGAGCAGCTGAACCCCGATAAGGATCACGAGGCCAGCCCAGGCGGCTTCCCATGGTTTTACGGAACGATGCGACGGACCAGATCCCCACGCTATCATGGCACTTGAGACAGCGGCTCCCAGACCGAGACTACCGAGCAGCGCATGGTGCAACTCAGTCGTCTGATTCGCCGGATGATTCCCATGTGAATGCCAGAACAACAAGAACCCCCCAATCATAGCGCCAACGACTAATGGAGCCGCCCAGGCCGGATGCCGTCCCCAGCCGATTCGGCGAAATGTCTCACTCACTGCCGCAGCCGCAAAAAAGATTCCGTAGAATTTATGCTGGAGAATTTCTGGATCTTGTCCGGAGAAGGTCTGCACAAAGGTTAGGGAACCGATCGGCCAGGCCTCATGGTCGCTCCAGACCAATAAATAGATCCCGATCACACTAAAGGCGCCCGGTAGCACAAGCCGATTCCACGCAGGCAGTTGGTATCGCAACGCATGGCCGAGTTCAGCCAGACCAAATAGCAGTACCAAAAAACCGACACACCGATGGTTGAACTCTGAATAGGCCACCCCTTGGGCCGACCCTTCCCAATGACCCCCATCCTGTTCACGACCTGAACTGTGATGGTGGTCCGCCGCAACAGAGGTAGGATGAAGTTCTAAAGATGAGGATGGTTGGGCTAATACAATGGCGCCAAGGGAAGACAGTATGACCGTCAATACTAGTCCGGACAGCAGAAACGCCCACTGCTTCATGCCATCAACCCGTCGACCGAATGGCCGCAACTAACGGAAAGGCCCATCCAGGCGACCGGATGGGCCCATCAGTTGTCCACTACATAATGTCACTCTGTTACATAAACTTCATGAACTTATCTTTGGCTTCGTCCATCACCTGCGCCGTGATGGTGGACTCTCCACGTTCCTTGGCCATCCGCTCCACCTCTTTGCGGGCCATGGGACGGATGAAGTCCGGAATATTTTCCAAGCGCTGCTCGGCTTCACGTGACCAGGTCATGCCCTCAGGGGAATAATTCTTGGAGTCGTCCATGACTTGCAGCGTAATGGTCTTGAACCCGCTCTTGCGTGCATAACCCTCGACACTCGCTTGGACCATCGGCTTCACGAAAGCCGGGAGCCGCTCCAGTTTTTCCGTGGCGTCGGGAGTCCAGGTGAATTCAGAAGGGCCACCATTGGCTGGCTTGTCGGAGTTCGTTAGCCCCATCTCGGCTACCATGGCGGAGAATGGGCAGCCACTCGCTTTCTCAGGAGCCTTCGCAGGCGACGCAGCTGTGGCCGACACAGTCGGTGCAGCTGGAGCTGGTTTATTCACCGCGGGCGATGATTGCCCGTTACCAGCAAGCCCGCGCAAGCCTTCCATTGAGGCTGCCGGCTCTGCCTTTGCCCCCAGCTTCAACCCCAAGGCATTCATCATGTTCGTTTCACCGGCATTCGTGACCATCGAGAATTTGGCACTGCACGAGGGGCAGGCAAAGAAGACGCCCAGCGAGCCCTCCTCAGGCTTTTCAACCTTTTCGAGGCTCATATAAGTTTCGCAATTGAGACAGACAAATTTCATAGAGAACTCCTATGCTAACAGTCATCAAAACCTTCTGAGAACTTACGCTATCACATGGATTTTCCGTGAGTCAAATTGCACAGAGAACCACCCGCCTACTCATAAATTCGTGTCATGAATCTGACGAGTAGTGGCAATTGGGTGCTAAATCCCGCAATTACTAACCGCACATACCTTCCTTGATCATCGATCTTCCGATGGGCTTATTTGCATTCAGCGAGAAACCGATGTAGTTCTTCTCCATAAAAGGGTATTAGGGGATGTGGTCTATGCTGTGGGAAGCTGTGGGAAATAGACAAGCCATGAGACACTCTCCTGCATTGCTTAGATGAAACATCAGTATCGGTGATCGAGCGATATCAATACATTAATTCGCAACCTACGCGGTCTGATCTGTTCACCGCCTCGCCATAGGGAGAGAAAACATGACTGCTAAATCTAGCTTCACCTTGTTACTTCTCGGGCTGCTCATCATGCCGACACTCGCATTGGCACAAGTCAATTTTCCAAAGCAGCACTACTACGTCGGGATGGGCGACAGCGTCTCCGCTGGTGAAGGCGCACTACCCGTCACGAACGGATATGTCTATCGACTCTATGAGCAGGGGGTTTTTGCCAAAAAACAGGAGATGGATTTCGCGAACATCGGTATCCGAGGCGGGAGAAGCTGGGATCTGCGCGATCACCAAGTATCGCAATTGCTCTGCGCCGAGCCCGAACAGCGCCCAACCGTTGTTTCAATCACAGTGGGGGCGAATGACTTCCTGAGAGGAGACCTTGATATTTCTACCATTGCAAAACGCGTCGTCCAGGGAATCGACCGCTTACTCAATAATGACGGCACCCTGAGCCTCACTCTGGCAACCAGCCCAGTCCTCGCTCCGTCGACAGATCAGCCATGCCGAGCGATTCAGAATGTCACTATTTTAGTCTCAAACTATTACAGCCTCCCGCATCCAAATCCTGAAATATTCCAGCAGTTCGACTCCGTGTTACAAGGGTTTGACCAGGCACTCAGGTTCTGGCTGCAACACATTGTTGTACCCTCTGGATCCAGCATCGCCGTCGTGGATCTCTATACCCCATCCCTGGGACGGCAAGGACTCGTCACCATCCAGAGAAGGCTTGGGTTCGAGGGGCCGTTTGATTTTGACTTCCATCCGACCAACCTGGGGCACGCCTTCATTGCAGACAAGTTCAAGAAAGCCTGGGATAGCCTCCGCTAAGGCTTCTCGTCTTTCAATCGAGGGGTACCCTCAATTAAGCCATCTGCCGAGTTTGAAGCACGAGCGTCTGTCGCGTAACCCGGTATCCATAAAATTGAGGGAAGGTCAGTGCCGGAACCCAGCCTTCAACTCTCTTTACTCTCCTCGCGGTTTTGCACTTCTGCCTGCCTATATAAACCTATCGGCATGTGCGTCTCCCTCATGAACCAGGCAGCGGCTTCTGCTCGCCGTTTGACCTGTAACTTTTCAAAGATACTGGTCAGATAGTTCTTGACGGTTTTGTCGCTTACTTGGAGCTGGGCCGCGATTTCTTTATTCGTTTTCCCTTCCACCAGAAAAGGAAGTACGAGACGCTCACGAAGAGTGAGCTCGGTTATCCCCTTTGTCGTCAGCCTAGAGCGGGAACTCATCCGAAACCAGTGCAGAACCTGCTGCCTGACTCGTGGATCCAGATAGCCGTGGCCACTTGCAACGGTGCGAATGGCACACACCAGATCGTCCATCTTGATATCCTTAAGAGCAAAGCCGTGAGCGCCATATTGGATGGCTACCCGTACCGTCGCCTGATCACCACAACTGGTGAGGACAAGAATGCGGAGGTTCGGCGCGACAGCTAGGAGACGGCGACAGGCTTCCCCGATGGACGCATCCTGGAGTTTCACATCGAGCAGCACCAGGCGAGGAGTCAGCCTTTCAACGATCGATAGGCCATCTGTCAGCGTAGCTGCTTCACCAACAACCTTCATATCCAATTGAGATTGTAGGATCGTCCTCAGCCCACACCGCACCAACTCATAGTCATCAATCAACACAATAGTTGTCACAGCCCGTGACCTCATGACGTGGTTAGGCATGGCGATAGGCTTCGTTTGTCCAGTCTGGGAGCTGGGGGAGCCTGCAGCCGATCAGATGTTCTGCATCACGCGGTTCATTGGCTGTCCTCCGACAGACCATACTGACAGGCCAGAACACTTACCTGTGACACCTGTACCGCTACAACACACGTTCGCCTATTCATCTTTTTTACGACGGCCCCTACTTGGGGATGAAACCCAGATCAATTGGTCAGAAGGTTGCCGCGCAATCTGTAATCTATTCACGAAAAGCGTCCCAATCTTCCGCAACCTCCTAGCAAATATTGGGCCACGATCGTCTGTTCCTATCCGGCGTAAATGCCTATGAATTCAACCATCGTATACGTAGAAAAACGTTCAGTGGTGAATCTGTTTCGATTCACTGAATCGAAACAGATTCAGTTCACCCATGTGGTAGATACGTTCAGACGGAGACTCCCCCAGCTAGAGACCGCTGCAGCCCTCACGTCATGCGGTTCAACTGTCACATTGTGAGTCAGTTCTCTCAACCTATCTCTTGTGTCACTTTTGACAGAGAGGCAAAAGACTGTGCGGAAGTACCCATGATCTGGAATTACTATCAGAGGTGTCGAAATAGAATACAGAGGGTGCGGTTGGGCATCACCCAACTACACGTCCACTTGGTGTGGAAGGATCATGACCCATCGTCGTGCTCAGGGTCCCAATGCTCGTTGAAAGGCGAAACCACCGCGACGTCAGTCGAGACGGTTCGACAGACTCACCCCCTGATGTTTTACAGGTTGTTCAAAAAGGCCTTCCAGCGAAGCCGCAGCAAGTGAAGGGTCGAAGCATACCCTCTGGGGTACGTTGAGGGTCTGAACGATGGGAGAATAAAGCTGAAGGACTTTTTCAACAGCCTGCTAGCATGTCTCCGGCGTCGTACTTTGAGGCTGATCATCCCCAATCCACTGCTTGTACTTCTTATAGTGCTCGACTTTCGCGCTACGCACCCAATTTTCTCGTTGGATCCGCCCTTCAAAGTTGGGCAAGAGGAACTCGAATTTGTCGATGTCTGTCTGCTTCCATGTCGCCACCTGGCTGAACCAGAAGACGCCCCGTTTGTGCAGGAACCGTTCTAACGCCGGACCGACCCCGCGTATGTGTTTGAGATCATCGGGCGACGCGCCGACCGCTTGCCCCTCGTCAGCCGACTCAGCAGCACTCGCCTGGTCAAAGTCCTCCGCTGATTCACTGATCGTTTCAACAGATATCTCCCCATGTCTGTCACTCAGGGCTTCGATCGGCTTCTCGACAAGCTTCTCATCAACCTGCACAGACCTGTCTTGGAGCTCAACCATCTGCGCAGGCAGGTCCAGGCGCTCACTCGGGGGCTCGCCCTCACCCAGCCACTCCTGATACTTCTTGTAGTGCTCCACTTTGGCACTGTGCACCCAGTTTTCTCGTTGAATGCGACCCCCGAAGTTGGGCAAGAGGAATTCGAATTTGTCGATATCCGCCTGGCTCCAGGTCGCCACCTGCCGGAACCAGAAGACCCCCCGTTTGTGCAGGAACCGTTCTAACGCCGGACCGACCCCGCGTATGTGTTTGA
>CABVRZ010000002.1:179790-222761 GCA_902500775.1 uncultured Nitrospira sp.
ATTCGAATTTGTCGATATCCGCCTGGCTCCAGGTCGCCACCTGCCGGAACCAGAAAACGCCCCGTTTGTGCAGGAACCGTTCTAACGCCGGACCGACCCCCCGTATGTGTTTGAGATCATCGGACGACACGCCAACCGCTTCTCCCTCATCCGTCTGCTCATTAGCAATGGCATGGTTGCGATCCACTACACGCTCACTCACCTGCGCGGGTGGTGCCTCATTATTTTGTTCTGTGGAAGTCTCGGACCGCTTTTCGGCAACCTTCTCGCCGACCTGTAACAAGAGGTCCCGGAGCTCAGCCATCTGCACACGAAGATCGGCAATGACGGCCACCTCGCCTTCTAGCGCCTTGATTCGGGCCAGGTGCTCTGGATTGTCGGTCGGCACCACCACCTGCTCCTCGATACTTTTCACTCCTGCTTGTGAAGAAGCGGTTTGGGCCTGCGCAATCTGCGCCAGGAACCCAGCGATGACGACAATCTCATCTTCCACCGCCTTGATCCGGGCCAGGTGCTCCGGATTGTCAACCGGCACCACCACCCGCTCTTCGATACTCCTCCCTCCAACCTGTGAGGCAACGGCTTGGAACTGGGCGATCTGAGGGAGCAACCCAGCGATCATGGCGACCTCACCTTCCAGCGCCTTGATCCGGGCCAAATACTCCTGATTGTCGACCGGCCGATCTACGACCTTCTCGACCGGAACCTCAACATGTTTCACCACCACCCGTTCGACCGGGACCTCCACTCGCTTCTCAACCGTTCGCACCTCTGGTGGTTGATTGGTCAGCATCGTGACCTTACTCTTGAGGCGTTCCACCTCACGACGCTTCTCATCCATCACTGACCCCAGCACCATGCCCTTGATCCCCCACCCGAGGCATCCCGCTCCCACCAACGTCCAGAACCAACATGCCCAGCTACCAGACATGACGACTATTCCCCCGTGGTTCCGATGGACAATTCGATTCTTCGGTTTTGCCTGCGCCCCTCATCGGTGGCACTCACCGCGCTTGATCGCGACGCGTCATACCCTTTGGGGACCAGCCGTTCGGCTGCGATTCCCTGTGAGACCAAATACTCGACGACAGCGGTGGTACGCTGTTCCGAGAGCATCTGATTCGCACGCTCCGGTCCACCGATGTCCGTCTGACTGTTCACTTCAACAATCACCGTTGGGTCTTCGCGCAACATCGCGGCCACGCCATTCAAGATGACTTTCCCGTCCGACAGAAGAGTGACGCTGTTAATGCGGAAGGGAATTGTCTTGCCGATGAGGAGGTCATCAATCTTTTTTTTTGCGATCGCCGGCACAGAGACCGACGGTGGTGGTGGCGATGGTTGCGGCTCAGTGGATTTTTGAGCCTGTGGAGGATGTTCAGCCGGATGCTCCAGTGCAACCGGAGGGGGTGCCGTCACTGCCCCTCTCCCACAGAAGAAGAACGTCATACCGAGGATAAATACTCCAAGAAGTACCAAAAACGAGTCTTTGCCTTGCATGACCATCACTTTTTGCTAAGAAGAGTACATGAGCACACCGCAACAGAATAGTGGTATATAGCAAGGCCGTCAAGAGGCCTGCTTGCGCGGTCGTCTGAAGGGCGTGAGACTCAGGTCCTGACCGTGCTCCACTGACTGTCGATTGGTGTTACGTCTTGTTTCGCGCTGCCTGATGAGGAGGCCAACGACTTTTCCGCGTTGCCGAAGGAATAAGATCCTGAACCCTGTTTTCCCTAGCGCCTCGATTTATCGAGTATGCGTGAGGTTGTTGTGTTGAGACCAGTAAGGGGCAGGGAAGGCAGCGGGATCCTGCAACAGATTTGCGTTAGGCGGCCTTCCTAATCGCCTTGCGGAGTGATGCAGGAGGAGTGGTGGGCAGAAAGCAGCTTTTCGGATAGAGGTAGTCTTCTCCTGTTGCATCCATGACGCAGATCTGTCCGTGCTTGATCGCCAGCGCATCGGGAATCGCAATATAGATCTTCCGCTTTTCAAGAGACACTGCATAACCCTTGTTCTCAACACAAATCACGAGTCGAGAAGCAACACGTTTGGTCTTTAGCATATGGATGACCTCAGAGCAGTTGTTTAATCTTGTATTCCTTTCGGCCTATCCCTGTTGCTTCATACCAGTGAATTTCGGCACGATGAACGGAGCCGTCTGAGAGTCGAACCGTTGCCAATCCCTTCGGTTTTCGCCGACATCCTTTGCCATAGAACTTCCGCAGGCAGGCCACCTCTCGAATGCGTCCCCCAACGCAAATGTTTCGACCTGCATGATGGCACCAAGCAACTCAAAATTCACTCCAACATGGTCTCAAATTCATGGCGTACTCGTCAACGGGAAGAGGGCACGGTAGAGAATACGACCGTGTCCTTCATCGGAGAGTTTGACATTCCTGCCGCATCAGCAGGGAATGCGCTCGCTTTAGAATTTCCGGTTTGAGCTGTCGACTAAATGGAATATTGAAAGACCGGCTTGGCACCAATGGCCTGAGCCAAGACACCCCGGCGTTTCAATTCGTCCAAGATCCTCGCAGTGGCGGCGTCGAAGTCAGTAGGACCTGTCAGGACAACATCCGTATTGGGTGGAGGCTCCTCTGCGGCCTTGCTCATGTGCACAGCGATGACGGGTGCGGGATGGACGAGTGTCCTGATTGCTTCTGAAGCTTCGTGGTAAGCCAGGCCGAAGGGATTCGTCGTTGAGACGACAATCAGGCCGGTATCGATGAGAAGCCGTGCGACTTCGCCATAGCGCCGAGCCATCTCAGTCGTCTGACCCCGTTCTTCTTCAGTGAGATCCGCGTCCAACCCACGGCGGAGATTTTCCCCGTCCAGGAGATAGGCATGACGTCCATCCGCGACAAGACGACCTTCGAGTTTTCTGGCCAAGAATGACTTGCCGGTGTGCCGCCCACCGGTGAGGAGGACGATCGCGGCGCGATGGCCATATTGCTGCGCGCGATCTTCGACCGTGACTTCGCCCTTGACCCAGGCAAAGTCTCTCCGACGGGCCTCTTCGCGGAGAAATTCCTGGTCGTCATGGACCAGTTCGGTCACGATACCACCGCCCGCGATATCGTATTCATCGACCAAGACGAAACGTCCGGTGGCTTCAAACGAGGCTGACAGATCAAACGCAACCGGGGCCTTTGTGCGCATGGTCAATTCGGCCACCTGGTTCTTGCCGACGCTGTTGCTACCCTGCTGCTGCGCTAGATTCATGGTGTCGATGATCCGGTGGATCGACGCGACTTCGCAGTCCACTTCCTTCGTAGCGACACGTAACAGATATTTGCGTCCTTTTTCCAACGGCCGCTTGCCCAGCCAAAACAGGTTAGCCCGAAAGGCCGTGGAGACCGAGGGAAGACTCTCTTGATGCGAGGCGATTTCGCCGCGTTCCACAAAGATTTGGTCATCGAGCGTCACACCAATGGATTGCCCAGCCTGACCTTCGGTCGGTTGCGGATCGATATTGAAGGCTTCCACCGTCCGGACATTGGCCCGCTTATTCGACGGCGAAAACACAAGGTGATCACCCACTTTGATGCGACCAGCCGTGATGCGACCGGTGATGATCCTGCGCGCATCGAACTTATAGACATCCTGCACCGGTAAGCGAAGCGGCTGCTCTGAACGGGCGGCTTCTTTCTTGAACGCACTGAGTGTGTCCAAGACCGTAGGGCCGCTGTACCAAGGCATCTGCTTACTGCGATTCGCGATATTGTCGCCAAGCTTGGCGCTCACTGGAATGAACTGTGCCGGCACGGCTTTGAACTGTCCTAGAAATTCGCGATACTCTTTCTCAATCCCCTCAAACACATCCTGGCGATAGCCGACCAAATCCATCTTGTTGACCACCACCGCAAACTGCCGGACACCGAGCAGTGACAGCAGATAGCCATGTTTCTTGGATTGTTCCTTCACTCCTTCCAGCGCATCGATGAGGAGCAATGCGGCTTCGGCACGCGCAGCTCCGGAGATCATATTCTTCAGAAACTCCTTGTGCCCCGGCGCATCGATAATGATGTACTGCCGCCCCTTCCACATGAAAAACGTTCGGGCCGTGTCGATCGTGATCCCCTGCTCCTGTTCCTCAAGAAAAGCGTCGAAGAGGAAAGCATACTCGAATTCTTTGCCCTGCTGTTTGCAGATAGCCTGCACCTTTTCCAACTTGCCATCCGGCAATGAATTGGTATCGGCATAGAGCCGTCCCAGTAACGTCGACTTGCCATGATCCACATGGCCGACGATCACGATGTTCAAATTTTCTGATGGCTTGGTATTAACCGTTGTCATAATCGTTCCATTTTCCAGCATGCTCAAACGGGCAGACCGGCGAGGCCGTAGGAGCGAAACAACCGGAGGCGTACCCTCTGGGGTACATTAAGGATTGTTTCGATCCAAGAACGAAGCCGGATGCCTGTTTCAGTGTACTGCTCACATGTAGCCGTCTTTTCGAAGCAATTCCATCCCACGGCCTTCATCCTGTGCTCGTCCCGAGCGTTCCGCTACGGTCGTATGCCGCAATTCCTCGATAATGTCGTCCACCGTCTTCGCGGTCGATTTGATCGGTGTGGTACAGGGCGCACAACCGAGGCTTCGATAGCGAGTGCCGTCTCCCTTATCGAGATACAGATCGATGAAGGGAATGTTTTCGAGTTTGATATATTCCCAGATGTTGATTTCCGTCCAATCCAGCAACGGGTGAATGCGAATGTGCGTGCCAGGCGGGAAGGTTGTCTTGTATTGGTCCCAGAGCTCCGGTGGCTGATCACGAAAATCCCAGTCTCCATGCTTATCTCGTGGCGAGAAGTAGCGCTCCTTGGCTCTGGTGCCCTCCTCATCCGCACGGACACCCAGGATGACGCCGGTGTATCCCTTATTTTCCAGTAGCTGCTTCAGGCCGTTCGTCTTCAGCGCAGTGCAGCAGACCACACGCCCCATCGTATGGTTCATGCCGGCCGCCAAGGCTTCCTTATTTTGTCCAACGACTAAATCCAGCCGCCACTCGCGGGCAAGCCGGTCGCGGTACTCGATCATCGCTGGGATCTTGTAGCTGGTGTCGACATGGAGTAGTGGAAACGGCACATGCCCAAAGAAGGCCTTGCGGGCGAGCCACAGGAGCACTGTGGAGTCTTTCCCCATCGACCAGAGCATGGCGAGGTTACTGAAATGCTTATACGCTTCTCGCAGGATATAGACGCTTTGATCCTCAAGTTGGCGAAGATGTTTCATGGCTGATGTTCTTTCCGGTTCTTGCCCTACGCGGTCACCGACTGCCTGACGAGATCCTCCAGCTTGCGGGCCGCAGCGCCTCCATCAATCGCCGCACGAGCCGCCAGGAAACAGGCAGCCAACGATGTGCCTTTCCCCGCGGCATACAGTAACAGTGATGCATTCATCACGACCCAATCCTTTTGACCCCCCTGTACGCGATTCTGAAGGATGCGGCGAAGGAGATCCGCTTCCTTCTCTCGCTGGTCCGGCGGAAATCCTGCCATTTCCCGAGATGGAGCGAATACCAAGCCGAAATCCTTTGGCGACACACCAATCGGTGTGATCCGCTCTTCGCGCAACTCCAATACTCTGGTCGCCATGGAAGCCGACAATTCCGGATCACCCTCGACCCCCCGCACGACCAGGGCATGGGGACAGCCGAGGATCCGCAGTGCTTCGGCTGTCTTCTCAAAATGAGGGGGATGCGAGAGACCCACCACTTGCACCTTCGCCCGAGCAGGATTTAATAGTCGTGCGATTGGATGGAACACGTTCCTGACTCCGAGCGTCTGGCGCATTTCCAAAAACCGATAGACTGGTGGATGGTAGAGGCCAATATCCAAATAGGCGAAGCTGTGTCGGTTCACCTCTTCGGCGACCTGCTTGGGTTCAGCATCAACCCGAATTCCCATCGCCTTTAACACTCCGGCTACGCCAGGCCGTCCAGGAATGCCATCATAGCCGTGCATCAAGACCGCCGCACCCGCTGCGGCCGCCACGATTGAAGCCGCAACGATCGCGTGAAAGGTGTCCTGCTTCCCAGCGTACGTCGGCACATCTATCAATGCCAACTCACGTGAGACCACCAGCGGAGCCACATATTGCCGCGCGGCCGCTGTCAATCCCGCCAACTCCGTCACGGACTCCATCTTGAATCGCATGGCAATGAGGAAGGCTCCGACTTGAGCCGGACTTGCTTCGCCCTCGACTAAGGCCTTCATTGCTTGCTTACACTCGTCCCACGTAAGGTCTTTCGAGGCCTTAGGGCCCTTGGCAACTTTTGCGAGAATCTCGTGAAATGGCATGTTACGACTTGTGGAGCCCACACTCCGTCTTGGCAAAATTCTTCCAGCGCCCCGCCCGTGGATCATCACCAGGCGCCACCGGAGCGGTGCAGTAGGTACAACCAATGCTGGGATAGTTCTGGTCGTGAAGTGGGTTGTGAGGGACTTCATAGACCTTGATGTAGGTCCAGACGTCGGCCCAGGTCCACCGTGCGAGCGGATTGATTTTGACCAGCTCGAATTTCTGGTCCCACTCGATCACTCCGGCATTCGCGCGGGACGGCGCTTGGTCACGCCGAATACCAGTAATCCAGGCGTCATACCCTTTCAGGACTCTTGTCAACGGTTCGACTTTCCGCAATTGGCAACATTGATCTGGATTGCTGGTCCAGAGTGCATCACCATACTCTTCTGCTTGCTTCTGCGGCGTCAGCAACGACTTCACTTGGAGAACCTGCGCCGGCTTCAAGCCATACCGTTCAATCACCCGATCCCGCGTGGCGTAGGTTTCAGGAAATAAAAACTCGGTATCGAGGTAGAACAACGGCACCGAGGGATTGATGCGATACACCATATCAACCAAGACCACATCTTCCGCCCCAAAGCTGCAGGCCAGCACCATCTTTTCCCCATATCGTTCGATGGCCGCATTCAGGACATCCTGCGGCTGCTTCGTCTCAAACGAGGAGCCCCAGGCCTGAAGTTCTGCAAGCTGTTTGGACTGACCATTTACTGTCACGGTTGACATGCCCCCATTTACCCTTCAACCTTCTCAACCAGAATGCGATAGTGCGAGGCTTCCGGTTCCAACGCCTCCTGGATCAAGACTTTGTGCCCATCATTCTTGAGGCTCATCGGCACATTCTTGATTGGTTCGCCTGCGTCCAACCAGACTTCAAGCTTCTCGCCTGCATCCATCATTTCAAGTTTCAACTTGGTCTTCACATAGTTCATCGGGCAGGCGACGCCTCGCAAATCGTAGACCGGCGCACCGGTCGGAGCCGGAGTTGCTGGTTTCACCTCGGTGGCGATCGGAGCTACTGCCGCGGCAACTTCTTTTGCAGGAGTCGCTGCCTCCTGGACCGAGGCAAGCTTCAAATCTTTCCCCATCTGTTCGGTCGCGGCACGGCAGGCCTCGACGAAGCTTTTGGCAAATGCCATTTTTTCACGCGCCGAATCACCAGTCGTATCCTTAGGACCGAGATCGCCGACCTTCTTATTGAGTTCACGATACTGCGCGGGAATGACCCCTTTCTGCGCAATTCGACCGTCAAATTCGATGAAGGTTTCGGAGTCAGTTGACGGCTCAAGCCCCTCGGTCACCAACATCGCCTTGGCGGCAGCCAATACGGCGCGATACGATTTGTTGACCGACACAGAATACTGATGCTTCTCGACCAACAACTTGGCTTGATACAGCTCTTGATCCGCCTCCAAGATCCCGTTTTCAATCATCTCCAGTGCGCCGCCGGCACATTCACCTGGACCGAGGTCCTCCAGAATAAACTCGTCTTCCCCTTCCCAGTCATAGTAGAAGGTGGAATCCTCTGCATACGATGGGACGATCGTATAGGGAATCAATTCGTCCTTCAGCTTGCTCTTCCCCACACGGGCAATATATTTCGGCAGGTTTTCATTCGTCTGACGATCACGCCGATACACGTCGATTAAATGGGAGAGCGCCGTTGGAACTGCTTTCGCCGGCAGCTTCACAATCATCTGACCAATCTTGGCCGTGCCGTTGACCGACCCGCCGAGATGCAATTCATAGTGCGGTGCGACATGTTCACCGATTCGTTTTCCAACTCCATGCAACCCAATCGTGGAGATATGGTGTTGAGCGCAGGAGTTGTGGCAGCCACTGATTTTGATGTCAACTCCCGTCAAATCTTCCGGTACCCGCCCGGCAGGAAACACCTCAGCCAACGCTCTCGCCAACCCTTTGGATGACGTGATCCCCAGCCCACAGGTATCAGTTCCGGGACAGGCGATGATGTCTTCGACGAGTTCGGCCCCGGGATCAGCCAATCCGTAAGACGCCAGATCGTCATAAAGATGTGAGATCCGATCAGCAGGGATCCACCGGATCACCAGGTTCTGGTTGATCGTGGTGCGAAGATTCCCGTTGGAGTACCGTTCTGCAAGATCCGCGACAAACAGCAGTTGCTGTGAAGTGATATCGCCCATGAACAGCTTGACCGCGGCCGTCACATACCCGTCCTGCTTTTGCCGAACGACATTGGTCCGCTTCCACATCTCGAATGGGGTTTCTTGGCCGACTGGATGTGTTTCGTTCCTGTTCCCATCGGTGACACCGTTACGAGTCGGCATAATGAGGGCTGGAGGTGTATCTTCATAAGGCAGCAAGGCCATAGAGCCATTCTTTGGAAGCGCGTGCCCCATTGAAACGTAGGCTGCCTCCCATCGTCGCTTGAATTCCTCAAACCCTAGCTTGTCGATCACAAATTTCATGCGGGCCTTGTTCCGGTTTTTGCGATTCCCAAGGGTATCGAATACCTTGATGACGGCTTCGATGCTTGGAATTAGCTCGTCCATCGGGGTGAATTCTCGAAGCAACTGCGCAACCCGAGGCGTGGAGCCCAGTCCGCCACCCGCCACCATGCGAAACCCTATGACTCCGTCCGCTCGCTTCACCGCTAGCAGACCGATATCATGAATCGGCGTGAGGGCACAGTCGTGCGCGCAACCGGAAAACGCGATCTTAAACTTGCGTGGCAAGCTTTGATTAAGGGGATTCCGGAGCAGGTGGTATGCGACTGTCTTGGCATACTGTGTGACGTCAAACACCTCGCCTTGGCACACACCAGCCAAGTGGCAGGCTGTCACATTTCGTACCGTGTTCGCGCAAGCCTCTCGGGTTGTCAGACCGACTTCTGCAAGCCCTCGCATAATGGTCGGCACATCTTTCAGCTCGACAAAGTGCATCTGAATGTCTTGTCTGGTCGTGACATGGCCAACGCCCGTGGCATAGCGGTCGGCCAGTTCTGCTACGCGGCGAAGCTGATTGGCGGTGATGCCGCCGAACGGAATCTTGATCCGTACCATCTGCACGCCTGGCTGACGCTGGCCATAGATGCCGTACTGTAATCGGAACGGTTTAAAGAGGTCCGTTGAGACCTCTCCCCCCAAGGTCCGCATGGCCTCGGTTTCAAAGGTTTCAATTTCTTCCACGATGCTTGCTGGAATGGGATGTGTTTCAATATGCGGAACGGAAAGAGATACAGTCTGGTTCATGGCTGACTCCTTAGATCGCCTGCCGGAAGAATCTTTTTTCTTCTGTCAAATATGGTACATGGGGCTGCGTTGCGCATCGACGAGCCTCTGACGTGCCGCCAACTGTTCAATCGTGATGCTCTCGAGGACTTTCCTCTCGGCCAGTTGCAGCTGGTCCCACACATCGCTCAGAAGGAGATCTGATTTGCCCGTGGACCGATATCGAGCTGATGGATGAACGCCCGACCGATGAAAGACCGGCCCTTCAAGAGATTCGAATATCTCAGCCAGCGAAAGGTCCGCGGGCTTTCTCGACAAGAGATACCCTCCCTGTGCTCCACGATGGCTTTCGACCAAGCCGGTATTCTTCATGGTATGAAGCACCTGTTCCAGAAAACGGAGCGGAATCCCCTGGCGCCTCGAGACGGCCTTCGCTTGAATCGGAGCGTCTTTCGCATGGATGGCCAGATCAATGGCCGCCAAGATCCCATAGCTCACTCGCTTAGACATTTTCATTCTTTACAATTCCTGTAGGAATTAGATTGCCGTACTCTACCTTTCCCTGCAACAAGCTGTCAAGGTTGATTCCTCCAGCTCCAGCTCCCACTCACGACCTATCGACAATCTACGTATTTGCACTTTTTGTTCGTCATTCATCGCAACCGCTCAATCCAAGTCCTCACTGGTCCTTCACCCTAATTTTTGCGGCCTGAGTCTTTGTGTCCACACCACGGCCTCATGGAAGCTCGTCGGCAGAAGGCCCTGGCCGAAAATCAGATTGACATCAATTCTGCTCCAGGCAATAATCCACCCTCATCTTCCACATGGTACCTTCTATGCCAACGTCGTCACCGACATATCATATTGTATTGCTCACGACGGATCCGACCGTCAAGGCTCAAGTTCGACAGATCTTTACGGATGCCGCCATCAGCATCTTCCGTGATGCCGCCACTTTCCAGCAAGAGTTGCCGAGCCATCGGGTGGACATCATCATCGAGGAATTGCCGCACCCCCAAGGTCCCGTCACGACATGGTCGGACCATCTTGATGTTACGCACACCCTTTTCATCCAAGGGTCACCCGCAGTCCTACGACAAACCTTGAGTATGATCCAACCCATGTTCGCCCCGAGCAACCTTCATCTGAATAAAGCCCGGGAGGGGTCTCTGGAAAATTACTTGGAAGTGAAAATGGGTGAATTCGTCAAAGGGATGCGCAACGGATCGGCAAGAAACCTTCATCCGATCCTCATCTCCGCCGTAGAGCGCCCCCTCATCACCTCAGCGCTGCAAGAAACGCGGGGCAATCAGATTCAGGCCGCAGAGTTACTGGGACTGAACCGCAATACGTTGCGAAAAAAGATCGTCAATCTCCATATTCCGCTGAAACAGACCAAGCTGAGGGCGAATCGGAGTGTATGAGTGTGCCAATGCAGTGTCACCGGAGTCATTTTTTCTTTCACTACCCACAAGGAGGGACATGATGACAAAGGAAGAGCTGATCGCGAAGATGGCCGCTTCGGCTGGAATCACAAAAGTGGCAGCGGGAACTGCCCTTGAGGCATTTACCGGTGCGGTGACCTCCTCACTGAAGAAGGGACAACGTGTCTCTCTGGTTAATTTTGGCACCTTTACGATTTCCAAGCGGAGAGCACGGATGGGGAGAAACCCCAGGACAGGCGAATCCCTCCGAATTCCAGCAGCCAAAGTTCCCAAGTTTTCTGCCGGAAAAGAGCTTCGTATCGCAGTAAAATAGATTTGCCGGAGAGGGCCGACGACGAGAGAAAGAGAAGGTGGTGGCTTCTTCAGTTCCCTGAAGGAGTACTGTCTTCTCTTTCGTTTTCTTGACAGTATCGGCGGCGCTATATTAGCATGCCTCCTCTTCTTGTTCTTGATAGGCGCGTAGCTCAGGGGGAGAGCGCTACCTTGACACGGTAGAGGTCGACGGTTCAAGACCGTCCGCGCCTACCATAAGTTGAAATTCACGAACGAGTTTGTCGTGACAGGGGCACAGCATCTTCGTTTTTGCTTGTGCCTCGATTGTGTAGTTCCATGAAGATTGCTCTGAAAGACGGCCACAGCACGGAGACAAAAGCGGGTGACACCGTGGGGACAGCCCTTTCGTCGCTCGGTGTCGCAGGACGTGATGTGCTCGCGGCCAAGGTGGATGGAGCTGTTGTCGACCTGTCACGACCTCTCGCAGGCGGTGCACTGATCGAACCACTTCGGTTTGATAGTGCGGAAGGTCGGGAGGTCTACCGCCACAGCAGCACGCACGTCATGGCTCAAGCGGTCAAAGAGCTGTTCCCTTCAGCTCAACTGACGATCGGGCCGGCATTAGATGATAGTTTCTACTATGACTTCGCCTTCGAACGCCCCTTCACACCGGAAGATCTGGAACAGATCGAAGCTCGTGCCGCGGATATCATTCAACGCAACCTTCCTATTACCCGAAGAGAGTTCTCCAAACAGGAGGCGATCGATTTCTTCACAGCTCGTGGTGAACAGTACAAGGTCGAATTGATTCAAGGGTTTCCCGATCACGAGCCGATCACCGCCTATACGCAGGGTGATTTCGTGGATCTTTGCCGAGGTCCCCATCTCCCAACGACAGGCCACATCGGTGCCCTAAAACTGCTCAATCTTGCCGGCGCCTACTGGCGCGGGGACGAGCGGAACCCGATGCTACAGCGAATCTATGGAACTTCTTTTCCGACGAAAGCCGAGGTCGATGCCTATCTCGCCAGGTTGGAAGAGATTAAGCGCCGCGACCACCGAAAAGTCGGGAAAGAACTGGATTTGATCAGTATTCAGGATGAAATCGGCCCAGGTCTCGTGCTCTGGCATCCAAAGGGAGCGGTTGTCCGTTTGTTGATCGAAAACTTTTGGCGCGAGCAACATATTCGCGATGGGTACAACCTGGTCTACTCCCCGCATACGGCCCGCCTTGATCTTTGGAAAACCAGCGGTCACCTCGAGTACTACCGGGAAAACATGTTTCCCGCCATGAGGCTGGAGGGCAGCGAGTACCAACTCAAGCCGATGAATTGCCCGTACCATATCATGATCTACCAGTCTCACCTGCGAAGCTATCGAGATCTCCCCATCCGATATGGCGAGCTGGGCACCGTCTATCGGTACGAACGGACCGGGGTCCTCCACGGCCTCATGCGAGTGCGCGGATTCACGCAGGATGATGCCCACCTCTTCTGCAGGCCCGATCAGATGGAAGCCGAAGTCAGTCGGGTGCTGGACTTTACGTTTTTTGTGCTTCAGACATTTGGATTTACTGAATTCGAAGTGTTTCTCTCCACCAGACCGAAGGAATCGGTCGGTGGTGATGAGCATTGGACATTGGCCACCAACGCCTTGGAAGCCGCACTGAAGAGCCGGCTGATTGCCTTTCAACTGGATCCGGGAGGTGGGGCGTTTTATGGCCCCAAGATCGACATTAAAATCAAAGACGCATTAGGCCGTTCATGGCAATGTTCCACGGTCCAGGTGGATTTCAATAATCCCGAGCGGTTTGACTTGAGCTATATCGGAGAAGACGGGAAAGCTCATCGCCCAATCATGATTCATCGTGCCTTGATGGGATCGATTGAACGATTCTTCGGCATCCTGATCGAGCATTATGGCGGCGCCTTTCCGACGTGGTTGGCACCGGTACAGGCAGTAGTCATCAATATCACTGATCAGCAGCAGGACTATGTCAGTGCCGTTGTGGCGCAGTTAAAGGCCGCAGGCTTCCGAGCCGAAGCGGATCTTCGAAACGAAAAGATTGGATTCAAGATTCGGGAAGCTGAAAAAGCGAAAACCCCCTTTATGCTGGTGGCAGGGAACCGAGAAGTCCAGAATGGAACGCTCTCGGTCCGGGGCCGAAGTGGGGCCACCTTAGGCAATATGACCGTGACTGAGATCGTGAATCTGTTGCAATCTGAACTCAAGCAGACGCAGCGAGAGCTTCAATACACTCACTAAGAGAGAGGTGGCCTATCGTCCCCAAATTACGTGTGAATCGTGAAATTCGAGTCCGAGAAGTTCGTGTCATTGGCCCAGAGGGAGAACAGCTCGGCATCCTTCAGACAGCGGATGCCTTTCGCCAGGCCCAAGAGACCGGCCACGATTTGGTGGAAGTCGCTCCTACCTCGGTCCCCCCAGTCTGTAGAATTATGGACTTTGGGAAGTATAAGTATGAGCTGAGCAAAAAGGATCATCAAAACCGGCGTCACCAAAAGTCCACGCAGGTGAAGGAAATCAAGCTGCGCCCACGGACCGATAAGCACGATCTTGAAATCAAAGTCCGACAGATGAAAATGTTCCTCGAGGAGGGCAACAAGACCAAAGTCACCCTCACCTATCGTGGACGAGAAATGGCGAACCAAGAAATGGGCCGCGCCGTGATGAATTCGGTCATAGAACAGTTGGCCCAAGCCGGCACAATCGAGTATGCTCCTCGAATGGAGGGCCGTAGTTTGATCATGATTGTCGCTCCAAAACATTGACAAACAGCTAGCTCAACAAAAGGAATTTTGACATGAAAATGAAGACGCATTCAGGGACGAGCAAACGATTTGCCAAAACGGGAAGTGGCAAGATTGTGCGCCGCAAGGCGGGCAAGCGGCACATACTGACCAGCAAGCGGCATGACCGGAAGCGCCGCCTGAGCGGAACCGCAGTGGTGGATTCCACGGTTGTTCTTACATTGAATCGACTCTTGCCGTATGCATAGACGGTGATTGTGGAATGTTGTGAATTTTAAGACCCCAAAGGAGTAATGAACCATGCCTCGCGCAAAAGGTGGACCAAAAACGAGAGCTCGACGGAAGAAGCGGATCAAGCTGGCGTCAGGCCAGTACGGCGGGAAAAGCCGATTGTTCCGTTCAGCGACAGAAAGCGTTGATAAAGGCTTAACCTACGCCTACACCGGTCGTAAGAACCGGAAGCGGGATTTCCGGCAATTGTGGATCGCCCGCATCAGTGCCGCAGTGCGGAATCACGGACTGACCTATAACCGGTTTATTAACGCCCTCAAGAAAGCCAATGTGCTGTTGGATCGTAAGGTTCTCTCAGACATGGCCATCAAGGACGCCACCGGATTTGAGAAATTGGTCGGCGTAGCAAAGCAACACGTGCCCGTAGCGGCATAAACCAGCCTTTCAGCCTCGATCAGAAACAGAACCAAGGGGGAGCAACAGGATGTTGCTCCCCCTTGTGAGTTTTGCAGTACCTAGGATCGGATGAGGCTCAGCCGACCACTGTCTGATCTCTGCTGATCACCCTTGACCGATCAGCTGCGAGAGATTGAGGTCAAAGGCCACAACCGGCATGGAGATCTGCCAGCGCTCGAGCACTTCAGGATGGACCTCCCCGATGACGCCGATGGGCTTGTCCTCAATCATGATACGCCCTACACGGCCCTCCAAGAACGACGGGTGCGGAACTGGTTCCAGCCGGTACTCTCTGCCCAAGTGATAGAACAGCGTATCCAGGCACGAATGAATTTCCGAAAAATGCGCGGTGGCATGAGCGATCATGGCACCCAAGACAGTCTCTGTCCGAGACCCTAGCTCGTGCGTCGCGTCCGGAATGGCCACATCGCCAGCCTCAAAGAGGCGATGAGGATAGAAGGCGCGGCTCGAGGCGGCTTCGATGCGTAGCAGCGAGGGCAACATCCATTGCCGCAAGCAAGAGAAGCTCAACGTCATGACATTGTCGACCACAACCATCTTCCCCCATTCCGTCTTGTCAATCCGCATATGCTCGGAATACTGTTCCGGTGAACCAAGGATGTTGGAGATAATCTCCTGAAATCCCAACCCCACCATCAATTCACGAGCGCGATCGGAAACCTGTTCAATGCGGGACAATCCACCGACCGTAAACTGCGCCGGCATGACGGGCGTAAACTCGGCATATCCGCGGCTCATTGCGACGTCTTCAACTACGTCCATCGTATGCATCAGATCCTGCCGATAGGGCGGGAGCTTAACTCGAACAGCCCCCTTCCCGGTCGACACCTCATACCCATAGATCTCAAGCGCTTGTTTGACGACTTTGATGCCGAGTTTTTGGCCAAGCGCCTGTTCAATTGTTTGAATCGAAATCGTCTTACTCTTCCTTAAATCCTGTGGCGTCGTCACGCGTTTGCCCAGAGAGGTACGAGTTGAATACTCTACAGCGATTGGCTCGATCGTTGCCCCACGATCGGCGAGATTGGTTGCGAAAATGTTCAAGGTCAACACCACCATCGGCAAGTCCGTTCCTGTCACTTCGATGAACAACTGATCATCGCCCACCTCGACTTCCCCAACCTCTCGGCTATTGATGATCGGAGGAAAGGACAGCGGCTGGTTGGTCGCGTCTCGCAGGAGTGGAACACGACTCGCTCCTGCCAGAATTCCCCCATATTCCACCCCTTTCGGGTGGACCATGAGCATCTCCGACAGCGTCATCACCGTCTCCATTCCCAATGGAGTGAAACGAGCCTCACTGGGATTGACTAACTCATAGGTCACGGGGAAGGTGATCTTAGAGAGTTGATAGATACCGATGGAAACCGTCTTGCGTTTGTGGCCGAAAATCTCAGCCAATTTTTCTTGCGTTTGAATCAGCTGGGCCAACCCTTGAGCAGTCACGCGATATCCCCTGGCAGTACAGGCCGCCACATAGGGCCGTACCTGGTCCAGGCCGGGCTTCACGATGACTTTCTTTTTGGGGTTTGACTTCCCGGTCAAGAACGGATATTGCGCGAGCTTCCCCTGTTGCTTGATCCGAATTTGCCGAGCAATACCTTCGCAACACCACAAATCAGGCCGATTGCTATCTTGCAGCTCGATGCGCAGTTCGCCGGAATCGGGGTTGTGGCCCTTCAGTTCGCCCTTCACAAGCATCAGCCACTCTTCGACTTGCTCGATCGAGACCGTTCGGCTGGCGGGGCGAGTTCCCCCCAGCAGGGATTCGAAATCATCTTTAAAAATGGTGATCGTGGGCATAGCGACAGTTAGAACAATCCTCGGGTGGTCCGAATCAACTCCAGATTATCGGTGAAGAGCTCTCGAATATCATGAATCCCCAACGCCACCATCGCCATCCGATCGAGTCCGAGTCCCCAAGCGATCACGGGCACGGTGACACCAAGCGGCACGGTGACTTCTGATCGGAACAATCCGGCTCCCCCAAGTTCCATCCAGCCCAACCGAGGATGCCGAACGTGGAGCTCCACCGATGGCTCGGTGAAGGGAAAGTACGCAGGTACGAACTTGACCTCTTTTGCTTGCGCCACCTCATGGGCGAACAAATTGAGCAGACCCAACAGCGTGCGGAAGTTGATGTTCTCTCCAAGCACGATTCCTTCCACCTGGAAAAAATCCGTCGCGTGGGTCGCATCGACTTGGTCATAGCGAAAACAACGAGCGATCGAAAAATATTTCCCTGGAATATTAGGCGAACCCGCCAAGGTTCGAGCGGAAACTGCAGTCCCCTGGCTGCGCAACACCAGGCGTTTCGCGCGTTGCAGATCAAACTTGTAGCCCCAGCCGGACGAGCCCGTCGTTCCGCCGTTCTCATGCACTTTTCCAACCTTTGACAGAATCGATTCGTCCGCCATGGCAGCATGGGTGGGTTGTTTGACGAAATAGACGTCATGGATGTCACGCGCCGGATGGAATTGCGGCATGAACAACGCATCCATGTTCCAAAACTCAGTTTCCACCAGAGACCCACGCATTTCCTGGAAGCCCATGCTGACCAGCTTGGTTTTCACCGTATCCAAAAACTCCCGGTACGGATGTTTCTTGCCGGTCCCGACACGTGGTGCCCGAAGACTGATGGTGTACTTCCGGAATCGTTTTTGACGCCAACTGCCGTCCTTGAGCAACTCAGGGCTCAGCTGCGAGACTTCCTCCACCAATCCCTGGCTTGTCAGTTGTTCAACGGCACTGGTTCCCGAGGGGGACAAGACGAACGAGCGCGTCACGCGTTCATCGACGCGGAAGGGTTCTTTGGCATTGCCGCGTTTGACCGAGTAGTCCTCGATCAATCGTTGGTGCTCGGGTGAAAAGCTCGTCAGCTCTCGAGAAGAGTTGTGGACCTCCTCCAAGAGAGGCCGAAGAACCTCCACTGTCTGGCTCGGGCGTCCGGTCGTCTCAATGCACCCCCCCTGAATGATCAGCAAGGCACCTTCTTTTTTCAGGCGCCCCACGGCCTTACTCACATCAGCAGGCTCCATGCCGTCTTGCGCCTGGAGATCGCCGATTGTGAGTCGCTTCCCCGTGCCGGCCGCATCGCGTGCAGCCGCCAAGATCCGTTCGATCGGGGCAGCGGTCTGGTAATACTCTTCTCCCGTCTTTGTGAGCGAGACGACCGGTGTGACGATTTCAGATTGGATCTCGATCAAGGCCTTCGCCAGCAGCCACTCGACTGCCATGCTGAGTTGAGACGGCTCCAATTCCGCCGCAATGGCCAATTCTTCGCTCTTGAATGCAGTGGGAGGTTGACGCGCACCCAAGGTCATCAAGACTTTGATTTCGAGGGGATGCAGACTGTCGATGACGCTGGAGATATCCACGCTGGATGGCCTATCGATTGACTGCCGCGCGGGGCGTGGATTGACTGGCGGTCTGAGCGGCAGCCCGCAGGGCTGTGATCGTCGCCTCATAGTCACCTTGGGAAAAGATCGCGGACCCTGCGACCAACGCCGTCGCGCCGGCAGCCACAATCTCCTTCGTATTGTCCATTTTGACACCGCCGTCGACTTCGAGCAGCGCCTGGCTGTTGATCCGATCCAGCATGGCCCGCGCATCGGTGATCTTCCTGAGGACCGACGGAATGAATTTTTGCCCGCCGAATCCTGGATTCACGGACATGATCAAGACGAGATCGACATCGCCTAGGATGTCTTGTAGAAAGGAAATGGGCGTGGCTGGGTTCAACGTCACCCCGGCCTTAATCCCCCGCTCCTTGATCGACTGAATGGTGCGGTGAAGATGCGGACAGGCCTCAACATGCACGGTCAAATAATCGGCCCCGGCATCCACGAACTCAGGGATAAAGGCATCCGCATTAGTGATCATGAGATGTACATCAAGCGGAAGTTTGGTGACTTTTTTCAGGCTTTCAACGATCGGTGGGCCTACGGTCAGATTGGGCACGAAATGGCCGTCCATTACGTCCACGTGCAACAGATCGGCGCCAGCCTGTTCAACAGCAGCAATTTCTTCCGCCAGCCGGGCAAAGTCGGCGGAGAGAATCGACGGGGCGATTAAGACCGGTTGCGCCATTAGCTCATGTTCCTCAGGCGAACGGCATAAAATCCGTCCATTCCGACGCGATTACACATAGTGGAGAGCGCCCCCTGTTCCGTCACGAAGGGAAGCGCAGTAGGAGGAAGCCAGGAAGCCACAGACTCACGCACCCATCCGGGATAGGTCCTGCAAAACCGGGTGATAACCTCTTCGGTCTCCTCCGTTTCTGTCGAGCAGGTACTATAGACCAGCACCCCGCCGGGCCGCAAGCAGGGAGCGACTGCTTCAAGGATCTGACCCTGGAGTATCTGATGTCGAGTGAGGGTGGATTCTAGTCGTTGGCTTTTGGATTCTGGATGGCGCCGTAAGACACCAAGTCCGCTGCAAGGGGCATCAACCAGAATACGGTCAAACTGCGGCAACCCGGCATGACGAGACCCGGTGATTTCCTCCGGCCAGTCACCTGGCCGCCTCGCATCACCCACGATCGGAACAATAGAGTGCAGCCTCAGTCTTCGACAATTGTCTCGAAGAAGGTCCAGTCTTGATGCTTTGGAATCCAGCGCCACAATCGTCCCTCGATCGTCCATGAGTTCAGCCAGATGGGTGACCTTCCCTCCGGGAGCGGCACAGGCGTCCAAAATCGCGTCTCCTGGATGCGCGTCAAGGATCGGTGGAATGAGTTGGGCGGCTTCATCTTCGACATAGTAGTCACCGGCTTCAAATCCTGGGAGCGAGGAAACATCCTGCCCCCTGTCCAACTTCACTCCCACTGGACTGATAGCGGTTGAGTGGGCGGTGACTCCAGCTTTTGCGAACTGTTCCAGGAGACTGTCTCTCGTCAGCCGCGACCGGTTGACCCGAAGCGTGATTGAGGGGATGACGCTCGCTGCCTGACAGGCTGACTCTGCTTGTCCGTATCCCATGCGTTCCACCCACCGCTGACTCAGCCACAGAGGGATGCCGTAGCTGATCGACAGAAACTCCGCCGGATGAATAGCTGGATCCGGAAGGTTCGGCACGGGCAATCGGATGAGGTTCCGCAGGACCGCGTTCACCAACGCGCTCCAATCTCGTCTCAACTGTCGCGAAGAAGCCTTGGCCAGCTCAACCGTTTCGTGAACAGCAGCTGACGCGGGGACACGATCGAGAAAGAGAAGCTGATAGGCGCCGATCCGAAGCAGCATCTGAACCAAGGCAGGAAGCTTAGGAAGGGGCTTGGTGAGCACGGCGTTGAGTCGCCAATCGAGGGGTTCCTGCCTCCGCAGCACCCCATAGACCAGCTCCATGATCAGCGAACGGTCACGCGGGTCTGAAACTGACTTCATCCGCTGATCCAACACCTCATCAAGAGCCCGATCATGTCGTTGACTTGCGAGCAGAAGAGACAGCGCGACAGACCGTGGTGAATATTTCGTAGAACTTGGTGGCTCGTCGGTGCCTGGCATGGAATGTCGATGCGGTCCAGTCGAAGGAATGCTCAACCGACTACAGGACTGGGTGGAGAACCCAGTTGCTGCCCTACTGTCACACGATGGCCGGCCAGGAATTGGGCCACTGCCATGCGTTTTGAATTGGCAGTCTGGATTTCGCGGATCTCAAGTAACCCCTCGCCGGTTGCCACCAGGATCGATTGTTTATTCACCGCGACAATCGTCCCTGGTGTATCAGTAGTTACACCTTCATGTGTGACCGCCTTCCAGATGTTCCACCGCTCATTACCCAGAAACGTATAGGCCCCTGGCCAGGGAGACAGCCCTCGGACCCGATTAGTCAACGACTGGGCACTCAGCGTCCAATCGATCAGCCCATCCTCTTTCTTCAAGAGCGGCGCCATAGTCGCCTGCTCGTCCGATTGCTTCGTCGACACCAACGTCGCGGCTTTCAGCTGTGCGAGCGTCTCGATGAGCAGTCGTCCACCTAATGTGGCCAGGCGTGGCGCTAATGTCCCGGCCGTATCCTCAGGCAAGATGTCCAGCTTCGCTTGCAACAGCATCGCACCTGTATCCATCCCTTCATCCATGAGCATCGTCGTAATACCCGTCTCGGTCTCCCCATTGATGACGGCCCATTGCACCGGAGCAGCCCCTCGATACTTCGGCAAGAGCGACCCATGTACATTCACACAGCCCATTGGAGGAAGCTGAAGAATCGGTGTGTGCAAAATGCGGCCGTAGGCAGCCACAGCGATCACATCCGGTTGCCAAGATGACAGAGCTTGTAAAAATTCGGGGGTGCGAATCTTAAGCGGCTGCAGCACAGGAATCCTGACACGTTCGGCCACCAGTTTCACAGGCGGCGCGACCAGCTGATGGCCCCGCCCCTTCGGACGATCCGGCTGACACACAACCCCCACCACCTGATCTCCAGAACTCAGAAGCGCTTCGAGGGACGGCACCGCAAAGTCTGGCGTGCCCATGAAGACAATACGCATAGCATCGCTTTAGCATCGTAGTTCCGAGAATGCAATCAGGCAACACCTCAACTTGACTTGTTATTCAACGCTTTGTTAGTCTCCCTCCGCGGGGTGGAGCAGCCTGGTAGCTCGTTGGGCTCATAACCCAAAGGTCAGAGGTTCAAATCCTCTCCCCGCAACCAACCTTCGTTGTTTTTCTGAATCCGTGCCAAACCAATCCTCTCCTCCGTTTCTACTCAGCCAAGGGGCCAGTCCGTTCAAAGCCACCTTCAAACACGGATGCAACGATTATAGAATTTGGGTGTGGCTACTACCTTAATGCAGACAACTGGTTATGCGATTTATCTGAATGGGGTGGGGTATTAATCTCGGCTGCGAGCCGGGAGAGAGTCCGGCGTTAGGGAGCGATCTACGCGGCCTCGGCAGCGACCATAGCCTGGATAAATCAAAAAGCTAATGGAGGGATCGTGTTTTCATAGACATCTACACGGTGAGTATTACCTTCAGCTCTACGTATGGCACTCACCAAGTACTTAGGCATACAATGTAGTTTTCGATAGGGCTATGCTAAATGGATCCAATTTTGATCATTGTGACTGCACTGGCGGGAGGCGCCGCGCCTGCCATCAAGCCCACCGCGCAAAAGCAATTAAAGATGCATATGCAGCCATAAAAGCATTCATTCAGCGCAGATACCAAACGCCCTCGGTAGAGTCCCTGGAACACGAACCATACTCCAAAACGAAACTGGCTACCCTTGCAGAAAACCTCGGTACTACTGGTGCCAAAAACGATCATGAATTGCTCGACCTCGCAAAACATCCCCTTGACGCCGTCAAGACACATGACTGCGCGGCAGCTACGACTCTCAACGTTGATTTCGACCAGATCGAGGCTGCCTACTTCAAGCTTAAGAATGCAACTGCCGATGGGAGTGTCAACGTTGGCATTAGACGAGCAAAATTTAACGGGGGGATTGATATGGATGGGCTGGCGGCTGGTACGCCACCCCAAAAGCCATAGGGACCGCCCAAGAAAGGACGGTCCCCACAGTTCAGCAACAGATTACGCTTCAAGAAGTTACAACCTCTGCGATTCATATCGGAGACACCCATCACCACGTCACGGATTTTGACGAACAATATTACTGACACAACCGTCCAGCGATGCTGGATAAGGTGCGTGCTGATCTTCCCCTGATTTCGAGGACACCGGGTTACGCGACGACCGCCCTTGCTTCAAACTCCGCTGGAGATTGATAGCCGAGGGTCGAATGGCGGCGCTGTCGATTATAAAACACTTCGAGATATTCAAAGATCTCCTGCGTGGCCTCCTCCCGTGTGTGATACTGACGATGATGAATGCGTTCCCGTTTCAAGGTCCCAAAGAAACTCTCGACGCAGGCGTTGTCCCAGCAATTACCCTTGCGACTCATGCTGGGAAGGAGCCCATACTCATCAAGGAGACGCTGGTAGCTCATGGCGGCCTACGGCCTCTCCCGGTCTGACTGGTGGAGGAGCCCCGCCGTGGGAGCCCGCTTCGCCAGCGCCATTGCGAGCGCCTGCTCGGTCAGCTCAACAGTGACCCGCTCGCTCATGGCCCAGCCGACCACTTGGCGAGAGTACAGATCCAGCAGCACGGCCAGATACAGCCAGCCCTCCAGAGTCCAGATGTACGTGATATTGCCGACCCAGACCCGGTTAGGCTGCGACACTGTGAACTGGCGGTCCAGCGTGTTCGCCGCTACGGGCAAGCCGTGCGACGAGTGCATCGTGGCCCGCCATGGCTTCACGGTCTTGGCCCGGAGGCCATCGTGGCGCATCAGTCGGGCCACGCGATGTTCCCCCAACCCGGTGGCCTTGTTTGCGGAGTGCCCGCCAGATGCCCGGACTACCATAGGTCTGGCGACTGTCCTGATGGAGCACCCGGATGGTGGCAAGCAGCGTCCGATTGGCAGCCGCCCGCTGGCGATAGAGCAGATGGTCGGCAATGCCCAGATCCCGGGCCACTTGTGCGACCGGTCGTGCCGAGTCTCGGACCAACCGCACGGCTTCTGCCTTAAACGTTTCTGTGTACTGCCGTCTGGTCTTGGTGCTCATGCGATCCTCAAATTTCATCACACTCATCCTTATACAGGTGTCTGTGAAATCGGAGGAAGATCAAAGTTTAATGAAGCTCCCCGTAGCAAGTTGCGGGGTGTCACAAGTTAAACAAAGTTTTTTGAGTAGCGAGCCTGGCAATCCGGTTCACTGCGGCAATCGCTCTCGTTCAAGGGAAAGAAGGCTTTCGGGTAAACACATCCCTGTGCGGATCCTGGTTGCCTTGAGTCATCATCGATTTTGAGGTAGGTTCTACAATGATTTCCTTTACCCCAGCGAACCAGTTCGTCTGTGTCTTCCCAGGTCGCACTAAGGGCTCGAAGTCAAAGGGACACCAATGGTATCTCTCTCTTATCCGCGTGATGCACAATCGTACTCGGTAAAGATTGAGAACGTCTATGTTATTGAGAGACAAGGGATGCCATCAGCTAGACTCCACGATCATGAATCATACAAATGAGGTGTTTCTTGTCTGTGCTTGATAGTAGTCAACCATTCTCGGCCGAGCTATGTGTCAGGATGTGTAGGAAGGCTTCTTCTATTCTCCTCGGCATAATAGCGGTAATACCTATGGGTTGTGCGCTTGAGCAAGAAGTATCACGCACTCCTCGGACAGCGGTGGAGCAGATACTCTTAACTCAGGCAATCCATCAAGCTTTGGAGAATCTGTCGATTCGTTTGCCTGAGGGCGTCAATGTAGGGGTGACGGCGACAGGACTCGACGACAATCAATCCCGACCTCGCCTGGGAAATGGGGAAGCGGGAGCAATTGACCGCTCATCGCGCGACAGTCTCTATGTCAGGGATGCCGTGGCTGCAGAGTTGGGACGTCGAGGCTACCGTATCTCCGATCAAGATGGCGATCCCCTGTATTTAGTGCGCGTCATGACCGAGTCGGTTGGAACGATGCAAGGCTTGACCTTCGTGGGAATGCCACCGGTGCAGAGCGTGCTGATTCCCTTCTCGCTCCCTGAACTCACTCTCTACAAGAATCAAAGCCAGAGCGGTTATGCTCGGCTACATTTGGATGTCTTCGATCATCGGACCGGTGAGTTTCTCGGGTCTTCTCCCACGTTGATCGGACGATCGTTTTTTAATCAGTACACGCTGTTGATCTTGGCGACCTGGCACAGCACCGATGTGACGGCTCCGCCGGTTGCGGGACGATGAGCGAGTCAACATTCCTCTGCGCACCGGCGAGAACAGAGTCGCGGGAAGAAGCCTGTGCCATAGGGGAATTGATCATCACTCTGGGAAGAAGGGGGGGGGAGTCCGTAGGGATGACCGTTCCTTCAAAGTTCATACAGATCTATCGTCACTCTCAAAACTATAGAACGGGCCGCGTCGTTTCCGACGCAGCCCGTTCTCTGACTCCTCAACCTGCTTGTTGCTCTCTATAGCCTAACCACTTAAGAATGATTCAACTTGTGTCCGGGCGAAGATAGTCTCGACAGAAGCCCCCGATTTCCTGCGGATGGATTTGGCGTGCGCCCACTTATGCTCGATCGGATTGAGGTCGGGGCTATAGGGCGGCAGATACTCCAGCGTATGCCCGGCATGGACCATGGCCGCTTGGGTATCCACCCGTTTGTGGAACGTGGCATTATCCATGACGAGGATCGATGCGGGTGGCAGCTTGGGCAGCAGGTCTTGCTGAGTCCAGGCGGTAAAGACATCAGCATCCACGTTGGCGTCGAACAGGCCGACCGTCAGCAGGTCCTTCCCGATCAGCGCACCGATCACGTTGGTCCGCCCGCGTGCGTGCCAGTTGTGCACGCCGTGGCACCGCTATCCTGCGAGTGCATAGCCGTGCCGCCGCGGCATGTCGTGTGCGAAGCCGCTCTCGTCAATGTACACAATCGTCCGATGCTGTACCCCATAGGCCGCCATTTTATCTCGGAAGATGCGCCGTTCGTCTTCGTCCGCCTTGGGGTGGCGAAACGTTTTTTTATAGGTGACCGTCAGCTTCCTCAGCGCGACAAAGATGGCATTCTGGGCCACCCCGAACCGTTGCGCCCGCTCATGCTGGTACGCATCCGGATACGTGAGGACATCCTGGCGCAACGCCTCCAGATCGATCTTGCGGCGCCGAGCCCCTTGCGGCTTGCGCTCCACGTGCTTGATCCACCGCACCACACTGGCGCTCCCTACATCAAACCGGGCCGCCACCTCCGCAATCGTCAGCCCCTCCTTCTTCCGAACAGATAAGACCTTACGGCGAAAATCTATTGAATATGCCATCCTTCCATTATGATCATAATTATTTTGTTTAGCTATAGTACCCGGCTTTGGCCTTGGGGTCCACCTGACTGGGGAACGGATCCAGGATGCTCTTCGGCGCCCCGTTCCAGATCACGTCCGCCAAGTTCGACATCGCGGCTCACGATCTGCGCCGAGACGCCACCCGCCGCTCCGAACAACCCGCACCAGCCCAGCGTCACAAAGCCCCTGTTCAACGGCGCACTGAACAGCTTATCAACGAACCAGAACGCATGGCCCCACTCGTTTAAGCCCACGTTCGGAAGAATGAACATCGGCCCCAGCACTGAGCTGAGTCAACCAGAGGGAAGTGCACCAGAGCTACTTCACGTACGTCTATTCGGGCTGGAAAGTCTTCATGATGAATGGGAAGGAGCGATGGGTCTTATAGAGAGCGACGAGAGAGTTGAACTCCTTGATCGCACCGTTTTTCTTTCTCAAAGCGTTGAGCCGTTGAACAAATGCATCGGTTTCTTTTCTGAGGTCAGAGGAGTTGTCATTCAGTAGACCAGGTGCAAAATCTTTCATGATGAAGATGGTTTGTCCAATATGGTCCTCCCCACTGAACGCCGCTTGGACAAAGTGGCTGACCAACGCGCAGAACATGTCCCGCGACGTCACACCATCCCCTGGTCTCCCTATGCCCTGTTGAGAGGTGTCGGAAGAGACCTGTGCCTTAACCTCAGCTCCATCGACAAAGGCGTCCACAAAACCGTGGATAATTTCGGCGAGTGTCTTCTGATGAGGCCGCTGATGTTCGGTGGCTGGTGTGCGGTGTTCGCTCACCTCCAAGGTGTAGTCACACGTTAAACCTTGCACTAATTCATGGATCTTGAGCAACTGCTTTGCATCCGGCTCTGACATTCGCTCTAGGGCTTCTCGTGCTTGTTCATTGCGAAAATTGCCCGCCCCTCGTTCATCGACGTGCTTTCCCGTCGTGTTTGCAAGCGCGAAGCGATCGGCATCCCACAGAAGTAGCCCAAGCAGCGCATACGCGGCCTCGGTGGATTTGCACTGATCTTGGCATACCTCCTTGAGCGACTCGGATTTGACCAGGCTTTCATAGAAACCCAAAAACCAGTCATCCCATGTCGTGTCATTCCATCGCTCTCGCGCCTTCCAGATGGCCCATTCGACATACTCAAGCGGGGAGCAATCCTCCGGGGGAACTTGCTGTCCGGTGAGAGGAACGCTGTTGGGATGTCTCCGCCTGAAGACGGTATAGGCCGCTTGAAACCGCGAAGAAATTTTATTCGAAACACCCGGACCATTCGGCCGCCTGACTGCGAACCGCAAGGAAATCAACGGGCAACCTGAACGGTTAGGGATAGACCTCAGCGTAGAACCCTTCGGTCTTTCAAGACGAGCCGAACCATCAGCAAGGCCCGTCCCGATCGTTCTTGCCTTGCCGTCATCTATTCTTTTGGTTGTTCCACGTGTTTTCATATCGTCATTAAAACCCCCGTCATATCAAATACGCCTGCCCACAACAACGGCGGGAGAGGCCTTCTCCACAACCAGCCTTTAACTTTCTAAATCTGTACGGAACCCATTCTGTCATCGGTTGCCACTACACCAACAGGATAGCAGTTTGCTGAAAACTCAATATGTGTGCTTCGACATGCTCAGGACGAATGGAAAACATCAATAGTTTCAATGCCCACTCCGTTCGTCCTGAGGCTCTCGAACGGTGAACGAAGGGTTTTTCAGCAGACTGCTAGGCTGCTCTAATCCCCCCAGAAAAATCGCGAACGCAACGTTTACAGAATTCATGGCGCACCACATGAATCTGACAGCCGACCTTGTGATCTATCTGAACAAACCGACCTATTGCTTTCGGCTGCGGACAAAGGGAGCTACCCGGCATTCGGAAGCGAAGGCCTACTCGGTCTCGTGGGAGACTATACCCGGAGAACTCACGAAAGGGAAAGAGATCGGGAAAGTACCGACAAGCGCTCTGAATCGTGGCGCCGTCATTACCAACTGGCCAGGCGTACCGTGTGACACCTCACCGCACACAATTTCGATCACCGCAGAGAATCGAAACGGAGGCCACTCGCCCCTTCGCCCCGCCCCACATCCTTTCGTCGTCCAATCCACACATGTGTGGAACCATCTAACCAGCGTGTGTACTGGTAATTGCGGCTCAGCCGAATGCCCTCCCTTGGAATTTCTTCTTCACACACATCCAACCTCTGCCCAGGTTTAGGCGTCAGAATCCGCCCTTGCGACCGGTTGAACTGTGGTCGGCCATTGGCGTCCAGCATCGCGGCACGCCGCAAGCGAATGGCACGTGAGCCGCTGATCTGCACCGGCACAAACGGAATCCAGTGGTCGGGAACTGTCGCGGCAAGCTCATAGCGGAGTGCGTCCGGCAGAGAAATATCCGGTGCCTGTGGAGTCGCTCGCTCGTAGTAGGCATCATGTCTGTTCAGCGGCCTTCCGGCTGGACCATCCACGACGCGCTCGACGCCCCAAGCCATGTTGGCCATCTCGTCGCGGAAGAGGACCACGTCCTCGATCGGCGGACCCTCCACGTTCTTCAACACGACCGGCGGCACGAACAGGAAGCCTGATGCCGGTTCAAGTGAGTTCGACGTCAGCTGGAACATGCGCCATGGCCCGCTCTGAGTGGTATCGGGCACCGCGAATCGATCTCCGAACGTGTCGGTGATGATCAGCGACCGAATCGTGCATATTGAGCCGGTCTCAAGCTCCACTGGGATCACGAACCAATCGTTGCCGTAGCTGGTTGCGAACTCGATGAGCAGCATGCGGGCGAGATCTTCCGGCCGCGTGTCGACGGCACCGAAGTCAACCTGCGCATCCTCGAACTCCCACCAGCGTTGCGCCGGCATGCCGCGGTACGTGACACCGGCGGGCATTGTGGTTCGCGTGATGGTTCGTGGCGTGGCGTCGGACGCTGCGCCTAACGATGGCCCTCCGCTGTTGAACGCGTACCAATCCAGCTGTCCCTGGATGTACTCGCGGGTCACGAGTGTCCGCTCCCCGGCAGAGCTGCGGGCAGACACCGCGAAGGCGTACTCCATTCGCTCGTCGATCCACGCCGAGTCCTTGGCGTCTTTGTCGCGAAGAAGCGAGTCATACCACGTCAGCCATTCGGCGGAGGCGAGGGTGACCTCCGCCGCATCGGCTGCGTCAATGGCCGGCTCCGTGGGAAGGCGTGGCCGAGCACGCCGGAGTGCCGCCGCGAGAAGATCGCCGTGCAGCGCCCGGCCCGTCATCATGTCGAACGTCCGCACACTCGCCGCATCGAACTGCTGACGCTGGTCCGCGCTGAGCGGAGGCACGGCATAGCTACGGATAAAGATGTCGCGATAGCTCTTGCTCAGCGATTGTTGCTCGAGTAGACGGAGGAAATGGAGCCCGGCGTCCACGGCTAGCAGCAGTCGCGCCGGTTGCCGAATCGACTCCTGTTCCACTAGTGCCTCGAGTGGCTGCGTCTGGCCATCGTAGCGACGCCCCTCGACGTGCTGTGCCGGAACACCGGGGTGGTATCGAGTGATGAGCCCCGATTCGGCACGAAGCCGTGCCACGACGGGCGACCCGGTGTCCGAACCCTTGAACTCTCCCATCTGCCACTGGCGGCCCAGCAACCACAGGGGGTCGTGGATACATGCTTGTAGCCCGACCTGCTCGTCGGCAGCGCGCGCCTTTGGTTCAAGACGAATCCAGCTGGTAATAGATGGCATATGGCTTGGCTCCATTCAGCGCACGAGCGTCGTCCAGTCAGTTGAGATCGTGTCGCCTTGGGCATTGGTAGCAAAGAATAGCGCCGGCAAGAAGTGCTGCACCTCAGCTAGCGTCTCCGGATCTGCCAGGCGCATCTGCGCCAGATCGAAGGTTTCGTTGAGCACCTGCTGCAGCGTCTGCGCCGTCCAGGCATCGTCGGTCCCAGGCGGCACGGCAATGAGGACTGACTGCGGCGGCGAAGCGTCAGGCTGATCGTATTGAAACGCCACGCCGGTCGTTTCGCTCGGATTCGGGACCGTCTCGATCCACTCATCGATCAAGAGTCCCGTCAGCGGTTCCCGTGCGTTGAACGACGGATCGACTTGCGCAACGAGCGAGACGGTCCCTCCAGCAATCGGCGTCCCGTCGACGGTGGGCAAGGCCACCCACCGATCTTCTTCCCGAAGCGGCAACTGCCCAACGCGCAGCGTGAGCTCGACGCCCGTGCCGAGCACTTGCGTGTAGCGCAGCACGTCTTCGAAACGCGACAACGGTTCCCGCACGCGCGATGCGCGGTGCAGCCAAGTGACCGCTTCGGCCGCGTTCCCACCTTGGAGCCTGGTGCTGTCTGCCCATGTCTTTGCAAGATCATCGGCATTGGCGGGGCGAAACACCGGCATGACGACGAAGGACGGGCCAAACAGCTCGCGGAGAGCGGTAGTCGCGTCTGAGGCTGCCTGTGCCCGTTCGAGTCTCCCGACCGCTTCGCGTTCTACCGAATGAGCAATGGCAGACACATCGGCACTCGTCGCTACCGCACCAGCAATGCCGAAGTGTGCCAGTTGCAGAAGCGCAGCTCGCACATCCCCACCGACCGTCTTCAACTGCTGCAACGCATCCCGCAACGCCATCGTCGCGCGCTGCGCCCGCTGGGTCAGCTCAAGCTCGTCGATCCCGCTTGGGATCGCCGCGCCTCCGCCAGGCGCCAGATCCCGGCCGTCCACGCCGCGGGCGCACATGAGGAGCTGCCGCACGGTCCGCAGCAACTCGAGAAACTCCACCCCGCTGAGATCGCGAGCGTCCCATGCTGGGTCACGTTCAAGGTTGATCCGTAGAAAGGTTTCTGGCCCGAGGCTTGGGCGTTGGCGCATCGCTTCGAGCAACACACGTTGCTCCACCTCGGAGCGTCGCGCATCTTCGTTGCTCTCCGCCGCATAGACGAAATCGAGCGGAGACATGCCCAGCTGATGGAATCGGATCTCGTGCGTCTCGACGGTGGTGCCGCTGGTGGAATCAACACGCTGAACAATGCATCGCACCCGCGACGGATCCCCGAGCAACCGTCCGGCCCACGCGTCGAGGTGCGGCGCAGCCTGAGCACGATGCGGATAGTGAACGGACGTCCATCCTGGTGAGGATATGGCCGTGCCGCTGAAGAGCGACAGGGCACGGTGCGTGAGCGCGATGCCGCTCCTTGGTGTCTCAGCCACATCGAGTTCGGGTGGCCGCGCATCGCCACGTGCGACGGCATCGAGGGTCGCCGACGCGCGCGATGGATTACCCAACACGGCCTGGTGCACGCTCTCCGCCAGCAGGGCGTCGCTCACAGCGTCCACCACGTTGTCGAGAGCGAGCAATTCCGCACGCACCGCCAGTTTCTCAGCATCCGTCATCGTGCTGAGCTTCGCAAAGAATGTCTCCTCGCCGCTCCCTACCGCCTGATGCCATAGGCGCTGCAGCACCAAGCCGTCGACGACATTGTTCGCCGCGACGGCTTCGACAGGCAGACCATCGGCGGCATCGAGCTTGCGCGCCATAAGCGGCGCCATCTCTCGAAACGGCTTGATGAATCGATCAAGCTCCACGCCAGGATGTGCCTCGTGGAGGCCGCGCTCAAAGCGGTAGCCGAGGAGCGCCCCGAGCGATTGACCTTGACGCACGCCGTCCAGCAACCACTTCGCCAGACGCACGCGCTCCGAGGAAAGATCAATCGCGAGGAGCTTACCCGACTCCTCATGAGCGTGCGTCAGGTGTCCACTGCGCAGAACCGCCGCAGTGGCTGCTTGCGCGAGCGACGGCGCATGGATGAACCCAGGGTTCCCAGGCAGCGTGAACACCGGTACGCTCGACTCCTCTGGCACTGTGGGTGCTCGCGTGGGCAGTTCCCTCGGCTGCAGGTTCTCAACCCAGCCGTAGGCCCCGAGGTAGACCCCGGTTGGATGCGCCTCACGCATCGCCGCGAGGCGCCGTGTGGCAAGCGAGGTGATCCAGGCATCAAGCCGGTACGAACAGAGGTCTAGCGTGCCACAGAGGAGACGCTCCAGGGTAGGGACAGTGAGGCGGGATAGGTGCATCAGGCTCGCACGGAACTCGCCGAGCTGCGCGACGTTGCGATCGTCAAAAGACGCCAACTGTTGCAAGAAGACCTCGAGCGGCAGCGGCGAGACGTCTGCGAGCACGGTCGCGAGCTGCTTCACCGGTGTGAACACTGTCGTGCCAGGTTCGACCTCGATGATTTCGCTCTCCCGCCGTTGCGCGGGCGTCATCGCATTCCTGGAGAGGAGCAGGTTCGAGGCGGCCTTGCCGTATTCGAGCAACGTGGCCTGCCGCAGGAGTGTGTAGAGGAGGCTCTTCGGCTTCGGCTCTGGAAACGTCTCGAGACGGATCCCCGCCACTGCGGTCGACTGCAGCAGCTCGATGAAGTTCGGCGCGAGCCGAGTCTCAGCACCTACAGCACCGGCCTGGACGAGCGGGAGTTTCAGTGGCACCTCGGCGCCGGCATACACTGTGTGGTTCAGCCGTGAACTCAACCCAGCGAACCCCCACGTGTTCAAGGAAGCGTTGACGAGCTGTTGGTGTGCGGCCCACCAGCCCGCTCGTTCGAGGCCTACGAGCTCGAATTGCCACAGATTCTCGAAGTAATGTCGGCCCAGCGCCGCGCGAATCGCATAGTTCGAGGAAGAGGCCTCCTGCCGCAAGACAGCACGCAAGTCGTGTTCAGGATCTGTACTTGCGCCGAGGCGCGGCACGCGCACTGCACCCTGTTGCCACGCTACTCGCAACCGGCTCAGGATGGAGACCAGCATGGCCAAGCGCTCGGTATCAGCGCCATCCGCGCTACGCGCCTTCCACAGATCGAGCGACGTGACGGGCAGCACACCGTAGGGCTGCCGTCCGCAGCGCACCGCAGATAGCGGTCCGCCCGCCCGCACGTAGCCGATGAAATGCCGTCGCGTCCACTCGATGTGTCCGTCGGCATCCGCCTCTGGCATCGCCGTACGCATCATCTGCTCGAGATAGTAGCCCCACGTCGTCTGCCAAAGCGCCGTGTTCATTGGTCGCGCATCGCCCAATTCCGTCGACGCGGCCCGTTCGGTCCGGTCGAATGCGGCATCGGGTACACCGAAGGCCCTCGCGAGCACGTGCCCGTTCGACGCGCGATCGGTGACCTGTATCTGATTCGCCAGAAAACTCGCCTCGAAACCCGCGTCCAGCGAACTGAAGCCGCTCGTTGCAGTCGCCGTGTTGTTCGACGGAGTGCCCGGCGCGATAAAACTGAATCCGTCCGTGTACCTGTGCGCAGCGAGCAGCTTCTCGAGTGTCAACGCCGAAGCGTTGGCATCGCTCGAGCCCTTCACACCAAAGACGAGCAGTCGATCGACCCTCGACACGCCTGAGGGAAGCACGAGCTCGAGCGCCATCCCAACGCGGACTGCTTCTTCGTAGTCGACCATCCACTTTATGCCGTTATCGAGGGCGGGGTGATCGTCGGTCGGCGTGACATCTGCGTCAGGACTCGGCCCCATCGGCAGCGGATCCAGAATCGGACCGCTTTCCGCCACGGCGATGGCGATCCCATGCTCGTACCCGATGGCGATCCAGCGATCGGGCAGCACGCGACTCCACGGCGCCCGTGTCCAGCTCTCGCTCTGGATCTTCAGTTGAGGTGGTTCGGGAAATCGCGGAGGTGGTTGCAACGGTTGCGCTGCCGTAAGTGGAGCCTCAGGCCTGTCCGCCGGATTGAGCGGCCGAAGATGCCATGCGATCCACGAGGCACGAGGCGAACCATACCGCTCGGCAAGCTGACGCCAGGCAGCCTTGCGACGCTCCTCGTTGTTTCCCGCACGCCAGGTGGCCTCCCAGTAATGTTGGCCCCATTCGGCTTCGTCCGTGGTGACCCCGGGTTCATGCGTATCAGCGTGAATCGTGTCCGGATACACGCGAATACGAATGGCGGTCAGCTCGGGGACGGCGGGAAACAAACGCGTTTCCAGGCGCACGGGGAAGAGCACAAGCGGCCGGTCAGTGGGCAATAGTGGTGTCGTTGGGATCATCACGCTGGAATCTCCGATGGTGGCGGGATGAGGTCCTGCGCGTGAATCGCGATGCGTACCGGCTGCTGTGCGGTCGCGAACGCCATATGGGCCGAGTTCCGTCCCCATGCGATGCCGGGTGGCTGCTGAATCGCCGACGTATCCGGGAGCGGCGCCGTCACCGCCACATGCGTGAGCCTGTCGAATGCCGCCTGGTCGGCGGCGAGATGGCCCCAGCTCAGATCGCTCCATCGGACGGGCTTCGCGATCGAGCCGACGAATCCAGCCGGTTGGTCCAGACCAAAGCGAGGTGCCGTCGGCTGCTCCTGAATCACGAAGAACCACCCGGGGTCGGAGGCGCTGCCACGTGCATCGGCGCGCGAAAGATCGAAGCCAAGGAACGTGACGTCCGGTTCGAGCGAGCCGCGAAAGATAGGGTATTTCTCGATAGGGCCTGGGATGCGACGCTCGCCGGACATCACCGCCTTGGCTGCGAAGATAACCGTGTGGGGATACCGGCGCAGCAGCTCTCCGCGAATGAGCAATACGAGCGACGCAGGTCGAAGGCCTGCTTCGGGATGTTGTCCGAGCGTTGTCTTCCACTCGTGGATAGACCGAATCTGACGAGCATCGGCAGGGTTCGCAGCGGCCCAGAACTGGCGGAAGTACGTGCCGCGCTGATCCGTCGGGAACTCACGCCACAAGAGCTCGCGCGCCATCTCCGTGCTGAGACCGGCCATGAACGCTTCCACGAACGTCTGGTTAGTCTGGAGCACCGCTACTGTGTTCGGCGGTACGTGTTCGAGACCTGGTAAAAGGTAGTCCGATGACAGCTCGCGCAGCGCCTCGTACATCGGACGCGGAAAATCCGGTGCTGCCATGATCGGTTCGAGCAAGTCATCCGACGTCGCCAGCCCCGCTGGTGATGCCGAGGCCATGTGAATCCGAGACCGTACAAGTGCCGGAATCGTCCTGGCTGGGTCGAACTCCGCCAAAAGCATGTTCCGGAGCTGACCGAGCACGGACGGAACATGGAGCCCGACATCGCCAGACCTTGGCAGCCGCGCTTCGTGTTCCGCTGCGGCCGCGCGGAAGTTGAGGAAGACCTGCCGATGTCCCGTGTTCGGCTCACCGACGCGTCGTCGCTCCCAATGACCGTCCACGAGTGGCGCGCCTTCGGCCTGGAGCGTGAAGACCCACACGAAGGGGCCTGCATGTGTCTGCGGTTCGAATGATGCCGGGCTCGCGCCAAACGTCTGCACTCTGGCCCGCATTTCCGGCTGGGCGGCGAATGCTGCTTTCGACACGGCTTCGATCGTGACGATGCCCGACATCGCCACGCTGCGCGTTGCCGCCGCGAGAGTCGTCGAGGACGCCCTGCCCGACACACCGCGCAGTTCGCCGGACATCGCGACGCTGCGCCGCATGACGGGACCTCGAGGCCGAGCCACTCGCCTCAGCGCTGGCGATGCGGCCACATCGCTCATCGTGCTCCGCGCCACTTGACTCTTCAGCGTGAGGGTGACTGGCGGCGGCGCTTCGTTCGGCACAGACACCGCTCCCAGGCTTCCGAGTGCGGTTGCCGTCACCCGAACCAGCGTGTCCTCAGGCATCAGGCTGAAGCGTCGTTCGTGCAACGAGCCCGTGACCGCCCGCGCCAACTGCGCCTGCTTCAACAGCTCGTTGGCTCGCACGATGTCGCCCACCTGTTCCCACGCGGCGGCCATCAGCGATTCCTGATCCCGCCGGACGACCTCCGCGCCAAGTCCCGCTGCCGCCCGATGCCGCGGATCAAGATTCAGCTCATGTAGCCATGGCGGCTCACCGTTCATGATTTCCACACGATCTTTCGCCGCATGCCATCGCCCGTAGATGGGCGGAGCAACGATCGGATCGGCGACAACTTGATCGAGCGCATCAGCCGGCGCATTGAGCAATGCGCGAAGCCTGGTTTGAAACGCCGTGCGCGGTGCTGTCGGCCATTCGCTGGGCGTGCCATCCAGATGCGTCAGCGCACCTTCGAGTAGGAGCACCGCGCCAGGTGCATCCGGTGGGAGCGTAGGTAAACCGGACCCGACATGGCCGATGTAGATTCGACGTCGACCAGTTTCCTTCGGCAACGGGCGGGCTTTCAACAGCCGCACGAGCGACTCGAAGTCAGCCGGTGGTCCCGTACGGAACTCCCACTGGTGGTACACCGGCAATATAATCTGCCGCAGTTGCGGGTCGTTCGTCGACCACGCCGGTTTCAAGCCCTTGACATCGGCATCAGACTGCCCGACGCCTGCGAGACGCCCGGCCTCGAACGCAGGTACCACGCAGGCGATGTAGTCGGCATCCGGTTCGAGCTTGCGGGGACACATCAACCGAGACAAGTTGCGAGACGGATCCGCCAGACCCGCAGTTGGAGACATCTCCCCTGCGGATCCTGCCACCTGTGCGTGTGCCCAGGCCCAGCTCTCGATAAGATCTGGTAGCTCCCGCGTCGGCTGCGCGGGAGACGCGATCTCCAGGATGGGCAGCGACGTTCCGAAGCGCAGCGTCACGCCCTCTTGCCGGCGCACGACGACGAGGCAGAGCCAGGGCGCGAGGCGATCCTCCGCGTTAGGCTTGGCAGGCGTAAAGAGCCATGGAAAATCAGGGCGGTCGAACTCGATGGACGGGAACTGAAATGGGTTGAAGTCGACTGTACCCGGACGCGGTTCCATCCGAATGATCTGCTTCGGATCGATCCCGGTCACCATGCCGGGCCCCATAAGCCGCATGGGCATGGCGATGTCTGATCCATTCACCGTGATCCGGGCTTCCACGGTGCCGTCATCTGCGATCTCCGCGGCGACTCCCTGTCGGACCCAGGGAAGATATCGAAGTATGGCAGCAGTAGTCATAGGTGTCACGACTGCACAGCAATCCGCAACCGTTGGCTCGATCTTGGATCCTTTTGTCGCAACGTTGCAACCGCCGCTTTGGCTTCTGAGAACGCCAGATTCCTGGCCATGATCTGCGACGTATCGTCCGTGTTCGCGACCGCAAAACTCAGTTCGGTTACCTCGACCGCGAGACCCGCAGCGCGATACTTTGCGCGTCCCAACCGTCGGATGATGCTGTGGTGCGCCGCCCCCCACTGCACCTGAATCGACAACGCCTCCGCCGCCAAAGGCACCGGCTGCGCGGGAGGCGGTGCGACTGGAGCAGGAGGCACGGTTGAATCCACGACGATCTGCTCGTAGCCGAGATCCGCCGAGATCGGCGCTCCGAACGCGACCTGATCCGTGCCGATGCGAACGCCAGCCGGCATGTACTCGAACGACGGACCGGAGAGTTTCTGATCGTCCGGCATGTCCTGGAACTGTGCCGGCGCGAAGAACTCGCGGACAGGATCGAGCGGACGGCTCTGGCCGTTGATCCGTCCTTCGGTGATGCGGAACATGCGCGTGCCGGTCGTTCGAGCACTACCGAACTTGTCGATGTCGCGGTCGAGCGGCAGGACGCGTTGACGCACGGAGAGGCGGCTCAGTGGATGAATCACGAGCTCGGCCGATGTGGTCGTCCGCACGGTTACGAGTGCGCGATCCGCGCCCGTCAGCTCGTGGCTCCAGTTGCCTGGTTCGCGGAGCGCGGTTACGAGCAATGCGCCCGCGTCCACGGGCGCTGGTAGCGGCGGCTTTTCTCCTTTCACCAGCGTCTTATCGAAGCTGATGGTGTAGTCCCACCAGAGAATGCCGAACGTCGCGCTACCCCGCACGTGCAGCGGACTCGGTCCGATCAACTGCCCGGTCAGTCGTACCATGCAGATGTTCGCGGAGCCGACCTTGAGCTGGACCTTCGCGTCGAACGCGGCGTTGAAGAACAATGGATCATGCTGGAGGAGGACGTCGTACGACAAGTACCCATGAATCGAGAACTTCGAAATCTTGGCGAAGATCTCCGTCTTGGAGCCGAATTGCGTCGTGTTCGACGTCAGCGCGAAGTACGACTCGCAGCGCAGGCGAGGGTTGTCGCCGTCCGACAGATTGATCGACACACGTTGGAGCTTGGGAAATCCGGGCGGTGCCGCGAAGTCGGGATGGAACCCGCCCACCGCCAACGCGAAATTTGGTAACACTCCCCAGCTCGCCCGCAGCGCCATACCGCCGGCAATCGTGAACGTGCGCGCCAAGCGCGAGTCGAAGAGCGAGGCTTCGAATGCCGCAGTCTTCTGCTCGAAGTCCACGACGCCGGCCACGTCCATGTGCAGACGAATCAAATCCCGATCCTTGTCGGGTAGCAGGGACTTGATCTGGCCCATCACGAAGAACTTCGAAATGCCGGAGTCCTCGCCCGGGACATACTCGATACCAAGCGCGAGATGGACGTGCATCAAGGCCGGTTTGCCGTACGTGGCCTGGAGCATCGCGCAGAACAGGTGCCGTCCCTTGGCCGGGGGAAATACCGTGCCGACCGTGGCGATGAGCGCCGGCGCATTTCGAACCGGATCCTCCGCGAAGAGAATGTGATCGAGCGAGTGGTTGCGAACACCGGCGAGAAGCGGCTCCTGCAGAATGGTGCGGTTGATGCCGATGAGACCGCCCAGTCCCGAGAGGAAAAACCCGAACCCGAGGGGAAAGAGCTCAAGGCCCTCCACTGTGACGATAGCGAGGAGGGAGTAGCCCCTCTTGCCGTCTGGCAACCGCGTGTCGAGCAGCGCAATCGCTTTGAGCGCCACCCCGCCGCCGAGATCGAGGTGCAGCACGCCCGCGTACCGGCCCTGGTCGGGATCCAGGATCAGGAAACCGCCACCGCTGACAACGTCTCCTTCAATGAAGAGGCCGATACCCTGTGGCGGTTGGAAACCGACAGCGAGATCCGCGAAGCCCAGATTGGGCGTCTTGCTCGCGAAGTCGAGTTTCGTCTTGAAGCCGATCTGATCCACGCTCGCGCGAAACGGTCCCAACTCGAATGCCATCCCGACGGTTGCGGTAAGGACCAACTCACTCCGGTTGCCTTCCGTCGTCGGGACCAGACCGAGCTGCAGATGCTGAATCGTCACCGGCCCGATCGACTTGGCGATCGGGATAATCGACCGTAAGCCCGCACCGCCTTCGAGATAGAGCCCGCGCCCGCTCGCCACGCCCAGGCCAAACTCGAACGCGACCCGTGTCTCCTGCTTGGGCAGCACGTCCGAGATGAAGGCATCCCCGTCGTTCTGCGCGTCGATCACCAACGCGCTCTCAGTTGCCTTGAGCTTGATGCCCGCTCCGGTCGGCGACAGGTCGGCGGAGAGCGCCAATTGTCCTAGCTCGAGTCGCGTGTGATCCGAGATACTGATGATGTACGGTTCACCTGACTCCTCGCCGCTTACTGCGATGGTCGCGCTGAGATCGACATCGGTCGCAGCACTCGCCTCGACAGCGAGCTCGTCGAATCGGATCAGGAAGTCGGCGGCATTGGCCGACCGCACTCGGAAGCTGAAGGTCCAGTCGTCGTCGATCGGAACGTCGAACTGCAGCGCGCCGCCCAGGGCCATCAGTAGGCCAGGACCGCCATGCACGCGCGGTACGAGCATGAAGGAACAGCTTGCGTTGGCCTCGCTGACCTCGTCGATCTCGGACGGCCGCTGGAACGGGTGGCGGATCAGGACCGACAGAATCTGATCGGACAATCGGTCGGCGTCGTTCGGGGCCTCGCGTGGCGCCGGTTCCCAGCCGTACATCGGCTCAATCAGATTCTTATGATTGAAGTTCTCCGAGATCGATGACACAATTTTTCGTCCGAAGAAGACAAGCACCATGGAGAACGAGAAGAACAGGAGGTTTGAGAACGCCTTGGCTTGTTCTTCGGTATCCAGATGACATCCCAGCCCTTTGAGGTGATCGCCGATGCCACTGAAGAACGAGACGAAACGCTCGGGGTACGCCTTCGCCGTCGAGTGCGTTGTCAGCGATTCCTCGATGAAGCCGAAGGGCTGCATCGCCCAGTACAGCGTGGGCTGATGTATCCGCACGTAGTTGAGCGCGAGCACGTGAAAGATCCGGTGCGTGAGCTCCTCGATCGCAGCTTCGCCGCTCACGCCAGCCGCGGCGGCGAACGCCTTCACCGACTCCGCGATTGTTTGAAGGTCTTCGACGGCCTGGAGAAATGCCTTCGCGTCGACGTCCTGCGTCGCGCGGTAGCGCTGGAGACTATCCAGCCTATCCTTTGGAAAATCGAGCCTCGTGTCCGAGTCCGGTGGTAATCCGAGATCGGTGAGTAGGGCCTTGCGGGCCTGCTCGTCGGTGAGCGTCTCTTGAGCCCAGAGGTACACGTCGACGAACCAACCGACGATTCGCTGGATGACACGCTTCTTGGATTTTGTCGGCCTTGTGGATTCGCTCATTCGGCCTCTCCCAACGTCGGCGCAGCCTCGTCGATGGTCGCGGAGCCCAGCGCAGCCAATTGGACCCGATGGAGCGCGTAGACCTCGGCCTTCTTAGGATCCGCGGCGGTCGGATGGACGGCAAAGAGCTCCTGCACCGCGTGAATCGCCTCCGGTGACTGCTCAAAGTGGATTCGTCCCAGGTTGTTGGCCATCAGGACCTGGCGTCCGTGTAACGCCTTCTTGAACTGCTTCACATGCCGCGCCACGAGCTGCCGGTACCCGTCGAGTGAAGCCGCGTTGATCCCTGTCGGCAATGGCGCTGGCCGTGCTGCTTCGGGTCGGTCGCTGTCGGAACGCTCGTCGCGCACCACGTGTGCACGCCAGCGCCAGTCAGGTAGTCGTGCGAAGGATGTCGACTCAGGCCATCCTCTCGCAGGGACAAGCACCGGGCTCGACGCGAGCTTCGTGGCGAGCACCGGCACTACACCCTCGTTCTCCGGCGGGAGGTGGAGGGGTGGTGGCATCCGCTCATTCCATCCGAGCCTTGTGACTCCGATGTTCGCTCGGATGATCCGCTGAACCAGCGCAAAACTCCGGTCCACTACTCGGAGGAAGCTTGGCATCACGTTCCGGACACCGCTCGAGGTGAACTGCACGAATCGCGCAGGTTCCGAATCACCCTTCTTCCAGTAACTCAGGTACTGCGTCGACCCGTTGTGGACGTCTCCTGAGAACAAGACGATGCGCCGATACGGCTCAAGCCGCTTGAGCAGAGCCTCCATCGTCTTCGGATCGAACGCCCAGGCTTCAATCGCATCAGGGTTGGTCCCCGGCATCCCTCTGAGCTCGTCGTCGCGGTGCATCTGCCAACTGACCAGGTCGTAGACGCGATAGGCCAGCGGCGCCACAACCTCATCGAAGACCGGCGGACCGATGATGGGCAACGGCGCGATGACGATGAGGACTTCCAGTCCCGCGGGTAAAGGCCCCTCGGGTATTTGCTCCGCAATCCCGGGAATCGCGATGTTGCCGGGAGGGCCGAGTCGGGACACAAAACTTCGCCGTGTGCGATTGTCGAGCGCCAGTAACATGTGCCTCGCGCATGACACCGAATAGTGCCACCGCACGGGAGGCCGCTCGGCGCCGTCGAGACCGAACAGTGTGTTGAGGCGTTCGGCAGCCTCGGGTTCATTTGATGAAGCAGTCGCACCCATCGGGAACAGCTCCTGGGCGCGAGTGAGCAGCTCGGCGGCCGGTCCGTCTTCAAAATAGTCCGGATCGTTGCCCCAGCCTTGGAAGAGGGCGTAAGCGAGGATCCCGTTGCGCAAGACCGTCTTCCCGAGCGGGTTCGTGTAGACCCGGTCTTTCCACAAGGGATTGAGGTTCCAGTCGTCGGTGACCTCGTGATCGTCGAGCATCATGTAGACAGGCACATTCGCCAGCGCGCGACGAACCTTGGGCAGATCGTTGTAGAAGAGCTCCACCTGCCGCTTTCGCATGCTGCGCTTGGTGTCGTACAGGCCACCCCAGTTGCTCTGCAGCGCCGCGTAGAACGTCTGAAACGCGGGCTGCTCCTCCTGCGGAAGACTGTCGACGATCCGAAAGATCTTCTTCCGTCCTTCGTGCTTGTCCGCTAACCACGCCCGCTCCTCATCGTTCGCGGGTGTCACCTTCTTGGGGCCGTCAAGATCGGCGTTCACATGATCGAGGATCTGTTGCCGCCGCTCTGGTAGGAACAGGCGTGCTTCCAGCGCGAAACGCCACCCAGGCTCGGCATCGAGGTCCCTCGGCTTCAACGTCGCGCGCAGCTCGCCGAGCGTAAGCGCGTTCGGTCCGCTACCCGAGGGCAACACGAGATCCAGGAACTTCTCGAACAGCGCCCGCTCGATCTTCGGTTCGTCCGAGGCGTTGCGCTGCTGGAAATGCATGCCGAGATAATCCCAGGGCGGACCGCTCGCGAAAAGACGCTCCAGGATCTCATCAAACGTGGTCAGGGCAGCCTTGTCCCAGAGCACATTCGACCACACCAGGAGGTACATCGCGGCGAACTCGCCGAACGAGAGCAGGTGACTGTGATAGTCGATCGTCGTGAAGCGGGCCTCGGAGACGACGACGTCGCGTCGAAGAGCCGGAGGAAAATGCTTGGCGTCCGCTGGCCAGTACGTGGCGCCAGGCCCTGGCCAACGTGTTGGGAGGAACTCGTTGTTACCGAGAAGCTCGCGGCCGCGCGTGATCAACTGCGGCAAGAAGGGCAACGCCACGTCGTCCGCGTAAATTTGATCGCCCGTGAGACACAATTGGTGCGGCCGGTGGATCGGATCGGCGAGCCGCGCTTCGCGGATCAGATCGTCGATCCACGCCATTCCATCATGCATCTCCTGTGTCATCCGCCGGCACGACCCATGGAGGATCCGCAGGTCCGTCAGCTCCGCTGGCGACAGCATAAACGTCGGCAGAAATCCCGGTTCGTATCCCATCGCCAAGTGCGGATGCCCGTGGAGCGTGCCGTCGCTCAAGAGCCCCAGGCTCTTCAGGTCGTGCACCTTGCCCTCTGACTCGGTGATCACGAGGTTGTAGGAATAGATGCGACCCGGCAGAAGCGCGTGAGTTGGTTCGACGCGAAACGTGACGAGCGCTAGGTGGAGGTTGTCGCCGATCCGAATGGTGGATGCGATGTTGGACTTGGATTGTAGCGGGCTGATCGTAGTTGAGAATCGTTCGTTCAAACTCGCATCGTGGACCTGGGAACCCCAGACCTCGAATGAAACCATCACTGGTTTTGAGAAGGCGAGCCACACCGCGACAAGCATCGGTTCCGCGCGGCGAAGAATGGGCCCGGCAAGCAGCAAGGGCAGCACGGGTGATCCCTCCAGCAAACAAAATCGCGCGCAGGGTACCATGCACATTTTCTGAAGTCGAGCCGGATGGGTGGATGGGTTACGTATCTGAGTGTAGTTTAAGAAATATCAGATACTTATGTTAAAAAGCGGTGACCACATTTATGCCAACGGTACAATATTTCCACTGTTTGACCCCAAGAAACGACACGGCCCGGCACCCCTTGGGGAGTGCCGGGCCGCTCGATCCCACAA